>CAMKTL010000018.1:0-67749 GCA_946415675.1 uncultured Fibrobacter sp.
TAGAACTGCGCGGGGCGATATGCGCCTCGAACCCCTCGGGCAACTTCATCGCGACACCCAGGTGAATCAAGCGGAACTCCCCCGCCTTGAGCGTCACGGTCTCCGCCGCCGCGAGGTCAATCCAGTCGGACTTGCCGCCCACATACGTGAGGCGCGTGATAGAATCGTCAAGATATTGAATTTTGATTTTTTTCGTGGTCATAGTGCAAATATATAAAAGTGTATATTTAGAAAGTAAAAAAGTCTTGTGAATCCTATTGCGTCCTCTGCACGCTCCAAGATGACAGAACAAACAAGGCAAAGGAACATTACATGAAAAAAGAAATCAACGTACTGGACTACGCTAGCGAAATTTTGAGTTCGCTCAATCGCGGAGCTCTCCTCACCGCTGCAGCCGACGGCAAGGCAAACACCATGAGCATCTCATGGGGTTCGCTTGGCATCGAATGGAACCGCGTACTTTTTACGACATTCGTGCGCCTGAGCCGCTACACGTTTGAATTTCTTGAAAAGAATGGTGAGTTCACCATCAGCATCCCGCGCGAAGGCTCCCCGAAAAAACTTATCGCCCAGTGCGGCTCCAACAGCGGCCGCGACATGGACAAGGCCAAAGAATTCGGCTTCAGCTACGTGGCCGGCGAAACCGTGAACGTCCCCGCCGTCAAGGAATACCCGCTCATACTCGAATGCAAGGTTGTCTATAAACAGCTACAGGACGAAAAAGCCATCGCTCCCGATGACCTCGAAAAATTCTACCCGAAAGGCGAGAACGGCAAGCGTGACATCCACATGGCCTATACCGCGGAAATCACGAAGGCATATATCCTGGAATAATTCAGATTCCGAAGATGACTGTTTTAATTCGGAGGTAGGAATTATCTAGGCTCTACCAACTAAAAACATCACTGGATCCTTCGTCACTACGTTCCTCAGGATGACCCCGGAACAAGTCCGGGGCAGGCTCAGTGAACATCCTACTGTTTACTAACCACCAACCAATTAGTCCTTTACGCAGCGGACCGGGACATGGTAGCCTTCGGTTTCTCCGAACCATCCTTCTTTTTTATTTGCCGCCACAGCAAATGCATAATCGACATTTCCAGCACGCTCTATGTGGAATCCCGAGTTCTCGTGGAGTCCCATGTACGATGTTGAATCGGAATAGAAACCTTGCGGAAGGAGATTTAGGCCAATGGCATTGGAACCATTTGCGTCATAGCCGTATTCAACGCCTTTCTTGTAAACCCAACCCGAAGTCGATTTCATTTCGTAACCGATTATGTACTTGTATCCATCGAAAGGAATAAGGCTCAAGACATCCGAATCCTTGGGAATGCGCCACCCCTCCGGGCAAACCGTTTTGTATTCTGCGTCCGAATAAAGGCGTCCATACTTTGCACAACTGTCAGCCGCACCGCCACATACACTTGTTGGCGTTTCAAAGTTCAGGTTTTCCGCCATCCATTCTATGTTATTCAGGACAACCGTTTTGTACTTTTTCCCGTCACGAGAATCAGTCAACTCACCGTAAGGACCGTTATATTCCTTATGGTTCAAGTAATCCAGTTTTTCAGAAGCCTCGGAATTTTCGATACAGCGAACAGAGATATTTGCAAATTTTTCAAGGCCTTCGATTCGAGGGCCCTTGTCTGTAATTCTCATACAAAAAGCGTAACCAGAATCAATCTGTGCGGTGGTAATTTCGTTGTTTGAACTCCAAATTAACGCCTGATATGGTCTATAGATGATTCCCCCAGAATAAATTCCTGCCGGAACCGCCGTAAAGCCCGTTAAATTGTTACCGGGTTTGTCCCAATCTTCTTTATCGTCGGTTATAACTTCGAGAGGATTCGAACTCAACGCATTGATTTCATCTAAAAAGATTTTCCATTCCTCGTACGAAGGGATGTGCCAACCGTTAGGGCATACACCTTGTCTCTGCACGCGGTCAAATTTGCACAATTCAGAATTACAAGGCGTTTCCGCGGTATCCATAGCAACCGCCCAAGAATAATAACGCCCCTTTTTTCCAGCCTTGGAAGTATCCGATTCTACGGCACGATATCTTAAATTTTCGGCCATCCAATGCTGATTGCCAATATAAACCGTTTTATAGGTTTCACCATCGCGGCTATCGACAAGAACATCGCCAACACGTGTTACCGATGATGAAGATTCAATCAGTTCAATTAAAGAACTAGAAGATGACGAAGTCGCCTCTTTGCTACTGCTGGAAGATTTATTACTGCTAGAAGATTTACCGAAAGAACTCGACGAATTCGCCGCATTCACACTACTTGAACTAGGTTTTGCATTTTCCTTGCTGGACGATGAAGATTTTTTATTAGCACTCGAAGACTGCGCTTTGAGGCTACTGCCCGACGACGAATCTTCGGCAAGTTCAGAACCTTTGTTATCTTCATTTACTGATGTTCCGCTATCATCGCCACAACCGACAAACATCACAGTTGCAAAAGATAAAGCAGAAATCAAAGACACATGTTTCATTTTAAGCATAAAAAACCTTAATAAAATTTCGATTATAAAATAGCAAATAAAAGCACAAGCGAACATTTTACACAACGCAACAGCCTGTTTCTTGCATTTGTGTCAGGCCGTAAGTATATTTGACTCCGTAATCGAACAAAGGAGATTCTATGACGACCCAAGATATTTTGAAGAACATCCGCGAAAAGCACAATCTCACCCAAGACCAAATGGCCGAGCGCATCCACGTGACCAGGCAGGCAGTTAGCCGCTGGGAAACCGGCGAGACGCAGCCGAACACCGAAATGCTCAAGGTGCTTTCTCGCGAATTCAACGTTTCCATCAATACGCTGCTCGGTGCCCCGCGCCAACTTTTTTGCCAGTGCTGCGGCATGCCCCTCGGTGACGATGCGATGATTAGCCGCGAACTCGACGGCAACTTCAACGAGGATTACTGCAAGTGGTGCTATGCCGACGGCAAGTTCGCCTACACCGACAAGAATACACTGCTGGACTTTTTGCTTTCGCACATGCCTAATCCGGAAAATACGCCAGATGCGGAAAGGCGCAAGTTCTTCGATTCGCATCTTTCGCAGTTGAAACATTGGAGACAATAAACAAATTCAAGGCATCAAAAGTCATTCGATAAGTCGAATGACTTTATTTTTTCCTTTTTTGACGGCGATAAAGCGAAGAAAAACAAATTATGTATTCTAAATAAAATTATTATTGTTCAATAAACTCAAAAAGGAGCATTGATAATGAAAACACGTATTCCTGAATCAATCATTCTCGCCATCGCCATCGTGGTTTTTGGCGTTTTGGTCTATTTCGGCATCGATAAGGCAAGCGACCGCGGTCGCGTCGTGCATGTGCGCGGTCTTGCCGAAATGGAAGTTCCTGCAGACAAGGTTTTCTGGAACATCAGCTACGGCCTTCTCGGAAACGACATGAAGGAACTGTTTAAAGAAATAGCAAAGAACAACAACACAATCAAACAGTTCCTCGTCGATAACGGCATACCCGCTAACGAAATTACGTTCAACGTACCAAGCATAAACGACAACGAAGCAAATACGTACAGTTCAAACCACTCTCGTTTCCGTTACTCTAGCCATTCCAACCTCACCATTGCAACGGACAAAGTCGATGCCGTTCGCAATTTGCAACAAAAGATGGTCAACTTGATAGACATGGGTATCGTCATCAACAACAACTACGCCTCATACGAATTTACGGGTCTAAACAACATCAAGCCGCAAATGATCGAAAATGCGACCAAGAACGCTCGTGCTGCAGCCGAAAAATTCGCAAAAGATTCCGAAAGCAAACTTGGTAAAATTAGAAACGCATCGCAAGGTGTATTTTCCATCGACTACCGTGATGAAAACACGCCGCATATCAAGAAAGTACGTGTCGTAACAACCGTCGATTTTGCACTTGAAGACTAAGAACAGTCGAAAGCAACACAGTTTTGTTCATTCAAGCCACCTCATTTTGAGGTGGTTTTGTTATATTAAAGGCATGGAATGGAACGAAAGACAGCTTAAAGAACCCCGTTTGATTGATATCCCTATCGCCCACGACCAGCGCGGCAACCTAAGCGTTGTCGAAGGTGGCGAACTGATTCCCTTTGACATCAAACGAGTCTATTACCTGTACGATGTTCCCGGCGGAACAACACGCGGGGGCCACGCCCATCGCAAACTGCGTCAGCTGATTATCGCCGCCAGCGGTAGCTTTGACGTGATTCTGGACGATGGCAAAACCCGTACAAAATATTCGCTGAATCGTTCATACCACGGACTTTATATCCCGACAATGCACTGGCGCGAAATCGAGAATTTCTCTTCGGGTGCAGTCTGCATGGTACTAGCATCGGAACACTATGACGAATCCGATTACATCTACGAGTACGAGGATTTTGTTAAAGAAGTAAATAGGGATTAGTTTATAAGACTAAATTTGCGACTTTGCCGTCAAAAAAAAAGGTAGAGCGAAACTTATTCCCTAATACCTATCGCCTACAACCTGTGACCTGATTATTTTTCGTATCTCGCATTCACGCACGGAAGCGCACCGAACGACTCCTTGAAACGGTAGAGATTTTCGTTCAAATAAGCGCCGCCATCTTCAGTTGAAATTCCCCACGAGAATTTTTCGCAACCCACCTGGGCCGCCTCACGCATTGCGTTTACAAACAACGCAGTTGTGGCACTCGTTTCGCGTTTGGAATCGTCGGGAGCCAAGTATTGGAAATGATAGACTTTCGCTTGTCTGAAATAAAAGATCATCATGCCCGACAGATAGATTCCGTCTTGCCAAACGCCACGGAACAAAATTTCTTCTGGGAACCTTTTTTTTAGGTCGCGCAATTCCGCTAAAGAATGTACGGGTTTAGTGTTATGGCGAGCCTTAGAAAGCTCTAGGAAACCGTAAAATTTTTCCATTTCACTTTCAGGGATTTCGCCGTATGTCAAGTTTAATTTCTCGGATTGCCTGAAATTGTGGCGGCATTCGCGTTTGCAATTTTCCAGCGGATCCACATCTTTAGCAATAGGCGTAAAGCAACTGAGTTCTGTGTGGCGACTGTAACCCGAATGTTCTAGGGCGTAATCAAGCAAATCGGTCGGAACCGTTGCAAAAATCGGCGATGTCGGCTTGAGCTTTACATTTTTGAAATTTCGGACAATATAATCATCAATATCCTTGACGATTTCGAGAATTTTGTTGCCTGAATAAAAATCATTGGAGATGACCGGGCCGCCGAAAGTGGATCCCTGGTGCGATACGAATTTGCCTTCAACATTACAGCCGGGAACAACGGCAACAACAATACCGCTTTTTTCCACAAAGAACGAAGCATCCGTGAATCTACCTTCAGGATGGTAGTTCAGAAACTTGCGCGTCTGCAAGAAAGTTCCGTTCATGGAATCTTCCATGACGAAGCGATCCCAGCGCGATTCCTGCTCATGGCTATAGGGCAATATTTCGTACATGTCCAACGTCTCCTCTATTCGGCCTTTTGAGTGGACTCCTGGGCGGCCATTTTTGCGGCTTTTTCGGCAGCGTGTTCCAAGCGAGCGGGCTTGCCGGCTAAATTGCGCAAGAGGCCAAACAAAGCGGAAAGTTCGTTACGCGTCGGGTGCAAGCGCTGCAAGAGCGTGTTGAGGAAGCTGTCGCGCCAAGCCTGATCATGGTATTGCCCCGTCAAGTAGCGGTCGAGGAACTTCTTGAAGCCGTCAATTTGCTGGATTGTCGCAGGCCCCGTTTCGGCAACGCCTCGCGTTGTGCGCTTCGCGCGGCCCTCGCCATTCGCGAGCGCCCCGGAACGGCAAAGCTCGTACAAGCTAATCGAAACAGCCTGCCCCAAATTCAAACTCATGAGTCCCGGCACCGGTATTTCGCACTGATATGTGCAAGCGTTCACTTCTTCAAGCGCAAGCCCACAAGATTCGCGACCGAACACCAGCGCAATCGTTCCATCTTCGGGGAGCATATCAGACAAGTTCTGCACCATCGTATGCTTGATGGAGCTTGCGAAAATGCGGCGGCTGTAAGCAACGGCGCAAGAGCAATCGCCAATCGCATCCTCGAACTTGTGAACGACCTTCGCGTTATCCAGAATGTAGTGGCTATTCGCAGCCGTATGGTAAGATTTGTCCAAGACCTTGTCGCGTTTCGGATAGACAATATAAAGTTCCGGCAATGCATAGCAATGCATGGCGCGAGCGACAAAACCCACATTGTGCGGGTGTTCCGGTTCAACAAGTACTACTCTAAATTTACGCATAATCAAAAACTCTTAAAAAATCTTCCTGGATCCTTCACTGCGCTACGCTTGTTCAGGATGACGCCTCATTAACCATCCACTTGAAACCCTTGCCACGAATTTCGTTTTCGATGGTCTCGCCGGGTTGAATTTCGGCACCCTCAAAAATCACGGAATGTTTGACTTTCACGTCGGCAGGCAAAGCAACACCAGGTTCGACAACGGCCTCGTTCGGATCATGCCCAAGTTCCTGCAAACGCGCTTCCACAGCAGCCATGAGACCTTCGGGCGAACCCATGTCAATCCAAGTCGCATGCAACTGAGACATATCGACAAACGGCGCACGGCCAGCCGCAATCTCCTGTTTCCAGAATTCACGGATGTCAAACTCGCCGTCGCGGATTCTCGCCAAAGCTTCGTCGCTGTACCACGAGATTCCGGAGAACGTCGCGGCACGACCTTCTTCGCTTCCGAAACGCCCAGCAACGCCTACAAGGCAACCATCCGCACCCACGCGGAACGTATTCACCTTCGGGAAATCCACAGCGAGCAAAGCCGCCTCACAGCGGTTCGAGCCATCCGCCTTCCCCGCCTCATATGCGGCTCGTGCATTCCGCACAAACGCTTGCAAGTCAAAACTGCAATACGCGTCGCCGTTCATAATCAAGAGGCCTCCGCGATACCCCGCCGCATAAATGCGGCGCAACGGTCCTGCCGTACCGAGGATTTCCGGCATTTCAACCCAAACGCGCTCAAAGCCAAGGCGTTCACCTTCGCTTACAATCTGGTCAGCCAGGTAATGCGCATTGGCATGCAAGCGAACATCGCCAAGCGACTTCGCCCGTTCCATCTGGATTTCAAGAATGCTCTTGTCATAAACGCGAACCAACGGCTTCGGGATTTCGCTAGTCAAGGGCCTTAGCCTTGTGCCAAGCCCCGCCGCCAAAATCAACACGTTCAATTTATCGTCAGTTTGCGTCATAACACAGCCTTAATTATACCATCGCAGCGCTAAAGCTTGCGTTGCAAATCAGCGTTTCGCCCTGCCAGATTTCGCCTGTGTACTTATAAATGCCATGGCGAGCCATTACAAGCGTTGCCTTGAGCGTCAAGTCCTGCGGCGGAATGACCGGAGCGCGGAAGCGGCAGCTTTCGACACCCATGAAAGCCGGACGCTTGCCTTCAACATCGGCCTTCTTCGCAATCATCGTCAAGAGCGTTGCCGCTTGAGCCATGGATTCAATCTGAATCACGCCCGGAAGCACAGGATTGTTCGGGAAATGTCCATCAAAGAACTTTTCCTTGCCCGTCACGTGCCAAACAGCAACGATTGACGGCTGGTCACCTTCGGTGATTTCCTGAATTTCGTCCACGAAAGCAAACGGAGCCTTCTGAGGGAGGAGGGCATGTACTTGTTCTTCATTGTAAAGCATAGGGCAATACCTTTTCTAAGATTGTTCTGTGGCTTAAATGACCACCGTTGATGATTTCCAGACGAACTTTCGGGAGCTTGGGCTTCATAAAGCAAAGGTCTCCCAACAGATCGAGGATTTTATGACGAGCAGGTTCGTCGGCAACTCTAAAGGGTGCATTCGCCACCTCAGAATTATCGAGCAAAAGCCCACAGGATTCATCCACCCCGCCAAGCAAACCGGCCTTGCGGGCTTCGTCAAATTCGTTTTTCAAGATGAAAGTTCTCGCAGCAAAAACGTTATACAAGTCTTCAGCCGAATAAATGGAAACATTCGCCGCCGACCTAAAGACGCAACCGTTTTCGTTTCGCTCTAGGATGTATTCCACTTCGAACGCTTCGCTCGGCGTAATTTTAACGGAACCATAAGGTTTTTGCGCCTGCACAGTGTCCGCGACATCCGTACGGAACAAATCCCATGCCGCATGTACCGGAGCATCATAAAAAGCAAGTTCTTCAGGCACTCCCACATTCCTGCGAAGTGTGCTAAAAAACGGAAGCGCACTCCCATCCATCAGCGGAACTTCTGCGACTTTTCCTTCGCCATTTTCTTCATTGCTGGCGACATCGACCACAAAACGGCGAGTCGGCCACATCAAAAAAACAGGCGCAAGGTGTTCCGGCGAAGCAAGCTTTAACGCATGAGCACCTTCGACAGATTCATAAATTGCAGTACGGGCGACGCTGAACTTCAAATCCGTAAAGCACTTCGCGCAATCGGTACTGTAAAAAGAACGACCGCCCACGCGCCATTCGACACGAGGTTCCAGTTGCGGATTGTACTCCTGGACTTCAATTTTTACGCTCGCCCTGCCGAATGACAAAGACGCAGAACAAAATTCCCACTCACGCGGGCTTTTACGAGAATCTTTCTTCATTTAGATAACGGGAATTTATAAAATTATTTCTTGCCCATCATGCGGAGTTTCACGACGGAACGACGCCAGACGTCAATTTCTTCGGCCGGGTAGCCTGCGTAAACCTTGCCTGCCTTGAGACTCTTGGTCACGCCCGCCTTGGCTGCGACTTTCACGTCCTTGCCAATCGTCAAATGCCCTGCCGACTGTACGCCACCAGCAAATTCAACATTGTCTTCCATCACAACGGAACCCGCCACGCCAGACTGCGACGCCATGAAAATATTGTTTCCAAGCACGCAGTTGTGGGCTATTTGAACAAACGTATCAAAATGACAATCATCGCCAATCACCGTTGGCGAAACAAAGCCTGCTGCGACAACGTCATTGGCGCTAAAGCTACAGCGGTTCCCGATGCGGACGCCCGCCAAATGCGGCACCATCCGACGTTTGCCTTCGTACTCGTAAAATCCGAAGCCGCGCGGGCCAATCACCGCCCCCGCCTGGAACACGCAATCTTCGCCAATCGTCACACGCGGATAGACAGTCACATTGGCTTCAAGGACTGTCCCTGCACCAATCGTAGCGCCTTTCATCACAACGCAACCCGGCCCGACAATAACGTTTTCGCCAACAACTCCTTCAACAACCGCCGAAGCGTGGACTTGCGCCGTTGCCGCAATCTTCGTCGGTTCAAAAACTTCACGACGTTCCACGAATTCCTTCATGAACGTCACCATCGCATGGTACGGATTTTCGACCGGGCATACAAAACGCACATCCGGCAAAAGTTCTGAACGACCGCCAACGCAATATTTTTCGTACAAACTCGGGACAAAAAGCAACCCCGCCGTAACACCAGCAAAAGCGCTAGCACTCACGCCGCCCGCATTCCCGGCAAGCCCCGTTTCAGTCCTGGCATCGCCCGTCCAAAACGAGACATCGTGCGGCCCCGCCTTATCCAGCGAAGAAAATCCTGTCAATTCAAAATTCAAAACGCCCTCATCCGAAGGCATTTTTAAGTTCATTTGTTTTAAAACTTCCGATAAAGGAACCGAAAGCATCATTCCTCCAACGAGAGCATACGCACTTGGCAAGCAAACTGGATTGTAACGCGATTGCCCAATTTTCCGCTTAAGTCTTCTCCATCCAGTTGAATAAATTCATTGTCCGCAAGCTCAAGCGTTAATGACCGAACCTTCCGGGACTTAAGCAAATACTTTTTGAGGAAGAAGCCCACAACCGGAATATTTCCCACCGCAATCGCAAGCAAAAAATTCAACATATTCGGCACACAGACAACTTCCAAATAGCCATCCGCCATATCCGACTTGAAGAACGGATTTGCGCCACTGGCAAAGCTCGGAATATTGCCGACAATGACAGTCGTATGCCCTGTCAAGTCAACATTTTCCTTAACCTTCGGCGTATTTTCAATCATCGAAAGCCAACCGCTTTTCAAATGGTAAGCTCTGTCGGCAAAAAAACGTTTAACATAATGGAGTTTATTCGCAACCACGGAATTTGACGAAATAACACCTGATGCGCGGTCCTGATTAAAATCATGTGCGATACGAGCATCAATGCCCGCCGAAAAATAGTTCGCAAGAGCGTACTTGCCATTGACCGTCCAAATATCAAACGGCCTTGATTTTGCCATCAAAAGCCTACGTACAAGATAAAGCAAGCCCTTATCGACAAACGGCTTATACAGGCCAAGCACACGAGCAAGGTCGTTACCCGTTCCCAAAGGAATCAATCCAATTTGGACTTTATCCGCAAATTCCGATGTCAGCATAATGGAAAGAACAGACGAAACCGTTCCATCGCCACCGACCGCCACAAGCGTTTCAGTCGAAGCAATGGCATCCCTAATTTGCTCTTCCATTCCCTCTTTCCGCGTAAATTCGGACTTCCATTCATCAGCCTTGAAATTCATGGATTCCATGATTTCAGGCAGGAAATTATGAATAACCTTACCTTGACCACCACCACTCACCGGATTAATGAGGAAAAAGAACTTATACATTTTTTAGAAGTTCATCCTTTGCGTCAAGGTAATGCTCCACGCCAGTTTTTACTTTCTTTATTTCATCGGTTGTCAAAGGTCTAATAATTTGCGCAGGCGAACCCATCACCAAAGACCCTTCTGGGAAATTTTTTCCAGCGGTCACCAGCGCTCCCGCCCCGATAATGCAATTTTTCATGACCAAGGCACCGTCCATGATGACCGCGCCCATGCCCACAAGAACATTGTCCTCGATTGTACAGCCATGCAGTACCGCACCATGACCGACAGTCACCTCGTCGCCAATACTGACGCCGACACCCATCGAAACATGAATGCACACATTATCCTGAATGTTCGTACGCTTGCCGATTTTAATTTCAGCCAAATCTCCACGCAACACAGCATTGTAGAACACCGACGAATCATCACCGATGCTCACATCGCCCACCAGGCAAGCGCCTTCAGCCAAAAAGACTCTTTCGCCAACCTGGGGCTGCTTACCTTTATAACGAATCAAGGAACCCATATTTTTAATTTATAAATTAAATAGATTCACGAAAAACAACATTGAATAAAAAGCGTTGTTTTAACGATAGAATCTCTACTTTTCAAAGGATAAGTTCTATCTTACATCATATGAGTGATACAGAATCTGTAAAAATCCAAAATATTTTCGAAAAACAAGGGCAGAACCGTTGGAAAATCGCCCTGACGACCGCCAAGGAACGCATTCAAAAACTGAAAAAACTCCGCAATGCCATTGTCGAGCGTCAAAACGATTTTTACAAAGCAGTCTGGCTAGACTTCCACAAGCCTCAATTCGAAGCGTGGCTCAGCGAGATATTCCCCGCCATCGAAGAAATTGACTACACCATAAATCACCTTAAAAAATGGATGAACGACAAAAGAGTAAGTAAAGTGTTCTTCTTGCCTACGACAAAAAGCAGACTCCACTACGAGCCTAAGGGTCGAGTGCTCATTTTTTCGCCATGGAACTATCCATTTCTTTTGTTAGTAAACCCAATCATTTCGGCCATTGCGGCAGGGAACGTCATCATCGCAAAGCCCTCGCACAAGACACCGCATGCAAGCGCATTTCTCGCAAAGCTTTTTTCAGACACATTTCCTGAAAATGAAATTGCCATTATCGAAGGAAACGGTTCAGAAATTGGAGACAAGCTCTTAGCACTTCCGTTCGACCACATCTTCTTTACAGGAAGCCCGAAAGTCGGTGCCCACATAGCAGAAATGGCCGCTAAAAATCACGCCAGCATCACCCTCGAACTCGGCGGCAAGTCGCCTTCAATTCTACTCCCCGACATAAAAATCAAAAAAATCATCAAGCAGATTGCCTGGGGTAAAACGCTCAACGCCGGCCAAACATGTATCGCTCCCGATTACGCACTTTGTCCGCAAGACAAAGTCCAAGAATTTGCAGAAGCATTCGCAAACGAAATTAAACAAATGTACGGCGATACCGATGCCAAGCGGCACGAGAGTAATGACTTTGTTCACATCATAGATAAACGGGCAACAGAACGTCACGCCGCACTCATCAAAGACGCTATAGCAAAAGGGGCTACGCAAATCATCGGAGGTGTAAGCGATATCGAGAACTGCTACACACCCATCACAGTGCTCACAAACATCACTCCCGACATGGAAATCATGAAAAGCGAAATCTTCGGACCGATTCTTCCGATTGTCGCCTACAAGACTCTTGACGAGGCTATCCAGTTTGTCCAAAACCGTCCGAAGCCACTTGCGCTATACATTTTCGGGAAGTCAAAAAGCAACATCGACCGTGTACTGCGCGAAACCACCTCGGGTTCTACCTGCGTGAACAACACCATCATCCAGATTGAAAATTTAGATGTTCCATTTGGCGGCGTCGGAATGAGCGGGACCGGCAACTACCACGGTTTTTACGGATTCAAGACATTCAGCCACGAACGCAATATCATGGTGCAAAAAGGCTTTGACGCCGTGACATTTTTTCATCCACCTTACGGAATCACTCCCGGCAACATGCGCTCCAAAATACAGAACATCGCAGAAAAAGTTCTGCGACGTTTGAAAGCGATGCAAAACGCGGCAAAGCCAAGATTATAAAAGGATCAAAGGGGCGTAGTCCCGACCTCAAAGCACCGCAGGTGCGCGCCCATTGCTCAAACCTATTTCACTTGGAATCTATCTTTAATTTCTTGCGGAATGGGGAACGGACGGCCTCGTTTCATGTCCATCAGCACCCACTGCGTCTCGGATTCAAAGACAACCTTGCCGTCAGAGACACGTTCAAAGCGGCACTTGCGCACGCTCATCACCTTGCTGTAGCTTGCCACCCACGTCGTTCCGCGGATTTCATCATCCAAAAAAGCTTGATTTTTATATTCTACAAACTGAGTATGAATCATCCAGCCACAACCGAGCTGGTACATAACATCGGTCGCACCGACAGAATCAGAATGTGCAATCGAAATATCCTGAACCCACTGTACTGCCCACACATTGTTCATGTGTTTATTTTCGTCAATCATCTCCGATGTCACCTTGAAAATCTTTTCAAATTTCATCGGATTCGCGTTTTCATCCATCACAACAGCCATTGCAAGCCTCCGTTTGTTATAAATGTAACAAAAAGTCAAGACGAAAGACTCGTCATCCTGAGCAACGCGAAGGATCCAGTGAAGGTTAGTTGGTAGTGCTTAGTTGATAGGTCTTAGTTGGTAGAGCTTAGTAGGCAGTAGGCAGTGAACGCATCACAGGAGTCATCCCGAGAAGCGAAGCGAGCCCAAAGCGCTTTAGCGCGACCGCATACCTTACAAAGCTCTAAAATTACAGTTTTTATTGTCATGAATCGCATAACATTCCGTTTTTATGTTATTTTTCTTTGCGTTAAAAACATTAAGTGAGAAAATATATGGAATGGAATGATTTTACCAGTCTGACCGCAGAAAACATGCAAGCCATTTGGGACTTCAAAACGAAAGACCCCTTTTCTATCTTGGGCATTCACCCGCTCGAAACGGACCGTGGAATAAAGACCGTCATCCGCACCTACCAGCCGCAGGCCAGTTTTATCCGAGGCGAATCTTGTGACGGCACCGAAGAATTCGACTTTGTGAAAATCGGCAACACGGGATTTTTCGAAGCCATCCTCGACCTGGAATACAAACCATTCTTTTATAACTTAATTATCCGTCAAGAAGACGGCAACGAATACACGCTTGTCGATCCATACGCATTCATGCCCGTGTTGAGCGAATTCGACAGGCACCTCATTGCCACCGGTACGCACTACGAACTGTACCGCAAGCTCGGCGCAAACCTCGTCGAACATCAGGGATTCAAGGGTGTCCACTTTGCCGTATGGGCTCCGAACGCCCGCGCAGTCTCCGTTGTCGGGAACTTCAACAGTTGGGATGGGCGCCGCCACCAGATGCGCATGCTCGGTGCAAGCGGAATCTGGGAAATCTTCATTCCGAATCTTGGCGAAGGCGAACTCTACCGCTTTGAAATCCACGGCGCAGATGGTCAGCTGCATGTAAAAGTGGATCCGCTTGCAAAACTCGCCGAAGTACGCCCTGCAACAGCATCCATCACCACACATCTCGATGGTTACGAATGGGGCGACGAGCTTTACATGCAAACGCACTGGGCAACCAAGGTCTTCGGAAGCCCCATGAACATCTACGAAGTCCACGCTGGTTCCTGGCGTCGCGACCCGGCAGACCCCGACCGTTTTCTCAACTGGGACGAACTTTCCGAACGACTCATTCCCTACCTCAAGGAAATGGGCTACACCCACGTAGAATTTTTGCCGATTGCTGAACATCCACTCGACGAATCTTGGGGCTACCAGGTCACGGGCTACTACTCCCCCACGAGCCGCTACGGCACGCCCGACCAGTTCCGCCACTTTGTCGATCTCTGCCACCAGAACGAAATCGGTGTGATTCTCGACTGGGTTCCAGCACACTTCCCGAAGGACGCACACGCACTCGGCCGTTTCGACGGCACCGCCTGCTACGAGCACGCCGATCCGCGCCAAGGCGAACACCCGCACTGGGGCACCTACATTTTCAACCTCGGCCGTAACGAAGTCAAGAACTTCCTCATTGCAAACGCCATGTACTGGCTTAAGGAATTCCACTGCGACGGCCTCCGCGTCGATGCGGTGGCATCCATGCTCTACCTCGACTATGGTAAAGGCCCCGGCCAGTGGGTTCCGAACAAAGACGGCGGCAATATCAACTACGACACAATCGAGTTCCTGAAGCACCTCAATAGCATCATGGGCCGCCTCACGCCGCATGCCATTCTCATTGCCGAAGAATCCACCAGCTTCCCGAGCATCACACGTCCGCCAGAGCAAGGCGGTCTCGGTTTCCACTACAAGTGGAACATGGGCTGGATGAACGATTTCCTCAGCTACATTCAGCACGAACCGATTCACCGCAAGTACCACCATAACCAACTCACCTTCAGCATGGTCTATGCTTATTCTGAAAATTTCATACAAGTTTTCAGTCACGACGAAGTGGTACACGGCAAAGGCTCCATGCTCGGCAAGATGCCGGGCGACAACTGGCAAAAATTTGCAAACCTCCGCCTCACCTACGCTTTCCAGTACGCGCACCCCGGCAAGAAGCTCAACTTCATGGGCAACGAATTCGGCCAATTCCGCGAATGGAACGAAAAGCAGTCACTCGACTGGCACCTCGTCAGCTGGGATAGCCACGGGAAAATGTTGCAAATGATGAAGGTTCTGAACCACATCTACAAGGAAAACGCCCCGCTTTGGGAAATCGACCACTACTACACCGGTTTTGAATGGATTTGGTGCGACGACGCGGACAATTCCATCGTAAGCTTTGTACGTAAAGATGACCACGGCAACATGATCCTTTGCGTATTCAACTTTACGCCAGTCGTTCGCGAGAATTATCGCTTGGGAGCCCCTGCACGTGGAGCCTGGAAAGAAATTTTCAATACTGATTCCGAAATGTTCGGCGGCTCCAACGTCGGAAACTTCGGCGAAGTCTGGACTGAAGACATTCCGTGGCAGAACAGGCAATGCAGCCTCAACATCAAGCTCCCGCCGCTCGCCGGTATCTATTTCCAGCTCGAACGATAACGCTAAATTCAAAAATACAAGAAGCTTTTCATGGAAAACAAAGTCAGTATACTGGTTCCAGTATATAATGTAGAATTGTCTTTGGACAAATGCATTCAATCCATTCTTAAGCAGACCTACAAAAACTTTGAATTGGTTATAGTAGATGACGGCTCTACCGATAATTCTTTATCAATGTGCTATGAATACGCAAAAAAAGATAAAAGAATTAAAATCATCAAAAAAGAATCACACACATGCCTTTCTGATGTTCGAAATATAGGCATAGAAAACGCCACCGGCGAATACATTATGTTTGTCGATAGTGACGACTATGTTTGCGAGACTTTTGTAAAGGATATGGTCGAGGCTATTGAAAATAAAAATGTAGATGTTGTTAGATGCAAAGCATGGGAACATAAAAGAAATGGCTCAACAGGTATCGAAAATCATAGAGGTTATGAAAATAAGATTCTTAGAAATAACGAAATCAGGGAATTAATACCTCATTTAGTTACCCTCGATGACAACATCGCCTGCTATTCTTGGGCGCTGATTATAAAGAAGGACGTATTAAATATAAGGTTTAACCCATCATCTTATTGTCTGCAAGATACAATATTTTTTGTCGAGCTGTTACTAAAATCCGTTTCCTCAATTTATTTTCTGGACAAGCCCCTATATGAATATTGCTTTAATAAAAACGGCACTAGCAACAATGGGAAAATCTATTTCAAGTACATTGACGGATTAGTAAATGTCGAGAAAAGAATTAAAACGCTTTTAAAAGAGCATAATCTTTTAAGCAAAGTTCTTGAACAAAAAATAAATAATTATATAATTGAAATATGTTTCAGCAAAACACAATCCATATTAGACACTTCAGTTTTTAACATTGCGAAATCCTTAAAGCGAATTTTTAATATGAAAGAACTCCAAGCGATTTCAAAAAATATGGATAAATCTTGTTTAATCACAAGGAAACTGATAAGGTATTATTTAATTAAAATGCGTTTATACTTTTTAACAGCCTTGCTTATAAAAATGAAAGGAAAAATGAGGCCGTCTTTTAGCTGAACGAAACAAACAACTTAACACAATGAGTTTATTACAAAAGCACCCTGTCAGTGACAGGGTGCTTTCACAATTGTTCTGTGTGAATGCTACGACACGAGCATCATCGAGAACACCATGACGAACAGCGCGACAGTTTCGCCCACGCCGAGCACCATGAGGTAGTTCACGAGGCCCTTGCCGGTTTCGCCAAGAGCGTTGCAAGCGTCAGCCGCAGACTTGCCCACGTACCAAGCGCTAGCCATCATGCCGATACCACCGAAAATGCCTACGCCGAGGTAAGCAGCCCAGTTGCCAGGATTTGCCTGAGACTTGTTCAAGATGTACATCATCAGAAGCATACCGTAAATGGTCTGCGCAATCGGAGCACCCACAAAGATGAGCAGTGTAAAGAGTGCGTTTTTACCCTTTAGGTACGCTTTTTTCCAGGCGCCGATGGCCGCCATGCCGGCAGTCCCGCAGCCCAGCGCAGAACCCACTGCGGCAAGGCCAAGGGCCGCCACCGCACCGAGCTTTGCGAGCGTTAAAAGTTGTGCGTTATCCATAAGTGCAACCTCTTTCGATTAAAGCACCATCATGGAGAACACGAGCACGAACAAAGCGACCGTTTCAACAATACCGAGAACCATCAAGTAGTTCACCATGCCCTTGCCGGTTTCACCGAGAGCATCGCAAGCCACAGCAGCGGACTTGCCCTGATACCAAGCAGAAGCCATCATGCCGAGGCCTCCAAAGATACCGGCACCGAGGCAGCCGCCCCAGTTCGTGAAGCCCTGTTCGGCAGCCTTGCTCAAGATAAAGTTCATCAAAAGCATGCCGTAAATCGTCTGGGAAATCGGGGCACCGACAAACACCAAGAGAGTGAAGAGAGCGCTCTTGCCCTGAGCATAAGCCTTCTTCCACATCGTGATAGCAGACATACCAGCCGTTCCGCAACCAAGGGCAGAGCCCATTGCCGAAATGCCGAGAGCGGCAGCAGCACCCATTTTAGCGAGAGTAACCATTGTATTCGGTTCCATTGTTTTTTCCTCATTAAGTAGCGGGATTTAACCCTTGGTTTAATTTTTTTGCTTGGCGAAAGGAGTAAAGGCAAAGCCGCTCCATTCAAGTCCAAGTCCATTTGAAAATTCGAGTGTGTTAAGACGTACGGCATGCACTGCAACGCCCATCACGGCAAGAGCAATGTTCAAGCCATGCACAAAGAGCAGGATGATGGCTGCCCCCGCAACACCCACGGCAGAGCCAAAGAGCGGCGAAAGCATTCCATTGAAAGCTTCTGCGATGGCGGCACCAGACATACCCACAGCAAAGAGACGGATATAACTGATGACATCGGTAAAGCTGTTCACAATATCGAGCACGAGCATCGGGATGCTGATGAAGTCCTGCTTGAGGCGGCTCGGCGGCACCGTAAAGAGCAGCAAGAGCACCACTTCGACGATGAACATCGGGATGACAAATGCCGGCATTTCGATTCCAAGCACCATGTTGCATGCAAGGAAGAACATGACCCAAGCGCCAATGAGCCAGCCCACCTGCGCCATGAACGTCGAGGACTTGCGCTTGATACGCACGACAACGTTCCAAGCATGAGCAATGCTCAAGTGCACCACGGCAATGCAGAAGCAGAACAACTGAATGTGCTGCATCTGGGATGCACCAACACCCTTCGGCACAAAGCTTTCCGGCAAGAACGTAAAGCCTTGGCAGAACTGCCTGTAAGCTTCAAATTTCGCCGGATCCATCGGAGCAGAGCTGCGAATCCAGTAGAGCACGTTACGCACGCCTTCCGGCAAGAAATCATAGTTAGCGATATCGAGGTAATAGCTCCACCCTGCAAGTTCCGGCGTAAGGCCTAAGAAGTTTGCATTGATGGCGCCCCAAATGATAGTCGCCCAGCTCATCAAATAGACAAAATGGAACCCGGCACTGCTCGCCCTCGGCATTTTCTTTCTCGCATAAAGCGCAATGCCAAGGAACAACAGGCCGTAAGCCATATCGCCCACGATCATCGCAAAGAATAAGCTGAAGAAGCAGAGGAACACAGAGCTCACATCGACTTCGTTGTAGCCTGGAGAAATGCCAATAATGTCGTAAAGGCACTGCATCGGGCGCGAAAGCTTGTTGTAGCCGAGGAGCGTCGGGATGTTATCTTCGTCCGTCGGGTCTTCGACGCGGATACCCCAGCCGTTCGCCTTGGCCGCCGCCTTGATTTCGGCAACGCGCGGTTCCGGGCAGAATCCCTGGAGCGCAGCAATTTGGCTATTCTGGAGCATACTTGCAGAAGCTTCCACGAGATTGTAGCGGTCCGTCACTTCCAAAAGACGCGATTCGAGGTCTTCCTTCACAGACGCAAGCTGAGCAAAGCGTTCGTCAACAGCCGAAATCGTCGTCTTCGATTCTTCTTCAATCAGTCGATATTCTTCGAGCGATTTGAGAGGCATGGCAATTTCGGTAAACACGCCTTTCACCTTGGCAGGGACATCGCCCTTGTTGATGACGGCGATATAGGTTCCGTTTTCATTCTTGCAGAAGACATGCTTGTAAGCATTTCCGTCTTCAACTTCAAAAGGTTCCTTCGAAGTATCGGCAAGATAAAGGCGAACAACTATACCCTTTGCCGCGAGCTCTTTCACAGTACGCGGATCAAGATTTCCAAAAGCACCAAGCTTTTCGAGTTCCTCCTTGGCTTGTTCCAACTGGATTTCGGCATTTTTCTTGTCCGAAATAAGCGTCTGGATTTCTTCGACAAGCGTTACACCGCTAGCACCTTTCGTCGCAGGCGTTACACCCTTGCGCACTTTATCAGGAACGACTTCCATCGCCTTCTGCACGCGCGCAACAGCGCCCTTGGCACCATTGACAGCAGCACCGGCTGCAGTCTGTAGCGGAGTCAGATGGATAATTTCCATCTCACGTAAAGCCTTTAAAGTCTCTTCCTTGCGGCTCGCAAGCGTAAGAACGGTCACCTTTTTCATCGGAGTAATCATGCGGCAACCTCCTTACTCTGGGCATCGAGTGCAAGCGCCTTCGCCGTAGCCTTGCCCTTCGCGAGCTTACTACGGGCAACACCGCTTGTCTGCTGGTCGCCCAAGAAGATATTGATTTTGCGGATGTTATCCTTGGATTCGGGAATTTTGACTTTTTCAAACAGATTCACGCGCTGGCTCGTGGTACGCAATTCTTTAGACAAAAGTTCGTACTGACGCTCGAGCACGCGGCGTTCGAGGCGAAGAGAAATCAAGCCTTGCAGGCTACGGATACCATCATCGAGCCACACCGGAGTCGTAAAGAAATCCGGAATAGTCACGTTGAATTCCACGCCGCTAAACGTCGGAATCTTCACGCCGGCAATATTGCCTTCGCCTTGTTCGACACTCTTCACCGAGAGATACTTGTTCCACTCAATAGGTTCGGCAAAAAGCGAAATCCAAGAAGCCATGCTCTTGCGGAGTTTGTCCTCTTCATCGCGCTTTGCCATCACCCTCTCCTGGAGCGTGCGCATTTCCATCTGCAGCTGCTGCTTTTTCAACAGCAACGTCGGCAGATAGCGCTGGAAGCGCTTCAATGCGTCGCGTTCCGCCTTGAGGGCGTTTTTAGTTAACTTGACCTTCGCCATATTACCCCTTCTTGGGCCAATATTCGTTGATCATCTTGGTCGGAATACCCGTTTCTTCAGGAGCGAAGCAGTCGGCAAGGATTTCCCAGCCAAGGTCCAAAGCCTTTTCCAGCGGAATGTTGACGGAAAGGTCCATCATTTCGCTTTCGAAACGCTGGCCATACTTCAACAGCTTCTGGTCCCAGTTACTCATGTTGAAGCCCATGGACTGCTTTTCCAAAGTTTCCTTGTAGCTTGCGTACAGCTGAATCATGGTGTTCATGATGGTACGGTGGTCGCTACGGGTCTTGCCGTTCACCTGCTGTTTCAAACGAGACAGAGAACCGAACGGTTCGATACGGCCCTTACGCAGGTAGAACTGACCTTCGGTAATGTAACCGGTGTTATCCGGAACCGGGTGGGTCACGTCGTCGCCAGGCATGGTCGTAACGGCAAGGATAGTGATGGAGCCCGAACCTTCGAAGTCCACAGCCTTTTCGTAACGGCTAGCAAGCTGAGAGTAAAGGTCGCCAGGATAACCACGGTTCGACGGAATCTGTTCCATCGTAATGGCGATTTCCTTCATGGCGTCTGCAAAGTTCGTCATGTCGGTGAGGAGCACGAGCACGTTCTTGCCTTCGGTAGCAAACTTTTCAGCCACGGCAAGGGAAGCATCCGGCACGAGCAAGCATTCCACGATCGGGTCAGAGGCGGTGTGCATGAACATCACCGTACGGCTCAAGGCACCGTTCTTTTCGAGGAAGTCCTTCAAGTACAGGTAGTCATCGTGCTTCAGGCCCATGCCGCCGAGGATAATCACGTCCACTTCGGCCTGCAATGCGATACGGGCCAAGAGTTCGTTATACGGTTCACCGGCGATAGAGAAAATCGGGAGCTTCTGCGAAACCACGAGCGTGTTGAACACGTCGATCATCGGGATACCCGTACGCACCATCGTCTTCGGGATGATACGCTTTGCGGGGTTCACGGAAGGACCACCGATAGTAATGCGTTCGCCGTCCACTTCGGGGCCGTTGTCGCGGGGCTTGCCGGCACCGTTAAACACGCGGCCGAGCAATGCTTCGCTGTACGGGACCTTCATCGGTTCGCCAAGGAAGCGCACTTCGGAGTCAGTCGAAATACCACGGGCACCTGCGAACACCTGCAAGTCCACCATGTCGCCGTCAATACGGATCACGCGGGCAAGGGATGTTCCGAACGAGCTTGTCACCTGGGCAAGTTCCTGGTTTGCTACACCTTCGGCACGGAGCGTAATCACGGAACCGGCGATGCGTTCAATACGATGGTATGCCACATTATGCATTAGCGGAAACCTCCTTCACGGAAGCGAAAATACTTTGTTCAAGGTCCTTGAATTCCTGGGAATCGAACTTGACGCGGTTCCAGTCCTTCGTCGACTGAGTGAGCTTAAGGAAGAACGTACGGGCGACGTCCTTTTCGCTGAACTTCATCGGGGTCTTGAGGATAGTGTAAACCTTGTCGAACACGTACTTCTGGCGTTCGGCGGAGCAGGCGGCGTCGATTTCGTTATAGGCGTCCTGCTGCAGGTAAACGGCATCGAGGTATTCGGACTTCAGGTAAATCACGAAGTCGTCAATCGAGGTACCTTCTTCGCCCACCACCTTCATCATGTTGTTCACGTCCACGCCGTTCGCGAGGATGTGACGGGCTTCGGCAACCTTCTTGGAATCGATGATGCCTTCGTACTTGGACCAGGAATCCAGCGGGTGGATTGCCGGGAAGCGGCGCTGGTCGGAACGTTCACGGGTAAGGCCGAGGAATGCGCCCACCACCTTCAGGGTGGCCTGGGTCACGGGTTCTTCGAAGTTACCACCTGCAGGCGACACGGAACCGCAAATCGTCACGGAACCGGTAGAGCCGTCCTTCAGGCGAACCACGCCACCGCGTTCATAGAAGGCGGCAATCACAGATTCGAGGTAAGCCGGGAAGGCTTCTTCGCCCGGAATTTCTTCCAAGCGGCCGCTCATTTCACGCAAAGCCTGAGCCCAACGGGATGTGGAGTCAGCCAAGAGGAGCACGTTCAGGCCCATCTGGCGGTAGTATTCGGCGAGAGTCACGCCCGTGTACACGGAAGCTTCACGAGCAGCCACCGGCATCGAAGACGTGTTACAAATAATCAGCGTACGTTCCATGAGGGACTTGCCGGTACGCGGGTCAATCAGTTCAGGGAATTCGCGGAGGGTTTCCACCACTTCACCTGCACGTTCACCGCAAGCGGCCAAAATCACGATGTCCACGTCGGCGTAGCGGCTCATAAGCTGCTGGAGCACCGTCTTACCGGCACCGAAGGGGCCCGGCGTACAGAACGTACCGCCCTGCATCACGGGGAAGAACGTATCGATAATGCGTTGCTGCATCGTCAAGGGCTTGCTCGGACGGAGACGTTCTTCGAAAGCCTTGATCGGCATCTTCACCGGCCAGGTCTGCACCATCGTCACATCGACTTTTTCGCCCTTGTCGTTCTTGAGTTTCGCGACAACTTCTTCGACGGTGCGGTCACCGGCAGAAGTAATATAATCTATAGTCCACTTGCCAAGGAGCTTGAACGGCACCATGATGCGGTGCGTGAACACGCCTTCCGGGACTGTACCGAGCGTATCGCCAGCGACAACAACATCGCCCGCCTTCGCAACCGGAGTAAAAGCCCACTTCACATCACGCGGAAGAGCCTTCAAATACTTGCCGCGCTGCAAGAAGAAGCCACATTCGTCAGCGAGCTTCGGCAGCGGGTTCTGTAAACCGTCAAACACCTGCGTAAGAAGACCGGGGCCAAGTTCAACAGAAAGAAGTTCACCGGTAAATTCGACTTCGTCGCCAGCCTTTAAGCCAGTCGTATCCTCGAATACCTGAAGTTCAGCGTAATCACCACGAATGCGAATCACTTCGCTCTTGAGGGGAATGATTTCAGCCTTACCATCTTTGTTCTTCGAAACGAGCTTTGCATAAGCTACTTCGTTCTGGGAAACAGCGCTTTCGAACTTGACTCGAATCAAGTTTCCGTTCACGCCGGTTATTTTTCCGATACTAGCCATTGAAAATGGACCTCCAATCATTCCTGCTTAAACGCAGGATCGTTTGCATTAATAACATTGATGACGGCTTTGTCACCCGCAGCTTCGTTCATTCCCGCCCAACGCTCGCATATCCTAAGTTTGATTGCGTAAGCATAGACGTGTTTGACAGTTCCCTCGCCCACTCCGGCAAGGGCATCGACAAGCCAGAAACGGGCGCGGTCGATATCCAGTTCCTTTTCAAGCGGACTGGACTTCATGAACGCGTCCTGGATCATCTTTGCGAAAGTGACGTCATAACCAGAAAAAGAACGTTCCGCAAAACGCACTTCAGGGCCCCACGCTTGCGCACGAAGCCTTCCGGAAACATTTTTCATCTGGATTTCACGGGACTGGTAATCCCGAACAAATTCATCATCGCATTCTTCGCCCGCCAAGAGGGCGTCGAGTGCTTGAAGTTCAGGGGCGTCCAGCACACCTTCGCAACGGCCACGGAACTCGGCCATGCTAAGGGGCGGAACGTCGCCCAGTTGCAGCATCGGAAGCGATGCCATCAAATATGCTGGACTGCTCATCGAACCGCCTTACTTGCCTTGGGCGGCCTTGTTTACAATCTTTGCGAGTTGCGGTCTGAGCAAGGCAGAAAGCGATTCCGCCATCGCCTGTTCAGTAAATTCGTGACTGACCTTGCCCTGGTTGAGCTTCACGCGGAATCCGAACTTGACACCCTTGTCACTTTCGACCTTCACGCCAGCCTTGAGCTGCTTGGCAAACTCACCCATGACAAAGCTCGAAAGAGCCTTTGCATCGGCTTCGGAAAAATCGATTTCGATATCGGAACTGTAGCTCTTTGCAATTGTCAAAAGCATCGACTTCACAGTCGATTCATCAAGAGATTTTTCAACTTGGAGATTCAGGAGATCTAGAATCATTTTTTCAAGATTCTTGCCCACCGAGAGGAGCAAATCGCGGGCGGCCTGTTCCAAAGTGCGTTCGCTGCGTTCCGTAAACGCGACCGCGTCCTTGTCGGCCTGTTCCAGCTTGGCTTTGGCCTCTTCTTCGGCAGCCTTCACGATTTCGGCGGCCTTTTCTTTTGCCTTTGAAATAATAGACGTTGCTTCGAGTTCTGCTTTATCGACAGCATCCTTCTGGATGCGTTCCATAAGAGCTTGCAAATCTTCTGCCATTTAAATCTCCAATCATGTAAAAACACCCCAAAATAGGGCATTTTCATTAAACACAGAAAAGAATATACAAGTAAAAAAAAGAAAAAGACAAATTTTTCGTTAAAAAATTGCGAAAATATTATTTACCTGCAAAAAAAACGGATAAAAAGACAAAAATGAGGGATAAAAGGATATTTCATAGAGCCCGCAAAATCCATGCCGTAACGCAAACTTTACACATGATGTAGGATATTTACACGCTCCGTAAGGGATGTTACAGGGGGTGTAACCGTATGGAAATACATTCCCAATTCATATTTTTTCAGCTTACTTTTGGAGCCGAGTTGAGGACTTGATTTGCCCATTGGCGAAATCCCGAGATTTAATCCAATATTTCTGATTTTTTCTACGTCAAAATGTTTGCGAACCCACATAAATCAAGGTATATTCAGAAAGTAGGTCTTATAGGGGCTCTTTAGGAGCTGAGGTAAAACAAAAAGTTAAAAAAAGGCACAAAAAAAATACCCGCAGCAAACACCACGGGCAAGAGATTTGGGAAATATGAAGTTTATTAAGCGAAAGCAGCCTTCAATACACTGCGAGCGACAGCCTGATAAGGCAACCCCATTTCAGCAGCTTTAGCCTTCATTTTCTCGATGGTTTCGTCATCAAGCCTAAGCGATACCATTCTCATGCGTTTGTGCCCCTTAGAGAGTGCAGCTTTAGCCTTGGCAACGAGTTCAGCAACCCGTTCGTCATCCAATCCCACAGTTTCGTCAAGCTCGCGTTCGACTTCTTCCAACTCATCCGGTGTCAGATGGTTCTCCACCACAACATGACCGGCGGCCATAAGTTCCTTCTTGAATTCTTCCTTCGTCATACTTCACCTCCGTGCGATCTTCTCACGGTAACCACCGTGTACATGTCGGATTCAACGATAAGAGTCCATGAAACACTGTCCACGACACCGACGAGCTTGTAACGTCCATCATTCGCAGTTTCGATGCGATAGCTGGAATTCATAAACTTTCCAAGCATCTCAGGGGTGAACCCTCTTTCAACCATCCTATCGAG
Source organism: uncultured Fibrobacter sp. (assembly GCA_946415675.1). GTDB lineage: Bacteria > Fibrobacterota > Fibrobacteria > Fibrobacterales > Fibrobacteraceae > Fibrobacter. Next base: position 25,680 of record CAMKTL010000018.1, read on the forward strand.
TGCGTGTTCCGTGATGTTCATGCTTATAATATACAAATATATTGCTCTTTTGTCAATACATTTTTTTAGATTATCGAACCCAGCCCCATAAACCCAAATGAAAAATCCAATCAATAGCCGGATTCAGCGCGTCGGACTCACCCCATTTGGCACCCCCACCCCTAGCAACTCTGTCTTATAGGGGCTCTTTAGGAGCTGAGGTAAAACAGAAATGTACAAGCAGGAAAAGCTGGAAGACGGTTAGAGTTTATCGTCTTAATGTTGCTGCGGCTGTGTTTTGCTAGCTTGTATATACATGTATTTTTGTGGATATTACTTATGTTGTTTTTGCAATGCTGTTGAATTTAATTTTATGGCTTTTTTAAATCTTCGAGAAGTTCACGGAGTTTCTTGTCCTGATATCCCTTTATAATTTCGAGCACGTTTCCACCGGCAAGGTCCATAGTTGCGGCTTGTTTGAAGTCAAGCTTGATGAGTGAGTCTTTTGCATAGATGAGTGCATGGACAACATTTAGTACATTGCCTCCGGCAAGGCAATGGGCTTCAAGTGTTTTTATGTCAATAGGGATACCAGCCTTGCAACTGTAGATGTACGCTTCGACGATTGTTTCCAGCGGAACTCTACGGAGCCGCATCCCGATAAGCTGGAAAATGCTTATTTTGGCGTTGGAAAATTTGCACTGGAGCCAGGGAGAGAAAATCTTCTTGAGAAAAAAGGATATGCAACCAAGGATGATGAGGGAACTCGCTATGATGATTGTAATGATGATGTCGTTGTTCATTTTGTTCTCTTGGGAATATCTTGTTATGAATATATGCTATTTTAAACGATTCAGCAAGCGAAAAACGGATTATTGTTGGCTACGGCGGTGGCTCCGGTTGACAAAGAAACAAGAAAGATTGAGTTCTACAAGAAACATGAAGGTGATAAAATCTGGCAAGTTCGTTATGTAGGTCTTTGCGGTCATCAGGCGATATCCTTTGATAAGAAAAAAAATTTTATTCCTTTTTGGTGATTATCCAAAGAATTTTACGAAGGAAGAAAAAGCTTTATTCGATAAAGAGAATCCTTATTGGGCAAACTTTTTTAATAAAGATAAACTGTGGATTACTTCTTTCCTTGGGGTGTTGAATTTTGCACATACCACTTTTGAAGTTCAAGCCGACAACAATTGCTTTTAACGGGGCGTTGCGGGGTGGCCCCGCTCGAAGGGGTAGCGGCCCTTCGGCAAGCTCAGGGACCTTGGTCCGCTGAGAATGCCGAAGGAAGCGAGGGGGAATCCTCCCCCCACCCCTATAAAACAAATTCCTAGATTCTTCGGTTCCACAATGTTTCGCTCAAGATAACACGCTTCAAATTGCACTTTCTGACCACTAACCACCAACCACTAACCACTATTTTTTCTATCTTTCCCCCCGAAAAATTATCTTCAAGGATACAAACCATGAAACGTACACATAACTGCGGCCAGCTTCGCAAGGAAGATGTTGGCCAGACCGTAACACTCGCCGGTTGGGTGGATCGCCGCCGTGACCATGGTGGTGTGATTTTCGTTGACCTCCGCGACAAGTATGGCAAGACCCAGATCGTTTTCAACCCCGACTACAACGCCGACGTGTTGAAGACCGCCGAACAGCTCCGTAACGAATACGTTATTTACGTGACTGGTAAGGTCTACGCCCGCGAAGAAGGCAACACCAACGAAAAGCTCGCCACGGGTGAAATCGAAGTCAAGGCTGACAAGCTCGAAATCCTGAACGCCGCCCTCACTTCTCCGCTCGCCATTAACGACCCGAACGAAGAATGCAAGGAAAACGACGACCTCCGCCTGCAGTACCGCTACCTGGACCTCCGCCGTCCGTGGATCCAGAAGAAGCTCCTCCTCAAGAGCCGCTTCCTCAAGGCCGTGTACGACTTCTTCTACGCCAACGGTTTTGAAAACATCGAAACCCCGTGCCTTTGCAAGTCCACTCCGGAAGGCGCCCGTGACTACCTCGTGCCGTCCCGCGTGAACCCAGGCAAGTTCTACGCCCTCCCGCAGTCTCCGCAGCAGTACAAGCAGCTCTTGATGATTGCCGGCATGGACCGCTACTTCCAGATTGCCAAGTGCTTCCGCGACGAAGACCTCCGCGCCGACCGTCAGCCGGAATTCACGCAGATCGACGTCGAAATGTCCTTTGTGAACCAGGACGAAGTCATGGAAATGTTCGACAAGTTCGTGACTGAAGTTTTGGGCAAGGTTTGGAACTTCGAACCGCCGCGTCACATCCGCCGTATGAAGTGGGCAGAAGCGATGCTCAAGTACGGTTCTGATAAGCCGGACCTCCGCTTCGACCTCGAAATCCACGATGTGTCTGAAATCGGTGCAAAGTCCAACTTTGGCGTGTTCAAGAACTGTGTTGCCGCTGGTGGCAAGATCCGCGGTATCGCTGCTAAGGGTTGCGTTGACTTTACTCGTAAGCAGATCGATGAACTCACGGCTTACGTGGGCAAGTACGGTTCCAAGGGCCTCGTGTGGATGCGCGTCAAGGAAAATGACGAAGTGGAAACTCAGGTCGGCAAGTTCTTTACTACCGAACAACTTAACGAACTCCGCGACGCTGTTGGCGCTAAGTGCGGCGACATGATGTTCTTCATCGCAGGCCCCGAAAAGGTTGCTGCAACCGCTATGGGTCAGCTCCGCTTGGAAGTCGCCCGTATCAAGGGTCTCCGCGATCCGAAGAAGCGTGAATTTGTTTGGATTACCGAATTCCCGATGTTCGAATACAGCGACACCGAAGGCCGCTACATGGCTATGCACCACCCGTTCACGAACCCGCTTCCGGAACATTTGGACATGATGCTCAGCGGCAACCTCAAGGATTGCAACGCTGAAGCTTATGACCTTGTTCTTAACGGTGTGGAAATTGGCGGTGGTTCTATCCGTATTCACAACCCGGAAGTTCAGGAAAAGGTGTTCCGCTTGCTCGGCCTTACCGAAGAACAGGTCAAGACCAAGTTCGGCTTCTTCGTCGATGCATTCAAGTACGGCGCTCCTCCGCACGGTGGTCTCGCCTTCGGTCTTGACCGCGTTGTCGCTACCATGGAAGGTGAAGAATCTATCCGTGACTACATCGCGTTCCCGAAGAACACGAGCGCTTCTAGCCCGATGGACCAGAGCCCGAGCGAAGTGGATTTGCAGCAGTTGCAGGACATCCACATTTCTGTGCAGTTGCCGAAGAGTAAGTAGGCAGTAGACAGTGGTTTGTGGTTGGGAAATCAACTGCGAACCATTCAACTACAAGCCTTGCTGCGGTGCAGTTACTAGTTACTAGTTATTAGTTACTAGAGACGCAAAAAAAATTTGAGAGTCGAAAGATGTTTCGGCTCTCTTTTTTAAACCCCAAAGTGATTTGAGTCACACTTCGTAAGTGTTTCGCCTAAGCGGAACGCTTTTTTGAGCCCTTTCGTATCGATTCTTTTACAGAATTGACAATTTTCACAACATTTAATGAAAAAAAACAACAAATATGGTTAAATATGGAAAAAACGACTTATATTCCATAAAAGAGTGTGGGGGTTATTTTTTTCTTCAAGGGATGAGAGATGAAAAAAAAACACCTTGTTTGGATGCTCGCTTTTGCGAGTACATATTTTTGCAGTTGCTCTGACGATAACGCCGCAGCTCCTTTTGGGAATGCCGCTCAAATCACCGAGAGTTCAACCTCAACGGATCCATTAGACGACCCGAACAATCTGGGCATTTTGCCTCCATTAGACGGATCTTCTGCGTCCACCGTAAACCCAGCCGATTCTAGTAAGCAAGTTTCACCTTCGACGGGCAAATCGAGCGTTGCCGCGACCTCCAAGAGTTCTTCCTCGACTGCATCGACTACGCCCAACCCATCAAGTTCCGCAAACGCACCAAAGAGCAGTTCGGCAAACTCGCAACAAATTCCGGCTGCAAAGTCGTCCAGTTCCGTTGCCATTTCGAATGCCTCTATGACCGCAAATTCCTCTAGCGGCTTAAAGGAATACGATGACAACCACAAGCCCAAGGAATCAGTACTCCCGAAAGCGGGCTTCTACAAGAACTTGACCATTGAACCGCTTACCCCGAAAAAAGGCGGCCAAATTCACTGCACATTCGACGGTTCGTTCCCCACGGCTAGTTCAGAACAAATTACCACCGCAAAGCAAATCACTGCAAACACGGTCGTCCGCTGTTCCGAATTCGTGAACGGCCAAGCCGCCGATACCACGACACAGACCTACTTCATCAACGAAAGCGTATCGATGCCGGTTGTTGCCATTACAGTCAATCACCATGACATGTTCGACTCTACAGACGGTCTCTATGCCACAGGCAACCTCACTGGCGGTGCTGGCGGCATGGGCGGTATGTGGAATATGGGCGGTGGCAACGTAAACGACGACAACAACCCCAAATGCACGGAACCCTGCAAGGGGGCCAATTTCTGGAAAGACACGGAACTCCCCGCACACGTGGAATATTTCGAAAAAGGCAGTGCCACCACCGAAAAAACATGGGAAATCGATGCAGGAATTTCCATCATCGGCAACTGGAGCCGTTACAAGCCCAAAAAGAGTGTCGCCATCAAGATGGATAACGACGACTACGGCGACAAAGTGCTGAAATACTCTTTCTTCAAGACGCGCCCCGAAGCTAAGAAAATCAAGAGCTTCAACCTGCGCAACAACGGCAACCGCTTCTGGACGGACTACATCGGCGACGCCATGATGACCGCCCTCATGGAAGGGACCGAAGTCGATTACCAGCGCAGTCTGCAAGTGGTTGTGTTCTACAACGGCGAATACTTTGGCATCCACGACTTGCGCGAACGACTGAACAGAAGTTTTGTCGAAACAAATTACGGCATTGATTCCAAATCCATCAACATGGTCAAGAACTGTAGCGAAGGAAGCGATTGCCAAAACGGTTGGGCCGCAAGCGGCACCAATGGGGCCTCCACGACAGAATTCACCCAAATGGTGAGTTCCGTTACAGGCGGAAACTTTGCAGGCGAAAACAACCAGAATTACGAACAGATTAAAAGCAAACTCAATGTCAATAGCTTTGCACAGTATATGTTCGCCGAAATGTATCTCCATAACGGAGACTGGCCGAACAACAACGTACGTGCTTGGGGCGGCAATGGAGTACCGTTCAAATTCGTTATATTCGATACCGACCATGGATTTGGATTTTCTCCCGGCATTAGCGGCTTCGATGTAGATAACCAGAACATGTTCAACTGGGTTCTTGGTCAAGACATGGGAAGCCAACAAGGTGGAAACAACGGCAATTTCCCTGGTATGGGTGGAGGATTCCCCGGCGGCATGGGCGGCGGATTCGGCATGGGCATGGGAGGCGCATCATCTACCGTTGGCAACATGCTGAAAAAACTCCTTGAAAATCCGGATTTCAAGCGGCTCTTCATCAATAACGCCTGCATCCTTCTCAATAGCTACCTGACTTATGATAAGGTGCAAACGACGGTGCAAAAAATGATGTCAACAATTCCGTCTGCAGAACAGCAGCGTGACCAGCAAAGATGGCCGAGAAATCAAAGCAAGTTCACGTGGGATCCGAGCGGAAGCAAGCTTACCGCCTATGCCCGGAACCGCAGCGAAACTATCAAGAAAGAAATGGTTGAACGATTCGGCCTAGAAAACGAAGTCTCCATGACTGTCACCGCAAGCGGAAACGGAACCGTTCTTGTTGACGGCATGAAACTGCCAAGCAAGAACTATCAGGGCAAATTCTTTAGCAATAACGATTTAATGCTGACAGCCGTTCCCGAAAGCGGAGGCGTATTTACGGGCTGGTCGGACGGTTCCACCGAAAACCCGCACAAGGTCAAAGTTGGCGCGGGCCAAACGATTACAGCAAATTTCAAGTAAAAATCAACCAATGCAAGGCTCCCTGCGGAAACCCCGCAGGGGCTTTTTTTATATTGTGAGCATGTCCAGAGCCGCCAAAAGACGCCGAAAAATGATGATGGAGAGTCAACCGATGGAGAGTCAACCTCTCCCACTTCCGCCTCCAAAAACAAAGCATAATCTTTCCTTCAGAAAAAAGACTCTTATTATTTTATTCGTTCTAGAAGCGTGCTTTGTTACAGCTTTTATCCTTTTACATGCAAAGGCTCATTCATATTGCCTCGGAAACATCATCGACGAAATCTTTTTAGATACACTCGCCACACGCGAACTTTACCTTACTTTGCTTAGAATTTCTTTAGCCTTTCTTTTAAGTTTTGGTATCGGTATTATTTTGCACCTCTTTAAGGTGCTGCCCCCAAGAAAAAAACATGAAGAGCCCACTTTAAATAAATTCTTTATAGAAATCCTCCTTTTGGTTTTACTCGCCATAGGCGTTTCCATCGAACAAATTATCGAACTCCCGGCAAGGTTCACACAAAAGCCGACACTCCAAAAAGAAATCCTTATCAACAAAGATACATGGACAACGAAATCTGGAATGCATTACGACCTTATATTCAGTAGCAAATCGAGCATAACGGTCAGCAAACGCACTTATTTAGCAATGGATATCGGAACTGAATTTTACACGGTTTATCAAGGGTCTTTTCTTATAGATTATTTCCCGACGGATAAATACTCTTTGAAAAAGAATTAGAAGATATTACAAACAAATTATGAAAGCGCACTCAAAATCAGCAGTCATTAAAACCTTTGGTTTTGTCATTATCGGACTTGGACTTTTGTTCTATCCAGCAAAAAATGAAAACGGACTCTCGTTAGGAGCTCCATTTTTGTGTATAGCTCTTTTCTGTTTTGCATGCGCCAGTTTAATTGACAAGCGAGTCACCATGCGAGGAGGAAGAGTTTTCCATAAAGAGGACCATCCTGTCGTCTTCTGGTGTGTAATCATTACGGAACTCATCGGAGCATTATTGGTAATTGCATACATAATCAGCAAGGGATTTAACTAAAAACAAGGCGATACAATAAATACAGTCATACCATTTGGTGAAGTAAAAAGCGATTTTCTAAAGATAATGAATAACTATATTAGGGATATATCCCCCAAACAACAAAAATCTCCGTAGCAATGTGCTGCGGAGATTTTTTTTGCGCATCGAGGGGTAGCCAGATTGCCAAAACACTCACTTCGTTTCGTGTTTTGCCCTTCGGGCTTGCTTGAGCTGCGCTCAAGTCAAGGCCAAAATCCGGCTGTGTTCGCTTCGCTCTCGCCGGATTTTGTCGAACTGACTTCGTCAGTTCTTCTGGCGTACCCTCACATACACAAAACGACCCCACAAGGGGGTCGTTTTGTGTATCGGGGTAGCCAGATTCGAACTGACGACATTCTGCTCCCAAAGCAGACGCTCTACCAGGCTGAGCTACACCCCGAAGTGCTCCAAATATAGCAAAGATTGCTCAAAATTTAAGTAAAATATCAAAAATATTTCAAAAAAACGGGTTCATCCACCTTCGGCAAGCTGCTACTCTGACATGATACAGCGAATGGAGTATGCGAAGTATCCCCGAATTAACGATTCCTTGTCCAATTCATACTGTTTCGAGAGAATCCACCCGTAATAAAGCATGCTGTTTTCGCCCCAGAAATACGCTTTAGTCCCTTCCCCATCGTATTGTCCGGTCTTGGCTCGATAACCCGCCGGAAGTGCAGAAAACCCGCTTGCGTTGGTCGCAGCAATCTTGTCTTCCCAAGCTCCAATTGCACGCAACGGGGCGTTCGCGTCACTCACGCCAAATTCGGCCTTCACAGTATTACGCATCGCCGCCCATTCCTCATCCGTAGGAATACGCCAGCCACTCGGACACGCCTTGATAGCGTCATCCTCTTGATACAAACGACCATATTTTTCACAATTGGTTAGAATGTCGTCATAACAGAACGTCGAATCTAGAACAATCGATCCGTCCGAGCTCTTGGAAAAGTTCAAATTTTCGGCCATCCAAGTTTTGCCCCCGATAACGACTGTCTTGTAGGTTTTACCATCACGAATATCCTGTAGCGTTCCATACCCTACTTTAGATGGAACCGCCGAAGAACCTGACACAACGGACGAACTAGAAACTTCACCACAACATGACTCAAGAGACACGTTTTCGCAAGGAGGCATATCTATTTCTATAAGCGCAGAGCCTTCGCACTTATAGAAAATCTGCAAATCATAATTGTAATAAGTCATAGTGTTCGGGCAACCAATTCTAACGTTTTCAACGCTCTTGAGCGTGACCTTTGCCATGCCATCTTTGTAGCATTGCGCAACGTTGCTCGACGATGGGACATTTTTTTCCACACTGCTACTCGACGGAGACTCGTTTTGCACAACGCTACTGCTAGAAACAGAGCCAGTATTCGTTTTGCTACTGCTCGACAGCAAATCTGTACGGCCTTCAGAACTGGCGGGTACAGCAGACTGCGAGCTGCTCGACGGTTCAACAAACTCAGGACCACTGCTGGAACTGTCATCGCAGGCAAGCATCGCAAATGAAAGGGAAAGTCCCGCAACAATCGGACATACCCGAGAAAAAATACGAAAAGACATAGATTATCCTCCAACATTCCAACGTTAGCGTAATATACAAATTTATCCGTATCGACCTACTCCAATAGAGGCAAAAATGTAAAAAAATAAAAAAACTTCACTTTTGTGCAGTGAAAATATTGACAATTGCCCAGTTGTGCATTATATTTTATACATAGAAATTCCAGAACCCTTTATGACGAGAGGCACAAAATGGAAACAAGCAATGACAAGCGCAAAGAAATGACGGCCAGGCAAGAAGAAATCTACGAATACATCAAGAAGTATTCCAAAGAAAACCACATGCCGCCTACAGTCCGCGAAATAGGCAACCACTTCGATATTTCCTCCACGAACGGAGTGCGTTCCATTCTTGCAGCTCTCATCAAAAAGGGCTACATCAACCGCTCTCCGCGTCTCAGCCGCGGTATTGAAATTCTCAACACAGAAGATAACGATTCCGGCAAGAAGGTCGCAAGCAACACTGTCGAAATTCCTATCGTCGGTCGCGTTGCCGCCGGTACGCCGATTCTCGCCGTGCAAAACCTCGAAGGTACAGTCACCATCGACCGCGACTTCCTCGCCTGCCGTAGCGATGTTTTCGCGCTTCGCGTCAAGGGCGATTCCATGATCAACGCAGGCATCTTCGATGGCGACCTGATTTTCGCGCGTCAGCAAAAAACGGCAGACCTCGGCGAAATTGTCGTGGCGCAAATCGACAACGAAGCTACAGTCAAGTATTACCATCCAAGTTCTGACCACGTCGAACTGCGTCCGGCAAATCCGAAGTACAAGCCTATTATCGTGAACAACAAGAAGGACTTTTCAATTGCAGGTCGCGTCATCGGCGTCATGAGAAAAGTCAATTAATTTGTCAACAACACTTCACAGGATTCATCGTCGTTTCACTTCAAAGATTGGCGGAACGGCATAATTCAAAACGACAAATATAAAAACCGAGGCGTCAAACCTCGGTTTTTTATTTTATACATTATAAAAGAAACTATTCGTCGAATTCGGCGAGTTCTTCTTCCGCTTCCTTCAACGCTGCTGCGTCTGGCCCTTCGATATCGTCATCATCGACTTCATCTAAAGAGTCTCCGCCCATGGCGCCCAACTGGTATTCCACCTTGCGGGCTTCCTTGGACTGGCCCAAGTGCAAAATAGCGGCGCATTCTTCGCAGTAACCGAGATGCTTATCGACCCAGAATTCCGGAGAAACCAGATTCTTGTTGCAGCGCGTACAAATCTGCGTTGCCGCTTCACGGGTGAATGCGGCATTCTGCTCTTCAAGTTCCTTCAAGATGCGTTCCGTCAGTTCTTCCTGCGTTTCTTCGGCAAGCGAAATCTTGTGACGGATAGCAGAAGTCGGCTTCTTTTCGAGGCTCTTCATTTCTGAAGTCACCTTCTTCTTGTTGGCACGTTCTTCCTGTTCATCGATTTCGAGGAACATAATGAACTTGCACGGCTTTTTACCACCTTCTAGCAAAACGGCATAAGGGTATTCGACCTTTGTCGAAGCCTTTTTGGATTCATGCTTTTCCGTATTTTCTACGGCTTCCTTGGCCGGTTTCTTGGCGACTTCCTTGACAGATTCCTTGGTGACATTCTTTTCGGCCTGCGGTTCTTCAGCAGGTTTCTGCTGTGCGACAGGAGCCTTCGCCGGAGCTTTAGACTTCTTTGCAGCAGGAGCCTCGACTGCCGGTTCAACTTTCTTTGCCACAGCAGGTTTCTTGGAAGATTCCACAGGAGCGGGTTTCGCAGCGGGTTTCTTCGCAGTTGCGGCATTTTTCGGTGCAGGAGCGGCCTTCACCGCTTTCGCGGGAACCTTCTTTGCAGGGACTTCTTTTTTTGCGGCAGGCTTCTTTGCCGGTGCAGCCTTTGCAGGCGCTTTTGCCGGAGCGACAGCTTTCTTCGCAGGAGCTGGCTTAGCAGCGGGCTTCTTTGCCGGAGCAGCCTTCTTGGCCGGAGCGGCAGCCTTTTTCACTGGAGCAGGCTTTGCAGCCGGCTTCTTGGCTGGAGCAGCCTTAGCGGACTTAGCCTTTTCAGGAGCCTTCTTCGGAGCAGACTTTTTTTCAGAAGCACTCGCCTTTGCAGGCGCTTTAGATGTCGCTTTTTTGGAACTCATATTTACTTCTTTTCCACAATTGTAATGTTTAAAATCGGATCGTTCATGTCAATGCGGCAGACAGCATCGTGTCCTTCGATAACCTTGCCGAAAACGGTATGATGGCCGTCCAGATGCGGTTGCGGGAGATGCGTGATAAAGAACTGCGAACCACCAGTGTTCGGGCCTTTATTTGCCATAGAAATTACACCCGTCTCATGCTTGAGGTCATTTTTTTCGTCATCAATCGTATAACCGGGACCGCCCGTTCCATCACCGTTCGGGTCACCACCTTGAATCATAAAGCCCGGAATGACGCGATGGAAAAGCAGGCCGTTATAAAATCCCTTGTTCGCGAGATCCACAAAGTTCGCAACGGTATTCGGGGCCGCTTTGAAGTTCAAATCGACAACAATTTTCCCTTCGTGAGTTGTTATCTCAGCAAGAATCTGAGAAATACCCGTGTAATCCTTGTTAAAGACTTTTCCTTGAGCAAAGGCACTTACGGCAAGGCTCAGGAGAGATGCGCAAATAATGATTTTTTTGAACAAGACTTAACTTCCGTAGTTATATCGTTCTTTAGATTCCAATTGTCAAACAAGAATATAGTTTTTTTTTGAAGGGTTCACAACAGACCTCAAAAAACAAGTACAAGATTTCTATATTTGTGCAAAAACTTCTGAACTTTTCAATATGCCGCAAAACAACAATATCCGTAATTTCAGCATTATCGCACACATTGACCACGGCAAATCCACTTTAGCCGACAGAATGATTGAACTGACCAAGACGGTCTCGAAAAACGAAATGACGAACCAGCTCCTGGACGACATGGACCTGGAACGCGAACGCGGCATTACCATCAAGGCTCACGCCATCCGAATGGTCTATGAAAAGGACGGCGAAGAATACATTTTGAACATGATTGACACACCGGGGCATGTCGATTTCACCTATGAAGTCAGCCGTTCGTTGGCCGCATGCGAAGGAGCCATCCTCGTCGTGGATGCAAGCCAGGGCATCGAGGCCCAAACGCTTTCGAACCTCTATCTCGCTATCGAAAACGACCTCACGATTATCCCCGTTTTAAACAAAGTTGATTTACCGGGCGCACAGCCCGACCACGTAGCACAACTCGTCGGCGACTTGCTCGGCTACGACCCCGACCAGATTCCGCGTATTTCCGCAAAGACAGGCCTCAACGTAGAGCAGGTGCTCGACAAGATTGTCGATGAAATCCCGGCACCCAAGGGCGATTCCGGCAAGCCGCTCAAGGCCCTCATCTTCGACTCCGTCTATGATTCTTACCGCGGAGTCATCAACTACATCCGCATCGTCGAAGGCTCCCTCAAGGCGGGCATGAAAATCCGCATGATGAAGACCGGCGGCGAATACGTCGTCACCGAAGTCGGCACATTCAGCATGCGCCGCGACCCGCGACCGGAACTCTCCGAAGGCATGGTCGGCTACGTACTTGCGAACGTAAAAACCATCAGCGACGTGAAAATCGGCGACACCCTCACCGACGCCGCGAACCCCGCCGAAGAACCGCTCCCGGGCTACAAGGACGTGCTCCCGATGATCTATTCGGGAATCTACCCCATCGACCCCGAAGACTACAAGGACCTTCGCGAAGCGCTCGAAAAACTCCGTCTGAACGACTCCGCCCTCAGCTGGGAACCTGAAACCTCCGAAGCGCTCGGATTCGGCTTCCGCACGGGCTTCCTCGGACTTTTGCACATGGAAATCGTGCAAGAACGTTTGGACCGCGAATTCAACGTCGATATCATCACCACTGTGCCGAACGTGGAATACCATGTATATATGAGCGACGGCTCCATGGTAAAAATCGAAAGCCCGTCCAAGCTCCCCGATGCCAGTCGCTACGACTACATCGAAGAACCCTACGTGAAGGCTCAAATCTTTACGCCCAAGGAATACGTCGGCGCCATGATGACGCTCTGCGAAGAAAAACGCGGCACGTTCGAGACCATGGAATACATCGACGAAACGAAGGTCATTCTCAAGTATGATTTACCGCTTGCCGAAATCATGTTCGACTTCTACGACCGCCTTAAATCCTTGAGCCGCGGCTACGCAGGCCTCGACTACACACCAAGCGAATACAGGCGCAACAACCTCGTCAAGCTCGACATCCTCTTGAACGGTGACCCGGTCGATGCATTCTCCGTGATTATCCACCGCGACAAGGCGAACACCTACGCGAACGCCATCTGCGTCAAGCTCAAAGACCTCATTCCACGCCAGCAGTTCGACGTCGCCATCCAGGGCGCCATCGGCGGGAAGATTATCAGCCGCTCCACCGTGAAAGCAGTGCGCAAGGACGTGCTTGCCAAGTGCTACGGCGGCGACATTACCCGCAAGCGCAAGCTCCTCGAAAAACAGAAGGAAGGCAAGAAGCGCATGAAGAGCATCGGTTCCGTGGAAGTGCCGCAGAAGGCCTTCCTCGCAGTACTCTCTCTCAGCGATGATTCCAACGGCAACGGCGACTAAGTACATTTAATTTGTAGGGAACATGTCTGCACTCGATCGAAAAGTCAAGTCACTACAACGGCGCCATTCCAGGGCGTACGTGTTCTTTCTTGTGCTTATCCTCGGTTTAGTTCTCGCCGTAATGATTGGCGTACGGCATTACGTCTTGGAACCCGTCCGCATGCAAGACAACTCGCTGTACCCCAAATTCGCAAAGAACAGCGTACTGTGGATATGCAAGCTCCCCCGCTGCACCGAAAACATTCAAGACGGAGACTTTGTCTGGGGCATCATGCGGAACCAGGACAACATGGTGCGCAAAGTCCTCGGCGTCCCCGGCGATTCCATCACCATTACGAACAACGGCAAAGTCTATACCCCGCACCGCAATTTCAAATGGAAAGGCGAAGACGCCTTTATCGAAACGCGCAGCATCTACGTTCCACGCAAAGGCGACACGCTATTTTTCGACAAGCTAAACGACGTGGAGCAGGACAACCTCATTTCGCTTATGCACGAGCAGAACGAAAAAATCTACATCAAGTCGAGCCTCTGGCAAGGCAACCGTCAGATGGCCCTCGAACGCATCGGTTCAACAAAACTCGGAAACCGCCACGTCAGCCTGCAAGAAATCGACTACATGCCCTGGCAAGACCGCTACCTCGTTGAACTCCAGATTTTCCAAGCGGAACCCGGCAACGCCCCCATCCACATCAAGCGCGAAATTTTTAGCGCCAAGGATTCATCAAAGATTTCCTTTTACGTGGTCCCCGAAGATTGCTATTACCTTGTCTGCGAAAAAGCAAGCCGCTGCGCTGACTCCCGCGAAGTCGGCTACTTCACCAAAAACCGCCTGCTGGGCCGCGCCAACAAAACCGCAAACAGATTGCAAAAAAAGTTCGACCGCCAAGTATCACGCGCACAAAGGTTCGTGAAAATGGTTTTGAAAGGGAAATGAAAAAAAGGACTCACTCAATTAGAGGAGCCCTTTCTATAATTTAAGAATCAAGCTATTGTTCAGCAGGAGGTTCTTCTGCAACAGACTGTTCTTCAGGCGTTTCACTCGGTTTCAGCGTAATCGCCTTACCCGTCACCTTACTAATCAATTCATCAAACATCAAGCCGCTATTAGCCTGATATTCGCTAATGATTTCTCTATTGCCAATCCAGTTAAAGCTTTTTCCAAAGAACCATCTGGTACGTTGAGCAGTCTTCCTAACCTTTATACCACAAGTAGCCAATTCTTCTTCATTGATATAAAGCGGAACAACACAATCTTTCTCACCTTTTTTCTCTTTTTTGACAGCAAGCAACGAAGTTGATGGGCGAACCTTTTTATACACTTCTTCACGCCCATCATTATAGAAAATAGGCATTGTTGCTCGTCTAAAGGCAATTTCACGGCAATTTCCAATCACCTGCTCAGGCAAGAACGGAATCCAGTTCATTGGCACTCTATTTTGAATAAGCAGTGAATACTCTGCATCTTCATCACTAGTTATCGGATCATGCTCGCCAGCTTTCGTCAAATTAACTTCGTCAACTTCACTCAAAACAGAATCAGAGAGACTCTTGCCATCCATGGTTCCACCACACTTGTTGTTAAGCGTCGTTTCGACGCCCCAAACCATATTAGCCATTTCATCTCTCAAGAACTGCACTTCTTCAATCGGCTTACTCTCTTCGCAACGGAGTACTGTCGGCGGGAAGAACAAACCTCTTGAAGTAGAGAATTTTTCATTCGCATAAGCCTCAACATAGCTGTTGCCGAACATGTCCCAGCGATCCGTATATACGAGTTTATCATACGCACCAGAACCATACTTCCTATCGTATTCTGATTTATCAAACTGTTGGGCGTTTTTATTAATATAAAAACGATCACCAAAAGAATCCCTAACGACAATACCATCTACATCAAGAATTGTTCCAGTTTCGGTTTCGAGTGGCGTAATCATCCAATCATTGCTAAACATGGTAATATATTGCATGATTGCCACAGTAGCAATAGAATTGAAATCATTGCTATTATTGCCCATATTCACCTGACGATCTTCAAATTCCCACAAACGGCTCGCCGGAGCACCCGGGATCTTCGCCGGAGTCGGTATATACGAGAGCATCTTGACTTCTTCATCTTTATACGACAAATCATCAGCACCCTTTTTATCAAAGGAATACCACGACAACTTACCAGAATCATAGTCTTCAGCTACATAACGATTATTTTGTTGCCTAACTTCTGTTTCATAACCGAGTTTACTGATATTCCAACAATCTTTGCTTTCGGTTCCTTTTTTATCAGTACAAGGTAAAAATTTATTCTTAAACCACTCTTTATAATTCTCAAGAATCTTCGTACCAACGCTTTTTTGAATGGAAGACTCGACAGTTCCATTCAAAATAGCATCGTAAAGCTTAGATCCATCAAATGAGCGAGATGCATAAAACTTGATAAATTTATTCAACGCAGTATTCTTTTTATTTTTCAGCAATTCAAGAGAAGACAAATCATCTTCAGGCGAGCAATCTAGCGGATACTCTTTTAGCAATGATTCAACAACCGATTTTTTTTGTTTGACATTCGCAATCATTTTCTTGAACTGCATAGCCGATTCAACACATACATAAGGCGTAATCTCAACATTCTGTTTTTCGACTTCACATTCCAAAGGAACATCCGTCGAATAACGGATATCTTCACCGTCACCACGTAAAACCTTATCAATGTTTTTCTTTACGGTCTTAATTTTCACCATGACCGGAGAACCGCAATCGGCAGCCTTAAAACGCCCATACTGCCATTGACGGCATAACATCCATAACGGGTCAAAAACTTCGAAAGACAAAGCCTTTTTATAATCTTCATTGCGAGTTCTAGGCTCAATACGACTGCAAATTGAAGTATTACCCACAGCCTCTATAGTCTTACAATAACGTTCCCACGCAATTTGTGGAGTTGGAGCTCCAATAACTCGCCCCTGGGAATCAACTATTCCAGTATAAAATTTTGCAATGGTATCGTTCGTCCAAGGAAAAACTGTATTCATAAAAACCTCTTATTCAATTACGCACTTATTTCTTTTTTTGTTTTTGGAGTCAATGGGAATATCTTCGACAACAACGGATCTCGATAAATGTAATCAGGCTCAACAGCTCTGTTCATCATCATAAAACGAGTTGATCGCACAACTTGCAATAAAGTCTTTAAATTCCAAGTACTTGTCTCTCTACTATCCTTAACTAAAGGAAGCTTCGGATGCCAAGCCAAAAGAATACTTTGTGGGGCTTCTGCGTTAGGCCAATCATTGTGGAACGCAAGTCCTGCATCATGCTTTTGGTATGGAATATATTCAATCCAAGAATCGAATACAAATCCAGACAAGCAACCATTCCTGCACGTTGTATAAGCGGATGCGTTATACAGAACAAGTGAATCAGCATCCCTCAATTCAGATTCATTATTGACACCTGCACCAAGCCATATCTTATAATCCGATACAACATCTGAACAATCCGCACCATCAGGTATTGATGTTTGGAGAATTGCAACATTGTCCAAATCACGATCCAAAGCCATCTGAGTCATGTGCAATTGGTGCATGAGCTTCATGCCATCGCGAACTTCAGAAACTTCATCTTGCCATTGATCAAAGAGATCAGTCGTGACATTTGTGTAATAATGCTTTTCTGCACCCACAAATGTATTTTTCAACGGATTCTTAAATGCATTAATGACAGATTCAGCCTTAAACTTATAGCAAACCTTGAAATTACTCAGGGTAATGCTTTGCAAAGCCGTTATACAGGTTTCTGCAGAAGTATTGGATTCAACAATCTCTTGAGCACTCTTGATTCTATCACATAAGTCATTGTAGGCATTATAGACATCCGAACCAAGAACTTTTTGAGCATCACAAATTCTTTCATATTCATCAGCATCAGAATCTTGCGTTAACGCCCCCATGAATGCAGACAAGTCATATTCGTTAAAGCAATTAATCATGCCCGATTCAAAACAATCGCAAAGAAGCTTATAACCTTCAGCAACAAGTTCATCGTCTATAGCATCCGTCTTTTTATTTGAATCCACGGGATTCTTTAAAACATCTTTGAATTTTGTTATTGTAAGCCAGTTTTCAAGATTATTTTTGATATTTTCAAGACTAGCGCACGAATATGATACACGATTTTTTAAATCATCAATATCAATTAACTCTTCTTCTGTTTTATCCTCACACATTTGATTATGCCAATCCGCAGTGTTCATCACACGTCCATGAGCAACAAGACTTCGGAGAGTTTCTATTCGAAGAGCATTATCTTCAAGACTGATTTCATTCGATTTACATTCGTAGCCAGCATCAAGAGCACTGTCTAGAACAAAAATCTTATCTGACGTACATGATTTTAATTCGCGGAATCGTGATTCAAGATAAACATGGAATGATTTATCAAAAGCGGACAAATACATGTATTCTATGCCGCTAATTTTCAATTCCGCTAACGAACAACGGACAATTTGAACAGCATTTTCTTTTTCCTTTTTAACAAAAAAGAGAATGTTTTCCATGCCGCCAAGTTGATCTTCAATCCAAGCGTTTAAAGCAGGTTCCGCACGGCATAAGACCTTATCCGAAGTCTTTGTACTTTGAGGCAACAAGACACCTGCCTTATGCGATACAACAACATGTTCACTAGGAATATTTAAAATATCCATATCCGGGAGATTGCCTTCTTTGGATTTAAGGAAATTGTTGATTGCATAATAAGAGGCTTTATCGCCCATAATCAAACGATGAACACCTTCCGACAAAAGCAGGTCATTCAAGGCATCATAGGAATCCATCAACCTTTCTATAATCTTGAAAAGGACACTAAACTTCGAAGGATTCAACTCGTATTTTTCAATACCGACAATCAAACGCTGAATCAATGCACATGGGGTATTTTTAGGATTGTTACGATCATCCCATTCGCTTTGTAACCATGCTGAAACAGGTTTTGACCATGCCCATTTGTCAACGAAAGCATTCAAAAGAGCTTCAGCATTTACAACCTGCATTACGTAATCGTTAGCACGATTGTCTCCAGCATCTAAGTTGACCACTTGAGGGAAAAGCTGACGCAACGGATAAATAAATTCATCCATTTCAGCAGGTATTTCTTTATTATTTACTTTTATTTTGTAAATCTTGCGCGCTTCGTGTAAATAACGCTCAAAATCAGAACCGAGAATTATACTTAAAGCCATTCCCGACTTAACACCATCAACAAGTCGCATCGCCTGCCGAACTCTTGTCGATGAAAGATTTACGCAAATTTGCGATTCTGAATTTTTTTGCGATTTAGACTTAATGTAGGAGCTTCTTAAAACCGTCGCTGTAAGTGCATGCTGGATCGAAGGAGCAACAATAAAGTGACCATCCTGGGAACTTTCAAACAAAGCCAAAGAATCCGTTGGACCCTTGAATTGCATTTTTTCAAGGATATCTGCTTTAGTTTTTCCTGTAATTTCGGTTCGCGGATTCTCTTTGAGGTTAAAAACCCAACCAAAAGTTCCAATATAGGGGGAATCCACTATGCCTATTTTTTCATGGAAATAGTAATCAAGAATTCCCATAAACCAGGCATCAAGACGATGTGTAAGCAAATCGAAAAATTCCGATACAAGCAATTCCGATTCACGATTGCATTCTTCAGCAGGCATTCCATTATTTTCTAAGGCCTGATAAACACAAGAAACCATTTCTTTAAAAACATCTTTATCTTTATTTTCAAAAAAATCATATACATCGGCAATAGGAACAGCACCTAAATTTTCTTCCTTCAAAAAATTTCCAATAATAGTCATTTTTCTTACATTATTTGCATTTGCTTTACCAGCATCAGCATCTAAATACGAAGGATTAAATTTAGACTCAATAAGTGTACGTTCTGTGAAGTTTACGGAATATGGTGTCTGCCCTGTCATCTCCAAATAATTTTGTTGGGATTTCGTCCCCGACATTTTTTCCGAGTATTTGACATTATTATTTCGACATTTCTTCCATTCTTCGGCAAGCTGAATAAGTGAATATAACAAATTCTTTAAGGAAACATTTCCATTATTATCAAGAAGAATCTTAATCATCTGAACAAAATCCGTGGTAGGCAGAATACCATAAGGTAAATTGTCTATACGAAGCGTAGCGACATTACCTCGAGCGCGGACATGTTTGACAAAAAATTTTTTTATGGGAATTGTTCCTACAGAAAGATCATCCTTAAAAACACCACCAAGATATTTATCCCATAAATTTTCATAAGCAATTTCTGTATAACGGTCCTGTGCATTATCAAAGCCAACAATGCGAGACCAATCTTCTAAAAAGTCTTTTTCATAACACGCACTATTACCATGTCCCTTTAAGAGATAGGCAATTTTCATTGAATCGCAAATATTATAGTCAGAAAGACTAGACGTGTACCGTTCATTCATATAACTTTGTTTTACTTCTATTTCATAACGAGCATGTCTTAAAAAATCTTCTTCGTCTTCATATTTTCCGTCAATAATGTTTGTGGGCGTACCGGCTTTTACAAAACGCATATTTGAATTAATATAATTATGGCCATATACCAAATCACTTATTACAGATCTTCTATTCGAATCAGACAAATTAGCGACACCCAAAACATAAATATATCTAAACTCATTAACATCTTTATCAATGTCAACAGTTATAGCCATTCCACATTGTCTAGCAGTTTCATAATCAGTCATCCATTTCATTTTGGGATTATCGGCAAGATTGAGTTCACCACTATTAGCATCCAAACCGTCATTTTGACTATTTTTTGACTTTTCAGAAAAACCCATCTGAATTTTAGAAGCGTCAACCTTATTTGATACTGCAAAAACAACATTCTTTGCATTATTTGCAACTTCGCCCACAAAAACAAAATAATCAGGCAAACATTTGCATACAGGAATATTTAAAGCATCTGAACGCCCTGCCGAAATAGTTGGGAAATCGATTTTTTCTTTTTGCAAATACAAATTCACCATATCAGACAAAGAAATGCAACGATTATCAAGCGATTCCAGGAATTTTTCCGTTTTTTCCAATAAAGACTTTAAGATAGAATAATCAATATCCCACAATTCCAAAGAGCGGGGGGTACTTAAGCAGGATTGTTTTTGATAAATCGAATAAAGAACCTGTAATCGACGATATAAATAAAGGAATGTTTCATGTACGTTATCATATAAATAATCTACAATCATGTCGCAAGGCAACATTAGTGATTCTATTTCAAAAACAAATGCATTTATTTCGCTAAGGTTTTTGCGAATACTTTTTTCGAATGAGGTTTCTTCATCTTTATCTTTTTCTTCTAGAAATTTTCGTTCGTCAAAATTCACATCTGCAAGTATATCGTATATTTTTCTACATTTCGTTTCAATTAATTCTATACTCGATGACTGCTGAACGTTTTCCCCATTAGCATTATTTACATAGGGACGACGGCAATTAAATTTATCTTTGTTAATATCTGTGGGCTTTAATTCTCGGCATATTCTAGCTGCTTTATACAGAGGATATTTCGAACAAAGATTCTCCCATGCTTCATATTCTCTGCTTTCGCAACCACTGGCAATATACCATTGGATCCAGAAAAATTTTCCATCCTTGATTTCATCTTCTGTAAGCTTTGAATTTTTCTTATAGTCCAGCATGATTTCGTCTGGAATAATTCTGACACGAAGCTGTTTTTGCTTATTATTATTTATGTAACAAAAACTAGTTTCTAGACGAACAGGGAACAGAGCCAACGGATGATAAGCCGGAATATTCCCCAAAATACTGTTTATTTTAGAAGGAACATTGTAATCACTAACTTTAATGCCCGAAATATCAATAGGAGTTTCAGAAGTATTTGCAGAACAACCGTAATCACTAGTTATCAATTCTGAAACAATTCCAGAAGCAATGGTTATTCCGCCTTCGCGAATTGCGAAACGGAGCTGTTTTTCCATAGCGATCGAAGTATTGAGTTTCACTTTGATTTTCACGGAATCACCGGGATTCACCTTTTCTATGCCTTCCGGAAGCTGAATCGTTCCGGTAACGTCGGTGGTGCGGAAGAAAAACTGAGAACGGGAACCATTCATGAACGGAGTTTCGCGGCCACCTTCATTCTTCTTCAAAACGTAAATTTCAGCATCGAACTCCATACAAGTCGTAACAGTATTCGGAGCCGCCAGAACCATCCCACGAACAAAATCTTCTTTGTGGGCATTTTGAAGCAAGATACCGACATTATCACCAGCTTGACCTTCATCAAGCATTTTGCGGAACATTTCCATACCAACAACAGTATAATTGTTTTTTGCGCCAAGCCCCACGCAATCAACAGAATCACCTGTACGAACAACACCTCGTTCAATACGACCCGAAACAACAGTGCCTCGATCTGCGACGACAAATATATCTTCAATCGCCATAAGGAAAGGTTTATCGACATCGCGCAGCGGAATCGGTATGTAGGTGTCGCAAGCGTCCATGAGTTCCATGACCTTGTCCTGATATTCCGAATCGCCTTCGAGGGCCTTGAGAGCGGAACCACGAATTATCGGGGCGTTGTCACCATCAAAGTCGTACTTGGAGAGAAGTTCGCGGACATCCATTTCGACAAGGTCAAGGATGTCGGAGTCATCAGCCTTGTCACAGTTGTCCATGAACACGACTATCTTCGGCACGCCGACTTGGTTGGCCAAAAGGATTTGTTCGCGAATCTTAGACATCGATCCATCAGTGGCATCAACGATGAGGATAGCCCCATCCACCGGAACTGCACCGGTCACCAAATTTTTCACATAGTCAGCATACCCCAGGCAATCAACTAGTGAATAATGGCGCTCTGCTGTAGTAAATTCCACATGAGACGTATTTATCGTGATATCACGAGCCTTTTCTTCCGGCAAGGTTTCAATTTCATCAGAACTTTTTATTGATTCAAAGCCTTTAGCAGCAAGAGTCGTGCAGATTGCAGCGGTCAAAGTGGTTTTACCATGTTCAACGAGACCGATAATACAGATATTGCAGTGAGACTTGCTTCTATCAAATTTTTCTTTTGCCATTTTATTCCTCTTCTTTATCAGAAGGTTATCACATTAAATTTTATTTAT
Source organism: uncultured Fibrobacter sp. (assembly GCA_946415675.1). Lineage (GTDB taxonomy): Bacteria > Fibrobacterota > Fibrobacteria > Fibrobacterales > Fibrobacteraceae > Fibrobacter. The sequence continues at coordinate 47,981 of CAMKTL010000018.1, forward strand.
CCTAATTCCAATTTTAATTTGGAACGATTTCAGTTACAGAACCATAACCAACAGTCCGATTACCTTCGCGAATCACGAAGCGTAAAGCAGAATAGCCACTTATGTCCATACCAAAGGTGAGACCCATCGAAGCCATTTTTTCTTTAAGCTCAACAACCGATTTCTTACCAAAGTTCCGAATTTGGGATAAATCATCTTCCTTGTAGCGAATAAGTTCACCAACAGTATTGATACCTGCATTTCGGAGGCAGTTGATACAGCGAACAGAAAGATCCAAATCCGTCAAACGCATACTGAGAAGGTTGGCAATACGCAAATGTTCTTCGTTGTCTACAACAATCGGAGTTGCCAATTTTACATTCACAGTCACAGTTTGTCCTGGAGAAACCATTTCAACACCAGCAGGAAGCTGAATGGAGCCTGAACATTCTTCGCCATTTTGGAAGAAGAACTGAGGACGATAGCCACTCACAAACGGAGTATGACGACCACCTTCTTCCTTTGTAAACATGTATATCTCGGCATTGAATGCACTTTGCAAAGATGCTGTTCCAGAAGCAGCGAGAATCATGCCTTTACCGACATCCTTCAATTCAGCACCGCGAAGGAGTATAGCAACACTTTCACCAGCTTGAGCCTCATCATACATCTTGCTAGACTTTTCAATTCCTGTGACAACAAATTCAGCAGATTTTCCATTACCAGCACATTCTACCTTGTCTGTCAATCGAACAATACCGCGATTGATACAACCCATGGCGGATATACCACGACCAGTAATAGTCTTTACATCATCGATTGGCATAAAAAACGACTTGGTGGAATCATACAGCGGAAGCGGAATGTATTCATCGCAGGCATTTAGAAGTTCCATTATCCGTTTTTGACTAGCAACATCGCCATTAAGAGCCTTGAGTGCGGATCCGTGAATGACTGGGGTATTATCGCCATCAAAACCGTACTTGGTGAGCAATTCGCGAACTTCCATTTCAACAAGATCAAGAACTTCCCCATCATCCACCATATCGCATTTATTCAAAAATACGACAATCCGTTGTACGCCCATTTGACGAGCAAGCAGAATGTGTTCGCGAGTCTGGGGCATCGGGCCGTCAGTCGCGGCAACCACAAGGATAGCGCCATCCATCTGCGACACACCGGAAATCATATTTTGAATATAATCAGCATGCCCCGGACAATCTATATGTTTGTAAAGACGGGAATCCGTAGAATAATCAACAAAAGAGTTGTAAATCGAAATTCCACGAGACTGTTCTTCTGGAGTGTTGTCAATATCTTTAAAGTTCTTAGCTTGTGCAAGCCCCTTTGCAGCAAGAGCTGTGCAAATAGCCGCAGTAAGAGTTGTTTTTCCATGACCAACATGACCAATAGTACCTATACTACATTGCTGTTTAATCCTCTCAAAAGGAACAATTACACTTTCTTCTTTAGAAAGAGGCGCAAAGTTTAAAACATGGAGACCGCGAATAATAGGCTGAACTACAGAATCAGCAGCATATTGAGCTGAATCGACAAATGATTTATTCGTTGTTTTAAAATTCAGATTTTCAAGCATTTGCTTGAAAACAAGCATATATCCATTATTATTGCCATAAGGGCTTCCCAAAGCATCCTTGTATTTAATCTTAAATCCAACAACATAGATGTCATCCCTGAAGAATGCTTGCGCAGCCGGTTCAATAATGACTCCATCCTTTTCTATTTCAGAGCACGGTTTGTATTCTCCATTTTCCTTGACAACTTTATGAAGATATATCTTGGTGTCAGGATAGCTCCGCATCAGTTCGCCCTTTACAGCAAACATCAACAGTTCAGATTTTGAATCATTATGATTCTTGCCTAATTCATTATTCCAATTATGCACGGATTTTATGTCAAAATAGCTATCATTTTGAATATTCTCGATACTTGTATCGGTATCCCAGAATTTTTTGAAATAGGAGCCTCGTTGATCCGTCGGATATTCTCTCCAAAGAAGTTCCCTACCCATTTCGGTATTCATGCCACAAAGGTAAGCCTCGACAAATCCTTCATTGCTCTTGAACATGGAAATGGAGTTATTGGGCAATTCATCTACGCAAGGCAAAATAAATTTATCCGCCAGTTGTTTTAGATAATAATACGTTGGTTCAGGGAACTGCGGATACGCCATCACCGGGTACTTCGAACGAAGACAGTCATCGACATAATTTTCTACTAACTTGCGATCGCCATAGAACGTATTAAAATAATTTTCTACAAATTTTTTCTCATCGTCAAGATTTTTGTCTTCATTCAATTTAACCTGAAGATTCGCCAAAGCCACATTTACATTTGTAGAAGAAGGCTTAATTTGAACTGGAGAATTTTTCTTCATTTTTTCCAGTTCCTTCAAGGAATTTTCATAGCTTAAATAAGCATTAATGACAGAATCGGTTTTGTCGCTTTTATTCTTTTCTCTTTCAATAATCTTTTCAGCCCATGCACGAACTGAGGAATACCCATTACTACCAGCACTAGGGATTCTATTGACATATTTATCAGCGTATGTGCTCAATAAAGGCTGAGCTATCAAAATATAATCAGGAATATCAAAAAACGACGCCCATTTTTCGTAAATAAACTTCAATCCATCATAAACTTTTTTATCATTCAGTGCAACAAAGTCTAATATTCCGCTAACTCCTTCATATGGAAACCAATTACGCAATTTTTTGTGATTCTTACTGTAAACCGAACATGTTATCGATAAAGCATCACTCGCTATTCCCAAGAAATCACATAAGAAAGGTGTTTTTTTCAAATATCTCGCATCAAGATCCGCATCACAATCATAACCTTTACCATTTTTTATATAATTATCAATCCATGAAATGAATTCATTCCAATAAAAAACGTTATTACAATCCAATTGATTAATTAGATCTTTCAAATAAGATTTCATATCACTTGTGTTAGAGACCCTTGATATATTATAGTCCCCATTCTTACTTCCTGTATTACCCGCTTCATCTTTTAAGAACTTACTGCGATTCAAATAGTAATCTCTTTCATCGGGAATAGAATTAATATTTCCACTCAACCACCCCGCAGAAGTATATTCACCCTTCTGAGCAGTTGAAATTGCTGGATAACGCATATCAACCGTTGAATAATTTTTCAAAACAGAATCACTATTTCGATCTTTCACCAACTTATCTCTATTCACAAAATAGCAATCATCTATTATGGTAATAATTTTGTCATTATCAGCGAATAAACTTACATACACTTCGTCTTTCAACCCGATAATTTTTTTTATTTCCGTTTTTCCCAAAATAAAGACTTGAGTCGACAATTCTTCAATTTTTCTATTTTTAAAATCCTCCACAATCTCTTTACCATATCCTGTACGAAGTTCACCGAGGAAATCTATTAAACCCAACATATCATATTTTTCATGTTGTCTTGCATGATACGATAAAAATTTTAAGAAAACACCCATTCGAGATTCAGGGATTTGTGTCCAAGAATACTGATTAGCTAGAGAGAAATCTTTTGGAGTAGAATCAATTTTCCATTCGAAAGCAGAATTTGAAATGTTACAAACATCCGTAATCTTCCACTTAGGTTGATCATTTTCCAAAACAGGACTATCGGTCAAATAAGGATATTTTTCGACAACAAATCTCCAAAATCTCTCCTTTTGGAATGTGGACAAACACATTGCACTTAAAGCAGGATATTCGAAATCACTTGGTTTGGGCATTTGGAAGAAATTGCCGGCAGCAACACTTTCCATCAAAGACGAAAAATCCAAATCTTTTAAATTAGAGGCCAGCATTTGCGTTTTGTTACGGAAAGCCGAAGACATAAAAGATGTCGGAATATTTTGACTTTGTAGAATTTGATTGATGTTAGTTCCATTCACATCTGTTTGAGCCATCGGTGCAAGGCTAAGCATTAAATTCTTTACAAAAATATTTTTTGCATCAGTATCTTTATTAAAATCAATTTTCTTGCAAACGCCATTGAAATTTCGATTTTTTACTGATTTTTTCACATTTGCACTAAGAAGCTTTTGATAAATTCTGCTATTTAAAGCCTTTACAGCCTCAATCTGTTTCCATGCGCGATTGACAAATTGTTCTTGATGTTCCTGAACAATTTTTTTACCAAGACCTGCAGCAGCACGATAATGTAAGTCTAGGTTCACCTGTTTCACCCAAGACTTTGCATTTTCTAAATTTGTAGCCATAGAGTGTTTTCCGCCATATATCGGAGGAACAACACAAGGGTCATCGTCGGTACTGATGTTATTTTGAGAGTTCCCTGATATCAAAGCCATATTTTCTTCGAATACAGGACTCATTTCCAACTTGTCTTTTAACCGAGTGTAAACAGTCGCCTCGTCACCATTCTCCTTTGGGAATGCTTCAGCAGGCTTGTTATCAACAGTCTGCGTCGCAGCAGGCATAATAATGGATTTTCGTTCCGGAATTTTATTTTGTTCAAGAATAGAATAAGACAAGCCATCACCAAGATCAGAAACATCAACGTTTATTCCTGTTTTTTCAGTCGAATAGCTTTTTAATTTATTTACAAGAGTTTTAAATGATTCTCCTCCTGTTGTAAATTTCCATGAGAAGAAGGACGGGAAGCTTAAACCATTAAGTTTATTTTTTTGTTCACTGTACGTTTTTGCCCATGCTGAAGTTTGCGCAATCGTTTTAGCGACCTCATCATCATAGCCGAGGGCTCGCAGTCTTGTCGTTTCAAATACCGGTATTACAAATGCAGTATATTCCGTATCTCTTTCAAAATTTTTTTGTATTGTTTTGCCATCCTCAGTTTTTTCTTCAATTTTTTTCCATTTTATCCCGATAATTCTACAAAAATCAGCATTTTTCACCAAAGAGGTCGCCGTATTTTCAGAATTCACAGGCGCCCCTTGCGCATGAGCGGTTTTCCAAACCTCCGTAGGATTAGGAAAAACGGATTCATATTCATCTTGAGAGTTGACATTAAAAGTTACAATGTCAACGCCATTCGAATTTTTCGACATGCTATATGCGCCGGTCTTACAAGTGACCAATGCCAACCAGGGACGAAGTTTTTCACTTTTTCCATTTTTTTGTGGAGAGGCAGGAGTATAGCGCCAAGCAAAATCCGGCTCCCAAAACTCTATATACGGGTCATGTTCTGTCGAAAAACCTTTATTTCCCGAAGGCGGATAAAAATTCATCACCGAATTGGAGCTGACCGTCAAAACATCACCAGGCCCGACAATCGAAAGGTTTTGTACTTCTGTAGAAGACACCTTTTCTTTTTGTTTAACAGTAGTCGACTCAAGGTTTAATGCCAGCTGGACAAAAGGACGTTCAACAATAGAGCCCGTGCCTTGACCTAGATTGTCTGTTTCTGCAATTTTAGCGCTAACGCCTTTTCTGACCCAAGGAAAAAGATAAGACTGTTCGTTATTCATATTTTATAATCTTCTTTTTTAAACTTTTGAAATGTTCTTGATTTGATTGCACCAGTATTCATCCAACTGATTTACAAATCGGTTAAAACCACTAGCAGTTCGCCTAGAAGAGCCCCTTGTAACCTTTGCAAATTTGCTGTTAGAAGAAGACATCCTTTTAGAAGTCATAACCGTCTTGGTGGTTCCTGTAGATTCATTTTGAAGAGTTTTACTTATGGCATTCCACCTCTTCAAACTAGCATTGTAATCTTCAGTGTCTTTAGAAATCGAGTACTCTGCCTCATACCCTATTTTCTTATCGCACGGCGAGCCCTTATTTTCATCAAAGCCCGCAGTAAGCTTAAATCCTCCCGTTTTCGAAACAAAGGATGGCTGAGATAACTTTTGGTTTTCATCAAGATTATTAATCAATGATGGTGCAAAAGAAGACTTTTCATCTTCAATATTGTCTTTAAGAATAGAACCACTGCCAATACTAATAGATGCAATACTTATTTTTTCATAATCGTTGACATCATCTTCACCATAACATTCAATTTGAGTATCCAACGGAACTGCAGATTGGTTGAATGAAATAGTATCTGACGGTTGCAAGACGAATGATTTTTCATCAAACTTTACAAGTGAAACCATGTTGTCCGTCAAATCGGAAGAGATAAATCTCCAATTGCTCTTCTGCGAAAGTTCCTTTGTGAAAATCGGCAATATGTCGATTCTCTTGCGATCGCTCGCCACCTGCTTTTTGCCCCAGGTGTGATCGAAATGAACACTGATTTTGATAAAGAGCAGCCAGAAACTCGCCTTACCTTTTGCGTGCCACGGAGCCGGTCCACCCAGTTCAAACGCCAAATCAATCGAGCAAATCTTCTTGCTGCCAACTTTAACAGCAAGACCTGCTTTCATATCAACAACGAACTTGAACGGATTGAATTGGAACAAAGCATTGAACGCAGCATAACCAGTCAGGCCAAACTTATCCCACCCAATTCGCATATCGAGACTCGTACCGAATTGGACGGTATTCGACGTAATGGCAAAATAGGCATCTAACGAGAACTTAATAATCTTGTAGTCAAGTTTTAAACCTACACGTTTCAAATCAGGCAAATTAAAGCCCGATTCAGGCTTGTACTGAGGATGGAAACCGCCAATCGATAGGATAAATCCCTTGGTTTCGCCACCCCAGTATATACGCAAAGCCATGTCGCCATGAAGTTCCAAGCCTACAATCTTGGAATCATACAGAGACGCATCGAAGAATATGCCCTTGTCAAACTGGATTCCTCCCATAAAACTAGCATTGATGACAAGAAGTTTTTCAACACTTTCAGCAACGCTCACCTTGACAATGCCCGCAACAATAATAGTCACTGGGTTTGGAGCCTGAATGAACAACCCGAAATCGGCTTTAAGAATAGTACCCCAAGCAATTTTACCTAGGAAACCAAAGTATATCTGCCCTGTCTTTATTGGATAGATTTTATCGATGTTGGCAAGAACTTTATCGACATTCTTTGTCACATTCTTACAGAATAAAGCGGACTCTAAAGTTCCATCGTAAACAGCGTCACGAAGACCGTCTGTGCTAAGCATGCGGTTAACGCCGAACGAACCGCCAACACCTTCAAGCGAGAAGCCCATGCCAAGCTGGATGCCTGGATCGAAATAGACACAAAGCGCGGCCATGCACGAGAACGGATCCGTCCCCGTACCCGTCGTAAAGACGAGCATAGCCTCTGCACCGAATTTTTCCATAACGGTGAGTTCAAGACCACCAAAGAAGCGCCCACGCTCCTTATCCCATTGGACAACGCCACCGCCCTTCACGCCTTCAACATCGATGGAAATTCCAAGCCCATTAGGATAGGTGAATTTTGGTGAGAAATCGAATTCCTTTTGACCATTGAATGGAAGTTTGCATTCGATACCCAAACCCATGTCCGTGAACGTAATGGATACACCCTTCAAGTCAGCAATAAACGAGGTCAAGACACTAGACTGAAGCTTATTACCATCAAGGCCTAAGTCAATGGTGAGATTCTTAAACTTGACAACATCTAAATCAATATCGGCATTGATTGGAATACGAACATGCAAAGCATCTTCTACTTCAAAACCTTTCTGATAGCTGTATTGCAACTTGAGTTTTTCAAGTTCGATTTCAATATCATTTTTCAAGATGGTTTTGAAGAAGTCATTTTGGTCTTTCAGCTTAAGTGCCAACAACAGCTTTTTCAATTCACAAATATAACCGATGTCAAATCCATCTTTATCATAACCGGTAAAGAATGTCTGGGGGTAATTTACAATAGAAAGGGATGCAATATCCGTATCGAAAATTGAAACCGGATCGGTATTTTCCTTTAAAACATTTTCATTTTTCTCATTCTTTTCAACATGACCCCTTGCAAATTTTACATCCAAACGAGAAGCAAACGAACCTTCATCTGTAAGCCATGTTATATCAGTTTCAGAAATCTTTTCTGTATATTTGATAAAGCAACCAAGCAAATTCTTCGGTGTTTCATCTTTCTTTTCACCACCTTCTGTTTTTGGTTGTCCATTTTCTGCAGATTTAGCCTTATCCGCTTCGGCTGCTTTACCTTTATCACCCGAACCAGGCGCTTTAACGTCTCCATTCAACGAAGCGTTCGTAGTGAATGACATATAGTGCTTTTGGCCAATATTGAAATTAACACCAAAATCGCCTTTGACTACCGGTAAAACGTAAATACCTTTTTCCTTTTCTTTTTTCCCTTCGGAGCCTTTTTCTGCGTTTTCGGCACCATCCGTCTTGTTTTTAGCATCATCATCCTTATTTTCTTCATTTTCTTTTTCTCTTTCACCCAAGAAAATAAGAAGTTGGATGGTAATGCTAGCCTTCCCTTCAGCATTTCCGCTATTGTCCGTTGTCTTTTTATTCAAAAGCGTCACTGCAAGGAACTTGTTCTTCGAATCAAAATCATAATCCGGCAAATAATCCGAAATACCGCTGAGATCCGGGAAATCTATAGCATCTGATAGAGCTTCCTTTATTTTTGACGGCAAAGCCTTATAAATGTTTATAGCAAGCTTTAGGGCGTTTTTCCATGTTTTCCAGGAATCTGGTTCATGCTCTTTCGACAGTTCAAGGATCCCCATCACAACATCTGTCAATGCTTTTGAATCGACATCTCCAAAGTACTGTTCAAGGTCATTTTTGCATTCATTCCAATCATCAAGCAATTCCTTAGAATCAATGAGACGTCGAACTTCTATTAACGCTGTTTTTAAAACATTCTCTGTAGCCCATTCATAAATAATATCCTTAATTTCGTCAATGAACGGCTTGAGAATCAATTCAAAGAACTTGGATTGAATCTTACTCAACCAACCCTTAAATATATCCTCAGCAAGAGTTTTTAATTTCGCTTCACTAACATCAACAGAATCTATTTTTTTACATATAGCCTTTATGTGGGATTCAAGATTTGTTTTAACCGTTCCTCCAAAGGTATCAAAGCACGAATCAATATCTTTTAAATCAGAGAAGCAGGCAAGTTTCTTGACAAAAATTTTGTAATAAACATGCAGATCAATATCGGAGAATGGATTATCCGGGATTTGGCCTTGCAGTAATTTATTAACAGATTCCTTGCCAAAATTCTTAAGTTCTTTGCAATCCGTTGGAATTTTTTTCGTTTGCTCTTCAAACGCCGTCTTTATATCCTTAACGAGTCCTTTAAACCCGTTGTTCCAAGCCTTAGTTACTTCACCTTTTATCCCTGTAACAATATTTCGTTCGAAATTATCGATTGTATCCTTCTTAAACTTTTCAATTTCGTTCTTAGAATCCTTGAAAACCGTTTCGATTTTTGATTCATCATAAAATTCAGAAACATTTTCTTTAACAGCATCTTTTAATGTATCGACAACAACCGCTTCAAAAGTTTCATCAATTTTTATTTTATCTAATTTATTCTGAATTTCACCAATTTCTTCATTTAAATTTTTAAGAATTCCCTTTACTTCGTCTTGACAATCATTAAAAGCTTGAATCAACGTTTTCTTTGTTTCTATAAGCATTGATTCACAAATCTTAAGAAGATCCAAGAAGAATTCCTTAACAGATTTGAGCTGGTTTACCAATTCTCGATAAGCATCATTTGCAGCCGTTTCAAGTTCATCAATCTTATTTTTAACGATAACAATCAAATCCCAAATAAATTGCTTAACCGATTGAATCTGCGGGAAATCCTTATTGAATGCACGAACAAGGTTCATCACCTTGATGATAATCTTTTCGGCATCATCATAATTTTCTAACGGGAATGCTGTTGAAAGATAATCCTTCGGGTTGGTAAAGATTTTTTCAAAGACATTCCAATCAAACGCAGGAATTTCAATAGACGGAAGATTTGCTGAGATACCGGCATTTTCTGTTGCCAACTTGACTAAATCAACTTTCTTCTCGCCAATAACTCCTAAAAATTCTAGAACAGCACAAACTCGATCCAACACCTTTGCCGTAGCATTATAGCCCGGAGCAATTTGTTCAAGAATATCATTTATTCTTTGACGAAGAATTTTCTTATAGGATTCTAACTGATCTTCGGTCAGATTTACAAAATTATTGACAGCATCACCAACAGAACCGCCGAGATTCAAGCTCTGCGTACTGACCAAGCCTTGCGCCGCATTCCCTATTGCTTTGGCAGCATTTCCAATATTTTTTTGTTTTAAAGCATTTTCAACATTATTTAGCAAGCTCTTATAATTTTTCAAATAGCCTTGAAGTTCTTCAAATTTGCTAACATCAATGCCCAAATCATTAAGAGTATTCTTAAGCGTTTTAGAGATTTCCTCACTGGCATTTACAAGCAGATTTTCCAAGTCATCAGCAAAGACTTCGCGCACATTTTTCAGGAACGTGATGAGAACATAATCAACAATACGCTTGGCAAATTTTTCCGTAAAGTAATTATTTTCAATAAAGTTACCAAAACCTTGAATTTCCTTGGCAATTTCATTCCACTCAATATCAGATAAGTCTTTGAATAAATCAATGAGTTTCTTAACGAGATCAATAATCTCCTTGAGTCCACCCAATTCACCAGTTCCAGACTGGGCTCCTTTTATAAGATTTTGAATTGCACTTTCAAGGTCTTTCTGTTTACTGGAATTATCAACGAATGCGACAACCATTTCAGAAGTAGCAACCGAAGTGTCAATTATCGACATAAAAAGATTATAAGCTTTATTGCTTTTCGAGGCTCCCGAAAGATCATAGCCAATCTTTTTGACAACTGCGTTGACAAATTTTTCAACATCATCCCATGATTCAACGTTTTCTGGCAAGCCCTCTGAGAGGTCCATGATGATAGCGTCTTTAACGCGGGAAAATACAAGACCAAGCTTTTCAAAAAAGCGTTCTGCCGTGGATACACCACTCTCATTTGCTGTAAGTTCGTTTGTGCTGCTCATATAAATATTCTTTCTGTAAGTTGTTTTTAAGTAATATAAAAAACAAATTTTCGGACGGACTAGCACCGCCAGTTTAACTTATTCCATAAATAAGCTTTTGTTAAGATTAGTTCGTTTCCAACAATCAACTTAAACTAATTGCAAAGAAGATAAATTATTTAAAATAAGCTCTATTTATATAGAGCGATAATTGTTTTTTAATTTTTACCAAATATTTGAAAAATTTTACTTACTTTCTTCGTTTTTACAAAAAATAATGTATAAACGGTTCCTTCGAAGCAAATGAGGGCAAGCCATAAAAAAAATACGCCCCCGGCACTGTGGCTGGGATGACAATGTCAAAGCCGGGGTGACAACGTAAACAACAGGCTCCGGAACAGAGTCCGGAGTGACAACGTAAAGTGAACAGTCACTGGTTCCTTCCGCCTTCGGCGTCAGGATGACGCCGTAAGCATTTTACTTCATAGGCGTCGCAATTTTCTTGAGGCATTCTACAAATTCGGCTCTGTTGCCTTCCCAGTACTTGGTAACGATTTGGCCGGATAAGGAATAAACATTTTTGTCTTCATTTAAATGTTCCAGGTTCTCGGTTTTGCAAAGTTCCTGAGTGACATTCTTTTCTTTCTGGCGCCATTTACAGACGGTGTCATCTTTCTTTACAGAAATAACGACTTCATTCCCTTCATAATATCTTTGAACGAGACTCTCCAATGTAACGGTATATGTCGTTCCATTCAGTACAAATGTCACACTACTATCCTTTGATGCTTTCATGGTGACGTTTACTCCGAGGGAATCGACAGTAAAGAGATCGTGTAATTCCGTATAGTTATTTGTGACATCATCCATGTACAACGGGGAAAAGCGGTCTCCGTTCAACGCTTGGTACATTTTGTTTATAAAATCCGAACGTGGAAAGATGGGATTTGAGCCACCAAATGTTTCTCTCCCTAGAGAATCATCATCGATTTCTTTCAAACCCAAAGTCATGACAAACTCGCCATGTGAAATTTCCAAGGTTGCATCAAAGCGATCATCAAATGAATACAAAACGTTGTCTTGAGAAATCCAAATACTATCAAGAGTCCACATTCCATCTATTTTTGGGGCGGGACCACCTTCAAATACATAGGCGAAGGTCGAATCCTCACGAAGAATAAGTTTTTCGCCATCGAATTCCATGGTCGGTGTAAACAAACTTGAATTTTCTACTTTTTCCCAGGCGACCGTACGTTCTTTCTTGGTGCCCCCAACACGACACTCTGCACGATCCTCTAAGGTTACCAAATAACTCTTCTTGGACTTGTCTTCACTTACAGTCCCTTTAACAACGCTTATGACGTTATCCGGGCTTATGCGGCTACCGCTGCTTTCGATGGTGCTGGTTTTACTATCCGAGCTGCCTTTGTCGTGCGAAGAACTGCTCTGAGCCTCAATAGCCTGGCTAGACGGATTATCGGGAATAGGCGCCGTAGAATTATCATCGTCGCAGGCGGCGAAAAACATTGCCGAAGCCGAAACGAGAGCGAACAAGTATTTTTTCATCATAACCAATCTTTTTTCAGTTAGTTTATTTTAATATACAAATTTTCCCTTAGGCAAAACAACAAAAAAAAGCCCTCAGATTGAACCAAGGACTTTTAAACTTTTGATTTTTCGCGCAGTTTTAGCGGCGCGATGAATTAGTCGAGCGTATGGACCAGGAGACCGTCGCGGAGCTTCGGTTCAAACCAAGTGCTCTTCGGCGGCATGATGGCGCCGGCATCGGCGATGTCCATCAGTTGGTCAAGCGTGGTCGGGTACATGGCGAAGGCGCATGCGCATTCACCGCTATCGACGCGCTTCACGAGTTCGCCGAGGCCGCGGATGCCACCGACAAAGTCGATGCGCTTGGAAGTACGCGGGTCGTCGATGTCGAACATCGGCTTGAGCACGAGCTTCTGGAGGAGGGCCACATCGAGGCTATCGACCGGACCGAGGTTCTTGAGGAACTTGTCCTTGAACGTACAAGCGTACCACTTGCCGCCCATATAGAAGTTCACCTGGTTCTGCTTTGCGGGGCTCTGCATGCTCGGCAATTCTTCAATGTCGAATACAAGCTTCAACTCTTCCATGAGCTGTTCCGGCGTACGGCCGTTCAAATCCTTGAGCACGCGGTTGTAGTCGAGAATCTTGAGTTGGGTGCTCGGGAAGAGGATGGCGAGGTAACGGTTGTATTCTTCTTCGCCGGTGTTCTTCGGGTTCTGCTCGGCGCGGTAGCTTGCGGCACGGGCTCCTGCAGCGCTGCGGTGGTGGCCGTCGGCAATGTAGCTCACCGGCACAGATTCGAAGGACTTGCGGATGGCTTCGATTTCGGCATCGTCGTCGATAATCCAAACGGTATGGCCAAAGCCGTCGCCCTTGCTCACGAAGTCATAGACGGGCTTACGCTTGGTGACGGCACCGAATACGTCGAACTGGCCATGGTCGCGGTAAGTGAGGAACACCGGACCGGTGTTGGCGTTGGTGGCGAGCACATGGCGAAGTCTGTCTTCTTCCTTGTCGGCGCGGGTAAGTTCGTGCTTCTTGATGATGCCGTTGAAGTAATCGGCAGCCGGCACGCAGCAAACGAGACCATACTGTTCGCGACCGTTCATGGTCTGGCGATAGACGTAAAGGCAGGGCTTCTTGTCGAAAGCAATCACGCCGTCTTCAATCATCTTGTCGAGGTTTTCACGAGCGTGTGCATAGACTTTCGGGTCGTAGGCATCGACGGAATCCGGAAGTTCGATTTCCGCACGGGTCACGCGCAAATAGGAGTGCGGCAGCCCCTCGGCCATAGCCTTGGCTTCGGCGCGGTTCATCACGTCATACGGGAGCGCAGAAATTGTCTCGGCTTCGGCCGGGTTGACCGGACGCAGAGCCTTGAACGGATAAATGTGCATCATAGGTTTCTTTCCTTTGTGTGCTTCTTTGATTAAAACTTCGTCTTCGGCAATCAAGTTATGAATATAGCCTGTCTTTGCCTCAATCCATTTTTTCTTTCTGTAACTTACGATGAAATAAGCTAGAAAAAAGAAGATGGCTCCGCCGATGGCTGCGATAATTGTAATGCCAATCATGAACGCAAGCAGGTGGTCTGCGGCATCTGTCCACAAATGGCTGATAACAGATGTGAAGTTTTTGAACGAAAGCCCCTCAAATTCATCAAGAAAATTGAAACTAATCGCTTCTGGGTGCACAATCTTGCAACCGAGCATATAGCCTGTCGGGTAGAAAAAGCCGAACTGGGTCAGCGGGTTTGCCACAAAGGATGAAACAATTCCGGGAACTTTCGGGAGCCTAAAGAGCGCACAGAACGCTACGGTCAAAATGATCGCAACACCGATTGTAGGCCAAATACCGATAAAAACGCCTGCCGCGACAGACCAAGCCACCTGAATAGCATCTTGCCTGCGCGGGAACATCCGATTGTAATAAATACGGCTCAATCGCTTGTATTTGGGTTCCGTTGTCCTCTTTCTTTTTACCATATCACCTCATGAATTTATCGTGCCAAAGATAGAAATTTTCACCCCATAAAATCAAGTTTTTCAATGAATCAGGAAAAAAAGGTATGATGTAGCACACAAGAAGTTTAAGGGAAGCAGGATGGAAGCGTCATCTTGAGCGAGGTAACATAGTTGCGAAGTCGAATGGATCCAGTAAAGTTATTAGAATGGAAAAAACAAATGGATTCTTCGCTACGCTCAGAATGACGGTGATGCAGCCTAATCACATTTTCTAAATTTTTCCCCATGCAACATTTAATTTCGAAAGAAGGCTTTGAAAAATTCAAGGCCGAATGGGAACATCTCAAATACGTTGAACGTCCGGCAATGATCAACCAGGTGCAAGCCGCCGCTGCCGAAGGCGACCGCAGCGAGAATGCCGCCTACACGTACGGACGCATGCGCGTGCGCGAAATCGACCGCCGTCTGCGCGAGCTGGACCGCATTCTGGATGGCGCAAAGATTGTCGAAAACGCAGCCACTAAGGACGGCTCCATCCGCTTTGGCGCGACGGTCAAGTTGCTCGACAAAAAGACCAAGCGCGAAAAGGTCTATAGCATCGTCGGCGACAAGGAAATCGACCCGCTACAAGGCCGCATCAGCATGAAGTCCCCCATCGGCGAAGCATTGCAAGGAAAAAAGGCCGGCGACACCATCGAAGTCCAAGCCCCCCGCGGAAAGATTGTTTACGAGATATTAGAAGTAAAGTACTAAAACATAATACGTCATTCTGAAGCCGAAGGCTGAAGAATCCAGTAACATCTTGACGAAAAACAATGACTGGATCCTTCCCCTTACATGATTGCCGTCTTTCGTCTATCGTTTCTAGTCTAATGCACCACCCCTATTGCCTAACCACGGCCTACTTCCTACTGTCTACCGCCTACTTCCTACTAACACCATGTTCATCGATACTCATTGCCACATAGATTCTTACGAACGCCATGCGGGCGAATCTTTCGACGCACTTTTAGCGCGGTTCCGCACATCGAGTTTCGCGACCGAACGCAGTACCGCCAAAGAAAAAGCTGCCGCAGCAAAAATCGCATGCCCCGAGGCATTTATCCACGTAGCCTGCGACCCGGCTGATTTCGAAACCGCACGCGCTCTCAGCGAAAAATACGACAACATCTATACCGCCTACGGCATCCACCCCGAATACGTCGAAACGGAAACAGCCGAAGACGAAGCACGACTCCTCGAATACCTCGCCCACCCCAAGAGCGTCGCTTGCGGAGAATTCGGACTAGATTACCATTACGGTGCAGAGACAAAGGCCGCACAAGTCAAGCTTTTCGAGCGTCATTTGCAGCTCGGCATCAAAAGCGGCAAGCCTCTCGTGCTGCACCTACGCGAAGCCGATGACGACGCTCTCGCCGTGCTCCGTGCGGCCAACTTGCACGATACCAAAATCCATATACATTGCTTTACCGGCACACCGGAATTCGTCGAACAGCTTCTCGCGCTAGACGCCGAAATTTTCGTCGGGTTCACGGGAATCGTCACATTCAACAACGCCCAAAGCGTACGCGATGCCGCCGCCATCGTCCCCATCGACCAGATGCTTTTAGAGACCGACGCCCCTTACATGGCGCCCGTCCCCTTCCGCGGCAAGCCCTGCCATTCCGGCTACATTCCGTTTATCGCCGAGAAACTCGCCGAAATAAAGAACGTGCCCGTAGAGGAACTCTACAGACACTGTCGTGAAAACACCAGAAAATGCTACGGGATTTAAACAGCTTTTAACAAAAAGGAGATTCCCACCTAAAGGTGGCCATGCGCACTATGGAACAAAGTTCCAAGTGCTGTCCGCCCGGTCAAGCCGGGAATGACAAAGGAGCCGAGTGATGCAGAAACATGCTTGCATGTTTCTATATCCGAGGCGATCAAGTCAAGCCCCGTTAGGAGAATGACATTTGCATTTAAGCCTTAACGGTTTCCGGTTCCGTTTCGATGGACTTTCCTTGCGTCGGGACGTTATAATGCTCCTTCATGTACTCCAACGCCGTTTCGGCATTGAGCGGCTTGCTGAAGTAGAATCCCTGAATCAAGCGGCACCCCTCACGATATAGGAAGTCGAGCTGTTCCTTGGTTTCGACACCCTCAGCGATGAGATCCAGATTCAATGATTTTGCAATGCCAATGACCATGCGAGCAAACGATGCGTCTTCTTCATTATCTGCCACGTGATCCACGAAATACTTGTCCATCTTTAGCGTATGCACCGGATAGCGTTTGAGATAAGAAAGCGAACTGTAGCCCGTTCCGAAGTCATCAATCGAAATCTGGATGCCCATGCTCGAAAGCGCACGCATGATTTCAATCGTCTTGTCCCCGTCGCTCATGGCCGTGTATTCCGTGATTTCAAGCTTCAGGTTGCGCGGATTCAAGTTCGTCTCCGTCAACACGCGACGAACGTCATCGACCATCGAATCCACAGCGAACTGTTTTGCAGAGAAGTTCACCGCCACCTGGATGTCCTTGTAACCCATATCGACCCAGGACTTCGCCTGCTTGCACGCCATGCGCAATATGAGAGCGCCCATCGGGACGATAAGCCCAGTCTCTTCGGCAATCGGGATGAATTCCGCAGGAGAAACGATACCACGTTCAGACTGGTTCCAACGCACAAGCGCCTCAAAGCCGACAATCTTGTTACCCGACCTTATATCGACAATCGGCTGGTACATCAACACAAATTCCTGCGCCTGAATCGCCCTGCGAATTTCGAATTCGAGCTTATAAAGCTTCATCGCCTTTTCACGGATACCACCGCTAAAGAACTGGATTCCGCCGTGATTGATGCCCTTCTTCATATCGCGAAGACTTGCGTTGGCGTTGGCGAGAATATCCTCGACACAATCGACATCCTGGTTCACGACAATAGACATCGACACGCTAATATACAAATCCTTGCCTTCCAGCGAAATCGGGGCTTTTACTTTATTATGAATATTGCGGACAAGCGGAATCAAATCGTCATTCGGGTCGCGGCTCTGGATATTGTGCAAGATAATCGCAAATACGTCCGGTCCAATACGCGCTACGCAGTCGTCCGAACGCGTCACGGATTGGAGACGGTCCGCAATAGTGCGGAGAACGCTATCGCCAATCTTGATGGAATAAGAGGCGTTGATGGCACCAAAGCTATCGATATCCAAAAGAGCCACCGCAAACAGATGGTCCGGGCGCCGTGCAGCCATATCCACATCCGTCTTGAGCTTTTCAAGGAAATACTTGCGGTTATAAACGCCGGTCAACGCATCCTGGTAAGCGTAATTGTACTTTTCTTGCTCAACGAATCTGCGATCGACAGCTTCCGTCAGGGAACCGATGACGCGAATCGGGCGGCCCGTTTCGTTGCTCTGGACACGGCCGCTAATCACAAGTTTCACATTCTTCTTATCCGTATCAAGCAGGGTCAAGTTGCACGAAAACGTACCCAAGTGCAGCAATGCGGCGTTCAACTGTTCACGGAAAACGTTCCAGTCACTTTCGATAACCCGTTTTTTCAGAGGTTCAAAGGAATCTTCCAAAACTGTATTTTCGGAAGCAATCAATTTAGCAATGCGATTTGACCAATAGACCTTCCCCGTCGCCACGTCAAACGTCCAAAATCCATCCGACGACACATCTATCATCATCTGGAACATTTCATCTTTTTCGAGAAGATCTTTTTTGAGGTCGCGAATGGGTTCGACAACCTTGGGTTCCGGGATATCGACATCATTACGGAGTTTCTTGCTAACGCCGACAGGGAACTTGTAAAAAAGCGCCACACAAGCCAAAATAACGATGGCTATAAAATACGGGATAAAATTGTAGGAATGCTCATTAAAATTCAGAATATCCGGAATTAATTCTGCGAAAAAAAAGCACGCCAATAGAAGCGAAAAGCGTAACACTACATGTTCGTCAAAAAGTCTCATGTCAACCCAATCCTATTATTGAACTTAAAATAACTTGAATATTCCAAAATGTATCATTCCGAACGAATTTAGTAATGATTTTTTTACTCCAACTTCTAGTATTCCAACTTGGAATAGGCTGATGTTAAAAGATAAAGACACTTGCATTTTTTCATTTACAAGTGCCCCCCGTTATTTTTAAGAGAATATAGAATAAAAAAAATGAAAAATCAAAATAAAATTCGGGCGCTTGTTTCACGTCACAAGCAACAAATAAACTAACAATAAAATATCGTCTTCCGCAACAAAGACAAGCTTTCGCAGCAGATAGCTCCGTAACAATTATGTCAGAAGCAGAAATTAAAAAAGTAATTCTTCTGGGTTGTAAAATTTTAAACAAACTAAATATTAAAGCTTTATTCCATCGTCTTATTTTGCGCCAAAACCACGGTTTTATAAGGGTTTATGTTTACAAAAAGCTTAAAGAAATGTAAAAATCCATTTTCATTAAGATTTTTGTAACAATCGTTCTCATTTACATTTCAAAGTATTTCTGCAAACAAAAAAGCCCCCGGCTTTCAAGCCGAGGGAATCTTATAAAACAAATCAAGCCGTTTTATTGACGGAACCCTTGACGTTTCATGCAATTCGTAACGAAGTCTGCCCTATCAACATGTTCCTTGCCCGCTTCATATTCGCACTGGGCAAGCGCACTTTCCGTATCAAATTCGGAAACGCCAGACTTATGCCAGCTTGATGAAAATGCACAAGAAGCAAGGGCTGCACAAATAGCAGAGCCAAGCAAAACACTTATTAATTGTTTCATAGAAACTCCTTTTTCACAAAGGTAAAAAAAAAGACACGCAACGTCAAGATAAGAACATTCTTTCAATTTTTCTTTTTTTTGCAAACAAAAAAGCCCCCGGCTTTTGACCGGAGGACTTTTTGATGCTGGTCTGGATCCTTCACGACCTACGGTCGTTCAGGATGACGCAAGCAGCTGCCCGTAAGCAAAAAAGAACACTTGGTATCAACCAAGCGTTCTTTAATTCCTATGCAATTAGCATTTGGGAAAGGAGGGTCTGTGAGCAACAAACGCCTCGTATCAACGAGGCGTGGTCGCGAGAGAATCCGCCAGCCCGCGTATTTCATCGA
Source organism: uncultured Fibrobacter sp. (assembly GCA_946415675.1). Lineage (GTDB taxonomy): Bacteria > Fibrobacterota > Fibrobacteria > Fibrobacterales > Fibrobacteraceae > Fibrobacter. The sequence goes on from CAMKTL010000018.1 coordinate 67,501, forward strand.
GATTCTAGCGGATTCGGTCTCAAGCTTCGGAGGGCGGAGCCTTCCCTAGTCTAAAAGCGAGGACTTACGTTAAGCAAGGCTTTGCATCCGTGAGCAAAAAGCGACCGGTATTAACCGGTCGCGATTGCGAGAGCGAGGCGATATCACATTGTATTGAATGCGATAGAGCCGAGCGGTCTTATTAGACAGCGCCTTGCCACTTCATGGCATCGGCAACCTTGAGGAAGCCGGCGATGTTTGCACCCATCA
>CAMKTL010000019.1:0-65846 GCA_946415675.1 uncultured Fibrobacter sp.
AATGCAGTTTTTTTGTAAAAATCGTAAAAAAATACAGTTTGACTTGACAGAGCCAACTCGGACACTGCCCACGCGTTCAGCATTCGGTTGCTTACTATTATATTATATCCTCAAAAATGCCCCGTCATTCCGTAGCTGTATTTTAAACATTCAAAAAAACCTTATTACATTTTGCCGAAGAAAAATGATTTTGTCGATTTTGACATACGTGGTCATAGGGCTTTTGGCGCTCCTCGGACTCTTCTACCTCGGGTTGGAAGTCCGTTTTTACCGTGCGCTCGGAAAGGTTCGCGAAGGCTACGCCGATTCAGAACCGCTCCCGAAGGTGAGCATCTTGATTGCGGCCCGAAACGAAGCCGAAGGGCTCCGCGAGACGCTCGAATCGGTTTTGGCGCAGGATTACGCAGGAGAATGGGAAGTCTGGATAGCCGATGACCGCTCTACGGACGACACCCCGAAGATTCTCGCCGAATACGAGGCGAAATTCGACCGACTCCATGTACTTACCATCGATTCCATTCCCGAGGGCGTGAGCCCCAAAAAGCAGGCTCTATCGAAGCTCATCGACGCTTGCAACGGGGAAATTCTCTGTCTCACGGATGCGGACTGCATCGTGCAGCCGTCCTGGATCAAGGGTATCGTCAAGGAATTCGAACCGGGGATTGAGCTTGTCGCCGGGCATTCCTACATCCCCACCGTTCCCGGCAAATCGCCGATTATTATCTGCATGCAAGCAATCGAGACGCTCATTTACCGCATCGCGGGTACTGCGGGGCTCGCCATGCACCTGCCGCTCACGAGTACGGGTAACAACCTCGCCTACCGCAAAAGCTTTTTCAAAAGCGTAAACGGATTCTCGGGAGTCATCAACATCCAGAGCGGCGATGACGACCTGTTGATGCAGAAACTCGCAAGCGACCGCCCTTGGGCCATGCGCTACTGCATCACGCCATCGACGTTTGTGACCACGAACGGCAAGGAAACGCTCAAGGAACTCTGGGAACAACGCAAGCGCTGGGCTTCAAAGACCATCTACTATACCCCGAAAATAGTCTTCGTGCTCTCGATGGTTTTCATGTTCCTCATGATGCTCTGCGTCACCGCAACCCTTTCGATTTTCAGTTATAAAATATTCGTCGCCACCTTGATTGCGTTCCTGTGCAAGAGCGTTGGCGACATGGTTCTCATTATTCGCGGGCTCAAAATATTCAAGCAGGAACACCTTCTCAAATGGTGCATCCCGGTTGAGTTCATCCATGCCCCCTTTACCGTACTGGCCGTTCTGTTCGGACTGTTCGGACGTTTCAAGTGGAAATAAAAATGGCAACGACTAAAACAACAACTAAGGCGACTAAAACCACAGCAACAAAAACCGCCGCAAAAGCAACAAAGACGGCTAAAGCGGCAGTCGAGGGCAAGACCCTCATCATCGCGGAAAAGCCAAGCGTAGCAGCGGACTTAGTCAAGGTTCTCGGAGCAAAATCGTTCAAGAAAGAAACCGCCTATTACGAAAGCGATACGACCATCGTAAGCCATGCGATTGGCCACCTCGTAGGCATAGCCGACCCGAAAGACATTGACGAGAAGTACAAGGCATGGGACATGAAGACTCTCCCCATGCTCCCCGAAAAGTTCCCGCTTGTCGCCCTCCCCACCACTAGAGGCCACCTCTCCGCTTTGGGCAAGCTCATCAAGCGCAAGGACGTGACGACGATTATAAACGCGTGCGATGCGGGCCGCGAAGGTGAACTGATATTCTATTACATCGTAGATTACGTTCTCAAGGGGAACTTCAAGGGCAAGACCTTCAAGAGACTTTGGATGCAGAGCATGACGCCTGCCGCCATCAAGGACGCGTTCGAGCACCTGCGCACCGAAGAAGACATGGTGAACCTGCGTAACGCCGCCCTCTGCCGTAGCGAAGCCGACTGGCTCGTGGGCATGAACGGAAGCCGCGGACTCACCGCCTACAACAGTTCCATGGGCGGATTCCAGATTACGCCGTGTGGCCGCGTGCAGACCCCGACGCTTGCCATCATCGTCAAGCGCGAAGAAGAACGCAACCGCTTTGTACCGAAAAAGTACTGGACCATCGAGGCCTCGTTCAAGAACAACAGTGCGGTTTACCAAGGCAAGTGGTTCGAGACCGAGAACAAGGACCGCCAAAAGCAAATCTTTGACGAAAAGCGCGTTCAGGAAATCCTTGCCAAATGCAAGGGCAAGAAAGGCACCATCGAAGAAACCACCGCCCCCAGCCAGCAAAAGTGCGGCCAGCTATACGACCTCACCACGCTCCAGCGCGAAGCGAACAACCGCTTCGGGTTTAGCGCCAAGACGACACTTTCCATCGCGCAGAGCCTCTACGAACATTATAAGGCCACCACGTATCCGCGTACCGACAGCCGTTGCCTGCCCGAAGACTACGTCGCACCGGTGAAGGCGACTTTAGGCAAGATAGAAGGCCCCCTCCAGAAGTTTGCCCAAGAAGCGCTCGAAAAGAATTATGTCAAGCGCACGCCGAAAGTTTTCGACAACTCGAAGATTTCAGACCACTTCGCCATCATCCCGACAGGCGTCGTGCCAAAGGGCCTCTCCGAAGCCGAAGAAAAAATCTACACGATGATTTGCCAGCGCTTTATCGCTGTATTCTTCCCGCCGGCACAGTACCTCAATACGACCCGCATTACGACGGTCGAAAGCGAGACATTCATCACCGAAGGCAAGATTCTCGTCGATCCGGGTTTCAAGGCGATTTACGGCAAGGAATCCGACGAAGATTCGAACATTCCGCAGCTAGACGGCAACTCGGCCAAGACGACCGCACTTGAAGCAAACGAAGACTTCACCAAGCCGCCTGCCCACTACACCGAAAGCACGCTACTTTCGATGATGGAAAGCGCAGGCAAGCTCGTCGAAGACGATGAAATCCGCGACGCCATGAAAGAACGCGGTCTCGGAACGCCGGCCACGCGTGCCGCCATCATCGAAAAACTCGTGAGCGACAAGTATGTTGTCCGCGACGGCAAGGAAATGATCCCGACCGCAAAGGCGTTCGACCTCATCAAGGTTCTCTCCGCCATGAACTGCGAAGCCCTCACCAGCCCGGAACTCACCGGTGAATGGGAATACAAAATGGACCTCATCAGCAAGGGCAAGGAATCGCGCGAAGCGTTCATGAACGGCATCGTCGAGATGACGAAAACCATGGTGAAAAACATCAAGGGGTTCAAGGAAGTCGATACGACAGGCGAAGCGAGCTTCAGCCCGGTGAACGGCAAGAAGGTATTCGAAACCGTAAGCCGCTACACTACCGAAGACGGCATCGTCATCAGGAAGATTATCGGCGGCAAGCACTTGACCGAAAGCGAAATCGTAGAACTCTTGACCAAACGAAAAATTGGCCCCTTGACCGGCTTCCGCAGCAAGAAAGGCGCGGAATTTTCCGCCGTGCTCACCATCAATGACGAAAACAAGATTGAATTCGTCTTTGACGAAAAGCCCGAAGAAATCGAGCTTGGCGAAGTCATCGGCAAGTCCCCGGTCGATGGTTCCAATGTCTATGAAACGCTCACCGGTTACGTCTCCGACAGCTTCGTCAAGAAGGAACCGAGCGGAATCACGCTCCCGAAGATTCTCCTTGGCAAGGAAATCCCGCTCGACGAAATCAAGAAACTGCTAGAAGGGCAAAAGACTTCGCTGATTAAGGGTTTCCGCAGCAACAAGACGCACCGCCTGTTCGATGCGTACCTGACTCTCGTCAAGGGAAAACTCAAGTTCGAGTTCCCGCCACGCGAGTTCAAGCCAAGACGATTTGCGAAGAAGTAGGAAGTAGACAGTAGGCGGTAGGAAGGACTGCGTCATCCTGGAGGGAGCGCAATACATGCGCATAAAGATTCTGTTTATCATTGCATTTCTCGGGGCGTTTTCGGCAGCTATTGCCGAAGACTTGTTCGAAAGGCAATTTACCCCGATAAATTCATTAACGGAATCCTTACTGCTAAAGTCCAAGCCCCAAATCAGTTCCTTGAGCGATACGGCAACCGCTCTTTCCGCCGCGAGTTCATCTTCGACAACTCTCGCAAATAGTTCTGCCGCCCAAGCAAAAAGCAAACCGAATCCGTACAACCTGCCCGACGCCCTCATGCCGCTATGGGATTCGATGACCTTGCGCCAGAAAGCCGCACAAATGATTATGGTGTTCCTCACGACATCGCAGTTCATCATCGAGAACGAAATAGGCGGAGTCCTCATTACGGGCAAGCATCTTAGCAATACGGAAAGCTACCAGAAAAAATTATCAGAAATCAACGACAGCCTCCGAATTCCGCTTTTTGTCGCCACGGACCAAGAAGGCGGAATCGTCAACCGTCTGCGTTCGCATTCCACCCAATGGAACAGCTTGCCTAGCGCCCGCGAAATGCGAATCATGGATACCGCCAAAATCCATTCGTTATCGAATAAAATCGGGCGTGCTCTCAAAGAAATCAAAATCAACATGAACTTGGCGCCAGTACTCGACCCGTCCAGGGATCACCGCAACACCAACTCGTTCATGGAAGAAAGCAGGCGTTCTTGGGGATACGATACGACAAACGCATACAAAGTCCGTTCATTTGTCCAAGGCATGCGCGAAAGCGGAATCATCTGCGTTTCCAAGCACTTCCCCGGATACGATTCCTGGACGAACAGCGACTTGCAAATCGCCATCAGTGCCTCGCCCCTCGAAAAAATACAGAAGAACATCCTCTTTTTCAGGACGCTTGCCAACGACATTCCCGTTACGATGATGTCTAGCGTTCGCTTTTTGCGCATTTCGAGCCGGCCCGCCGTTTTCGACAGGAACATCGTCAAAATCGCCCGCGAAAAGACGCCGGACATGGTCGTGCTGACAGACGACCTCTGGGGCACTTCGCTACGCGCCTGGGCCAGCGGCAAGGACCACATTCCCCCGCGCAAGAGCTACCCCGACAAGGATTTCAAGCGACTCATCACCGCGATTATCGATGCAGGCAACGACATCCTCATGATTTCTTATACGTCCAAAGCCAAGGACATGCTCGACATCATGATGGAGCTCAGCGAAAAGAGTTCCAAGTACAAGCGCCGCATCGAAGAATCCGCCGCCCGCATTTTGAAGTTGAAGTATAAAGCCGGATTGTTGAAGTAGGAAGTTGGTGCGCGTCACTTATTTTTCTTTTGGTTCACCACGTATTTCAAAACGCCTTCCTCGCCCACTTTTGCAAGAGCAAGTTTCAAGATTTCGGCGGCGGCCATCGTATCGTCCAGCGCCCGATGGTGATTGAAGTCCGGCAGCCCCAGAGACTCCGTGAGTTTATGCAAACTGTAGCTCGGCTGTCCCGGGAAAACGCGCCTCGAAAGCTTGACCGTACAAAGCCTTGGCGGATTGAACTTGATACAGCAGCGTTTCAATTCTGTCATCATGAACTTGCAATCGAACTGCACGTTGTGCGCAACAAAAATGCGGTCATCCATAAGTTCCGCCACATGTTCCGCAATCGATGCAAACTGCGGTTGCCCCTGAACCATCTCGTCGCTGATTCCCGTCAGTTCACGAACAAACGGCGTAATCGGATGCCCCGGATCGACCAGTGCATGGTATGTATCGACAATATCGGAACCGTCCATCAAGACGATTCCGACCTCCATAATCCGGTTTAAATCTTTATGACCGCCAGTCGTTTCTAAATCGACTACTGCAAATTTCAGCAACGCAAATTACCTTATCGGAATATCGATATCGAGCGTTTCCATTCCGTCACGGGCCTGCACACGCGCCAGCATGACTTTAGACTTCGGACGCCCATAGACTGGAATTACAAGTAAATTGGAAACCCCGTTAAGTTCGCTCGGAACCGCTTCGGTATCGTAAGCGGTCTTTGTAAAGATGGGATTCTTGCCGCCGTCGTACAAGAAGTACGTGAGCTTGCGGGGCATGCCCTTCTTGATTTGCGAAGTCTTCACCTGGAAATAAATGTAGCCGCCCTTCGGCACATTTCTCAAGCTGTCCTTGATTTCTTCTTCCGTTGCGAATTCCGCTTCCATCGCAAGGCGAATGTTCTTGCGCACGCGATCGGGGCTCTCGTACTCGACCATGACGTTGAACTTCGCATCTTCGGGAATGGCACTCTGGCGGATATCCCGAATCTTGGAGTTGTTCTGATAATACTCCCAGCGGCCATTGTCATGCAAGATGACTGTTGCGCCATTGGACGCCGTCGCCATGATATCATCGGCAAAAGCATTTACCGTACAAACAAGAACAAGAGCAACAAAAGCCCTCAAGAGAGTTTTCATTCCAACCATAGATACTCCAGTGTTTGTATTACATCCCATCATTTTCCAAAATATACATTCATATACAACGTTTGGGTGAAATTGTAATGTTAATAACATTGTAAAAAATTTACATTTGTGACGAATCTTACACAACTATGTCTGGAATTATTCGATTTGCGCCAAGCCCCACGGGATATCTCCATGAAGGCCATCTGCTTTCTGCGCTTTACGTATGGGCCGCCGCTGCAAAATGGGATTTGAAGGTCCATCTGCGAATCGAAGACCACGACCAGAGCAGGGCGCGCCCCGCCTATATCGAGGGAATCCGCGAAGACCTCGCATGGCTCGGATTCCGGTACGATTCCGAAAGCATCCAAAGCGAGCGTTCCGCCATTTACGAAGCGGCTCTCCAAAAGCTCAAAGCGAAATCGCTGGTATATCCCTGCTATTGCAGTCGAAAGCAGCTCCAAGACGAGAACCCCAAGAGCGAGACTGGAGAAGTCATTTATCAGGGGAAATGCTATTATAGACGAGAGACGAAAGACGAGAGACGAGAGACGAAAGACGAGAGACGAGAGACGAAAGACGAGAGACGAAAGTCGAGAGAATTTTCAGCATCCGATATAGCAAACGCACCTCGTCATCCTGAACAAAGTGAAGGATCCAGTGAAGTTCAATGTTGCAGTTCCGCGCCTCATAGTCTGCGCTTCGTTGTTTCAGACAAAGTAATTCATTGGCACGATTTGCGGCTCGGAGATTTCCACGAGAATCCGAAACTCCAGTGCGGCGACTTCCCTATCCGCGACCGCGAAGGCCAATGGACATACCAGTTCGCCGTCTGCGTTGACGACATCGACGAAAACATCACGCACATTGTACGCGGCGAGGACATCCGCAGCTCCACGGCCCGCCAAATCGCTTTGATGGAAGCGCTCGGACGCACCGAACGCCCTATTTACCTACACCACCCGCTCATCGTCGATGAAAACAACAAGAAGCTATCTAAGCGAGAACTCGCCCACAGCCTAAGACTGGATAAAGAAGCCGGCATCACCCCCGAAATGCTATTCGGGCGAGTCTGCCACAAGGCCCACCTCACCGAAAGCAATGCGCCCATTTCGCTACAAGAAGCCTCGGCTCTAGTCGCCCACACGCTCCCGTCGCTTTAGAAAAGCCTTGAAAAGCTCTCTAAATTCGCGGTTCTGCGAGGCTGAGCCATAAAAAAAATTTATATTCATGACATGGCCTCCACGTCAATGTCAGCTACAATCGGGAAAATTCGCTTAGAAGCAACCTCCTTCGATAACAAGGACCGTCTGCTCTGTTTTTCGCAAAAGAATAAATTCCAGTCACCACTTTTTTTTGACTACGGGGATCAGTTTTTTGAGAAATGGCAAAACGAGAACAAGCCTCGAGCGCTAGCCTCGTTTTTCCCGGTATCCGCAAAGTACAACGAAGAAATGCAAAAGGCGGATCTTGAAAATTTCCGCCAAGTTCTAAAGTCAAAGGACGAAGATTTCTGCAACCAAGATTTGTACATGGCGACGGGCTTTATCAAGTGGGGCGAGAAATCACTGGCACCCGCGCTGCTCATTCCGCTGAACTACGACTACGAACACGATACGGTAGCCATCTCTACCCGTGCACCCGTAGAAAACATTGCTCTTTCGACACTTGACAGGAACATCCATTTCCCCGTAGCGACGGACTTTTACAAGAACGGGCATTTCGATATCAAGAAGTTTATCGAAGTCCTCGAGAAAAAAATTGCAGAAAAGCCCGAATGGAAGTTCACACGTAATGGATGCTGTATCACGTTCTACAGTACCAACAAGCTCCTCCTCAAAAAGGATTTAGCAAGTGAAAAATGGGCAACCGCCAAGGTCGCAAACAACGTCTTTTTCAACGCCACCATCGGAAACGACGGATTCTTGCCGCAGCCATCCCTTTTTGAAGTCAACACGTACGACCACGTCTTTAATCCGGCGGACCACTACTTCCCATATGTAATGGATTCGCAAACAAACAAAGCGGCCATCGACGCGCTGAACGAGCAAGTCCCCGTCTATGCAATACAAACGCTTCCGGGTTCCGAAAAGGCGAAACTCGGCGTGAATATTGTCGCAGACCTTATCCAGCAGAAAAAGAAAGTTTGCGTCATCAGCCGAAGGACCATTTCCAAACTGAATTTCGAAAACGCATGGAAGCCGCCGTTCCGCTCGTTCCAAGGCCCCGAACGGGAACCGTTACAAAAAGCACTGAACGACGTGCGCACAAAGCTTGTCTCTTACTACGACGTGGTCAACAACCCACTCAAGCCTAGCGGAATTAAGCTTACGGAACTCTTTGACGAAATGGCAAAACTCAAACCCGTCAAGACAAGGTTCCCCAACAACCTATTCAAGAATATCGAGCGCATCCGCTATCCAAAGTACAAGTCGATGCATGCCAGTCTGCAGCAGATGACTCAGCTTTTTTTCAACGAAAAAGGAATTGAAATCTACAACGCATTCCAGGGAATTAAGCTGCCCGCCATTTCTCAAGACCGGAGAAACATGATTGGCGAAGACCTGGAACACGCCAAGAGCCTTCTTGAAAAGAACAAGCCGTTCTTCGATAGCATCGTAAAATCAAATCTATATCCCTTCGGATACAGGCTCTCGGACGCACAAGAACTCATCGAAACCTTCAAGAAGAATTTCGACCCGGAATTGCCGGGCTTTGAAGAATGGAATCTCCATTCCAGCGGCTGGGTCGCCTACCAGGACAACTTAAACGAACTACCCAATGCTGGCAACCGCTGGTCCAGTTTCCGTCGCACGGGCTCAGACCTCTACACAGAAGACGCCATCGACGAAAACATTCTCGAAGTACGGGATGAATTTGCACGCAGCCTCGGTTCTCCGCTCCGCGGACTGTCCGACCATTACCGCAGACCCAAGCGCATTTTGCTCGCTCTCTTCAAGGAGCCGAAAAATATATCTTCGGACGAAATGTTGCTCGATAATATAAACAAACTTATCGACATCCAGGAAAACAGGCGCAAATACAGGGATTCATCAGTCCTCGCCTTGAGGCTTTTCGGCAAAGACTGGAAATTCGAAAAGACCGACTGGAAAGAGCTTGCAAACAAAATCCAGAGCTATTACTCTTTCCGTTCAAGGAACAAGAACGACGAACAGTACGACCAACTCATCCATATCCTTGAGCAATGGCATCTTTTCAAGCCGTTTGTCAGTGAATTCGAAAACATCCAAAAGAATATCGAATTTTTGCAAAAAGTTTTGCAGTCCATAAGCAAATCGCTTGACTTGAATGATTCCTTGGATACGCAGAATGTCGATTTGTGGAGCAACATGATTGATTCCTGGTCAAAGCACTGGAAAGATCAGGACATCTACTTGCAACTTTGTGAACACATCAGCAACATCGGCGACTCTCAATGCGAAGACCTCGCCGAGTTCGTCAAGGAATCCAAGAACGCAAACAAAGAAATTGCCACGGCGTTTGCCCGTGCTTGGACCAATTGCCAAATGCAGGCCGTCACAACAGAATGTCCCGACCTGTTCACAGCATCTTCAAAAGCACGGAGTAAACAAAGTAACCTGTACAGAGCACTACTGGACAAGTTCTCCAATTCAAACTTCCGTGCAGCACATGAACTTGTAGAAAAGAACCCCGATTTGCTCCAGAGCATTGCGCTATCACAATCCTACGAGCACGAATCAAGCACTTTTGACGTTACCTTGTTCCTAGACGCAGATTGTACAACAATCGCAGAAGCCATGCCAGGCACCATCCGTTCTAAAAAAATTATCCTGCTTGGCAATCCCTGCGCACCGTCACTGGAAATGCTGCCCATGGACGCCTGCAACATGGACGTGTCCCAGCAATCCGTATTTTATAAGGACAGCATGCTTTCGGCAGCGCTCCGCAAAGGCATCCCGACAAGAGTTATCGGTTTTACAACCCAGTATGCAGATCCTTCGCTATTCCATTTTGCGAACAAGAACATTTACAACAACGAAATAGCTCAATTCCCGAATTCGTATCTGCATACAAGTTCATTGCAGACCATCAAGATTGTCCGCAACAAAGCCAAGGCTATCGCAGAACAGGCAATACGCCATTCCATCAAGAACCCAAGCCAGACACTCGGCATCGTTACGTTCAACCAAGCGCTCAGCAGTGAAATCAGGGATGAGCTCAAAAAGCTTTTGGAAAGCAATCCCGATTCGTCAAAGTTCTTTACACGCGGCAATCTACAAAACAGGTTTTACATCAAGACTGTCGAACGAGCTGTAGATTTATACCGCGATGTCATTTTTGTTTGCCCTGATATTGACGGGGCGACCGCCACTGCGGGGAACCGCAAGCTTTCTATTTGTACAACGCTTGCAAAGCAAAAACTGAATCTATTCATATCCGAAGAAGATTCCGATAAGTTAGCAAATTCAAAGCCTGGACTTTTCTTGGATTGGGTCAACCAGCTCAAGTCTAAAGAACCCGTCAAAGCAGACGAAACCCATATCGAATCCGTATTGAACGAACAAATTCACCAGGTATTAAAAAAGGATTCTATTCCATTCAAGGAGTTCATCGCACAAGGCGGCATTCCAATTGGACCTGTCGTCGTAGATGCGAACAATCCCAAACGGTTCCTTGTTTTTATTGAAACGGATTGCTCTAGTGGACTTTATAAGGAGTCTGTCGAAGACCGCGAATACATCCGTCCGAACACGCTTTCTAGATTGGGCTGGAAGATTTTGAACATGTGGCTTCCGCTATGGAACATCACCAATGCGGACGAAACAGAAAACCTCGTGACGACAATCGCGATTGAACAAAGCGTCGCACCGCCACCCCAAGAAGAAGGCGAAGCAAGCGACGATGAAGACGATTCACAGGATTTATCGCTAAGAATAGAGCCCTACATCGTAACGCACATGCCTATAGAAGGGACTCAAGACGATTTGCCGATTCTGGAACTTTCGACAGACAAACTTATCCAACAATTGAAGTTCTATGTCGATAACGAATCGCCTATCCACAGCGAGCTTCTGTTGCAGAGGGTTCTGGAACTGCACCATATCGAGCGCGTCGGTCCGAAGATGGAAGACGTGTTGAACGAGACTATCAAGCAGGCGCTGCACGAGAAGCAATTCGTCAAGACGGGGCCGTTCTTCTACTCGCTCACGAACAAAGAAATCAAAGCCAGGGATCGCTCCAAAAGGCCGGACAACGAACGCAAAATTGCGTACGTCTCGCCCGAAGAACGCGCGCTACTGACAAAGACCGACGACTTCAGCATAAAGCAGGCCCTCGGACTATTGTAAATTAGACGAGAGATTGTCATGCTGGACTCAGTGCTGGCATCCCGGAATAAATCCGGGACAGGCTCTGGCCGGGGTGACAAAGTGTATTGCGATTACGAGGGAAAAAGAGGCATTGTCGAGAGTGACAATGCGTTTGCTGTCATGCCGGCCTCAGTGCCGGCATCGGTTATTCTGTATAAACAACAGACCCCGACACAAGGCCGGGGGGACAATTGAAAATCATTGCCGGGGTGATAAGACAAAAGAACCGTGACTGGATCCTTCACATTCGTTCAGGATGACGACAAAGCGAATGCCGGGGTGACAGTAAAAGAAGTCTAAACGACGAAAAAAGTTTAGCGGATTTTTACGACAAACGCGGGAATATTGTACGCAGAAAGTTCGCGGGCCTTGTCCTCGGCCACCTTGCGCTTGCTCCATCCACCAGCACGCAGCTTGTAGAACGGCGTATCAAAAACGACCTGAATCGTATAACCCGTGCTCGCAGAAAGCTGAGCTTTACGCCTCTGAGCCGCATCAAAATCGCCTACAGCTTCGAACTGGAGCATATAGAAACCATCGGACTTGTCATTCTTGGCAGCAACCTTAGCAGGGATGCTCGACGACGTATCGCGGAGCGAAGAACTGAGAGAGGGCTTGTACTCGTTTCCACGGAAAAGAGAATCTAAATCCGTTGGAGAAGCGGCCCACGCCAAAGCAAACAAAGAGGCAATAATTAAAAACTTTCGCATGCTATGAAATATAGAAAAAGCTAAGGATAAATGTGTAAACTGACCCCGGCACAAGGCCGGGGTGACAGGTGAAGCGCAAGGCCGGGGTGACAAGACAAAAAGAACCGTGACTGGATCCTTCACATTCGTTCAGGATGACGACAAGGCGAAGGCCGGGGTGACAAGACAAAAAGAACCGTGACTGGTTCCTTCACATTCGTTCAGGATGACAACAAGGCGAATGCCGGGGTGACAGGTGATGCTGGATTGCGATACAAAAAAGCCTCCCGAATGGGAGGCTTTTTAAATTCTATCGAAGTCGATTACTTGCTATTTTCGATATTCATGTTGCCAATAACCTTCGTGTTATGGCGGACACCCCACATCTCGGTCTTGTCGTTCTTGTTCTTCTTACCGAAGTTAGCAAGCTGGACGTAAGTCTTCAACTTGGCAACGTAGGCTCCAGAACCCACGAGGCGATCCTTGTTGGACTTCATGTTCCATACGATGAAGAAGTTCTTCGGCTTATCAACGCAGTTCTTGCCTTCGAAGAAGTACTTGCCATTTTCTTTCTTGTTCATGGCGTCATCGCAGTAGATGCGGCCCTTCTTGGTCACAACATGAGAACCGAGGTTCGTGAAGAACTGGAGTTCGTAGTTGAAGAAGACAGAAGCATAGTTGTTACCGATTGCAGCCTGCGTCGTCGTATCCTGAACAATCAAGGCGCTCATATCGCTCTTGACGAACCAGCCATGCGGCACAAAGCCGTAATTGGCAAGATTCGGATCAACAGAGGCATCCTTATTGATCATAGCCTTCTTGAAGTCGCTTTCATCCTTATAGGCATCGAAGGTGAATACTTCGATATCCGGAAGCTTAGCGTATTCAGACGGTGTGAGCGGAATACTTCCGATAGCATCCGGCATAAGTCTTACAGCGTAATCTTTCACGGCACCCGTAATCAAAGCCCACGGAGACGGAACACGGACGCTCGGGTCAGAATCGTAGGCCGGAGCAATGTTCCAATTGTATTCATCAGCAGGACGGAGCGTTTCGGCACCCGGCATAGAATCTGTAACAGCCTTATAGTTAGATTGGTCCATGACAAGACCAGTGCCATTGATACCCCTAAAGTGGATGTAGTCACCCGCCTGCGGGAATTCGGAAGCCTGGCTGTAGAAGATTGTCTGGACAGAGTCGAGCTTGTTACCATAAGACACACCCGAAGCAACCGGAATGTACTCTACAAAATGATGTTCCTTAGCGGCATTAATGTAGAAGGAGAACACGTTATCTCCCTGCAGAGCACCTTCACTCGTCTTCTCGACCTTTTCAGAGAACTGAATCTTCAGCTGAGCGGTCGCACCCTTGGCGGTGTCGGTAACGGCCCTTGCAGAGATGATAATCGGGGCAATACGGTCGAGAAGGACGCCCGAGTATTCCGAAGTCACAACCACTCCACGAGCCGAGTATGTAGCCCAAGACTTAACCTTAGCCGAGACATCAGGATAAGTCTTCACATCCTTGGAAAGTTTCTTACCACCAAGAGTAATTCTCGGGATACAGGTGGAATCCGTCTTAGCACCCTTAGCAGTACCGCAAGCAGCACCCTTCACGACTTCATCATGTTCAAAGAGCACGGAATCCTTGTCACTTTCCCAGAACACAGCAACCTTATCCGGGAGAGAGTCCTTATGGAATTCACGATGGTAGTAAACGACCACGGAGTCGCCAATACCGTCGAGGTATTCCTTTTCGGGGCTGAAGTACGGAGGCGGAACATTTATAGCAGCCTCGGACGGTGCGCCATGGACATCAAAGATGTCTGCAAACAGCGGATACGGAACCGGCGGTTCAGTGAACTGCATATTGTCATAAGTTGCCTGCATGAGTGCTGGGCTCGGGCCAACAACATGAAGCGTAGCGGTGCCCTTGCAAGCAGGACCTTCGCCCACTCTGCAATATTCCTTGGAGGACTGAATCGTAACCTTGGCGCGACCATTCACGACTTCACCGCCAGCAATGATTCTTACACCATCAGAGGTCTTGGAACCCTGCGTGAGCTTGAAGTTGCAATCCGTGCACGGAGAATCGTCACCATTAAGGGCAACCACATAGAATTCATAGGCAGAACCCTTCATGCGGACCGGATCGGAATCCTTGTCTCCCGTCACAACCTTGAACGTAGTTTCGGAATCCACGAACACGAGACGCGGCACGAAGAACTTGATTTCGGCCTTGCGAGCGCTGCCGTTCACATTGACATGAACCGTTTCGACAGCTTTGGTATCCATTTCATCGAACGGAATCGTCACGTAAATGGTATCGATACCACCATCACCGACAGTGCGCTTCGAAGTCGGATTGAACGGCGTAAGCTTGCCGCCCTTCATGGCAAAGAACTGAGCCTTGGCGTTATCCACCTGCAAGCTGTATTCAGACCCCGGAGACATTTGCATTTCGAGAGGATCTTTACAATCCGCAGCGTTACTGCACGGATCAATCATCGGAGCGACATAGAGCGGAATCATCTGGTCGATGTCCGGAGTGCCATCTTCCTTCAACTGGGAAGCCATGGCCTGAGACTTGAACAAATACGGGAGGCTGTGGTTGCCGTTTTCATCAACGGTAACGGCTTCGCGGTTAGCGACGGCGAGAGAGCCCTTGATGTTGATTTCGATAGCCTTCTGGTCACTACCAATCTTGATGATAAGGAAGTACTTATTGCTCGGCAATGCAGCCTTGAGTTTATCCTCGTTGACAACCGGAGCATACGGTTTAGATACGTCGATACCACCATCATAGGGTTTCGGGTTTGCAGCGAACTCGTCGGCACTATACCTTGTCTTGGTCGGATCTTGTCCGGTTTTGTCCGTCGAGAAGATATAGGTAATCGGTTCGGTGATGTCCTTATCGCACCTGGTTTCTTCTCCGCCACCACCCATGGCTGCAGCGCAAGAACCACCACCGGACTTTTTGTAGCAGAGCTTGTAAACGTTATTACCGTCTTTAACGAAAGCTTCAATATCCTGCTTACCTTCGGTAGTAATACCGGTCGTCTGTTCGATGAACATGTTCGTTTTGATGTGGACGTTACTCATCGTCGTACGACGGTCGCAGAAGTAGATATCGATGTCATAGGTTCGGCCAACTACGGCATTCGGCATGAACTTATCCAAATCGACGTAGCCCGGAGCGGCAAGGTGAGTACCACCAAGGTCCACAGCAAGCTTGTTATCAATAAAGACCCAAATATCGTCGTCACCACGGAAGCTGAACTTCAAGCCATTCCTAAAGCGGAAGTTCGCATGAGATTCAAAGCAGAAATGCTGGTTACGGCCGGCTGTTGTAAGGACGGTTGCATCAGACTTTCCAGAAGTCCAACGATATGTAGCTCCGTTAGCCGTAGATTTAGTTTCAGAGCCTTCAGCATATGTAGGCCATCCTTCCGGCATGGTCAAGCCACTGCAGCTCCAAGCCCAACCATCACCATTCCAAGTCACACCAAGTTTCCTAGAAATTTGGGTGGCAATAGCATTTTCACCGATTGTGAATTCAGAACCGCCTTGGAAGAGACCGTCGCAATCAACGCCGCCATCCCAACCCGGGCCGTTACATATCAAATCGCTCATCGGAACGCCTTCCGTCGCATGAATTGTACGGAGACCGAGCGGAGTCGTTGACGGTTCCTGGTCTCCGCAGAAATAGACCGGACCTTCAGCCTTGCGCTTGTTTTCTGCAGCAGGCAGACGTGCAGATATCATCATATCTGCTGGAGGCGGTTCTTCGGCCGGATAGAATCCACCCGGAACGGTAGCACCGGGACTCTGGTAGTAATCCGATTCAAATTCGAACTTGCCATCGGCAGCCTGTTCAAAAGGCATGTTGAAGCAATACTGTTCGTTGACACCCTCTGTAAAGTTAAACATAGCGGCAAAAGCTTCATCAGCCTGAGCACCGAAGCACTTCTTACCCGTAGAAGTCAACTTCATTTTCTTGGTCTTCGGGTCAAGCGTAGATTCCACCATTCCCTTGGTCACGCCAATACAGGGCATTTCACCCGTAGCCGAAGAAAGCACCTGGAACTTAGCACTTGCCGAATAGCAAGCGTTAGCGTGAGCCTGTGCAGGAGTCTGCCCAGCATTCCAGTCCGGGTTGCAAGTAAATGCACCATGCAAGCTAGCATCGGTATCATAAATCATGGCGGCCAACTCATAACCGCACTTGCCCTTCACATCGGGGCGTTTTACGTACCAGCCCTTATTTGTGCTGGGGAGTTTTTGAGATTCTTCAGCATCGGCCACGAAATAAAGCGCTTTGTTATAGTCCGGTTCAGTCGAATAAATTTCAAACAACCCTTCCAAAGCAATGGGAGTGGCAGCACCTTCTTCCCAGGCGCCGTTCATACCGATAGCGTCTTCCAAATTGGGATCATCGTTTCTGTGAATGACAACACTTTCCGGGAATTTTTCATCAATATAACGCCTGTAGTACCAACCGCAGTTTGCGCCATCATTGTACAACGCAACTTCTTTTGTCTTGCCACTGGCATCGGTTTCACTGATGTAAGGTTCAGCACTCTTCCAAGTCGTATTGTTCGGCAAGAAGATGTAGAAGTCATAAACCTTCGGTTCTTCGTAAGTGATATAAGTCTTGCCAGACTTCTTGACATCCGGATGGTCCTGAATCCAGACTTCGCCACCATCGACCCAAGATTTATTACCCGTTTCAAACGTACCGCAAGAGAAACCTACGGAACGAGCATCATTGCTCCTAATGCCAAACTGTGTAGGCGTTACACACTTCTGTTGGCAGGTGTTGTCAGCAACGCTGTTAATAAAGAAACGGTCATCGCTATTCGTACCCACAGCCTTCGCATCGCTGAAATCAACGGTAGTCCAGCCATTTTCATCAGGGACGGGCATTGGTTGAGCGTTACCACCAATAACGATGTAAGCTCTTGTCCAATTAGAAGGAACTTTGAAATGAACTTTCGGCGAGCACATCGTATTGTTCTGACGACGTAAATCAGCCCATGCTCCCTGTGCCCCAATCAGGAGCAGAACCAGCATAATCGCAAAACTTTGCAAAGCTCTTTTACTTTTTTTCATATTTTTCATCCATTTAGGTTCTTAATCCACTGAGGCATAACAAAAAGACCGGCCTTCTTGATAAGCCACACCTGCACGAAATCTACTTTTTTTAGGGAAAAAAGGGAGATTTTTCTTCCAAAGAATTGTGAAAAAAAGTTTATGTAAGCCAATCCACCAACCAATTCACAAATTCTCAACATGTTTATAAATTTAATTTTACAATAGGTGTATCATAAGAAATAATTGCAAAAAATGATTTGATTTTCGTCACATAAATCTAGATTTTCAATAGAAGAAAAATGACCCCGAGGTGACGGAAAAATTATGGAAGACGAAACCATCATGAGCAACGACAATACCATCCAATTCGACCAGATGGTGGTACATCCGCATTTGATTGTCCTGTATCCGCAGAATCAGTTTGCGCAGATTCCGCTCGAAAGGGGAACTGTCGTTCTCGGGCGCGGACAAGATGCCGACATCCGCTTCGAAGACGAGCTTGTAAGCCGGAGGCATTGCGCCCTTTCCTTTGACGGCGGGAGCGTCACGGTCGAAGACCTCGGCAGCACCAACGGCACCTTTGTCGATGGAAACTTTGTGCACAAGCAGATTCTCGATTCCGACAACAGGCTCCAGATTGGCAGGATGGTATTGAAGGTCGCCTACAAGGATCCGAGCGAAGAGGCGTTCAGCCGCGAACTTTACGAAGCGGCGACAAAGGACCCGCTTACCGGGATTTTAAACCGCCAGGCATTTGCAGAACGTTCCGCCGGTGAACTTGTCTATGCCCGCCGCAACGACACGTTCATCAACATCGTGATGATTGACATCGACAATTTCAAGCAAGTCAACGACACGTGGGGTCATCAGTGCGGAGACCTTGTCTTAAAGGAAATCGCACGGTTGCTGAGCGACGAAAAGCGGGATTCCGACTTGCTTGCCCGCTACGGCGGCGAAGAATTTTTGCTGCTGATGAACGGGATTACACCCGAAGACGCAAAAAAGCGGGCTGAAAAGTTGCGCATCGCTATAGCGCACCACATTTTCTCGTGGATGGACACGAGGATTCCTGTGACGATTTCGCTTGGGATTTCGTCGCGAAAGGGGGCTGACGTGTCACAAATTGCGGACCTCATCGCCGAAAGCGACAAGTTGCTGTATGTCGCCAAAGGAAACGGGAAGAATCAGGTGGCTGTTTAGATTGGTACCGTGTCTGTAATTAGCGCCGTGCAAGGTGACCCCGGAATAAATCCGGGGTGACAATGTGATTGGTGCCGTGTCTGCGATTGGTGCCGTGTAAGGTGACCCCGGAATAAATCCGGGGTGACAATGTGATTAGTACCGTGCCTGTAATTGGTGCCGTGCAAGCGGGGTATCCTAAGACCTATAACCTAACACCTACTTCCTAAAAAAACATAGTTCCAAGGAACTTGCATAGGCTTGTACCTTTTTCTATATTTGCGCGCCGATGAGTGAATTTTACTCCAAGCGCCTTAATTCCTTTGGCACAGCAAGCATCCCGAAATTGGTGTTGCAGTTTTCCGTTCCCGCCATCATCAGCATGTGCGTGAACGCCCTCTACAATATAGTGGATCGATATTATGTGGGGCAAGGAGTCGGAAGTTTAGGAATTGCAGGTATTACGCTCTGCTTTCCGATTTGCCTGTTCATCATGGCGCTTTCGATGATGGTAGGCGTTGGCGGCAACACGCTCTTCGCCATCCGCCTTGGACAAAAGAAATACCTCCAGGCAAGCATCATCCTCAACAACTCTTTTTCGTTGCTAATTATCATGGCGGTTCTCGCCTTCACGTTCGGCGAAATTTTCATGACGCCGCTCCTCAAGCTGTTCGGGGCAAGCGAGCAGACGCTCCCCGTTGCCGAAAGTTACATGCGCATTTTGCTTTGCGGAGCCGTTTTCCAGACGATAGCCCCCGGCATGAACCACTTTATCCGTTCGATGGGTCACCCAAAGACAGCCATGTTCCGCGAAATTGTAGGCGCGGTCAGCAATATCATTTTGGACTGGCTGTTCATCATGAAATTCCATTGGGGAATCGAAGGGGCGGCCTGGGCAACCATTTGTTCACAACTAATCGCAAGCGCATTGATAACGCAGTTTTTCGTGAAGAAAACCTCGCCCATCAAGATTCGCTTACGCCACATGAAGCTGCGTCTCCCCTACGTTCGAAAAATCTACATCTTGGGCCTCCCGCCATCCGTGATGCAAATTTGCAACAGTCTCATGAACGCTATTCTGGCCTGGAGCCTCACGACTTACGGCAACATAAGCCTTAAGCCCATCGGAACGCTTTCGGGCGGAGACATAGCTATTTCCGCTTTTGGCATCATCAACAGCGTCGTATCCATCATTGTGCTCCCGCTCATGGGTTTTGTCCACGGTACGCAGCCCATCATCGGCTATAATTATGGCGCCAGGCTCAACAGCCGCGTCAAACAGACTCTCAAGTTTTCAATTATTTATGCGGGCTCGTTCATGGCAATCTGCTGGGTCGCCGTGATGTTGAAGGCCGAAGCATTCGTCGCTCCTTTTGCCCCCGGAGACCTCGAATTGCAAGAAACCTCCGCCTGGGCCATGCGGATTTTCACCGCCGCATTCTTCATGATACCGTTCGGCATGCTGGCAGGCAACTTTTTCCAG
The DNA here is from genome assembly GCA_946415675.1 of uncultured Fibrobacter sp. Classification (GTDB taxonomy): domain Bacteria; phylum Fibrobacterota; class Fibrobacteria; order Fibrobacterales; family Fibrobacteraceae; genus Fibrobacter. The sequence continues at coordinate 20,099 of CAMKTL010000019.1, forward strand.
GGAACCGGAAAAGCTCTCAGAGCGATGTTCCTCAACGCTTGCCGTCAGGTGATTCTCCTGATTCCCTTCTTGCTGATTCTGCCGCACTTCTTTGAACTGAAGGGTGTGTTCATGGCGCAGCCCATTGCCGACACCGGAGCGGCCATCATCGGCATGGCGATGCTGATGCACGAACTCAAAAAGCTGAAGTAAAAGACGGCGTATTTTTACGAGAATGCCGCCGAGATGACGTATTTTTACGAGAATGCCGCCGGGGCGTCGGGTTACTTTTTTTCCAGGATGTTCAGGGCTTTTTCGATGATGGTTGGGGAAAGCTTGAAGATATCGCTGAGGGTCTGCACGCGGTCGGCGGGGTCGATTTTCGTCATTTTCGAGCCGGTGGCGTTGCGCACGACAAGGTTCCCTTTCTGGTAGTAATACTGGACGCCCTTCTCGCGATCGAGGCGGTTCAGTACGGGGTACGTCATCATTTCGCGGTAGAAGCTTTCATTCCAGTGGTGCTTGAATTCTTCGACGGAGACGCCTTCGACGGGGTATTCGAAGCGGAGTTTCATGGGGGCGCCTGCGCCGCCGGTCCAGAGTTCCATGGATTCTAGCGTCGGACGCACGAGACGAACGCAGTTCGGGGAAAGCGGGAAAAATGCTTCGCCAGTGCCAAACGGCTGCGGGAGTGGCATAGGGAGCGGGTCGAAAATCAGGTAACCGGGGTCGAGGAGGTAGGAATTAGACGAGAGACGAGAGACGAAAGACGAAAGAGGCGAGTGTCGCGACAACAAGTTCACTTGTTGGCATGACCGAGCCTTACTGTCTGACGCCGAAGGCGTCAAAGACGAGAGAGGTGACCCCGGCACGGAGGTCGGGGTGACATTCGTAGAAAAAAGCTGCCCCGGGGTGACAACGCTGTCGTCGGGGTCGGGGAGGATGAGGGCGCAGTGGATGTTGCGTTCTTTGCGCTTGTGCCCCATGACAAGACGCGGCTTGAAGCCCATGTCGGTAAGCGCCTGGTAGAGGTGCCACGTCATGCTGAAACAGGTGCCGCCGCCCATCCAGGAATCGATATCGTTCTGGTCACTGTCGTCAAGTTTGCGTGCGCCGGTGGCGCTCCCCGTCTGTTCGAGGCGGATGATTTTTGTCAAATTCTCGTAGGTGATGTTCGAAATCTGGTTGCAGAGATCGACGACCTTTTTCATGTTCTCGGGAGACATTGTCGCACCTAATCCATTTCGGCAGGAAAGCCGCCGAGCATGTTGCAGATTTCAGGGCCGATGACGCCATTTTGAATGGCGATGGAAAGGAGTCGCTGTTCAAGTTCCTGCGGCGGGAAGCGAAGACCGACCGTTCCAACCGGAGTCGCGATACCCTCGCTTTCAAAATTCGCGCGTTCCGCAAGAGTCGCAGATTTTGCCTCTTGCACGAGAAGTTCTGCAAGCGCGGCGTGCAATGCCAGTGACGTGTCGATGTACTTGAGGTGTGTTGGTTCTTCGAGAATAAAGTTCAGCGGACCTTTGGCGTTGAGCACTTTTTCGGCAGGAATTGCCTCGCCATATTCGTCCTCGACGCCCATGTTCGCAAGGACAGCCTTTGTCGAAAGGAGCGATTTTTTAAGTTCGGGAGCGTTCAAAGCGCCTGCAACACCCGTCGCCGTCACGACGAAATCGGCCTTTTCAATCAAGGCTGCGACAGTCGCATAGTCATGGCAATCGACGACATCCACCCCATTTTGCTCTAAAACCGCCGAAAAATCACCCGCCGGCATGGAATTTGCGGATTTTTCAGGATTCGATACATTTTTTGCATTTTCGGACTGCGCGGGCAATTCGGACTGCACAGGTAATCCGGACTGCGCGGACTGTTCAGATTGCGCGCGTTTCAAATCCGTCACTACGGTAACACAGCAACCGCGACGCACGCCCTGGAGCGCAATGCCGGAGCCAACCTTGCCACTACCAAAAACGAGCAAGCGTAGTCCCTCAAAACCCGCACCCTGCGTTTTTTCGCCAAAAACGCCATAACCGAGCTTTTCAAGCGCCCTAAAATAGCCGTCTCCAGTGCCCAGGGAAGTCTCAATCCGCTTCACGATGCCGCTATCGGCGACAAAAACCGGCTTTTTCGAGTCCTTGTAGTACTGCACGCCCGAACGGGTGAGTTCCACAAAGCCAATTTTCGGGTGAAGCCCCGCAAAGGGCCCAGCGCAATCGAGCACCAAATCGACAAATTCACCCCGAGACTCCGCTTCTAGCATTTCCGCAGGCGTCACGACCGACACGCCCCACTCCCCCATGAAATCGACAACATCGGGGTCGTTCATTCCCGAAAGCCCCACAAGAAGTTCCGCCCCGCCAGCCACGAGAGCGCGGTACTGCGTCATGGTATTGCGGTAAATCGGAGTCGCCACAAGCACGCGGAGCCCTTCGAACGGGCGCGTTTCGCTCCATTCGCTTTGGAGCGCCACAAGTGCGGGATATTCGTTTTTTTCGTAAACTTCGTCCAGAACGGAGGAGAAAATCGACAGCAAATCCATGAAGAGAAATATAGTTAGTTGGGTACCTTTAGTTACTAGTTAATAGTTAATAGTTACTAGATATTTCGGAGTTAGTTGAGGTTAGTTGGTTAATGTTGACTGGTTGATGTTTAAATTAGGAATTTGGATTTGAGGTTGTCATGCCTGCCTCCGAGCAGGCATCTCCTATTTCTCCGAACAGCATTATACTTTTCAGAAAAGCCATCACTTAGTTTCGTCTTATGTTCAAAAGTTCTTCTATACAAATCATTAGTTACGCCTGTATAAAAGACGGTTTTGTATTTATTCGTCAATATGTAAACGTAATAGTTATTGTTCATTGTTTCTCCTAAAAGGGGATTCCCCACCATACGGGGGCCATGCGCACTAAGGAGCAGAGCTCCAAGTGCTGTCCGCCCGATTAAGTCGGGAATGACAAAAAGGAATTGCTATAGAAAGGGATTCCCGCTTATTTAACACGCTTTTTTCAGGGAAACGGATCAAAATTTTATGATAAATAAATCTTACAAAAGGGAGATTCCCGGTCAAGCCGGGAATGACAATGTAAACACATCTTCAAAAGGAGATTCCCACCTAAAGGTGGCCATGCACACTAAGGAGCAGAGCTCCAAGTGCTGTCCGCCCCATCAAGTGGGGAATGACAATGCAAAAACATCTTCAAAAAGGGAGATTCCCGGTCAAGCCGGGAATGACAGGGCAAATTTTCCCTGTTGCATTACTATACAACAAAAAGAAATTTTCGAAGGGACGGTTCATTATATATGGAGTTAGATTAGCTTCGGGGTTAAACCATTTTTGCATAATGCAAAACAAATAAGGTGTGGATATATGAACAATAAAAAAATTTCTATTGCCGCCGCAGCAACTGGATTGTTTATGGTTGGCACAGCTTTTGCTCAAACGGCCGAAATCGGCACTTGGGCAGGCTTCCGCAAGGGTGCAGCGTCTTTCACGTTCGATGATGGCGCACCGAGCCACGTGACCGACGCTGGTCCGATGTTCAAGAAGTATGGCTACAAGGCTACCTTCAACGTGGTGGTGAACTGGAACCCCAACTGGAGCGGATTCCAGGGTCTGGCCGACGAAGGGCACGAAATTGCAAGCCACAGCAATAGCCACGGCAATAACATGAGCGGCGAAGAAGCCTCTTCGAAAAAGTCCATCGAAGGCAAAATCAACCAAAAGTACGGCGTCATCACGGTCGCCTACCCGAACTGCAACGTGCCTAACGAAAGCGCCGTTCTCCAGAACTACATCGTTGGCCGTATCTGCAACGGCAGCTGGAAGGGCATGGCCGATGAAATGGGCAAGGACGGTCCCTCCAACTGGGCTCAGGTTCCCGCCACCATGACCGGTGCCGAAGGCCAGCTCAAGAGCACGAACGACTTTACCGGCAGAATGCAGAAAGTCATCCAGAGCAACGGCTGGGCCGCATTCCTCACCCATGGTTTCCAGGGCAAGCAAAACGGCAACGCCAACTACTCGCCGACGGATATCAACGCTATCGATGGCGCCCTCAAGTGGGCCCAGCAGAACGACAAGGACATCTGGGTTGCCCCGATGGGCCATGTCGCTATGTACCTCAAGGAACGCAAGGCCTCCAAGGTCGAAGCAAGCAGCAGCGGTGGAAACATCACCGTCAAGCTCACTCACAACATCGCCGACAACATTTCCAAATACGACTATCCGCTTTCCATCCGTGTGAAGTATGACGGTTCCAAGGCCGAAGTGAAGCAGGGCGACGCCAAGCTCGAATCCAAGATCGACGGCGGCTATGTTTACTTTGACGCGGTCCCGAACGCAGGCGACATCGTCATCTCTGGCGAAGGCGGCGGCCCTGCTCCGACGTCTTCTAGCGCTACGGAACCGACTTCAAGTGCAGCACCCACTTCTAGCGCTACAGAAGCATCTAGCTCCAGCAGAAGCCATCATCGTTCTTCTTCTAGCACTGAACCGGGCTTGTCTAGCGCAACAGACGCGCTCCCGACTCCGGCTTTCGATGCCAGCCATGTCGTAGCTTATGTCGATAACAACGGTTACATCACCGTCCAGAACGCTCAGGGCATGAGCATCACCGTGTTCAACAGCCTCGGTTCTGTCGTGCGTACCACCAAGGGTATCGGCATGTTGCAGAAGGTTTACTCCGGTGCGAAGGGCATGTATGTCGTGAAGGTCGGCAACAGGGCCTGGACAATGAATATTAGGTAACACTGGATTTAAAATTCAGTGGTTTAGGGAAAGCCCGCTCCGATTGGAGCGGGCTTCTACGTTTTCAAGGAATTCTTAGAGGACTTCCTCTTCGGTTTTACAATGATCAATAAGCTTTGAAACCCATTTTTTCCAATATGGATCATAATAGACATCCGTTTTCGCAAAAACTTTGCAAACAGCATTCGCTCTAAAAGTTCCATCATCAAGATCAACCCTCCCTACTGCAGATTCTGAATAAGAGCCGTTTTCGATAATACAATCCGCCTTAAATTCCATCTCATCGTCAAAATCGTAAGTGTACAAGGACTTGTAAAAGACGACTCCATCCGCAGTAGCAACCGCACCAAGCTTATACAATTCGGGTTGTTTTTTTTCAAGTTCAAACTTCAAACTACATCTAAATTCTTTTAAAGAAGCATAACTTATCATTTCCACAGGCAAATGCACAACACCAGATTTTTCCTTCATCGAGACAAAAGAAAAATAGTACAGCGGATCAAGATCAGGATTATCAGCCGGACTCGGTTCGCAAGACATACAAGAATCAACAAAACCATTTTCCAAAAACGACTGAACCAATCTATTATAGGATTCTTGAGCATCAACAGAATCAACAAATTTCTGACTGCCTACGCCTCCCTGAGTATAGGCTTTACCAGATTGAGCTTTATAAATGTCAAACCGCATTTCTGGAGCTGTGCTCCCCTGATCGGAACAAGCACAGAATGCCGCCACAATACTCAACGCTACAATCAAAAGAAGAATATATTTGGACAAGTTCATAAAATTTGTATTCAAAGAAAGCCCACTACAATCGGAGCGGGCTTCTTGTTCGGTTGATTGGGGTTAAAAGCTCCCGCTCACGAGCGGGAACTTACTTTATATCAGGATATATGGGATACTATATTTATTGGAAATTTGGGCATCCGTCATCGGGACAGGGCATAACGATAAACTTTTCGACTCCCTCATAATCAGATCTACAATTGTCGGCTACATATGTAGCATACTTTTTCCAAAGCGGATCTTTATAAAGAGTCCCCGCTCTTTGTTCTAGAGGAATATCGCATGAATAGGCAGGATACAATTCAATATGTTCATTGGCAGTTCCTTTGTCAATTACAAAAGGATTTCCCGTCGACTCTAACTGACCATTTTCGAGAGCACAATCTTCCGTAAACAGTGCCAACATAACAGAATCTTTAGAGCGAATTTCCATATGAACTGATTTTGATGTGACACCAAAATTATAATGTTCATCTATTTCATAAACATCATTATTTAGCATATACCACTTGCTTTCATTAAAGCAATAAATACCTTTAGTAAAAATACCTGGTTGCGTAATACCTTCTGAAACCATAATTTTTCCATACATTACGCCATTTTCATCAAACATCGAATAATAATGACTCATTTTGCTTGAGAAATGATTGTCAGACGAATGCCTCCATTCTTCTTCATTTTCAAACGAAGTTGCAACGGAATCATTATCAATCATAGCGCGAATTGCATTATTATAAGTTTCATGCGCATTAACTGAATCGACATTAATTACATTATCGTAAGATAAAATAACAGCCGTAGCGACATTAGGTTTTGATATTTGCTTTAAGTTGGCTAGAATTTTGTCATACTGTTCGGCCAGTACATTCTCAGCCATCGTGTTAGTTTGTTCATCAGCCCCCACCACTTTATTATCGGAACAAGCGGTAAAGGAGCCCATCACGCTCATGGCAACAAGCGAAATCGGAATGATTTTTTTGATATTCATAGGAATCCTCCCTTGATTTTTTTTGATATTCATAATGTTTCCTCCTTACACTTTTTCCGAAAGCGGGAAAAGCTGTAAATTTAAACGATAAACTTGGTTGATTTTTTTGGATTCGCCGGCGATGGCGATAACTTGTTTGCGGAAGCGGTTCACCTCTTCGGAGATTCGCTTCATGGCAGTTTCATCGACTCCGATGGTCACGCCCGAGATGTTGCGTTCACCCGGAGCAATTTTTTCGATAGCCTCGCGAGCAAGGTCAATCATCTGGCCGTTCATGGAGCGGAGCGCAAGCTTAAGCGCATCGCCCGAACCTGTAATGACTTTGTCAGTTTGCTCGTAGACGTTCTCGCCAAGCGACTTGAGCAAATCGAGCTTTACCAAGAGTTTTAACGAATCGCGGACTTGCTGTGCCGTAAAAGTATGCTTGATTTTCTTGGCGATTTCACCCGGAAGCGCGCCAGGCATCAAAGGGGCAAGTTCACGAACAACGGAATTCACCGCCGATTCGTAATAGTCAAACGCATCAGCATCCAACACTCTAGCGCGCTGTTCGTTTGCAAGCTCCTTCATCTTGAGGAACGCTTCTTTTTTCTTGTCATCGTCTTTGGCATTCGTAAAATCGACCATGAGCTTGAAATACTCCTGTTCAAATTCATTCAGGCCCATCGCGGCAGCCACAAGCGGGACGCCCACGCGGCTCAGCGAGCTTTTGCCATCACATACAAGTTTCAAGTACGATGGCGACGAGAATCCGGCGATTTTGGAAAATTCACGCCACGAGAACGCGGAACTTCTCTTTCGCCAGTCGAAATAATCAAGCATGTACTTTCGGTAATCTTGATATTCGTTTATCGGTTTCATGTTTTAACCTCCTTACAAACTCAAATATACCTCATTTATCAGTACCACGCAATAGATAAAATGATACAAAAATTTCGATTTTTCACAGAAATGCGCAAATTTTGCAAATTTCAAAAATTTTTAAAATTTAATGAATCACTTGTAATTGCAGATGAATCACAGGCGGGTCGCCATAGTTTTTGGCGTGCACTTAAAGCCGACCCCGGCACTCTGTGTGGCTCGGAACTTTAGTTCCGTTTACAGTTCTTCTATGATGAATCAGCCACCGATGTAACTTGCACATCCATAGAAATTTTAATTTCGTTATGGATGTAGCTGGGTGCTGAGGCCGGGGTGACAAGACAAAAAGAACCGTGACTGGATCCTTCACATTCGTTCAGGATGACGACAAGGCGAAGGCCGGGGTGACAAAGGAGGCGGGGAATGACAATGCTTTTTCTAAATTTGGGGTATGAATCCGTGGAAATTGTTGAGTTCAGAATTTTTGGTGGATGCGCCGTGGTTGAAGGTCGCCAAGGAAACGTGCGAACTGCCGAACGGCAAGGTCATCGACGACTTTTATACGTTGTGGCAACCCGACTGGGTTTTGATTCTTGCGCGCACGACCGAAGGCAAGTGGGTCATGACGGAGCAGTATCGCCACGGGACGGGAAAGATTGCGCTGGAATTTCCGGCGGGGATTATAGACAAAGGCGAAACGCCCGAAGATGCCGCAATCCGCGAACTGCAAGAGGAATGCGGGTTCGGCATCGGAGAAGGGAGATGCCCGCTCAGTGGCGGGCATGACAATACAACCTATTTAGGTTCGTTCTCCGTGAATCCGGATAGGCATCGCGGGCGGTTTCATATCGTGTTTATCGACGGTGTGAAGCGTTTGGGCAAAACGAACTTTGACGATACCGAAGACATCGAAACATTCCTGTACTCGGACGAAGAACTTCAAGCGAAAATCGCGGAGGGGACATTCGACCACCCGCTTCAAATCGCAGGCTACTTCAAGTGGAAATTATTGCAATCCGCCTCCCGATTTTGATTCTCGGGCTGAACGGCGTTCCGGGTTACGCGCTTTTCAGGCATTTCAACAAACTGTACGGTAGCGTGACTGTAAAAAGCGACGTCTCCCCAAGCGCACAAATTGCTCCAGGCGTTATCGGGGTTCGCCCCATAAAGCACCCTTGCGTTTTTGGCGACAACGTTTATGGAATTGACGCCGAAGAAACGGATCGTCTTGGCGAACTTTTTGAACGTTTCCACTTCGGTACCGTCATCGACGCGAGCGGGAACTGTGCGCTAAAAGCCTGTGAATGCGACCCCGCACGCAGCCGTCTCTTGAACTACAGCCAGGGTGTCGATGCGGCCACGTTCGCAGCCCGCTATAATGCGACACTTATCCGCATTTCCGCCGACATGGTCTTTAGCGGCAACGAAAAGACGAAGCCGAACCGCCCGTACGTCGAAACGGACCCCAAGGACCCTATCCACAATTACGGCAAACACCAGGCCGAAGCCGAAGACGCAATTATCGCCATCAAGCCAGACGCGGTAATTCTCCGCGTGCCGCTCCCGATGGATTACGCACCCGGTGGATGCGCCGGCGCCATCGACTGGATTACGTACCGGTTTCGCCCCGGCCGCCCGGCGACTTTGTTCACAGACGAATACCGCAATCCGCTTTCGGGCCCGGACCTTTGCCGCACCGTGCAATACATTCTTGAACATAAATTCCCCGCAGGCATTTACAACTGCGGCGGTCCGCGTCGCGTTTCGCTTTACAACGTCGGGCAAATCGTGAACGCCGTCGGCGGCTACCCCGCCGAACTTCTCCATGGCGTGCCGCGAATCGAAGGCGGTCCCATGCCCCCGCGCGTCGGCGACATCAGCATCAATTCAGATAAACTCTACAAGCTTTTGCCACCGGGATTCATCAAGCCGTGGCCCGTTTCAGACAAGCTTGTACCTGACAGTTTCGACTGGCACAAGACTTTCGGACGCCATATTACAGACAAAAGCAAAATGGGTAGCGACGAAGCGATTACCAATTTGCTCGTGAACGGGATGGATGTAGAACTATAGCGCTACCCGCGTGTCAAGCGGAAGAATAGGCCTATGACATGACTACTCATTTCTTCGCCTTTGTTTTCAGCTGCATAGACCAATTTGGTAAAAGATAACCCGACTCCGATGGACCAGGTATCGCTCACCCACCAATCCTTGCCCAGTTCAAAGCGTGTAAACACGCCCCCTACAGTACAATACTCCTGAGCATAAACATCATCTCTCGCCATAGAGGCGTCAAGTCCCACCATAATTCCTGCAAAAAATCCATTCAACGGAGAAGTCAAATCACGGAACGGATAAACGGTAAAGCCAAATCCAAACGAGCCATAGATTCCATATGAATCAAACGTTTCATCCTTGACGCCCAAAAGTTCCTTTTCCTCGCTTTCTAAAACGTGATCTACAATAGTTCGAATTACAGAATAATCTTGCTTGCGAATTTTTCCTTCCCCTTTAAATAGCCCTCCGCCAAAAGAAAAATGCACCGCAACCAAGTTTCCAAACGACCTTCCGAACCGAATATCAAACGAAGGGAATCCCCAAGCACTAAAACTTTCTTGTGATTCGTTTTGTCCATATTGCTCCGTTCTTTCAATTCGGCCATCCGGTCTTGTAAACTCCCCTCCAGAGCGATAACCAAAATTGGAAACATTCAGCTCGGAACTCAGATAAGAAAGTCCCCAATTCACGCTAAAATAGGAGCTGCGATGTTCTCTCGACTGGTGATTTTTTTCCGCACCCGGTACATCATTTTTTTCAGCGACATCAGCATGTGCAAGCGCTGCAATTGCAAAAGCCAAAATACAAATAAATTTATTAAACATTTTCATAGTCAATTAACCACGCGTTATACGGAACGAAAGTGACAGGACATTATCGGAACGATGAGATTCGACAGTATTCCACACAAGGCCGAAATGTGCAAAGCCAAGCCCAAAACCAATAGAAAGGCGATCGTTCAACCACCATTCCTTACCTAATTCCAATTCAAAACCGATGCCGCCATTTCCTGTGACATCAGAGCCACCCACACCAAAAAGCGTGTATCCGACAGAGCCACCTACAAACGCTCCATAGAGCGGAGATGTCTTGTTGCGGAAGGGGTAGAATGTAGCGCCAAAGCCCAAATAAGTCCTAAAGTTATATCCATCACCAGATGCGGGATCTTCGCTATATTTTTCCAGATCCGGTTTTTCAACGCATAAATTATTTTCGGCACAAATAACGACATAATGTTCTTCATAGGAATCCACCGTCCCCATATAAAAGGCGAAATTAAAGACCGTGTGGAAGGCTACGAGATTCCCGAGTGCATAACCAAACTTAAATTCACCTAGCATAAAGGAGAAGCCGTAATACTCGTAAAAGTCGATATCACGTTCAATTCTATTATTGTAACTGTTATAAGATCTATCCTCGCTATTATTGAACCAGTTTAAAGCAAAACCAAAAGAAGAGCTGTTGTAAAATCCGCGATGTTCACGTGGAGCAGGCTCAGCGATAGAAGGGAACTGAGCAAATGCCAAGCCCGCGGCACACAAAACAAGAATTGCAAATACTTTTTTCATAAATCTATTCCCAGATACTAGCCATGCGTTAAACGGAACGAAAGCGATAAAACATTATCGGAACTATGCGAGTCAAGCGTTTTCCAAATCAAACCGGTATGAGCAAAGCCCAAGCCAAAACCAATGGACACACGGTCGCTTATCCACCACTCCTTGCCAAGTTCCAATTGGAAACTGACGCCGCCATTCCCTGTAGCATCTTCGTTGCACGAATTTATCATTGTAGCAAAAAGCGTATATCCAACAGAGCCGCCTACAAAAAGACCGTTCAAAGGCGATGTTTTATTTTGTATAGGATAGAAAGTCGATCCAAGACCAAAGAATGTCCTAAAGCTATACGCATTCCTCGATGTATTGTTGATATTGCGGGACTCGTCAATGGTTTCTGGACAAGTCTTCCCAAAAGCACACAGACTTTCGTACACCTCGTAATTATAATCCAGCGAACCGGCAAAGAACCCGATATTGAAAACAAAATGAACCGCCACCAGGTTTGCTATACCGACGCCAAACTTAAATTCCGACATCGGAAAGGAAAAACCGCTATAATCATAATAGTCCACATATCTCCGCTTCCCATCAATATAGCCACCGCCAATTTCAAAAGAAGCACCGCCTAAATCTACACGACTATTTTTGAACCAATTATAGGCAAAAGCGAACGACATATTGCTATAAAAGCCACGGTGTTCGTGGGCAACGGGCTTGCCGACAGAAGGGGACTCTGCAGAAGCAAATATTGCAACACACAAGATAAAGATTACAACAAGTTTATTCTTCATATTTTTTACAAAAAATTTAGTTTGGTTAAAACTTAGAAAATTTTGGGAAGATGGAGATTCCCGCTCGGTGGCGGGAATGACAGCGCAAGGGGGAATGACAGTGCAAGGGGGAATGACAGTGCGATTAAAAATTCGCGATAAAGTCTCGGTGGAGTTGTTTGTCGCCGTATTTGTCTTCGGTTTCGGGATTTAAATCAGCGGAGGTGTAACCGCTCGCGATTTTCTGCAAACGGACAATTCGCGATAATTCGTCATAGCTAAAATGAATGCGGAAGGTGCGGTAGGCAAGTACGCCCGTTTTTGCATTTTCGTCAACCGTCAAACGGCGGCGGGAACTGTCAAAGACGTCCTTCGAAAAATTCCCGCGCGAAAGCTGCACGCGTGCAAAGCTTTCCAAGTCAAATGCGCTACGCTCTGCAATCCAGCGGTTCTGTGCGGCAAATTCATCGGACATTTCAACGGTCCACAAATCGCCCTCTTGCTCTTCGACCCAGCCCGCCTTTGCTTCCGGGAACGCATCGGCCATCGGGATGTACGGTTTGATGTCGAGTACGGGCGTTTCGTTGAGCAAGTCGGCTTCATCTACATACAACATAAGACCATCAATTTTGAGGAGCCGTACACAACTGAGTCCAATCGGATTCGGGCGGTAAGGGCTGCGGCTCGCAAAAGTGCCTACGCGGTCCTTGCCCTTGGGGGGTACAGGCGGGCGCGTCGTCGGGCGCCAACCTCCATTCTCGTGGAACAGGAAAATCACCCAGATGCGCTCGAAACCATCGAGGTCGCGGAGCGCCATCTCGAAATTCTGCCCTGGAGAGAGCACAATCCGGCCCGGATGCCCAGCAAACAGGCGCCCCTGCCGAGGAGCTTCGTACTTATAGATGGCATCGCCGAAAAATGTACCTATGGGATTCATTTATTATAAATTATCTTCCGTAATTTTTCCATACCGGATGTAATCTATCTTACCGGTAAAGAATCGGTCATCATGGCGTTCCTGATACATCGAATCGTAGCCGATTGCCAATCCGTATTTGAGATTAGAGGTATCGGCCTTGTATTCCATCGCGACCATGGCACCATCCAGCGTAATATTCATCGAATAGAAAATAGTTCCTGACAATTCCGACTTCGCAGGGAATATTTTTATTCTAACGACATGCCATTCATTCAACGAAACCTGGCCTATATTCTTGACTTCCCAACTAGAATTAAACTCCATATCTCGCATATGAAGAACAACATCAGTTCCGTCTAAACGAATCTGCCAACCATCAACTCCGCTTCCAGGAGGTTCTGCCACAAAAATGTTCCCCATTTTTCCAGCTTTAGTTGGCATGAAACGAATTTCAACAACAAAGCCTCTGCTCTTAAAAACACCTGACAAGGGGACAATCAACCCGCTAGTACCATCGAAAACTATACTTCCGCATTCTGCACTTATTGGACCGACATGATTGTCTTTATACGCATTATTTTCGCCAAGGTAATCGCGTCCCATGTCATTAGGGCTATTAAATTCGTATGCAACGTCATAGCTTTTCAAGCTTTCGGTATCTACAGCATCGTCGCAATTGAGTTCGCTTGCATTGGAGGCGACTACTTTTTCTTTTTTATAGGATGCTTTGTCATACCAATCAATCCATCCGGAATCGGATTTTTCGGAACTTGAAGAAGCCGCAATGCTCGATGAAGATTGCACAGAACTAGAAGATTCCGCCTTAACGCTGGACGAGGATTGCACAGAACTAGAAGATTCCGCCTTAACGCTGGACGAAGATTGCACAGAACTAGAAGATTCCGCCTTAACGCTCGATGAAGACATTACAGAACTAGACGACCTTTTTTCCGCAGAAGACAATTCCGCTTCACTCGATGCAAAAGGACGATTCCCAGTTACAGAGCCTCCTATACCCTTACACGATGACACGTACATATCCGTCAAGCGCTTATATTCGCTTGACGATAACTTCTCATCCGAGACAGCAACAATCGTATTTCCATTGCAAATCACACTTCCATAATCGGAATCGCGCTTGTACGCCGAACAAGCTTGTTTTGCAATACCTTCATTTTCAAATACAACAGTTTGGAAAGCCCTTTCATCTTCATAACTAAAAAAAGTCTTGCTATAAATTCCTTGTTCAAGACTTTCCATGACCAAAGGATCTGTTGAGACGACTTGACAGGCGGCATGATAATTACCCTGAGCTGGTGAACTATCATTACCACATCCGATTATTCCCACACCTAAGGAAAAACTTATTCCGGCTAGGACTATTGATTTCCTCATTTCAACTCCTTTTTATGGTGCGATACACCCGTCAATGATTATTTGTATTCGTGATAAATATACTTTTTTAAAGGGTTCACCTTTAAATTTTTCCGTAACGGATATAATCAATTTTTCCTATAAAAAAGCGATCCTGATATTGACTTTGACGGTGCGGATCATAACCAATTCCCAAGTCAAATCTGTTCAGGTTTGCAGAATTGTACAAAATCTCCGACACGCAATTTTTCCCATCCAAAGTAATTTCAAGCTTGTATGCTTCTACAGTTAAATTTTCGACCGCCGTATAGCTGAGTTTAATACGAATAACGTGCCATTCGTTCATGGAAATCGTACCTACTGAAAAATCCTTCCAATCGTTAGAACCGCCACGAATATGGAACGTCACAGCAGAATCTTCCATACGAATCATCCAGCCATCATATCCGCCACCAGGAGGGTCTGCGCTAAAGATATTACCCAATTTTGAAGGCTTAGTAGGCATAAAACGAGTTTCGACAACAAAGCTTTGGTTCTTGAAATCTGTGCTCAGAGGAACACGCAAACCAGACGTTCCATCAAGAACTAGGCTACCGTTTTCTACAACAACTGCGGGCATGCCTTCATCTTGAATTGCGTTATTTTTCCCAAAAAAATCGAGTCCAACATTCGTTGGATCATTAAATTCATAGGCAACGCTATATTCAGCTAATATTTCTTCCATAGATGGTTCTGTAGAGGAGGATTCACTACATGCCATCATGCCGCAAGACCACAAGAGGGATATTCCTGTAACAATTTTGCCAAATTTCATAATTTTTCTTTCCCTTTTATTTTACTTAGATATAGAAAAAAATCAAGACGTTTTATGCAACTTTTTGTAATTTCTTCCATGGAAAACGAATTAGCCTGACAATACAAATCAGGCTCAAAGCATAACAAACGACTCATCCGTTGCTGAGCAATTTTTGGATTCATTTGCAGACAATGTACTTTAGTAAAAAAACGCTCCCACTTCGGGAGCGCACCAATACAAATATTTGCGGTTTATTACTTGCCTTTAGGATTGGAGCCGTATGCGTTTGAGCCCGGCTGACTATCCAAGAACATGAACACGAGCAAAATAATTCCACCCACGACAGGGATCAGGCTAACCCAGAACCACCACCCGCTCTTGCCTATATCGTGTAAACGGCGGACGAGCACGGACAGGGACGGCAGTATCAAGCCGAGATCGACAATCGTCACGAGGGCAGTAGCCAAAGTTCCTGAGAGCCCGAGGATATTGTCCAACACTCCACCCACAACACCGGCAAGAATAATAATTATCACTGCGAACAAGGCGAAGAACCAATATTCCCTTCTTCTTGCTCGACCTTTAAAATCGATATAGTGTTTTAGGATGCAGTTTTTGAAGTATTCCATATTTTTCTCCTTGTGGTTATGGTTAATATTCAACGTTGAATTAGGTTCAAAGGTTTCCTCTTAAACAATATTTTTTCTTTACGAGAATATCAATCTTCCAACTCATGATATATATAAAAAATTCAGAAAAGTCAATAGAAACCACGATATTGGGATTACGTGTTTTGACGTCTGCGTTCGCCTTTTGCTAAATTTGCGCACGATGAAAGACAAAGCTAAAAAACTGATTGAAAAGTACGAGGAACTGGAATCGGAACTCGGAAACCCGGATGTTCTCGGTGACCAGGCCCGTTACAACAAGATCCACAAGCAATACAAGGGTATCGAAAAAGCCGTCATAAAGGCCAAAGAATACTTGCAGATGATGGACGACCTTGACGAATACAAGCTCGCCCTCGGCGATTCTGACCCGGAAATGGTGGCAATGGCAAAGGCGGAAATTTCGGAAATCGAAAAGAAGCTCCCCGAAGTGACCGACGAATTGCAGATTTTGATGGTGCCGAAGGATCCGTGGGACTACCGTAACGCAACTCTCGAAATTCGCGGCGGTACGGGCGGCGACGAATCGGCGCTTTTTGCAGGCGACTTGTTCCGCATGTACCGCGGCTACTGCGACAAGATGGGCTGGAAGATGACTATCCAGGACTTGAGCGAAGGCACGGTGGGCGGCTACAAGGAAATCCGCGTGTTCATCGAAGGCGACAGCGTCTATGGCACGCTCAAGTTCGAAAGCGGCGTTCACCGCGTGCAGCGCGTGCCGGAAACGGAAACCCAGGGCCGCGTGCATACGTCGGCGGCGACGGTGGCGATTCTCCCGGAAGCTGAAGAAGTGGATGTGGAAATTCGCGAAGCCGACATCCACATGGACACGTACCGTTCTTCGGGCGCTGGCGGTCAGTACATCAACAAGACGGACTCCGCCGTTCGACTCACGCATATCCCGACGGGTGTGGTGGTGAGCTGCCAGACCGAACGTAGCCAGTTGCAAAACCGTTTGCACGCTATGGAAATGTTGCGCTCCAAGATTCTTGACGCCGTGATCGCCAAGAAGGAAAAGGAAGAAGCAGCAAACCGCAAGGCTTTGGTGGGTACGGGCGACCGCTCCGCCAAGATTCGCACTTACAACTATCCGCAGAACCGCGTGACGGACCACCGCATTGGGCTCACCGTCTATAACTTGGACAAGGTTGTGACAGGCGAACTTGATGAAATCATCAACGGTCTCCAGATGGCTAACGCCCAGGAAAAACTCGGGAAGTTCAACGCTTAAGTAAGGGAGATTCCCGCTCCCTGGAACAAGTCCGGGGCAAGCTCAAGCGGGAATGACAACGTCTCGTCCATAAGGAAAGTCCAATGCAGCAGCAGATGACAGTTCTTGAAATCTTGAACCGCACCAAGGTCTTCTTCGAAAAGAAGGGCGTTCCCGACGCTCGTCTCGATGCCGAGTACATCATCAGCTACGGTCTCAAGATGAAGAACCGCATGGACTTGTACCTGAACTTCGAGAAGCCGCTCACGCCAGCGGAGCTGGACGTGCTCCGCACGATGGTTGCACGGCGTGCAACGCGTGAGCCGCTGCAGCACATCATCGGCGACACGAGCTTCCGCGGTTTCATCATCAAGTGCGACCGACGAGCGCTTATCCCGCGCCCGGAAACGGAATCGCTTGTAGATATGGCGGCAGAAAGCCTCAAGGGCGTCGAGAATCCGTTCATCGTCGAAATCGGGACGGGAACGGGCGCCATTGCGATTGCCTGTGCAAAAGAAATTGCCGGTGCACGCGTTTTGGCAACAGATGTTTCTGAAGACGCACTGGCCCTCGCACGTACAAACGCAGAAGCGAACGGTCTCGCGGGAAATTCCGGTGTTGCGAGGAGTTCCAGTGAACAAAGCGCGGCGACCTCGATAGATTCTGCACCTTCGACAGACTCAGCGAGTTCCGCGACGCACGCAAACTCGCAAAACACATCAAGCACATTACAATTCGCGCAGGGCGACTTGCTGGACGCCGTGACCGCAGACGTTATCAAAAAAGTCACCGGCGCTTCGGCAGTGCTTCGGCAGGCTCAGCATACCAGCTCAGCGACCTTGGCCGATCCACAAATCGACTGCCTTATCGCAAACCTCCCCTACATTCCCGATGGCGAAAAGGACAACCTCCAGCCCGAAGTCGCAAAGTACGATCCGGCACTGGCCTTGTTCGGCGGTGCGGACGGTCTTGACCTTGTTCGCAAACTTTTAAAGCAGACCGAAGGACGTCTCAAGCAGGGAGCATCTATTTTGCTCGAAATCGGGTCGGAACAAGGCGAAATGCTCAAGGCAGAAGCTGGAGACTATCCGTGGTTGGAATTCACGGGGATTCACAAAGACTTCTGCAACAACGTCAGATTCGTTAGTTATAAAGCAAAGTAATACAGCGTAAGTCGATCCCGGCACAAAGGCCGGGATGACAATGTTATGAGAGCTGTTACTGGATGCTTCGCTGCGCTCAGCATGACGACGCATGAAAGCCGGGATGACATTAATGGGGATTCCCACCTAAAGGTGGCCATGCGCACTAAAGAGCAAAGCTCTAAGTGCTGTCCGCCCGTTCGGAGGCGGGAATAACATTGCGATGTAAAACTATTACTGGTTCCTTCGTGGGTCACCCCTCAGGATGACGGAACTCGAAGTGCGGGGTGACAGTTCAAAATTAATAC
This sequence comes from uncultured Fibrobacter sp., assembly GCA_946415675.1. Classification (GTDB taxonomy): domain Bacteria; phylum Fibrobacterota; class Fibrobacteria; order Fibrobacterales; family Fibrobacteraceae; genus Fibrobacter. Next base: position 38,270 of record CAMKTL010000019.1, read on the forward strand.
CCAGCACAGCCGAGGGCGGAAAGGACAAACGTTTCGCTCTCCCCCATGCGGTAATACGGAATCAAGTCATCGTCATCAATAGCGGAGTCATCGTTGCCGTTGAGTTGCATCAGTTCCCCAATGCGGCGTTTGAAGATGGAAAAGCCGGAATCCCACGGAGACGGTTCCCACTGGGACTGTTCCGAAATTTCGACTACATGCTTGTTTGTCTTTGTCATTTTGCGATTCATTTTTTTACCTTTTGGCATTTAGTGTTCTTACGAGCACTAATATAGAATCATCAAATGTCAAAAGCTGACATTTTGAGCTTTTCGCTTTTTTTGCTAAATATTTTTAAGCCGATCCCGGCACAAAGGCCGGGATGACAATGCTATGAGATCTGTTGCTGGATGCTTCGCTATGCTCTGCATGACGACGCACATGGAGGCCGGGATGACAATGCAATGAGAACCGTTGCTGGATGCTTCGCTACGCTCTGCATGACGACGCACAAAGGCCGGGATGACAATGCGATTATTCTATTACAGTCGCGGTGACTTGGGCGTGTCCGGCCTTGTCCAACCCGAGAGCCTTCCCTGCCGCTTCGCTTAAATCCAGCACGCGCTTTTTCGAATATGGTCCACGGTCATTGACGCGAACAACAACGGAAGCGCCTGTTTTATCCCGGACAACTTTCAGTTTCGTCCCAAAAGGGAGCGACCGATGTGCGCAAGTATAATCCTTGCGATTAAAAACTTCACCGCTGGCAGTTTTCCTGCCATCATATCCCTTGCCGTAAAAACTGGCATCACCCGAAAACGTGTAACCGGCCCTAACCTTATCCACACGCATTTTCGTTGATGTTACGCGAGTATAGCCCTTGCGGTGCGTTGCCCCGCTGCACCCCGAAAAAGCAATCAGAACACAGAGAAGAGCTACAGCAACAAGACGGGAAAACATACAGCCACCTTACTCGAAATCGTACATGCTGTTGTATGTATTTTCAAGGATTTCGTCTTCTTTACTGATAATTTCAGCCTTCTTTTCTTCGGGCTTGGCATTGAGTTCTTCGTAATACCGCGCCGATTTCTTGTCGATATTTTCAATATTCTGAGCGGTACGCTTGCGCAACCGGGCAAGGTCATCGTCCGTCGTCGAGAGGCGTGTATTGAGCACATAGGCGGCCTGCTTGCCCCATGGAGTCGAGCCGTGCTTATCGAGAAGTTGTCTGTAAATAACAACAGCACTGTCCATATTCGGGAGCATCTGGTAGTAAATCGCCTTCATGTACAGAGCCTGAACCCCAGACTGAGTTTGCGGATAATCCTTATAGACGCTATCGAATGCGGCAAAAGCATGAGCATAAGCGGAATCCACCTGGTCCATCTTGCTCGCGGGCATTTCAGAAGCCACAGTCCACAAGCTTTCCGCCGCCATATAACGCTCACGGGCTTCGTCCTCGCGAGTTTTCATCGTAACGCGCATGCCAAGGTTCGTCTGGGCCTGTTTAGCGTAATCGGTATTCGGGTACTTCTCGATGATTTCTTTGTACAGTTCTTCTGCAGTATCGGGGTCGTGCAAAAACTCATCATAGATAAACGCCCTCGCATACGACGCCCGCAAAACGCTTGCGGTATCATTGGATTTTTCGATTATGTTCGAAAGCCTAGCAACCGCGCTGTCTGCTTCGGAGAGCTTGAGCAAGAAGAGTTCCGCAATCATGAACTCGGTCTTGAAAAAAGACTTCATGTCAGGGATAGAATCTTTGTTCTGTTCCAGAATTTCACTATTACGGTCGCGCATGGAAGCGAGCTGCTTCAAGGCGTTGCGACGTTCACGGGCCTGCCGGCCATACTCGCTGATAGACCTTGCGATATAGCTACTGTCATAATAAGCCATAGCAAGTTCATAGTTCAGTCTCTTCATCTGCTCGTAATCGCCCATATTAAAATAACTACGGGCAGAGGGTTCAGACCTCGGATATTCCTTATTGACCTTATTGAAAATTACATAGGCATCGGCAGCACGGCCCGCCAAAAGCGTCGTTTCACCGATACGGACAAGATAAACCGAACGCTGTTTTTCGTAGGCTTCGACCTTGTAAAGTTCCTTGAATTCATCGGCAGCCTTGAGGTATTCCTTCTTGTTCACAAGGCATTCCGCAGACTGTTCCCCCGCCGTCTGGCGTTCGCGATCGTTCAGGTTCTCGATTTCTTTCGCGTTGTAATGCTCGTGTGCCTTATCCCAGTTTTCCATCTTGTAGTATAGACCTGCCAAGCGGAAATGCGCCTTGCCTTTCATATACGGGGTTCCGCTCGTATCGGCAAGGACAGCCTCCAATGCAGCAATGGCCTGCTCCGGCGCCTCGGATTTTTCATCCAGAAGCGAAAGAAGGTTCAACCCTTGGAAATAATATGGATGGTTCTTGTCGGCAACAACAGGTTCCAAAGCAAAGCGGCTAATATTGAATTCCTGGTTGCGGTAGAGGCAATAGGCACGCTGGTATTCCACGGCACGCATGGAATCGTTGTCGGCAAAATAGCGTTCGTACTCATCGTACTTGGTGATAGCCTTGGGCCAGTCGCTTTTATGCCTGTAGGATTCCGCAATCAGAAAAACGGCTTCGGCAGTGCGCTTCTTGTTTTTCGGGAACCGTTCCAGTACACGTGAACCTTTTTCGATAATTTTTTCGTATTTCTGGGATTCCTCGTTGCCAGGGAAAGATTGAGTTTCGTCGGGGACGCTATCCAGACGCGCCATACGGAGTTCCGTCGCTTCGTCATAGAGCCGTTCCGCATTGAACATGTGGTTCAAATACGCACAACAGGTACACCCTTCTAACAAGACGGCAAAAAAGAACAACGCTATAAAACGACCGAAACACATATAGACATAAAATAGATATTTATGGTGCTAAAATTCCAGTAAAAGTGGCAGATAATCGCAAAGTTTCATGCCGGAAGGCGGCAATGTCCGGCGATCGAGGCGAACCATGCGCACTTCGGCGGGCTTGCCGACAATGCGAGCCAAAATTTCGAAGTTGTCGCGAGTTTCCCAGACAACAGCATCCATGACAACACCATCATCGCAAATCGTCTCGCCCGTATTGTTGCCTATGCCGGAAATTCTGGAATTCTGTTTAGATAAGCGAGTAAAGATTTCGGGAGCGACGCCCAGGTGGTTCGAATTCGAAGCGGAATCAAAAACGGCCACGTGGACTTCCTTGAAACGGTTCAGCGAATCAAAAACAATCGTATATGTGTGCTGATACGGGGCTTCATAGAACGATTCCTGCCAGACAAAGCGTTTTACTTGTTTGAAATTTGCAGGGGAATACTTTTTGAAAAATTCCTGCGAAGACGCTCCATAACGAACAAGGTAATGACCGAGTTTTGTCGAGAAATCGTGTTTCAAGGAAGGCGCCATGGACTCGCGAAGGCTATCGACAGCCCGATTCAAGTTCGCGGTCAAACCGTTGTTGTATTCTTCAATGGCGACCTGCCTTGCCTGTTCTACTTCGGAAATTCGCATCTTGATGTCCGGGTAATCCGGGTCATTTTTCAAGATGTAGTTGAATTCGCGGCGGGACAAATCGAACATGTGGTTTTTCAAGTACGCAATTCCGAGCGCTTCGCGGAGCGGCAGGTTTTCAGGATAACGTTCCACCAGCGGGCTCAAGATGTCACACGCCACCTGGGCACGTTCCCTAGAGGAACCGCCAAAAGTTCCGCCCTTGCCAGGAGGAGCCTTTTCGCCAATCGTCGCAATGGCACGGCGGGCTTTTTCGTAATCAGGGCGGAACGCGATAATGCGCTGGTACGTCTTTTCGGCAACATCGAACTTGCCGTTATACTCAGCAAGATAGCCCCGCAAAAGGAGCAGTTCCGACGAAAGCGGGAACTGCGTCAAGGCATATTCCACCACAAGCGAAGCGCTGTCCAGGTCGCCGGCATCATGATAGACCTTGGCCAGAAGTTCAAACGCCCGCTGCGAGTCGCCCGACGAAAGACTGATGGCCGTACGGCATTCGAGAGCGGCATCCTTCGTGTTCGAGTTCTTGAGCAAAAGCTCGGCATACCACAGTCTGATTTCGTAAATGGACGGGGAACGGTTACTCGCCATCTTGGCAAGCTCAAGCGCCACGTTCATGTTACCGGACAAAAGCGACTTGCGGCTGTCCAAATAAAAGCTGATGCCCGTATTCGCATAACGAGCCATCAACCGGCCAATCAGCAAGTCAGCGCGGTCCCGCATCGTCTCCGTGACGGAGTCCATGCTAAACAACGTATTGACCTCGCCCCAGACCGCAGCATCGACATTCGGGTAAAGGAGCACTAGAGCATCGTAAATTTCATAAGCGGCCTTTGCGGCACCGCTGCGGGAAAGTTCCCCCGCCCGACGGAATTCCGCCTGAGCCTGCACCGGCAGTTTTTCAACCGCCGCCTTAAAGTTCGGAGCATCGCCATTGGGCACTGCCGTACCGGCTTCAAGCCCAAACGGGACCTCGCCCACAACCGTCTTTGACGGTCCGTACTTGTTATAAAGTTTATACCCACCATACGCGAGCAGCGCACCAAAGAAAACTACCAGAAAAAGGTATGCGGCTGCACGGGGTGCCGAAGAGGAATTAGCCATTAGAGTTCCAAAAAGTCAGCCAGTTTTTCTTTATGTTCCTTGCTCTTCTGCAAGCGGCGCAAGGTCTTGTTCTTAATCTGTCGCACGCGTTCGCGGCTCAGCTTCAAGTCCTCGCCGATATCCTTGAGCGTCGTATCCTCAACGGTATCAAGGCCGTAGAACATGCGGAGAATTTCTTCTTCGCGTTGCGGAAGGGACGAAAGCGTTTCCTGGATGAGTTTGCGACGTTCTTCGCGTTCCATGTCCTCGTCCTGGTTGCCATCGCTGCCGAGAACATCCATGAGCGTACTGACGGAGTCAGCGCTCGAAACACCGGCATCGTCGCCAATCGGAGCATCAAGCGAAATATCGACAATCTTTTCCATGACTTCCACGATGTCGCGTTCGTAAGCGGAAAATTCTTCCATCGAAATGGTCTTGTCGTAATCACCACCGTTCTGCATCAAAGCGCGTTTGAAACGATTTACAAGAGCGAGCTTGTTCGGCGGAATGCGGACGGCACCCACCTGTTCGAACAGAGCTTTTTGGATAGACTGACGAATCCACCACACGGCATAGCTGATGAACTTCACATCCTTGTCCATATCAAAACGCTTTGCCGCCTTAAAAAGCCCAAGGTTACCTTCGTTAATAAGATCCAAAAGGGACAAGCCACGACCCTGGTACTTTCGGGCGACGCTGACCACAAATCGCAAGTTACCGCGGATAAGGCGCTGCAAGGCAGACTTTCGAATCTCCTCGGTCTCACCGTTCTTGATGATTTTCAACAACGCCGATTCCTCCTGCGGAGTCAGCGTAGGATACCGATTCAAGTCACGAAAATAAAGAGCTTCGTTAAAATCACTCATAGAAATTCAACACCTTTTGTCGTGGGCAAAAACGCCGTTGACTCTCTTAAATATGGCTTTTTATGCTGATTTCGTCAATTCCTTGAGTTTATCATATGGGTAAATTCCCGAACGGTGACCATCACTGAAGGAAAGCCCAACCGCATAACGACCTATCGACTGGACTTTTTCAAGTTTTACATCCAAGGGAACAGTTGAATCGTCCAAGAGTTTTTCACCCGTATGTTCATCAACACAAAGCGCGCACGGACAAGCTAAACGAAGTTTGCGGACATCGCAAGCACCGCGACTACCATCGTTCCATTCAAAACCGAGCTTGCCCTCTTTTGTCCTAAAAACTTTTTTGGGTTGAATCATACTTCCTCCACAGGCAGCTGTTCGAAATCATAATTGAAGTTCTTGAGAACTCCTTCACCTTCGGACGCAAACACGGCGAGCGTACGCACCATCTTTTCGGCAGCGTCCATAAAGACTTTTGCCGACTCGGAATTCGGGTAACGAAGCACCGCAGGAGTTCCTTCATCGCCGCAACCGGCAACGGCGGGTTCCAGCGGGACCTTGCCAATAAGCGGCACACCCCAAGTGTCGGCAATTTTCTGTCCACCACCGGCAGGGAAAATATTGTGGTGCTTGCCGCATTCATCGCAGATGAAGTAGCTCATATTCTCGACGACGCCGATGACCGGAACGCCCACGTTATCGAACATGGCTATACCCTTACGGCAGTCAGCAAGCGCAACCTCCTGCGGTGTCGTCACGACGACCGCGCCTGCCATCGGGCAGTTTTGCGTGAGCGTGAGCTGGATGTCGCCCGTTCCTGGAGGGAAATCCACCAGCAAGTAGTCGAGCTTGCCCCAACGCACATGGTGAATGAAGTGCTGGATCATCTGCGAAACCATCGGTCCGCGCCAGATGGTCGCCTTGTCGCTGTCCGCGAACATGCACATGGAGACGATGCTGATGCCGCCCTTCGCCTCGACAGGCGCAATCGTATTGTCTTCGAAAACTTCAGGTGCCTTATCGATGCCGAACATGAGACCCATGCTCGGTCCGTAAATGTCGGCATCAAGAATACCCACACGAGCACCGGAAAGGCTAAGCGCCATGGCGAGGTTCGCCGTCACGGTCGATTTACCGACACCGCCCTTGCCACTTGCAACGGCAACCACATGCGCCACTTCGCCGATATGGGAATTCTGCGGAGCCTTCGCGGCGGAGTTGTCGTCGCCCACGCGACCCTGCGAAGAAGCGAGCGTCACCTCGACTTCGCTAGCGCCAAGACTTTTGACGATAGCGATGCACTGGTCCTTGAAGCGGTCGCGGATTGGGCATGCCGGGGTCGTAAGGCGCAAATCAAAGGAAACTTTCGAGCCCTCGATTTTCAGATTTTGAACAAAGTTTAATTCAACGATATTCTTGTGCAGGTCCGGATCTTGAACCGCACGCAAGGCACTTAAGATATTCTGTTCATTCAGTTGCATTTTAACAGCTCGGCTCTACGAGCCTTTGAGCTATGGGGTCGCTCGCAAGCTCGCTTTGAGGTATGGGTAAAAAAAGTTTTTGCTTTAATTTAACAAATCAGAGTCCGTCATCCTGAGCAATATAAAAATGCGAAGCCGTTTCTGCCATTAGCCCCGAATTGAGCCTGCCCCGGACTTGTTCTCTCTGACCACGTATGGGGACGGGAAGCCGAGGAAGGTTTCAGGACTCTTCATGACCGGATTTTTCGGATTCGGAATGACAAAAAAAAGACACATACCGTAGTATATGTCTTTTTGAAGCGAGCAATTTTTTAAAGCGCCTTAAAAGCGCAAAAGCGCAAAAGTGCGCGAAAATTAAATCTTGATTTTTGCGCCCATGAGCTTCACGAATTCACGGACAATCGCCGTATCGCCAGGCCATGCCGGAGCCGTAACCAAGTTGCGATCGACAACGGCCTCGTCAACGTTCACGGCCACATACGTACCGCCAGCAAGAGTGATGTCCGGGCCGACAGCCGGGTAAGATGTCGCCTTGTAGCCTTTCAGCACGCCTGCAGCAGCAAGCACTTGCGGACCATGACAAATGGCAGCCACAGGCTTTTTAGCCTTGAAAAATTCTTTCACGATTTTGAGCACACGTTCATTCAAACGAATGTATTCCGGAGCACGGCCACCCGTAATGAACAAGCCTTCGTAATCCTTCACCTCCACAGCATCAAAGTCTGCCGTAAGGGCAAAGTTGTGTCCGCGGGATTCGGCGTAAGTCTGCTCGCCCAAGAAATCATGAATTGCAGTAGCGACCGTTTCTCCCGCCTTCTTGTCGGGGCACACGGCATCAACCTGGTAGCCCAGCATAGACATAGACTGGAACGGGACCATAGTTTCATAGTCTTCGGTGAAATCACCACAAAGGAGCAAAACCTTTTTTGCTTTTTTTGCCATTATAAACTCCTGATAGATTAATAGCTTGTTTTCTTTTTTACAACTAACCTAAGTTAGACTGTAAATAAAATACATCAAATGCTATCGGAGAGCACGTATATTTAATTTTTTTAACAAAGTGATTGACTATTGGTTATTGGTCAAGACCAGTCACCGATTTCCCATGAGATAAATTCCACCAGCGCAGGCGGCAACGCCAAGGACAAAGCTTGCTAGCGCGTATGCCGCGAACATCCCGATTTTCCCGCTTTGGAGGAGTGCGAGGTTTTCATTTGCAAACGTGCTGAACGTCGTAAAGCCACCGCAAAACCCCGTCACCAAAAACAGTTTGAGGTTCGGCGAAAGGCTGTCGCACTTGAGGAAAAGTCCCGAGAAAATCCCGATGCAAAGGCAACCGAGAACGTTCGCGACAAACGTGGGCCACGGGAATCCGGCCGCCTTCGGAATCACAAGCGAAAGAAAGTAGCGAAGCACGCTACCGAGAGCACCGCCAATTGCAACGTAGAGATAGGACATAGGAAGTGGTTAGTGGTTGGTGGTTAGTGGACGTCATGCTGAGTGTAACGAAGCATCCAGTCAAGCATAGCCGTGAAACCTTCCCTATCGCTACGCTCTAGGGTCAGGATGACGTCTAAAGCGAGAACTTCGGCATTCTAAGGAGATGCGTCATGCAGGGTGGCCATTCTTCTTCGTAGTGGCTTACCAGGATAATCGTCGTTTCCTTCGAAAGCAGTTGCAACAGGTGGAACAATTTTTCGCGGTACTCGCCCTTGAGGCCTTGCGTAGGTTCGTCAAGCAAAAGAACTTTCGGCGGGCGGATGGCGGCACGGGCCATGAGCACCAAGCGCTTGTCTATCGGCGAAATCTTGCGGATGGAAATCGACGTGTCATCAAAGCCCAAGTAGTTCAACCATTCGCGGGCTTTGGCTTTCTCTTCCCACGTGATGTTTTCGGCACGGCAAAGATTCGGCGTGAATCCCGTACAAAGGACTTCTAACAAGTTCAAGTCTTCGCGGTACTGGAGCGCCATCTCCGGCGAGAAGAATCCGAGTTTTGCCTTGTGGTCCCAAATGTTGAGGCCATGCCCCGGGCGTTCGCCCAAGAGCGTAATGTCGTTGTTGTAAATCTGCGGATGGTCTGCCGTGAGCATGCCAAGGAGCGTACTCTTGCCGGCCCCATTCTCGCCCATCACCGCCCAATGCTCGCCCTTGCGAACCGTCCAGTTCAAATCCTTGATGACATCCGTATCGCCAAAACGAACGTTGACATGCTTAAGGTCGAAGAGGATTTCTGAATCAGACGAGAGACGAGAGACGAGAGACGAGAGATGAATGGAATCACAGTTCTCTCGTCTTTCGTCTGTAGGCTCGCCAGAGCCGTTCTCTCGTCTCAAATCAACAATCTCGTAACCGCGCAATTCTGCTTTCTTGAACTTCGGGGCGGCAGCAGCTTTCGGGAGTTCACCTTCGTACTGCGTGAAGGTCTTGTTTGCATAAACGAACGCCGGAATTTCCGGGAGCAGTTCGTCTTCACGAGCGAGGCGCACCACCAAATTCAAACCCGGACGTTTCGCGAGGTCAGTAACGCAACCCGCCAAATGCGCACGGTACTCAGGATCGAGCCCGCCGAACAAGTCATTGAAATAAACCCATTCCGGCTTTTCCATCCACATGCGGGCCAAGAGCACTCGGCGCAGTTCGCCGTTCGAAAGGCTCAATAGCTTGCGGCCAAGAATTCCTTCGGCAAGGTCCGCAATATTCAAAGCTTCATGCAACTTTGCAGGGTCAGTCAACGGCCATGCCATATCGTCGATATAGCGGTCCGTCTGCAAAAAGAACTTCTTGTCCAGAAGCAAGTTGCGCACTAGCGGGGCTTCCGCATCATGCAGGCTGATAAAACGCTGCTGGAAAAACGGCGCCAGCGCCTGCTGAATTTTACGTTGTACCGCCTCCGACATCGTGGAGACGTTTTCTCGTTGTTTCAAAAAATGAGTAATGACTCGGTCAAGATCTTCGCCTTCGGTGCTGAAAATTTGCACCTGCGGAAACATCTCGATCAGAGCTTCAAAACGTTTGAATTCCATGCGCCCAAATTTAGAAAAAAGGTTCCTTGCATTCCTTAAGATTTTCGAGTTTATCGTTCGAAAAGACAATCCGCAGCATTGTTGAATCCGTTACCGATTTTAAATGTCCAGTCTCATCGTAATCGAGCACAAGCTTTCCGATTTTGTCTCTTGATTCGAAATGAAGCGGAAGAAAAACGAAAGGGAAATCTCTCCTATAAGACTCCTTATATTGAGCATAAGATTTGAGATTTCCATTTTCACCATATTCGTGTTTTGTGATAATTGAATAGGGGGAATACCGCCATCCAGGGAGAAAAGTATCTTCATAGAAAGACGAATCTAGCACACTGTTACCAGCAGCATCAAATAGTTTTGTCCGAGAATTCACAAACTTATAAAACCATATTTCATCCGAAATTTCCTTGACCAATTTTCCATTCTCGTAATAACGGGTAATTTCCATTTCATAGCGTTTGCCTCCGTATTTGACGATTTCGCGATTTTCCTTAAAATTTCTCTTGTAAAAGGCGACCTTCCGTCCTGATTCGTCAAATATGTTCACACTGTAATCCGCCGTATCGTTCGAAGAATATTCATAGCGAAAAAAATGACCACCAGTTTTATACAGAACCGGGCGTTGCAAATTATCAAACAACATTTCATCTGCACTGAAACCGTTACTCACATGCAAAGCACCTTCGTCAAAAATTTCTCGCGTATTGGAAGTATAACTGAGCATTTTTCCAGAAACAGAATCCAGTTTCATTTTACTTTCACTAATCACCTCGTCACAGTGTCCGTCCCGCCACTTGCAGGCAACACATTCCGTCACCACCCCATTTTTGCGCTTTCCCACATACAAAACAGAGTTTCCCGAAAAGTCAGTCATCAACGCAACAACAGAATCTGCAGATTCCGCTGTAATCTCTTTAGAAACCCGGAAACAACTATCGCCTTTCGAATAATGCGTAAATACAGTTCCCTCGCCCCACGTCGAACGGAGTTCTCCCTCCAGAGAATCCCTCACGTATCGTTGCGACAATTCGTATTCAGTTTGCTGTCCTGGGATTTCATGTAATTTAAAGAAGAAATCCGCCGTAGCGCCAATTTCCAAGTGCTCTTTCGGATCAAAATTATCCTCTCTCATGTAACGCGGTATTTCTCCGCATGCAAGGCCCTGCGGAAAATTCTTTGAATAAATCAACATGTCCAGCGCACTTTCCGAGCTACGAACTTCTTCTTGCGACAAGAAGCCCGGATCCAAGGAAAGCGCACGACAAGAGTGATAGCCGTAAAACGCTACGACAAGTAAAAACGAAGCAGCAACAATTAGCAGAATTTTCAGCGACTTTTTCATGAAAGGCATCTTTAAATTAAGAAAATTTTTTGCATACCCGCGATGCAATCACGCAAGAAATATAAATAAGAAAAACCCCCAGCCGGAGCTGGGAGTTTGTGAGGAGGAAATAATCTTAAATATTAGAACTTGTTGAAGAAGTCCCAAGTGGTTTCAGGCACCCAAGACTGACGCTGGCCAGGGTCCTTGTGGTCCCAAATATGACCGCCGTTCTGCGTGCACCAGCGAACCGGGAAACGTTCTTCGACAGTCTTGTAGTCGTAGCAGAGGTGAGGACCATTGCCACCATATTCCTGAGCTTTTTCGTTTTTGGCCTTGCCGCCTTCAGAATTGAGTTCCAGGATAATGTCGCGAGCAGCACGTCCCATTTCCGGACGGCACAAGTCATCTTGCAAGCCGAGCACGCCCATCCAACCGATACCCATCTTCTTGCGCTGCGGAAGCCAGATGTTGCGTTCGGCAGTTTCATAGACAGCGACTGCGCGGAGCACATCCTGATGGTTCCAGGAAAGTCCGTTAGAGAACATGGAGCCGTAGCTGAAACCCGTCGAGAACACGCGAGAAGAGTCGATGCAGAAATTGCCTTCGAGATATGCGAGGAGTTCATCAAACAGGAGGTAGTCATCTTGTGCCCACGGGGCCTGGTTTCCGTTACCTTCCGGAGCAACGAAAATGACAGTTTCATTTTTGTCGAACGGCTTCAGGCCATAGTAGCCTTCGTCCTGCACGCCGCCGGCCCAGCCGCCCATGCACTGCATGCCGAATATGAGCTTGTACGGTTTATTCTTGTCGTAGCTCTTCGGGATGTCGATACGCACAGTGCGCGTTCCCTTGCTCCATCTGAAATCGATGTAGGGCTTGTCACCACGATATTTATAATCTAGTCTTGTATCCTTGCCACAACCGCGAGTCGGCACCGGATCGTTCTTGAGGCCCCAACCGTATGCATATTCCGGCTGCTTGACCGTCTTCTTGAGTTTGAGAGTGACGTTTGTATCCAAATTGGAAAGCGAGACCGTCAATGTATCGTAATCGGCAGCAATCACGCGGAGCTCATCACCTTCACCTTCCTTTGAAAGTCCGCGAGCAACCGCCTCGCCAAAAGACGCCCTGTAATTTCCGTTAGACGTAAAGCGGAATGTGCTCTGCGCACTGCCAACGCTCACACGTGCAAAATAAGAGCCTTGAGCCCTTACAATAGACTGCATGTCAAGTGTACCCGAGCCATAAACGGTTTCGTTCAAGACGCGAGAGCCAACAGCATCGAAAATTTGGACGCGGACTGGCGCATTTGTACTCTGCGAATACGAAAGCACGCCGTTCATCACGCTCACGTAACCGACGGACGGCCTTACTATACGGATTGCATCAACGTTGCCATTCCCAATGGAATCGCCAACAGCTGCCGTATCTTTGGGTTCTTCCTTGAATAATTTGAATTCGCCGTTAGCATCTGTCGTCGTTTTGAGAGCGTTCTTCAAAAGTTCGACAGAAGCCTTACCAATAGCCTTGCCGCTTTCGTCACTTACCTTGCCCGTAAGCGTAAAGGCCTGAGCCGATGCCACCATAGCGAGCGCCATCGCCGCACATTTTAAACCAAAATGGTTCATAGTTGTTCTCCTTTTGTATCATTCCCAACTCTTTATTCTCGACGGGACAAGTCCTCCAAACTGATTTGATACACGCAAGGAAAACGTCACGCAAAACGCGTGGCTATACAAAACCAAGCATGAACACACCAGTGTTCTTCCTAACTAAACCCAATAGTAATATATCCCCACCAGTGCACTTTATCACAAGGAGCAATTACAGTATTATGGACAATTAGTCAATGGGGCATTAGGTATTAGGTTTTAGGGGTTAGGAGTTAGATTATTATTAGTGACGAAACTGCCTTATACAGATGCACAAAGTGCATGTTTTTTTTCCTAATACCTGACACCTGTAACCTAAAACCTTTTCTATTATTTAACCAATGAATTCTTTGTTAAAAAAAGCCATTGACCAAGAACGCCTCACGCCAGCGGAAGGGCTCGAAATCCTAAAAAACGTCCCGTGGACAGAGGTTGTCGAGGCCGCCGATACGGTGCGTCACGCGAAGCTCCCGGGGAACCGCGTGGGCTACACGGCTTTCCGCATCGTGAACTACACGAACGTGTGCGAAGTGACCTGCAGCTTTTGCAGTTTTTGCCGAAGCGCCCACAGCCCTGAAGCGTACGTCCTGAGCCTAGACGAAATCCGTCAAAAGACGCGTGAGGCGAAGGCTAAAGGCGCCGACCAGATTTTTTTGCAAGGGGGCGTCAACAGGGAAATTCCGCTCTCATACTACACTGACGTGCTAAAGATGCTCACAAAAGAATTGGGCGTCAAGGTGCGCGGATTTTCGCCTGTAGAACTTGTCCGCATTGCCGAATTCAACGGGATATCGCTCGACGAGTTGCTCGATATTTTCAAGGATGCGGGCCTCAGTTCCGTCCCTGGCGCAGGCGCCGAGATACTCTCTGACCGTATGCGGCAAATTTTGAGTCCGAAAAAGCTCCCGGCGCAGCAGTGGTGCGACACGCTTGCCGCCTGCCACAAAAAAGGTCTCCCCGGCAGCGCAAACATTGTCATCGGCAGTACCGAAACCGCCGAAGAAGTCATCGAGCATTTGGAATACGTGCGCAAGACGCAAGACGTCGCGGGCGGTTTCAAGAGCTTTGTGGTGTGGACATTCCAGCCGCAGACGGACAAGTTCCCGATCCGCCACGTGCGCGGCGACGAATACCTCAAGCTGCTCGCCCTCAGCCGCCTTTACCTCGACAACGTCCCGCATATCGAAGTTTCGCTGCTGGGCATGGGGCTTTCGCTTGGCGAACTCGGGCTCCACGCTGGCGCCGACGACATCAACAGCATCGTCATCGAAGAGAACGTACTTAAAAATCACGGGCTCACGACCATCGAACAGGCCGAGGCATTCATCAAGAACGCAGGATTCATGCCCTACCGCCGCTCACTCTGTTTCGACTAAAACAAAAGCCGCCGCTCCGTTTTAAATACTTTTTGTTTAGATTAATATAAGTGGCACAAGCACAACTACACTCTCAAGAAGGAGCGCTTATGAGCTGGGAATGCAAATATCTTACCGAGACGTTTTGCAACAAACGTAAGCAGGAATGCGACCCAGGCGCGAATGGTTGCATCCTTCAGGGGCGATTCTGCTTTCCGCTAAAAGAAAAGCCGAAGGCCGCAAAGAAAAGCAAATAAGGGAGGAGCCCGACTGTCCCGGACTTGTTCCGGGACGGGCATGACAAAAGGGAATCGCCCGCGCGAGGCGGGCAATACAATAAAAAAAGACCCCCTTTTCGAGAGTCTTTAAAAGCCGAGGCTTTGCGCAATTCACATTGCAAATTTTGCGAGCTTCGCACGCACCCCACAAAAAACTAGATGAGGCGCAGGATTTCCTGGGCGGTCTGTTCGGCAAATGCGTTGTCTTGGACAAAACGGCGGACTTCCGTCGGATTGATGCGGGCGTACTCCGAAAGGGCACGACCGATACCATTGCGGATGTAGTAGTCGTCGTCCTTGGCGCAGGTAAGGCAGAACTGACGCAAAAGCGGCCAGTCGGTGCGGTCCTTGTACTGCACCTGGAAAATAATCGCACTACGGCGTACCCAGATGTTCGGGTCGCGAATCCATGACGCAATCTTTGTCCGCAGCGCAGGCAGGCGTAGCGCCAAGTCCCCCAAGACACAAGCGGCAAGCGTATCGACAGTGTCACGCCAAGCCCTCGTCTTGATAAGCTTTTTCAAAAAGCTCAGGTGCTGCCCCCCAAGAAGCACACGATGACGGAACAGGTAGTCGCAGGCCGCGTACTGGAATTCCCTGTACGGTTGCGCCCACATGTCCTCGACCCTCGATACCAGTTCATCTCCGTCCTTTGGCGGGTACTTGTCGAAGATCGGATATGTGACTTCACGGCGAGGGACCAACCTCACCCCAAGGAACTCAAATTGTTCCCTGGCCTTCTTAGACATTTCATGCGACTCTTCTTCGTTGGCGATAGAGCGCATAGCGAGAGATATTTCTTGTGTAAACCGAAGCATGTACACCAAAAATAGTCCATAAAGAAATTTTTTTCTAGACCTTGACAAACATTTTTTTCAAATTTTTTTAATTTTCTTCTAAATTTTTTGCAAAAAAAGTGCAAAAAAAACCTTGACAAAGCAAAAACAGCTCAAAGAACCAAAAAATCATGACGGATTCTACCCAAAAAGAGCCCCTTCAAATCACTGAAGTTCCCCCTGAATTACGCGGTCTTTCCGACGAAGAAATCATCAAGAACTCGGAAAGCCGGGAGAAAAAATTTATAGGGAAAAAACACAACGGCGCCAAGCGACCGTCCAAAAGGGAACGTCTCGCCCAAAAAGAACAAAAAGAAAACGCCAAGTTCAACGCGCTCGTCGCCAAATACAACAAAACGGACGCCGAAACACAGCAGGACGCTGAAAGCGACGCCGAAATCAAGAAAATTCTCAAGAAAATCGTCGCCCCGCTAGCCAGTTCGAACGCGGGAAACGCCGAAGTCAAAAAAGTTGCCGAACCGGCCGCACCCGAGGCCCCCAAGCGCATGCTCAACAGCGTGCTCTCGGAACCGCCCAAACCGCCCTCCGGACGCGTCCTCAAAGGTTCGTTCGGCGCAAAGCCCGGCGACAAGCCCAAGGCCGTCATCGTGTCTGCCGCGGACCTTGCCCGCCAGCGCATCGAAGAACGCGCAAAGAAGATTCGCGAAGCGCTTATGGCAAAGAACAGGGCGCTGCATCCCGAAGCCGCCGCGGAAATGCCCGTCAAGCGCCCCCGTGGCCGCCCCCGCAAGAATCCTCTGCCGCAGCCGCCGGTAGAATAGACGACAACCACACAAGGCGAGTGACGCGACCAACAAAGTTGGGCATGTTCGAGCCGAATGGTTGGGACAAAAGCGAAGCGAATGTCCAAAGACGAAAGAACGCCGCACAAAGCGGCTACAGACGAGAGAATAATAGTCCGCCACAACAAGTGCGCGGGCATTTTTTATTGAGCGTGCGGTATCGCTATCGCGGGAAAACAATATCACAAAAACAAAAAGACCTTCCGCTTTCGCGAAAGGTCTTTTTCAGAGGCAACGGGCGGACTCGAACCGCCGAATAAGAGTTTTGCAGACTCGCCCCTTACCAACTTGGGTACGTCGCCATTATTGCGGGTGTAATATAAGTATTTTAACCCCTCTTTACAAGGGGTACGGGCAAAAAAAGTCAAAAAAATTATCTTTTATGCGTGAATTTCCGCGCATTGAAGACAAAAGCATTCGCCTGGCTCGGCGCCCTCTGGATGAGGAGCTTCCGCATCCGTCTGCGTGTGCCCGACGACTTCAGGCCCGGCATCCTCGGACTGTGGCACAAGGATTTGCTAGCAAGCTGCGCCGCCTTCAAGAACAAGAACGTCCACATCCTCGTCTCGGAATCAAGCGACGGGGAATTTTTCGCACAAGCGGCCAAGCGACTCCACTACGAGGTGACCCGCGGTTCCGACACGCACGGAGCAACAAACGTCCGCCACCTGCTCCAGTCGCTCAAAAAAGGCCGTTTTGTCGGCATGGCACTCGACGGCCCCCACGGCCCGGCACTCCAAGTCAAACCCGGCTCGCTATGGCTGTCCAAAACCAGCGGATGCCCCCTTTGGCTTTTCGACATCAAGTACGGCAGGCATTTCCGCCTGAACGGATGGGATAAATTCATCATTCCGCTCCCGCTGACAGCTATTGACATCGAAATTAAGTATCTTTTGCCCGAAGAAAATTAAAGAAAAGGAATACAGCCGTGATCGCATTACCTCCAAAATTTGTCGCATTCGACTTAGAAACGACTGGCCTTGTCAATCGCAAGGACGAAATCATCGAAATTGGCGCCGTAAAGTTCACTGTAGAGGTGAAAAACGGCCGAGTCGTACCAAAGCTCATCTCGGAATTTGACACGCTCGTAAAGCCCAATATGCTCATTCCCGCCGAGGCCACCAACGTGAACCATATCACCGACAAGATGGTCGAAAACGCACCGCCCGTCGGCGAAGCCCTCAAGCAGTTCACCGCATTCTGCGGTCCGGGCTCCATTTTGCTCGCCCACAACGCGAACTTCGACGCGAGCTTCTTGCGCACCGCCTACGAGCAGAACCCGCAGTTCACGCCGGGCAACCCCGTCATCGACAGCCTCGCCATTTCCAAGACCATCATGCCGGAACTTGCTAACCACAAGCTAGGCTTCATGGCGAACATGTTCATGAAACGCGGCGAAATCTCGATGACCATCGACGAAGAAAAGATGCACCGCTCCGTCTATGACTGCGAGATGCTCATGGAAGTGTTCGTGGCACTCCTCCGCCGCCGCCTCAAGGAAAAGGAATGGGAGATGGGGAGCATCATGCAGGCCATGGCCAAGCACAAGGGCGTCCCGCAGTTTATTAGAAAGTAAACAGTACTGTCATTCCCGGCTTGACCGGGAATCTCCTCTTTACAAACTCAGCCTCGGTTTCAGCACCGGGGCATTTTTTGTATAAAAAAAGGCGACCCCGCAACAAGTGCGGGGTGACAAAGCCAACGTCAGTAAATACACAAAAGACCGCCATGCAGAGCATAGCGGCTTTTTAAAACCTTTAATCTAAAAAATTAGATTCCGAGTTCCTGAGCGACAGCCTGGATGCCAAGCTTGCTGATGGTGCGGAGACCAGCAGCGCTCACGCGGAGAGTCACCCAACGGTCTTCTTCAGGAATGTAGAAGCGCTTCTTCTGGAGGTTCGGAAGCTGCTTGATCAACTTCTTACGATTAGAGTGGGAAACCATGTTGCCCACGAGGCCGGCCTTGCCGGTAACTTCACAAATGCGGCTCATATTAAACTCCGTTGTTTTTACAGGCACCAATTTTAGCTAAATATTTCGGAACTGTCAAGGCTAAAGTTTAATCTTGCAGTGCCTTTGGCAAGTTAAACTTTGTATTTTCCACCAATTTTATGAGATTTTGGACTTCGACGGACTCAAATTTTTCTTTCAGCCAATCGACAACACCCTGAACCAGCACTTCCGGTGCGCTCGCCCCGCTTGAAATTCCGACCGTATCGATACCGTCGAACCACGACAGGTCAATATCGTTGACATCGGCAATCAGGTGGCTCGGGAGTCCCTGTTCAAGCCCAAGTTCCATAAGTCTCGACGAATTCGAGGAATTCTTGGCCCCGACAACCAACAGCATATCGACGGAGGAACAAAGGTCAAGGACTGCCGCCTGGCGGTTGCCCGTTGCGTAGCAGAGGTCGCCAGCCTCAGGCCCAATAATGTCCGGAAAACGGCGTTTGAGCGCATCGATAATTTTGCGCGTTTCCGCCACAGAAAGCGTCGTCTGCGTAATGTAGGCCAGTTCCTTATCAGCAGGCACCTGGACCGTCTCTGCATCATTTTCATTGCGGATAAGGGTTATCGCCCCTTCCGGGAGCTGTCCAAGCGTACCTTCCACTTCGGCATGACCCGCATGCCCGATCAAGATGATATGGCGGCCGGCATTGTAATGGCGCTTTGCACTGAAATGCACCTTGAGCACCAGCGGGCAGCTCGCATCGAGCACCTGCAAATTACGGGCTTTCGCTTCGTCGTAAATACATTCGGCGACACCATGGGCAGAGAAAATCACCACGGAACCTTCGGGGACTTGCTTCAAATCATCGACAAAGACAACGCCCATGTTCTTAAGAGTATCCACAACAAACTTGTTATGAACAATTTCATGGCGGACATAAATGGGCGTACCGAATTTTTCGATTGCCTTTTCGACCACGTGGATGGCGCGATCGACTCCTGCGCAGAATCCGCGGGGCATGGCCAGAACAATTTTTTTCATAATTCACCTAATTTACTTGAGCAAGTTTTTCAAAAATTCAATCAGTTGTTGGTACGAATCGTTAATTTTCGCACTTTCGTGGGCAAGGAAGGTCTGCACAAGGCGGACATCGGGCAAATTGCGCCTAGAATATTCCGCAGTCGTTTGCAGCTGAGCAATAACGCCTTCACGGACAAGCGTTGCCACAGTCTCTTTCTGCCCGGCCGCAAAAGGCCCCACGCATGTCGCGACGCCGCGCTGCAGCGGTTCCCAAAAGTCATGGACGCCAAGTCCGCGGGCAAACGACCCGCCTATGACGGCAGACTTCGAGACGGCAAACACGTCCTTCGTCTTGCCGAACTCGTTCACAATCGAGACCGCTCCCTTCTGTACCAAAGGCCAATCGACAACAATAAGCTCCTGGTCCCGGAGAGCTTTGCGGAAATCCGCCACTTCGGACAGCCGACGCGGCACAATCACCACGGATTCCTGACGTTTGATAGACGAGACGACCATCCGGCAGAGGCTCGCCCATTCCTGTATGTGCATCGAGACGAACACCGTATCGACCGTCGGATTTTCAGGAGCCCTAACCGTCATTCCCGAACGGACCCACGGCAAAAGCTTCCAGTCCCCGCCAATCAACATCCGGGAAATGTTAGCCCTCGCCGCCACGCCCAAAAAGCGCGAAAGGTCGGAACCAGTCTGCATGCTGGCAAAACCAATCGACGAGAAGTCTATTCCGGGAACCGCCCTATGGAACCGTCCCGAAACCACCGCCACGGAAGGCTTGGACGAAATACGCAACATCGAAGAGAGATAACCCGGCCAAAATTCGTTTTCGGCAAGAATGAGACCAACCGGCTTTACCGACGAGATAAAGGACTTCATCGGCACTGGAGAATCGACGGGAGCAATACACGAAGCAATATCGCCAGCGTTTTCCTCAAGAAACGAGAGGACCTCGACCTTCTGTGTCGTAATCAAGAGACGCGGACAATCCGGCAAATCCTCCTTGAGGAGTTTCGCCAAATTCATGAGCATTTTACATTCGCCAAGACTCGCCCCGTGCATCCAGAGGAACGGCCCCTTAGGCCACGGCCCGTTCAAGCGGGCATTCATGCGATATTTGTTTTCTACAATGGGCACCTTGGCAGCAACCTTGGCAACAGAACCAAGCGCCCCACGCGCAACATCAAGAACCTTAAACATAGAAATCCGTCACTTTCAGTAAAACAAACAATAAATTACAAAACAAGAGCCACAACCATGTAGAAGAATCGGCAAAAAACGCCTGCCAAACGGTTCTTTGCGGGAGATTAGCGCTAGAATCGCCAGAGAATGCACTGGAATCCTCGCGACAGGGGCTAAGCGGAGCCTTTAGACGGGGCAAAAACGCCGGCGTTTTCGACGCCCACGCACGCCATGTATCCCCAAACTTGCACTCCAGAAAGCGGTCTTCAATCTGCGCTAGCGTTATCTCAAACAAAATAATCAAGATTATAAAGGGGAGGACCAAAAGTGACACGCCCAAATGAAAAAAGACTACGCCACAAGCAAAACCCGTGTTGGAAACATAAAGAGGGTGCCTCATTCTAGCATAAGGGCCGACAGTCACAAGCGCATCTGCCGCATGGACTTTACCACGAGTGTGTTCACCAATAAACTGGCGCGCCCGTATCCGTAGCAGGGCACTCACCACGTAAAGAAAGGCTGCAATGAAAAGGCCCGCAACACATTCATTTATATAAAACGATTTCGGAAACCGGCTCGGCGGGACAAGAACAAGGGCAATTGCGAAAGCCCCTAAAATATAGCCGCGAAAGCGATACAGGAACGCAGAAAAAACGCGTTCTGCGCTAGGCATGGTCCATCTCCACGATGCTAAAACGTTGTTCCAACTCCTTCGACAGTACATCATGGCTCACAAGCACGACCCACTTGTGCAAAAGCTCTGCCGTGTCGAGAAACGCCGTCAAAAGTGGTTCACGATCTACAAGTGCTACCGACGCAAAGGGTTCATCCAGCAGCACCATGGGACTGTCCGAAGCAAGCGCCCAGGCCAATGCGACACGGGCACGTTCCCCGCCAGACATTCCCTCCTTTGCGATAATTTGGGTTACGCGGGCAGCGCGCGCAAATTCAGCAACAGCCACAGAAGATGTCTGCGACAAAAGCGATTCGAGCAAGCGGACCGGCGGAAGTTCCAAATCTTGCGCAACAAAAAACACGTTACTTTTAAGATGCGGCGGGCAAGTCACCTTGCCATGGTCCCATTCCTCAAGCCCGGCAATCAGGCGCAATAACGTCGATTTTCCAACGCCGTTCCGACCGCGAACAAGGACCGGTTTTTGCGTACTCCAGTTCAACGAGAAATTGCTGAAAAGTGCGGCAAAACCGCCCTCATATGCAAAATCGCCATGCGAAATTTCCAGATTTTCGGCATTTGGCGAGCAAGTGACTTCGACCGAATCCGCATCCGTTCTCTTCGAAGGCAGTTCCTCGAACTTTTCCAAGACATGGAGCGCACTCATCGCCGAACGTGCCTGCGGCATCACGCGAGCACATTCCTTTACAGGCTTATAACAAAGGAGAACCGCCGAACAGTACAGGACAAGCCCCGTGCCGTCCATCCAGCCCTTTGAAATCAGGAGCGCACAAAACGCCAGCACGAAAACCATAGCCAAGACCGAAACCGATTCCGTCGTGAGCGAAAGCAAGCCCTTCTTGAGAGAAACCGAAAGACCATCATCCCGAAGAGCGCGAACTACCGCAAGCAACTCTGTCGAAACAGCCTTGCGCTCAAAGCCAGAACTCCAACGTCGAAACAGCCGACGCGCCTGGAAAAGCTTTCCGCGAAAATCCGAACGCAAAGTCAGGACGCTTTCTTCGGCAGGCCCCATCCTATGCAAACTGCGCTGCATCCAACTCACCAGCGGAACAACGACCACAAACAGGAACAACGTCAGCGGCCATGAGATATAGAAGAGAACAGGCAAGAACACCAAAAGCTGGAGAACCGCCTGCACCGCTTGGAAAAACACACCGCCATTCCCTTGCAACACAAGCGTCGATTCGTAGGCCGTCTCAACCTTAGCGTCTCCATCCGGCGTATGAAAAACGCGCGGCGACAGCGACCGGAGCGTCCACAAGAACCACGCCGACACAAACGAACCCGCACCGTAAAGCCATTTTTCGGAAATGTTCAACTTCCAGACAAAAAAGACAAAACGGAGCACGGTCAAGGCAAGCATCAGGAGCAACCACTCCGAAAGTGCAAAAACGGAATCGCCTTGAAGAATCCCCATAAACGAGCGGATGCCCCAGAGTAACGCAGCATCAGCGGCACTCGCCAAAAGCGCTACCGGCAAGAAACGCAAAACGCCACGCCACAGAACCCTTTTTAGTCTTTTTCTCAAAATCACGGGAGAAAAATAAAAAAAATAAGCGCAGCCCTTGACATTTTTGGGGAAACTGCTATATTTGGCGCACAAATCGCCCCTATCGTCTAGTGGCCTAGGACTCGGGATTTTCATTCCCGCAACAGCGGTTCAAAACCGCTTGGGGGTATAAAAAGGATCAACCGCAAGGTTGGTCCTTTTTTTATAGCCCCAAGTAAACCGCTTGGGGGTATAAAAAGGATCAACCGCAAGGTTGGTCCTTTTTTATAGCACCAAGTAAACCGCGTCAAGGGGTATAAAAAGGATCAACCGCAAGGTTGGTCCTTTTTTATAGCTCCAAGTAAACCGCGTTTTTTTCCACATCCAAAAATTTTCATAATCCACCCTTGACTATATTGAATAAAATCCTATATTTGACCTCACACAAAACGCCCCTATCGTCTAGTGGCCTAGGACTCGGGATTTTCATTCCCGCAACAGCGGTTCAAAACCGCTTGGGGGTATAAAAAGGATCAACCGCAAGGTTGGTCCTTTTTTATAGCTCCAGGAACAGCTCAACGCAAGTTGGGCTGTTTTTTTAAAACCATTCCAAGGGTATAGGAAGACTCTGCGAATGCAGGGTCTTCTTTTTTTGCCCATAAAAACGGCAAGCCTCCCTCGAAAGGAGGGAGGCAGTATTTAACGAGTTGGAATGAGAGACTCTTTGAATAAACTCCAAATGCACCAAGAACCGATTTATCGGTTTCCTAATATTCGTATTTTCGATTTCAAATTAGAGAAAGCTCTTTGCTTATGTAAAAACAGTAAATCAAAGCTCCCCCTCTGATAAGTTCATGAATAAATATAACAAATTTTTTGGCGAAAGAATACTTTTTTATTACAAAATTTCATTTTTTTACCATAAAATATGACTTTTCGCACAAAATTTTCAGAGGAAGCATGTCTTTTTTACATTTCGTCGCTCAGCAAAAGGGGTTTTGCACCTGTTTTTGTCCATAAGTCTGAATTTTCAATGAAAAATTTCCACCTCCTTCATTGGGGAGTTGGCATAATTTTTTTTCAAGGAGAGTGAGGTTTCGTTAATTTTCTCTCTCAAAGGAGAGTGAGATTTCTCTCTCCAAGGAGAGAGTTTCTTTCCCTCTCTCAAAGGAGAGAGAGGGATTAGACGGCTCAGTCACATTCTGTTCCTTCGCTTTTCCCTCTCTCCAAGGAGAGAGGAGGGATTAGACGACGGACTCACTTCGTTTCGTTAAGTCTCTCTCCCTCTCTCATTACGAGAGAGGGATGAGACAAGACGTTCACTTCGTTTCATCACGTCTCTCTCCCTCTCTCATTACGAGAGAGGGATTAGACAACTAGCTCATTTCATTTCGCTAGTTGCCCTACGGGTTGCGGCCGGAGGCCGCAATCTCAAAACCCGCTGTGTTCGCTTCGCTCTCGCGGGTTTTGTCGAACCCTCTGCGAGGGTTCTCATCCACCTTTTTTTCACTTGAAACAAAAAGCGAAGCCTTACGGCTTCGCTTTTTGTTTCAAAGGAGAGAGAGGGATTCGAACCCTCGGTCCTGTGACAGACTCCGGATTTCGAGACCGGCCCATTCGACCACTCTGGCATCTCTCCGAGGTTTGCACAATATAGTAAAATCCATTCAAACTGTCTATAGCAGTCCGACGGACATCCATAACATTCTTTTTTATTACTTCGTCACAACCCCTTTAAAAAACCTTTGATTTTACCCCTTTATTTTCTACATTTGGCGCAAAATTTAGGGGACCCAACAGACTTCAGGTTTATAAGTGCGAGTGCACTTCGGGGCTTATTGAATGCTCGTTTCGAGCAATGTGATGACGCGGCATGTGCTGCAGATGAAGTTTACGGATCCCGAAGGCGACTTATGGCTGAAGATATTTCTCGCATTCCGGGAAACGATATTCCGGATAATGATGACAAACTCAATTCCAAGATGCAGCTCGAAGCTGATGCATTCCTGAACGCTATCGCAGGTGGCGCAGACGAAGACCAAGCTGACGAAGCCGCGTTTTTCGCATCGAATCCTGACGGCGTTGTCGTTGACGATAACGGCGAAGTTCTGGCATCCGGCGCAAAATCTAAAATCAAGAAAGGCGAAAAGGTCGAATTTATCGACGATGAAGCAACAAACGAGCAGGAGATGCCCGCTCAAGCCGGGCATGACAATCTTAAGGATTCCACAGATAAAGCAACCGTTACATCGGCAAGCTCTGCGACCTCAGATGACGAAACACCCGCTGAATCAGACGAAAAAGAAATTACGGACGAAGAAGAAATCGGCGACGAATCCCTCGTGACCTTCGATGATCTTGGACTATCCCCGGAAGTTCTGGAAGCGGTTAAGCTCGCCGGCTATGAGACGCCCTCGCCCATCCAGGCAAAGGCAATCCCGGTTCTCTTGCAGGGCGTAAACCTCCTCGGCACGGCACAGACCGGTACAGGCAAGACAGCGGCATTCACGCTCCCGCTCCTCTCCCGCATCCAGTTCAACAACCGCGAAACATCCATGCTCGTGCTCACGCCGACTCGCGAACTCGCCATCCAGGTTTCCGACGCCATCCAGCAATACGCAGTCAAGATGCCGAACATCAGCGTTGTTCCGGTCTATGGTGGTCAAGATATTTCCATCCAGTTGCGAGCCCTCAAACGCAAGGCAAACATCGTCGTCGCCACGCCGGGCCGTTTAATTGACCACATCAAGCGCGGTTCCATTTCACTCGGAGCCGTCAAGGCCATCGTTCTTGACGAAGCAGACGAAATGCTCGACATGGGCTTCATGGAAGACGTCGATACGATTCTCAAAGAGATTCCAAACGATGCCCAGCGCGCACTCTTCAGTGCCACCATGCCTGATAGCGTCAAGAAGATTATCGACCAGCACTTAGGCGATTACGAAGAAGCATGCATCGAAGGCAAAACGACCACGGTCGAAAACATCCGCCAGCGTTTCTTGGCGGTCAAGAACGAACACAAGATTGAAGCACTTGCACGAGTGCTCGAAGGCGAAGACTTTGACGGAGTCTTGATATTTGTGCGCACCAAGCAGAACACCACCGAAGTGGCAGAAAAACTCGAAAGCCGCGGATTCAACGTGGCTCCGCTCAACGGAGACCTTGCCCAGTCCATGCGTGAACGCACCATCAACCGACTCAAGATGGGTAAGCTCGATATCGTCGTGGCTACAGATGTCGCCGCCCGCGGTATCGACGTGGACCGCATTTCACTTGTCGTGAACTACGACATTCCTTACGACACAGAATCTTACGTGCACCGCATCGGACGTACAGGCCGTGCAGGCCGTAGCGGCAACGCAATCCTCTTCGTGACGCCGCGCGAACGCCGTATGCTGAAGATTATCGAGAAGGCAACCCGTCAGCCCATCGAAGCGATGGACATGCCGACATCCGAACAAATTAGCAGAAAGCGCGTTGAAGCCTTCAAGGCCAAAGTCAAAAGCGTCGTAAGCTATGGCGAACTCGACCAGTTCAAGGAACTCGTTCGCGAACTCGTCGCTGACGGTTGCAACATGAAGGATGGAGTCGTCCTCGAAGACGGTACCGTAAACGAAATGACCGCCGAAGACATTGCCGCTGCCGTCATAAAGATGTACCAGAAAAAACAGCCGCTCTTCCCGAACCTCCCGCCGCTCGAACCCCCGAAGGAACGCCGTGAAAAAGTGCGTAGCGGTAGAGACTTTATCGGAAACGACGACAACTTCGGTCTCAATAGCGACGAACAAAAACGCCTGAAAAAAGAACGCAAGGAAGGCATGAACGGCGTCGAAGAAGGCTACCTGCGCTACTACCTGGGCGTAGGCCGCATCGATCACGTGAGCCCGCGCGATATCGTGGGCGCAATCGCTGGCGAAGCAAATATCAGCAGCAGCAACATCGGTCGCATCAAGCTTTTCGACAAGTTCAGTACCGTCGAACTCCCGAACACGCTCCCACAAGACGTTCTCGACATTTTGTCCGAAATGACCATCCGCGGCAACGACGCCCGCTTCCGTGTGATGACCGACGAACCACCCGAGGGCCCCGCACCGGGAACAAGACCGCACGCCAGCCGCGAAGAACGCCGAAGTTTCCATCGCGACCGCAAGGGAGGTTTCCGCGATGAGGAACGCCGTGGCGGATTCCGCAAGGACCGTGGTGAACGAGGAGAACGCAGCTTCGGAGACAAGCCTTTTGAAAACCGCAAGGCCCGCCGCGAACGCCAATTCGCTGACCGCAAGCCAAGCAAGTTCGAAGACAGGCCGTTCCGCAAGGACCGCGACGAAAGAAGCTTTGGCGACAAGCCCTTCCGCAAGACCCGACGCTTCGGTAGAGTATAAAAATTCTTATAGAAATAAAAGAAACAGAGTCCGTCTCGGCTCTGTTTTCTTTTTTAGTATTTTATATTCAAATACAGAATTATCATGTGCAAAAAAGAAAGACTCGTCAACGACATTACAAACAGAAGTCACAGTAGATTCAGCACAAATTATTGCGAAAGACGACTCGTTAAAAAAGAAGTCCGTCTCTAACACAGACGGACTTCTTTATATCAGCGAAAAAAACTTAGCCACCGATAAAAATTAGGACACCGCTCATCGCCAAAAGACAGATGCCCCAAATAGTCTCTACAATCGGGCCAAATTTCTTGACTTCAACTTCGTTGTGTTCCATAGTAGTTATCCTCTTACCCCAAGGCCCCGCAACATTGCTTGCCTTACATTCTATAAGCTACAAAAAGAATTCTCTGTAATTGTATCATTTTTGTTTGTTTTTATGGACTTTTTGTCAATGTCCCAACTTGGAATATTGTAAAAAAGCGAGCGCCTGCCGGGATGTAGCGCGAGGGAAAACGTTTCTGCGAGGGGTTCTGTGCAGGCCGGCCCCGCAACGGGGTGCGGGGTGACAAGCAAAAGAAAAAGCCCCCTGCGAGGTTTACCTCGTAGGGGGCGTGAATCCAGCGGCGACCTA
>CAMKTL010000020.1:0-62962 GCA_946415675.1 uncultured Fibrobacter sp.
GGCAACATGATTGCCGACGTGACCTTCGAACGCACCATCTACAACGGAATCCCGAACAAGTTCGAAGCGGGAACCGGAAGCATCGCCGACGCCGTTGGCCTCGGTGCTGCACTCCAGTACCTCTCCGAAATCGGGATGCCCTGCGTATTCCGCTGGGAACATGAACTGTTGCAGTACGGCCTCAAGGAATTAAAGACCGTCAAGGGTCTGCACCTTGTAGGTACGGCACTCAACAAGGCTTCTGCTCTCGCCTTCAAGCTCGACGGATATTCCGACGAAGAAGTGGGCAAGAGGCTCGACGCCTACGGTGTTGCCGTGCGTACAGGTCACCACTGCGCGCAGCCGGTGCTCAGGCATTTCGGTTACGAAAGTACCGTTCGCCCGACGCTTGCGCTGTACAACTCTCCGGACGACATCGACGCTCTCGTGAGGGCGCTGAAGACGTTCGCGTAGGTTAGACGAAAGAACGGCGCTTCGCACCTACAGACGAGAGACTAGAGATGTTTAAACAAATCTTTTCTCTCGTCTTTGACGCCTTCGGCGTCTGATGCTGCGGTTCGGTCATATCGACAAATAAGTTTGTCGCTGCGACACTCACCTTGCAACCTACTCGTCTTTCGTCTAAAATTATCCCTTACATCACACACACTTATGCACGAACTTATCAAAGAATCCGAAGTCGAAAAAGCTGTTCAAACTATTTTTGCCGATTACAACGGTGGCAAGCATATTGATAATATCGATATATACAATCGACCTGACCAGGCCGAGATTCAAACGATTTTGCAAAATTTGATTCGAGTTGTCTATCCCGGACATTTTAGAGACCGCACGCATAAAATTTATAATCCGAAAAACAGTTTTGCGGTTCTCATTGAAGACACGTTCTATCACCTGCACAAGCAGGTGGCTATTGCCTTGGATTATTGCAAGCTTCGCGGAACCATGACTTCCGAAGACCGAAAAATCGAAAGCTATAGAATTTGTAAGGAATTTTTCGCGAAGATTCCGCAGGTCCGTGAATTTCTAGAAACAGATTTGCACGCCGCATACGACGGCGACCCCGCTGCCGGTTGCCTCGACGAGATTATCCTCGCCTACCCAGGCCTCATGGCGACAACAATTTACCGCATTGCTCACGAACTTTACCTTTTGCATGTACCCGTTCTCCCGCGACTCATGACCGAATACGCCCATTCCAAAACAGGTATCGACATCCATCCAGGCGCAACCATCGGCAAGTATTTCTTTATCGATCACGGTACTGGTATTGTTATCGGCGAAACAGCCGTTATCGGCAAGAACGTAAAGATTTATCAAGGCGTGACGCTTGGCGCACTTTCGACAAGAGGCGGCCAAAGACTTTCTGGGAAAAAGCGTCATCCGACAATTCTAGATAACGTAACTATTTATGCAGGAGCGTCAATCCTTGGAGGCGAAACGGTCATCGGGGAAAACGCTATTATCGGTGGTAACACATTCATCACAAGTTCTATTCAGGCAAATACTCGTGTAAGCATAAAAAATCCTGAAATGGATTTTCGTACAGCAAGTAACCATTACAAAAAACTTGAAGTAAAACCTGGTGATGAATGGTTTTACGTTATTTAATAACAGTTTGTTAGTTTGTGGTACCTGCTAAACCGATTTCATCGGCGTGGGCGCGCATTCCTTCGATGCAGATTGCGGCGACGTCTTTTACGTCCATGCCGAGCAATGTACAACCTTTTAGAATGTAGTCGCGATTGCATTTCGCGGCGAATTTTTTGTCCTTGAATTTTTTGATAAAGCTTTTTACTTCGAGGTCGAGAATTCCGTTCGGGCGCATTCGTGCACATGCTTGGATGATTCCTGTGAGCTCATCGACTGTAAAAAGGCTTTTTTCCATGTTCGTTTTGGGTTCTACATCGTTTACAATTTCAAAGCCATGACTCATGATGGCGCGGACATCTTCTTCGGAAACGCCTTGTGCCAGCAGCTCTTTTTCGGTGTGTTGCAAATGCTCTTCCGGGAATTCCTGGTAATCGTAATCGTGCAAATAGCCTACGGCTTCCCAGTGTTCAACGTCTTCGCCGAAATGTTTTGCCATTGCGCCCATCGCATAGCATACATTGAGCGAATGGATTATTAGCGATTCTTCTGTAACATGATTTTTGTTGATTTCTTTTGCGCGTTCGAGTGTTAAATTCATTTGTGGCCTCCAAATTCTCGATGGTAATATAAGTTATTCAGTCACTAAAATATCGGTTGTGTTCCAAAGATATGCTTGTAAAAAGCAATGGGTCAATTCGAGATTGTTTTAATTTATAATCTGTTATAGCTACAATATTCAACGGTATCTGATGTGGAAGAAATCCCCGCGGCGTATTTGCACACGGGGATTGATTGGTTTCTGCTTTCGCTTCAATGCAAAGGATGATAGACTGGTGCGAACTTGGAATCCTTCTATCGAAAATGTGATTGCATCATCGCGAAATCAGGAGGTGTAAGTTTTTTGCGTTGTCACCCCGGCCTCAAGTGTGTGCCGGGGTCACCATTATTCTTCGCGCAGTTGTTTTGCGGCGGCAACGAGATTCTTGAGGCTAGCTGTGGTTTCGCTTTCGCCACGAGTCTTGAGGCCGCAATCGGGGTTCACCCAGACATTTTGCTGCGGGACCTTTGCGATAATCTTGTGGAGTGCATCGACAATCTCTTGTTGTGACGGAACGCGCGGGGAGTGGATGTCGTAAACACCTGGGCCCACTTGCGTTTCGAACTTCGCTTCGTTCAAGGCGTCAAGCAATTTGAGGTCAGAACGGCTGGCTTCGAATGTAATCACGTCGGCATCCATGTTGTCGATATCGCGCACGATGTCGCCAAATTCGCTGTAGCACATGTGCGTGTGGATTTGCGTTTCGGGCTTGACTTTCGCGTGCACGAGACGGAACGCTGGAATAGCCCAGTCGAGATATTCCTTGTGCCAGTCGCTCTTGCGGAGCGGCAACTTTTCGCGGAGAGCGGCTTCGTCAATCTGGATGATTCTGATGCCGTTCTTTTCGAGATCCAAAACTTCGTCGCGGAT
Source organism: uncultured Fibrobacter sp. (assembly GCA_946415675.1). GTDB lineage: Bacteria > Fibrobacterota > Fibrobacteria > Fibrobacterales > Fibrobacteraceae > Fibrobacter. The sequence goes on from CAMKTL010000020.1 coordinate 3,062, forward strand.
GGCAAGGCCAATCTGCTGTGCTTGCGTCTTCAAGGAAACATCTTCGCGCGGGAAAGACCAGTTGAGAATCGTGACAGGCCCTGTAAGCATGCCCTTCACCGGCTTGTCCGTACAACCTTGTGCGAAAACGGACCATTCAACTGTAATCGGAGCGCTGCGGCTCACGTCGCCCCACACGACAGGTGGCTTCACACAACGGGTGCCGTAACTCTGTACCCAGGCGTTCTGCGTGAACACGAAACCGTCAATCTTGGAACCGAAATATTCCACCATGTCGTTGCGCTCGAATTCGCCATGCACAATCACGTCAAGACCAATTTCTTCTTGCAACTTGATGCATTCGGCAATTTTTTTCTGGTTGAACTTGATATACTGTTCGTGAGAGATTTCACCCTTGCGGAATGCGGCGCGGTTTGCGCGGACTTCGGCTGTCTGCGGGAAGGAACCGATTGTGGTCGTGGGGAACGACGGCAACTTGAATTCTTCTTTCTGTACGACGCGGCGATCGAGGCGGCTTGGCTTACGTTCGAAATCGGCAGCGGTAAGGGCGGCAAGATCTGCCTGCACCTTGGCGTTTGCCTGCACGCGGGCGCTTGCAAAAAGTGCGCGGTTCTTTTCAAGTGCGGCTGCGTCGGCGCTGGCGAGTTCTTTAAGTTCCGTGAGCTTTTCTTCGGCGAATGCGAAGTGCTTGAGAATGTCTGCCGAAAGTTTCTGTTCTGCAGCAACCGTGTAAGGCACATGCAAGAGAGAGCAAGAAGTGCCAACAACCACGTTTTTAGCATCCACGTACTTTTCGATTTCGGCGAGGAGTGCGTTCTTCTGTGCGTAATCAGCGCGCCAGATGTTCTTGCCGTTCACAACGCCTGCGAAAAGAACCGCCCCATTCGGGAAGCCTTTCTTCAAAAGTTCGAGAGATTGGATGCCTTCGACAAAGTCGAGACCGATGCCGTCGAAGTCGAGCACAATAACATCTTCGTAAACATCGCGGATATCGCCGAAGTAAGTCTGCAAATTGACCTTCACCTTGGCTATATCGTGAATCTGCTTCACGAGTTCAACGTAAATGGACTTGAAAAGTTTGCGTTCTTCGGCAGCTACGTCAAAAACCAAAGCCGGTTCAGCGATGCTGATCCACCTGGCGCCTGCAGTGGCGAGCTGGTCGGCGAGCTTTGCGTAAGCGGCGATTGCGGCTGCAACAAAGTCCTTGGCCTTCTTTTGACCGTTGTAACGGGCGAGGCGGAGGAATGTATAAGGGCCGATAACAGTCGGAATGGTTTCAATTCCGGCCATTTTGGCTTCGTTAAATTCTTCAATCGGCTTCTTGCCGACAAGCTTGAGTTCGGTTGAGTCATCAATTTCTGGAACAATGTAATGATAGTTCGTATTGAACCACTTCTTCATCGGGAGGGCCTTTACATCGCCTTTTTCGCCCTGATAGCCGTGGGCGGCTGCGAAATACTTTTCGAGAAGGCTTAAATTGAGCTCCTGATAACGAGCCGGAATAACATTCAGCAAAAATGCGGTGTCGAGAACGTTGTCGTAAAAAGAGAAGTCGTTCGACGGAATGAAGGAAATATTAGCTTCGCGCTGCTTTTTCCAGCCGTAAAGACGGATTTCTTCTGCGACCTTTTGGAGTTCTGCTTCGGAGATTTCGCCCTTGAAGAACTTTTCGCTAGCAAATTTGAGTTCACGATTCTTGCCAATACGCGGGAAACCAATTACAGATGTGTTTTTCGTTGTCATATTGTTTGACCTACCTTTTTTACATGTTTTCTTGAACGCTCCCAAATATATTTTCATTTTTGAAATAGGTAAAATACTATTTTTTGTATGTTCACCATAGATTTTTCCTATGATGCCCTTCGACAACACTTCGATAAGCTCAGTGCATCGGCTCAGGGATCTTGTAAGGTTGATGAGCCTGTCGAATTAGCCGAACCAACGCAGAAATCTCCTAATACCTATAACCTAAAACCTGTAAATGACTCTACAACAACTTAAATACGCCATTGCCATTGCAGACACGCGAAATATTACCGAAGCGTCCAAGCGGGTCTTTATTTCGCAGCCAAGCCTTACCGCCGCCATCCATGAACTTGAAGAAGAAATGGGCGTTACGATTTTCAACCGTTCCAACAAAGGTGTGACCATTACAAACGAAGGCGACGAATTCCTTTCTTACGCAAGGCAGGTTCTGGAACAGGCAACGCTTTTGGAAGACCGCTATAAAGGCGGCAAGGGCGGCAATACCATATTCTCCGTGAGCTGCCAGCACTATTCTTTTGCCGTGAACGCGTTTGTCGATGTTATCCGCAAGTTCGGTGGCCCCAGCTATGACTTTACGCTTCGTGAAACGCAAACCAACGAAATTATTGACGATGTCGCCAAAATGAAAAGCGAAATGGGCGTGCTCTACCTCAGCGATAAAAACGAGAAAGTTATCACCAAGCTCATCCAAAAGAACAACCTCGTGTTTGAACCGCTTTTTGCAACCCCGCTTCATGTGTTCATGTCGTCCAAGAACCCGCTTGCGAAAAAAGAAAAAATCACGCTGGCGGACCTCAAGCCGTTCCCGTACTTGACTTACGAACAAGGTGACTTTAACTCGTTCTACTTTGCCGAAGAACCGCTCACTGCCATTGACTTTGACTGTCCGCGAAACATCAAGGTGCGTGACCGTGCCACACTTTTCAACTTGCTCATCGGCCTTGACGGCTACACCATTTGCTCCGGCGTCATTAGCCATAAGCTCAACGGCAAGAACATCATTGCGAAACGCCTCGACGTTCACGACAAGATGACAGTCGGTTACGTAATGCGCAAAGGCGTCACCAAGTCGCGCTACGCCGAAGCGTACATTGCAGCGCTAAAGAGACATTGCAGATAAGGGAACTTATTTAACAATTTATCAACAATTGTGGATATCTTGATTTTGGAATATAAAAAATATATTTTTAGTTATATGAATAATCAATTCTTACGTTCGCCATTTTCGTTATTGCTTGCATTCGGTAGGTTTGGTGCACTTGTCCTTTTTTTTCTCCTTTCCGCTTGTTCCGAATCGTTTACAGATTCGCGTGATGGGCTGTCTTATGGTATCATAAAAATCGGCGAGCAAACATGGATGGCGGAGAATCTGAATTATGCAACGGAAGGGAGCGCTTGCCCGGATGGCGACTCGCGAAATTGCAAACGAATGGGTCGGCTTTATACGTGGGCGGAGGCGAAAACGGTTTGTCCGGAGGGTTGGCGCTTGCCGACGAAAGAGGATTTCGAAAAACTTATTGCGGAGATGTTCAAGGATGGCGTGGCGTCGTCCAAGAGTGATGCTGGCGCGGCTTTGAAGGCTAAAGACGGTTGGTTCAAGAAAGGGAACGGCTCGGATGCTTTGGGCTTCAAGGCGCTTCCGGCGGGTTATCGTAGTGCCGTTTCGAAAGCGGATGATGGTGCAGTTACTGGTGGCAAGTTCGACGGTATCGGCGGTTATGCGTATTTTTGGAGCGCAACGGAAGATGATGAGTTTCCGGAGTCGCTGGCATACTATTTGTTCTTGTCGTTCAGTAACGATGCGGCGAGCTTGAATGCGTTTGCGAAAGAAGATTATCGATCCGTGAGATGCGTGTTACACTAGTAACAGTTCAGCTTGCGGCCTTTTTTGAGGTGACTTTTTACGGCCACGTCTTTGAAGTAGAACGGTTTCTGCGGATTTGATTAGATGTATTTACTTTATTCAAAGAGTGTGTAGTTTCAGGCGCGGTTTCAGGCATGGTCTCATGCGCTACTCGTTACAGACTTGGTTTAATAAAAAAAAAGGCTCTCTCGCGAGAGCCCTTAAATTTTTCCGAACTTCGGTTAGTTGTCCGTCAGGTGCGTCGGCATCAAGAGGAACGAGAAGTTCATGTTGTCGCCCACCGGCTCGATGATGCAGGCGCCAAGCGGGTTGTTCATCTTCATGATGACTTCTTCGCTCTTGCACATGCTGAGGATTTCGGCGAGGAACTGGCCGTTGAAGCCAATGCAGAAGCTGCCTTCGCCGTTGTGCGTGATGGCAAGTGCTTCGCGGGAATCGCCGCCGACATCCGGGTCCGTGGCGCTGAGTTCGAGGATGTTGCTGTCGAACTGCAAACGGATCTTGCGTGTGCGGGCGTTGGCCATCGAAATCACGCTGCGGATCTTGTTCTGGAATTCCGTGGTGTTGGCCTGTGCGGTGCGTTCGAACTGCTGCGGAATCACGGAGCGGTAGCTCGGATACGGTCCTTCGTACAGCTTGGAGATAACTTGGATGGAACCCGTGTTAAAGAGAATGTGTGTCGAGGAGGTGCGGACTTCAACGGTGGAGTCACCCTTGGCCATGTGCAAAATCTGCTGCAAAGCCTTGTGCGGAATGATGACGCCGTTCGAAAGTTCTGCGCCTTCCTGGTCGATGGACGCACGGCCGAGACGGTGACCGTCGGTGGCGACCATGGAAACCTTGCCGTCCTTCGCTTCGAGGAACACGCCATTCAAGCTCAGGCGGGTGGAATCGGTAGAGGTTGCGAACAATGTCTTTTCGGCGAGGAATGCGAGTTCGCTCGAGGCGATGTTCAGCGTTTCGCCATTTTCGATTTCCGGGAACGGCGGGAAGTCGTTGGCGTCGAAACCGATGATACTTGCCTTACCGCGTTCGCTCCACTGGATCTTGACCAGATAGTCCTGTGCGTCAAAAGTGATGTTCGTGATGCTCGGGTCCACGAGGCTTTTCACTTGGTCGAACAACTTGCGTGCGTTAACGACGACTGCACCATCCCGTTCGCCCTGCACCTCCACCTTGACCCTGATACCGAGGTCCAAGTCGGTTGCGCTCACTTCGAGGAAGTTCCCTTCCAAGCGGAGCGAAAAGTTGTTTAAAATTTGGATGGTGGATTTGTTCGGAACGGCGCTAATTGCCGCTTGCAGGGCATCCTGCAAAACATTCTTTTGAATAGTGAACTTCATGGATTAAGCACCTCTTTGGATGAGCATTGTTCCTACGAAAAAGACAACGACGATGATTGCGAGGAGCACGATAACTCGTTTATCCAGCGCATTTGTTTTTTTGGGGACGAATTTTTTTGCATTTTGCTTAGCTCTTCTGCGATCGCTGCGACTCATAGAAAAATCTCCATTGTTTTATGTTGAAAAATCTACTATTTTAGAGACTGGTCGAGAAACTAATATGAACGAAAAAACTCTAAATAAGCTTAAAAATACAGCAAAGGACTGTGCGTCCAACGTTTTGTCCCGTGTCGAATTGTCGATGGTGCAGTCCAAGCTCAAGGCCAAGTTCCAGTTCCTTGGTCAACGAGTTTACGAAGCGATTCAAGAAGGCCGCCTGGAGACCATTAAGGATGACCCTTTTACAGTCGAAGCGGTGGGTGCCATCTTCGAAATTAAGAAACAAGTTGCAGAACTCGAACAGAAATTAAGTAAAAAAGACTGAAGGTCCTAGTGAAAAAACTTGAGGTTCACATTTATCCGAACAAGGATTCCAGAGGACGTGATGTGACGTTCTCTGTGCGAAAGGCCGTTATTTACCTTGTTATAGGTATCTGCGCCATTTTGGGCTTTGTCTTGTTCTCGCCGATGCAGATTGTAGAAAACTTGTCGAACGGCAACCTGATAGACGTTTATCACCAAAACTCTGTCATCAAGAAGGAAATCAAGAAAATCCGCACTGTTGTTGATACGACAATTTTGAAAATTGAAGAAACGCGCGTTGTCCGTGATAGCTCCATGAAACTGGGCGGGCTTGGTTTTGCAATCGAAGGGACTTCGGTGGAAGATGATGCTTCTCCGCGAAAGAATTTGTATGAAATGAAATCGACATTCCGCAAAACGCTCAATAAGCTAGAAGCCGATTCCGCCCTTGCAGCTCGTGTTCCGGTGCTCCATCCGCTTAGAAACCATCACGATATCAAGAGCCGTTTCGAGATGGTGTTCGATGCATTTACGGACCAGGAGCTCCCGCATAGGGGTATTGATTTCTTGGCTGCCGAGGGGGATACCGTTTATGCGCCTGGAGCGGGGACTGTTGTCGAGGTCCGCAAACACCGCGGTTTTGGACTGACAATGAAGATTGAACATTTGGAGCATGTGAAAACGTTCTATGCGCATTTGGGCCAAACACTTTTGGATAAAGGCGACAAGGTTCGTCGCGGCGATCCGATTGCGGTTATTGGTAAGAGCGGACTTCAGTCGAGCCTTGGCTTGCATTACGAAATTCGCGTGAACGGAGTACCCGTCAACCCCGAGGATTATTTTATTACTAAGTGAGTTCTGAGTTCCAAGTTACTAGAGTAATGTGTCATCCTGAGTCCCGGAACAAGTCCGGGATAAACAAAGTCGAAGGATCCATTGCAATTCACTAGTAACTACTTCCTACCAACTACTTCCTACTTCTAACTTCCTACTAAATCATGAAATCACCTTTTGAACAAAATATTATCGCCATGGTGTGGGACTGCGACAAGACCCTCATCAGTTCGTACATGCAGGAACCGCTTTTTAGGCACTTCGATGTCGATGGGAAAAAATTTTGGCAAGAGGTGAATGGGCTCAAGGCATATTATGGCAAGCAGGGAATCTCCGTAAATTCCGATACGAGCTACTTGAACCACATTTTGACATACGTGAAATCAGGGCTTTTCAAGGGCCTTAACAACGCTTTGCTCCGCGAGTTTGGCAAGGAACTGAAATTTTATCCGGGACTTCCGCAATTTTTCGGCGAAGTGAAATCGCTTATCAACGATGACGAAAAGTACAAGGCGTTCGATATCCGCTTGGAACATTATGTCGTGAGTACCGGTTTTGCCGAGACGATTCGCGGGAGTGCAATCGCTCCGTTTGTCGATGGTATTTACGGTTGCGAATTTATCGAATCGCCTGCTTTGCCGGGATTTTTGGACTTCGCGGGCGTTTCGGACTGCGCGGACATTCACAAAGATTCTTGCGAAATTTCGCAAATCGCATCTGCGCTTGACAACACTTCAAAAACGCGCTACCTATTTGAAATCAACAAGGGCAGTAACAAGTATCCCGAAACGATCGACGTCAATTCTTCAATCGCCCGCGAAAGCCGCCGCGTGCCTTTCGAAAACATGATTTACATTGCCGATGGCCCGAGCGATGTTCCCGCATTCAGCATTCTCAATTACAACGGTGGCAGCACGTTCGCCGTTTACCCCAAGGGCGACGTGAAAGCGTTCCGCCAAGTCGATGCACTCCGTCGCGACAATCGCGTGCAGATGTTCGGTGAAGCCGATTACGAAACGGCAAGCCAGTCGTGGCTTTGGCTTACCGAAAAAGTCCGCGCCATCGCGGATTCCATCGTCGAACGCAAGCAGGCCGCTATCCGCAACAGCGCTGGCGCTCCACCCACGCATTTGAGCTGATTACAAATGTTCCAGCCAGCCGATTTGTTCGACTGCAATAGTTATCAACAGCAATGGCCATGCGTTATCGAAAAAACGCCCGGTATGTTTTCCGGTGAATATGTTGTACATAAATACTAACGAAAACGTGGCAACGATACCGCCGATAACTCGCGAAAGAAAGGCTCCCGGTGTTATGAAAAATCCTGGAAAGCTCCCGTAGAGCAAGCCTATTACCGCCTTGGATAAGCAAAGACCGGTAATCCCCAAGTCTAAAGTTCTTTTCTTTTTGCGCAGATAGCCCCATGAGTAAGCTATAATAATGCCGACGATTGCGCTTGCGTAAGGAATGTATGGCAAGATTTCAAGGGTGCTAATTGTTTTGAGAGCTTCTGTTGAACCAAACTGCTTGTTTCGCAAGAAAAAAAAGATTTGTTTTGCCGCATAAGCGCCTCCAAAAACAGTGAATAGCGGCCACATTCCTATGGCTCTTTTGAGTTTTTCCTCTTCTTCTTGGAGTTCCTTTTTCTTTTTTTCAATAGGCTCAAGTTCGTCAATCCGTTTTTCGACGATTGCAATGCGTTCTTCGGACTCTGCTTTTTCGGCGGCGTCCAACTCGTCATAAAGCTCATCGTACGAGAGTTTGCAAATGCGGTTCTTGAACGCTTCTAGAGATTCTTCGGCTTGAGTCTTTTCTTCTTTCATACGGATACAATTTACAAAATTGTCAGTCGCCCGATTTGTTCCAAGGCAAGTGAAATCAAAATTAAGGGGATTGCGCTTTTGAATAAAAATCCTTTGTACTTGTCTGCGTGATAGTTGTAGAAGTAGAAGATGGATAAAGCGGTGATGATACTCGAAATGATACGCGAAACAATCGGTCCCGGTGTCACGAAAAATCCGTAATAGTGACCAAAAACAATTCCGACTAGACCGTTTGCGATGAAAAAGACGGAAAATGCCTCCGTAATCACGATATGTCCAAATTCTTTTATTTTATTAATATCAAAGAAAGAACTTCCTTTTTGGCCCCAAATGGAAAAGAAATAAAGTGTTAGGCAAACGATAGTACACGAGTAAGAATAATAGGGGAGATAATCCGCAAATATGATTTTTGGGTGCGGAGGGGCGCCAAGCATTCGTTTGATAATGGCTACGAACAAGTAAACATACTCGGTTACACATCCTCCAAGTCCCAAAAAAACAAAGAGCAGGGTTTTGGCGAGGCCCCGGAATGCCTGTTTTTGCGTTTTATCCCATTCACGGAGTTCCTTGGCGACGATGTCTCTGCGTTCCGGCATCGGGTCGTCCTTGACGGCTTCCCATTCTTTTTCGAGTCGTCCGAGCGTAAAGTTTTGAACTCGCTTCTCGTACTTTTCTAAGGATGCTTTGTCTGTTGGAAACGGTTTCTGATTCATTGCAGATTAATTTAATTAGTCGTTAGTTATTAGTCAATAGTTATTCTCTAAGCTCTAAGTTCTGCCAACTAAAACATTACTGGATCCTTCAGCCCTACAGGCTTCAGGATGACGAAAGCGTTGACGTCATTCCTCTTCGAGACATGACTGCATCGGCTCGACAATAAGAATGAGTGAACTCATTTTGCTGCTCTCGCCTTGCTCGTCATTCTGAGAGAAACGAAGAATCCAGTGACTATTCCCCCCCCTCCTACTTCCGAATTCTATTCTAGTAACTCATAACTAGTAACTCCCAATTGTACTTTCGCTACGCTCTTTTACCAAATTTTCGCACATTTCTCTTACAATTCCCCCGCATTTCCACCAACCACTAACCACTAACCACCAACCACTTATTATATTTATAGTCCCCAGGCTTTGCAATGCGGGCAGGCGGTACTTTCCGTCAAGAAACATTGGGAGCTCGGATGCGGCCCATACTTTTGGGCTGGTCTTGGGGATATCTATCAAGTTTTGCTTTACCCTTTAGGAGTTTTAATGGCAAATAAGTGTAAGCGCGGAATCTTGATTAGTAAAACACCGTACGAAAAGCGCATCGCCATCATGGAAGATGGTGAACTTGCGGAATTGGTTGTTGAAGGTGTTTCCTCTAATCGAGTTCTGGGCAATATTTATAAGGGTGTCGTCCAGAAGGTGCTCCCCGCACTCAAGGCGGCATTCATTGACATTGGTCTTGAGAAGGCTGGCTTTTTGCATCAGGAAGACGCCATGGACCGCAACGAACTGTTGCGCCGCGAATATGGTGACGATGATGACGAGGGCGATGCCTCTAAGGAAATTTCGATCGACGAAATTCTCCAGGAAGGCCAAGAAATCATGGTGCAGGTGGTCAAGGAACCGATTAGCACCAAGGGTGCCCGTTTGACGACACACTTGAGCTTTGCTGGCCGTTTCCTGGTCTGCATGCCCGGTACAAATTTCGTCGGCGTGTCCAAGCGCGAACGCGATCCGGTCAAGCGCCGCGAGTTCAAGAAGGTTGTCCGCCGTCTCAAGGGTCGCGACGTGGGCTACATCGTCCGCACCAACGGCCTCAACGAATCCGAATTCGAAATCAACAAGCAGATGCGCGAACTCGAAAGCAAGTGGGAACAGACGAAGTACAACTTCGAAACCATGCCGCCCGAGACCTGCATCTACGAAGAATCCGATTCCATCGAACAGACGGTGCGCGAATACTTCGGCGATAACACGGACTACGTGTATATTGACAACCGCGACGAGTACTTCGCCCTTCGCGAATACTTGAAGGTTCTCTCTCCGGATAAACTCGACAAGGTCAAGCTCTGGAGCTCTAGCGAAAGCTTGTTCGAATACTTCAAGATCGAGAACGACTACGCTCGCTCCCTGCAGCGCCAGGTTCCGCTTCCGCGCGGTGGCAACCTCGTCATCGAGCAGACCGAAGCTCTCGTGTCCATCGACGTGAACACGGGCCCGAAGGTGCACGGCAAGGACCAGAGCAAGATTATTCTTGAAACGAACCTCGACGCTTGCCACGAAATCGCAAAGCAGTTGCGTCTCCGTGACGTAGGCGGCCTCATCATCATCGACTTCATCGACATGGAAACCGATGAAGACCGCGAAGCCGTCTATCAGGAATTCCGCAAGGCTATCCGCCGCGACAAGGCCCCGATCAGCCCCGCCCCGATCAGCCAGTTCGGCCTCATGGAAGTCACCCGCAAGCGCGTCCGTGTGAACCTGATGACCGAAAAGACCGAATGCTGCCCGGTGTGCAACGGCAGTGGCCGCATCGCTACGCTCGAATCGACGTTGGGAATGATTGACCGCTGGCTTGCCCGCGCCCATACCAAGGGCCGTCTCCGCGAAGTGACCCTCGTGGTCAGCGCCCAAGTTGTCGATGTCCTCTGCAAGGACTTGAACCGTATGTTCAATTATCTGGAATACAAGCATAACATCAAGATTTCCCTCGTGGAAGATGAATATGCCCACATCAACCAGTTCTGGATGTACGACAAGAGCAACAACGACATTACAGACTTGTACAACTTCGCATAAGTTGACGATTCCGTATTGAGTATAAAAGAATCCGCCGGCACCCCGCCGGCGGTTTTTGCTTTTGTGCGCATTTTTGCATATAAAAAAGCACCTGCATGCACAGGTGCCTTTTTAGAGAGAATTGCGAAACTCTAGTAATTTAAGTCGATTTCGAAGCCTTTCGTCCTGCCGTGGCGCACGCCCCAGAGGAAGTCCTGAGTGCGGTTCACTTTGACTTTCCACCCGACTTTTATCTTGTACATAAGTCTTGCGATGTAAACGCCCGTGCCTACCAGTCTTCCATTATTGGATCTCATATTCCAGGCGAGGAAGAGCTTCCCGTTCTTTTCGTTGTCCAGGCAGTTTCCGTTGTAGAGTTCGTCTGTGCAGGAGAGCGTGCCCGAACTGCTGTTGACGAATACGCCGAGGCTTGAGTAGTAGTGGGTCTGGTATTCAAGGGTTGTCTTTTCGGAAAGCTTCTTTGTCACGTCTTCGATGATTGCGGTGTTTCCGTTCGCAATACCGATCAAGTCTTCTTTTGAGACGATTCCGCTACTGATAGCGTCCCTAATTTCGTTGATTTCGTCGTTAGAGAGTTCGAGTTCTCTCTTTATGTCACCATAGGACTTTGTCTCAATAAGATCCTTGATGTTCAAGCCCGTTCTTTCGACGCTCTTGTCGTTGATATTTTTGACGGCAGCCTTGAGTTCTGTGACTTCATCCTTGACGTAGTTCGAGATACTCATTTCGCCGAGGTAATGTCCTTGCACGCCGTATTCTTCAGCAACTTCCTTGGCTGTTTTTGGTTCAGGCGTCTGGTACAGCTTCGGAACAGTGGGCGTCGGGCTTTGGATGATTTCTAGCGACTCTTCCTTTTCGCCAATTGTTACGACCGGCGAACTGGTGATGACGACCTTCTGTTGTCCGGAAATACGGACATATTTGTTGTTTGCCGGAGTACTTCTGTGTAGGAGGTCCATGTGGATGCCCGGAATCATCTTGATGGAGTCACCCATGACGGGGATGTATGCTTCCTTGTCGTTGCGGGCACTTCTGAAAATCAATTTCCACTTGTTCTTCTTGTCTTTGGAGAGAATGTCCGGTACGACATCCTGCCTTTCGATGTTAGTTTGCTTGGGCCAGTATATGAAGTAGTTGGCGTCGGCTTCGTTTTCGCAGTCCAGACCTTCACTGAATGTAAGTGAAAGAACCGTAGAACCGTCATCGCTGTAAGAAATGGTTGCTGCTGTAATGACGGGGCCGATGGAGTCGGTGACTTCGCCGGTGATGCTGATGGTCGATTGCGAGCCGCCTTCCGTGTATTTCCAGAATGGCGTAATTTTTCCGGTATAGACGTTTTCTGCGCCACCGGTAAACGGAACCGTACCGAATCCACCGTTGGTCGTAATCATCATGGTACTGTCGCGGTCATTGTGTTTAATGGTTCCGCCTGCGGCGGTGATTGCCGGGAACTTTTCACCGAATTCCAACTGGATGGAGTCCAAGTTGACATGGTTGTTGACCAGCGTGCTGCCATAAGGTTTGCTTAGTTTCGCAAAGACGCTGTCCCCGCGGCCATCGCCATCCCTGTCGAAAATGCAGGAGAACACCACTTGCGGCACAGGCGGTTCCATGAACGAAATGTGGCGCCATGCTGCCGTTTGCGTTTCGTCGCTGCTTCCGACGATGAGCGTTACGTCTTGGACTGGAGCCGTTGCCTTCACGTAGAAGGTGGCGCGTCCGTTTTTCATCATCACGGTCGTAATGTGGTTGCCGTTTTCGTCGCAGGGGATGAACGCCGCGTTCGACGTATTGACATAGACCATGTCGTCGAATGTTGCCCAGTCTTCGGCGAATGCGATATTCACGGCGTAGCGCGTGTTGACCCACTTGCCGAGCGTATCGATAGTGCCATCGATTTCGTTGCCCATGAGCGTCCATTTGTTCCTGTCATCGACACGGGCGTAATTGATTGTGGGAGAGTCGTACTTGTCGATAGTGAAAGTGATTTCGTCGTACTGGGTTTCGTCTTTTTGCAGAGAGAAGCGCAACTGGTACGTTCCCGGCGGGAGTGTGCGCTTTTGTCTAATCTCTTCGGTATTGATGGTGAACCCGGTATAACCCGGCTTGATGGTGATGCCGCCGTACCAGACACCGACGCTATCCAGCGGGACGCCTTCGGAATAGGCGCCGCTTCCGATCAAGATGAAGTTCGAGGGCGCATCTACGGTATCTTTGGTGGTCGAGCCGGAGAAGTCGCAAGAAAGCGCCTGTTCACGGATAATCTGGTAAATCTTGTAATCGAGAACGCCGTTTGCCGAAAGATCCTGATAGAACAAGCTTGCTTCGGTCTTCAAATCGATGGAGGTTCTCATCATGAAGTTCGAGGAGGAAATATGGCGTTCGGCATAGAAAATGTGGAACGGATAGTTTGCGCCTTCGACAAGATGTAGCGTGTCAAGGTCAACCGCTCCCGATACTTGGGCGTGCTGGCCGCCGATATCCACGACGAGGCGGTTATTGATGAACACCCAGACGTCATCGTCACCGAGGAACTCGAAGTATTGGCCGGGGACGTATTCGAACGTCGCCTGGATTTTCATCGTGAAGCCATAGTTGTGTCTCTTGCGGTTCGCGGTGATGTTGTCGTAAAACGGATTCGGAACAGTCTGTTCGGCATCGAGGTACTGGAAATCGTCCAGCAAGAAAAGACCGCCTTCGGGGCTGTTGTTGTCCTTCTTCCCGAGCCAGAGGCCGTCATCCTGAAGTTCCAATTCGATAGAGCGGCAGGTGGCGTTCGAGTATTCCTTGCCGTTGCTCTTGGCGATAATCTGTGGCAAGAACCAGCTTGCGATATGGGTCGTGAGCTTGCAGTTCTCGGGGAAATTCACTGCCGGTACGGGGACGCCGTTGGCACCGAGTGTTTCTTCCACCATGCCTTTCATGTAGCCGCGCCTTTGACTATCCGTGGCGTTGCTTCCGCCGCATCCGCCACTGCCGAAGTCGTTGCTTGTGGCGTACATCGGGTCGTTGAAGTAGAGGTCCTTGGCGCCGTTCCCGTAAGAAGTCGTAACCGTGGAATCGCGCCTGTTCGTTGTCGTCTTGATGTCTCCGTCGCCCTGTTCGCCATGGAGCCAGTCGAACATCATCACGGGGAGTTTCTTGACAGGGCAATCGCCGAGGATACCCGGGTATTTTTCATAGACTGTCGTCGCGATGCCGACTTCTTTACCGGCCTTGACCCATATGGTATCTGAATGCGCTGCAGCGCTGTCGAGCGAAAGTAAAATGTTTTGCGTTGCCGGGTTGATTCTAGTGTAATGGAGATCGCCCACGTAGTCGTATCCGATGGTCTGCTTGAAATAGACCTGGAGCGAACCGCTAGGCGGAGTAATTCTAGCTTCGAACCAACCACAATAGTTCTTTACGGTCGTCATTTTTGCGGAATCGCCGCCAGCGACATAGAGGATTGCGGAAGTATTCGTCCAGGGAGCGAAGAAACGTATGACTTTCCTGTTGGAATGGGTCGGGGTGGTAGTCCCTGGGCCGCCGGGAGTTGTCCCTGGGCCACCGGGGGTTGTTCCGGGGCCACCGGGATTGGTTTGCGGCGGTGTGATGACTTCGGCACTGTTGGTTACAGTTGTACCGGCACTGCTAATGGTAATAACGAAGTTTTCCGAGACCGGTTCTGTGCCAGCAAACGGAGATACAGAGCCAACGGAGTTCCTGGTGGAACAGGTGCGGTTCGTGTAGAAGGTCAATTTGGGGTTTTGGTCTGCTTCCATCGTTGCGGAAACATAGAACGAACCGTCCCCGTAGCTTCTGAGTGATGTACAGCTTGATTGCCGCGTCCGCATTCCGTCGGTCCAAGAAAGAACCACGTATAAGCTCGACCCGCTATTGGCGCTTGTCTCGTTTTTGACAAGAATATTGTAATCCGCAGCTAAGGACGGAATAGCTGCACAAAATAGTAGAATTAGCAAATTTGAGAAGACGTTTTTTAACCGCATCCATGACTCCCTGAACACTGTTCACCCTTATTGAAAAATACATTCAAACTTGTGATAATTATCAATATTTTTTTTTTGAATTGTAAAATAAATTGCGAAGTCAGCAACACTTGAAGGTTGTTTCTGTTGTTAGGGTGAAAAGTTCCATTTTTTAACGAAAGAAAACGCCCGAATACTGCAAAAAAGGCACCCGAAGGTGCCTTATGGAAAGATTCGATGGATTCGGGCTCGCTACTTCATGTCGAAGTCGATAATGGCGAGGTCCCCGTGACGGAATCCCCAGAGGAAGTCCTGCGTACGCTTGGTTATCCTCTTGCCGTTCACGATGAGGCGGATTTCGAGTCGGGCGATATAGACGCCGGTACCGGCGAGGCGGCCGTCCTTGGAACGCATGTTCCAGGCGAGGTACAGGTGGCCGTTGTTGCCGAGGCAGTTCACGGCGCCGTCCGTCTTGAAGATATCGTCGTTACAGGCGATTTGGCCTGCATCGCTGTTGACGAACTGGCCGAGGCTGGTGAAGTAGGTCGTCTTGTAGCTGAGCGCCGTCCTGTCGGCCATGGATTCTGCTATGGTCTTGACGTCCTCGGGCGTGCCGTGCATGTAATTATGCAGGTTGTCCTTGGTCAAGAGACCGTTATTGTAGGCGTTGATGATGACGTCGCTTACGCCGTACCTGTTCTTGGCATCCTTTGGAGTGATTTGGTTCCTATCCATCATCGTGATGACCGCTTCCAGCGAAATGGATGTGGACGGGCTTCCGTTCTTGACCGCTTCCTTGTCTTCGAGCATGGTGGATGTCTTTACGGTCTTGGAAATCTCGGTGATTTCGTTCTCGACAAGTTCGGACATGTTCATGTCGCCCAGGTAATGGCCCTGCGTGCCATAGATTTCGCCGACCTGTGTTGCCGTGAGCGGCTTTTCGCTGGTGACGAGTATTGGGACGGTCGCGGAATCGCTGCGGACGATATCCTTGGTCTTTTCGAAGTTCGGGGACTCCTTGTCCATGGTAACGACTGGCGGGCTCGTGACGGTAATCCGCTGTTCGCCCGTGATACGTACCCACGGGTTCTTTTCGTGTGCGGTTAGACCGTTGAGATCGACTGCGATTCCCCCTTCCGAAGGAGGCTTGATGCGCACGGAATCGCCCACGATGGGGAGAACGTCGTTGATGGACTTCTTGGAGAATATGAGTTTCCATTTGTTGGCCGGCGTTGCCGATACGTAATCCGCCTCTTGGATGTCTGTGGTGACTCCATTGCCGCCGTAGCAACGGAAGGCGAACATGCTGGATGCTGCGTTCTTCGCGTCAAGTCCTTCGCTGATGGTCAGGGTGAGCATGGTCTTGCCGTCATCGGTGTAGCCGATTTCTGCGGCCATGATGACAGGGCCAATTCCGTCACCGAGGAGTCCATCGACGGAGAATATGGAAACAGAACGGTCTTGGGGGTTCGTATAAGTGTAATAGACGGTAATCTTTCCGTTATAGGGTTCTGTGGCGCCGCCTGTAGAAATGGCTGTTCCGAATCCATCGCCATCGGCGACAACCGTAATAACGCTTTCGCCGTCCTTGTATTTTACGTTGTTCAGTTTGTAGTGTGTCTGGAGGAACGTGAACTTGAGAGAATCCAAGGCGCTGTTGCCGCCAAGTGGCTTGGAGAATTTGATCCAGACGCTATCGCCGCGACCGTCGCCGTTGCGGTCGTAGATGAACGCCGTCTCGATTTGCGGCACCGGAGGTTCTTCTATGGTGATGTTCGTCCACTTGATGCTCTTGTTCTTGGCCGCTGCGGTAGAGACTTCAATGTTTTCGTTTACGATGCCGCTGGTCGCCTTGACGTAGAACGTGTTCTTTCCTTCCATGAGTATGATTTCGCCATTCGGGAGCGGAGTTCCGAGAGAATCACACGGGA
Organism: uncultured Fibrobacter sp.; assembly: GCA_946415675.1. Lineage (GTDB taxonomy): Bacteria > Fibrobacterota > Fibrobacteria > Fibrobacterales > Fibrobacteraceae > Fibrobacter. Next base: position 19,840 of record CAMKTL010000020.1, read on the forward strand.
TGAGTTTCGGGTTGGAACTCTTGACCGTTGCTGTAATTCCGCTGTAGCTCGAAGCCCATTCTTCCACGTAGGTGACATTGATGGGGTAGATTCTGCCTGCCCAAAGTTTTTCGTTCTTGTTCAAGTTGATCGGCAACGTTTCGCTGTTGAGGTCGCGACTTGTCTTGTTTCCAAGCGGTTTCCAGTACTTGTTCACGCAAAGCGTATCCTGCTTTACGACATCGGCAATGAAGCAATAGCTGGAGTCGATGATTTCTGCAAACGCGATGTTCGGAAGTTCTGTCGGCGGGATGGTGAAATACACATCCTTGTATTCTTTCGGGTTGTTCTTGAGCGAAATGCGCACGTAGTATGTTCCCGGCGGGAGCGATTGCGTGCGGGAAATCGTCGTGGTGTTGATAGTCAGCATCGTGAAGTCGTTCGTAACCGCGATGCCGTTGTAGTAGATGGTGTCCTGCTTGGCGAGGGCAACTCCAGTCAACGGGAGACTCTTTCCAAATAACGTAAAGTTAGACGGGCCCCGCTCTGTACGCTTGGTGTCCGAGTCCGACGAGAAGTCGCAAGCGAGTTTCTTTTCGCGGATGTTCTGCCACACCTCTTTCTTGATAAGCGTCGAATCTATCGAGTGGTCCGTGAGGAACATGCTGGATTCCACCTTCAGGTCGATGGACGTGCGCATCATGAAGTTCGACTGGGTGCGCTTGCGTTCTGCGTAGAAAATGTGGAATGGGTATGTTTCGCCAGGCGTGAGTCCGAGGTCGTCCAAGTCCACGGACTTCTTGACCTTCCTGTGCTGCCCGCCGATATCTACGACGAGCTGATTGTTGATGAACACCCAGACGTCATCGTCGCCGTTGAATTCGAAGTATTGTCCCTTCACATAAACGAATTCTGCCTGGATTTTCATGGCGAACCCGTAGTTGTGGTATCCCGGGATGTCGTTCCCGCCGGTAATGGAGTCGTAGTGCGGGTTCTCGACAGTTCGGGCTTCATCGAGCCAGCGGAAATCATCCAGCAAGAAGAGTCCGCGTTCGGGGCTTTCGTCGTCCTTTTGCCCGAGCCAGAAACCGTCATCCGTGAGCGTGAGTTCGAGGTCGCGGCAGGTAACGTTTGTGTACGACTGGCCGTTCTTTTCGGCAACGACTTCGGGGAGGAACCAGTTGTTCAGGTGCGTAGAGTTCTTGCATCCGCTGGGGAAGTTCTTTGCCATCACGGGGACGCCGTTCGGGCCCAGTTGTTTTTCGACCATGCCGGTCATCGGGGAGCCTTCGCATCCGCCCTGGCCGAAATCTTCGCTAACTCCGGTGCCGAACATGGGAACGCCACGAGCGTCAAAGCCCGTACGCCCGGCGCCTTTCTTGTGGTCGTAGAGTCCGTCTTTAGAACCGTCCGAGTTCATGGATCCGTCGTACCAGTCGAACATCATCACGGGGAGAATCTTGGGGAGGCATTCGCCAAGAACGCCTGGATAGTTCGTATGGATTTCGGGAGCTCCGTAGGGGTAGGCGACAATCCAGATGGTATCGCTTAGCGCAATGGCTGAATCAAGGCTGATGGGCTGGACCGTCGATTCATCTTCCGTGGATCCTTCGGCGCCAATATATGTCGTTCCTATCGTTTGCTTGAAGTATGCGTTTACACTGGTGATTTTCTTTGAAATACTGCTCTGGAACCAGCCGCAGTAAGGGGAACCTACAGAACTCATGTAACTTTCCGTATCGTTGTAATACATGATGGCGTTCGTGTTGGTCCACGGGGTGAGGAACCGTATGTACGTTTTAGGCGTGGCTGCGAGATTGGGTCTCGTTTCGTAAATCGTTAACGTCCTGTCGTCGCTGATGACAATCCAAATTTCTTCGTAGGGATATTTGTATTTTCCGTCAGTTATAGAATTCTCCCTGTAGCCGGGAAACAGCTCTCCAAGGAGAGGCTTGTTGTTGGGACTCAAGTCCGTATGGCACGTGTTGCCGTTGCAGCCCAATCCGAATTGCAGGTGACGGACATCCTTTTTGCCATTGGCCAGACGTTCGTCGGAGAATTCGATAGTAAACGTACCATCATCGCCTTTTTCAAGCGCTTTATACACGAAATTACTTTCGTTGTCGGCGTAGTACAGAACATTGCCGTCATATATAATGTGTGCAACTGCCACCGTCTGTGCAAAAGCGCAGGCGCTTAAAATTGCCAAACACACTATCACCCTGTAAAAAAGTTCACTGATCCTCATCCGTGACTCCTAAGATTGCGTGACCCCTATCCCACAGTGCTTTACCCATACATAACCACTAAAAAGATAAAAATATTAAATCGTGGACATTTTTAACAGGGTTCTATCTGAGTGCTTTTTTTGACCTAAAAATATAACGTATTCAAATTCAGTGGATTATTTATGAAATTTTTCTTGGGAATGTGGACAATTCATAGCCTAAAATCCTACTTTTACACCTGTGAATTCAAAAACTGGAGAAAAAAATGAATCGTGTTTACCTAGTTGCCACGGCTGCCGAGAAGATGGAAGCCAAAGTCCAGGAAATTGTTGATGCCCTTGCCAAGGCCGGCCTTATCGCCTCCGTCTATAAGCCGCTCGATGTTGTCAGTGCCGCCGATAGTGTGGAAGATATCAAGGCAGGCAAGTCCGCCGTGCTCATGGAAAAGATTTGCGCCGATTTCCTCAAGCAGGATTTTGATGCTGTCGATGCCGTTGTCGTTGCTGGTGCAACGGGCATGAACGATGTCATTGCCCACAAGTATAATGACGACCTCGCCTCCGCCCTCGATGCAAAGGTTTTTGCCGATGGCGAAGATGCGGAACTTTTCTGCCCCAAGCGTTTGCTCCGTTGCGAAAAGTGCCTCGCCGCCGACCTTGCTGAACCGGCTGCCGAACGCCGCGTAAGCCAGGCCATGTTCCGCGCAAGCCTCCTCGCCAAGGCGTCCAAGAGCGTCAAGCGCATCGTGCTCCCGGAAGGCTCTGAACCGCGTACCGTGCAGGCCGCCTGCCTCGCCGTCGAACGCAACATCGCCGTGCCGGTTCTCATCGGCAAGAAAGAAGAAATCGAAGCCACCGCAAAGTCCGTAGGCGTCAAGCTCCCGGCTAACATCGAAATCATCGAACCGAGTGCCGAGCTTGCCGAAAAGTACGTGCCGACGCTTGTGGATCTCCGCAAGGCAAAAGGCATGACTCCGGAATCCGCACGTGTCGCTCTTTCGGACAACGTAATGCTTGCCACGATGATGCTCAAGTTTGGCGAAGTCGATGGCCTCGTTTCTGGCGCCATCCATTCCACGGCAGATACGCTCCGCCCGGCTCTCCAGATTATCCGTACCGCTCCGGGCGTCAAGTCCGTGAGCTCCGTGTTCTTCATGTGCATGAAGGACAAGACCTACATCTATGGCGACTGCGCTATCAACCTGAACCCGCTTGCTGAAGAACTCGCTGATATCGCTCTCCAGTGCGATGATACCGCAAAGGCCTTCGGTCTCCCGAGCCGCGTGGCGATGCTCTCTTACAGCACCATCAATTCGGGCAAGGGCCCGGATGCCGACCTCGTCGTGGCTGCAACTGCCGCCGCCAAGGCCGCCCGCCCCGAAATGCTCGTCGATGGCCCGCTCCAGTACGATGCAGCAACCGTCCCGAGCGTGGGTGCCCTCAAGGCCCCGAACAGCCCGGTCGCTGGCAAGGCTACCGTGTTCGTGTTCCCGGACCTCTCCGCCGGTAACATCGGCTACAAGGCTGTACAGCGCAGTGCCCATGGCACAATCGCCATCGGCCCGATGCTCCAGGGCTTGGCCAAGCCGGTGAACGACCTCTCCCGCGGCGCCCTCGTCGAAGACATCGTCTATACGATTGCCCTCACCGCCGTGCAAGCGCAGAAGTAAGTTGCTCACGGACAAGACCGTCGCACCGTCATCCTGACCCTGGAGTGCACAGCACGATAGGGGAAGGATCCAGAGATTGTCATTCCGGCGGAGCCTGTTCCGAGGTGCCGGAATCGGTAAATGCAAAAAAGCGGACTTTTAAAGTCCGCTTTTTCATACGCATTAAACTCTATTGAAATTTCTTTTTCTTTGCGGCTCGCATCGCTTCGATTTCTTTTCGGATTTTTTCGCCGTCTTCCAAGTGCTTGGCTGATAATTTGTTCTTATGCTTGCGGTCGATGATTTTCCACAGTTCCTTGAGGTGCCAGCGTGCACGCTTGTCTTCAAGTACGTAGTCTTCGCGGAAACCTTCGGCAAGCCCTTGCACAATCAGTTCCATCGCGTCGTCGTAACGCTTTTGGTCGTAACGCAAGTCGGCGAGGAAGTAGTAGTTGTAAATGTCCTTGCGGTTCTTTTCGAGTGCCATGGTCAGGTACTTGTCTGCAAGTTTTTCGTCTGGCCACGGGAGAATCAACGGCACATAGGGCAATACGAAATGCGCACGTCCGAGAATCTGCCAGTCTTCTGCCTTGGTGGCGACATCGCGGACTTTCCCGGCGATGCCTTCCTTGAGCGATGTGAATACGTTCCTTTCGGAACCCCACATCGAAAGCGTTGATGCATAAACGTGGGCGATTTCCCTGTTGTCGGGGAACTTCTCGTAGGCGCTTGCGCTTGCGTCCAACAGCGAATCGAGATGGAGTTGGCGTTTCTTTTCGTCGAACTGCACGAACCTGAAGCAAAAGTATAGCGTCTTGACGTAGCCTTCGGTTGCCGCTTCGAGGACGGTGGAATCTTCCATCGCCTTGCGGTAATTTTCCTTCATGATAGCGGCGTTCTTGGCATCGGCCTTGTCGCCGTTTGCGCGCAACGCTCTTGCCGCATAACAGGAATCCGCCAGCTGCAAATACTCATTTGCACCTGCGGAACTAATCGCAAGCAACAACGTAAGCGAGAATGCAAAAAGAATGTTGGACGTAATCTTCATGAAAACGTTTAAACTTTCCAGTTCTGGAGGAGTTTGTTCACCATGGCAATGCGCGTCTTTTCTTCGTCGGTGCCGTGGAACGTTTTGAACAAAAGATTACGGTATTCCATCAAGGCTGTGCGGATTATGACTTTTTCTTCTTTTTTGAGCATAGTGATAAATTAGTTTAAAGATTACTTGCTGCGTTTGCCCTTGCCGGAGAAATAGTCCTGCTGGCGGGTGGCGCCGAGTACGGCGTGCCAGAGTGTTCCGTTGGGGTTAATCTTCTTGCGCTCGTTGACGGCGTATTCTATTGGCACGTGCGAGAACGCTCCGTTCATGCTGCCAACGACCATGTCTGTTTTTCCGGCCATGCCGGCGTGTACGGCGCTTTCGGCGAGTTGGAAGCAGAAAATGGCGTCTGTTCCTTTGGCGGGGATGCTCCTCACCATGTAGCTCGGGTCAAAATACTTGATGTTGATTTCTCTGCCGACCTTGTCGAAGTGTTCCTTGATTTTGCGCGTGAGGAATTCACCGATATCGTTTTTGAGGATGTTTCCGCTGGCGTCGCGGCGTTCTTCCTGGTCCTTGAAGAGTTCCTGTCCGGCGCCTTCGGCAACTGCAATTACTGCGTGCGTCTTTCCGCTGGCGTAGCGGCTTTCGAGCGCCTTGAAGAGTCCGCCCTCGCCTTCGAGTTCGAACGGGACTTCCGGTACGAGGCAGAAGTTCACGACCGTTGTCGCGAGCGATGCGTATGCGGCGATAAATCCGGAGTCGCGGCCCATGAGCTTCACGAGGCCAAGTCCGTTGTAGGCGCCGTTGGCTTCGATGTGCGCGCTCGTGATGACGTCTGTCGCACTGAGCACGGCTGTTTCGAAACCGAATGTGCGGTCGATGAGGTTCAAGTCGTTGTCGATGGTTTTCGGGATGCCGATGATGGAGATGGGCTGTTTCCTCTTCTTGACTTCTTCGGCAATGGCGTGGGCGCCGCGGAGGGTGCCGTCACCGCCGATGCAGAACAGCACGTTGATGTTCAGGCGCATGAGCGTATCGACCATGACAGATGGGTCCTGCATGCCGCGGGAACTGCCGAGAATGGTACCGCCGTCTTCCTGGATGGCATCGACGACATCCGGGTCCAGCACGATGGGGGAGTAACCGTAGTTCGGGTTCAGGCCGCGGTAGCCGTAGGGGATACCGAAGATGTTTTTTACGCCGTAGTCAAACCAGAGCACCTGTACGAGGCCCTTGATGACGTTGTTGAGGCCGGGGCAGAGTCCGCCGCAAGTTACGATGCCTGCGCGGGTCCAGGCCGGGTCGTGGAAAATGATTTCGCGCGGGCCTGCCGATTCGAGGGACGGAACCGGGATGCCTTTGGCGATGTATTCGGAAATGAGGTTGATGTCGGTCGTGAGGCTTATCTTGTCGTTTTCGGAAACGAACGGCACTCCGTTCATCGGGGACTTTAAAGTGCCCTTGCCGACAGTTTCGATGGAAAGATCATAATCCAATGGATTCTTGATGATATCGTCTTGAGTCATGCCACGCCTCTTTGAATATTAAAGTTCCGCACTGCGGACGGAACAAAAAAAAATATAGTAAACAAGAAAAAAAAGTTCTCATAAAAAAACTGACCCCGTGACAGAGCGCGGGGTGACAATCTTCGTTGGCTTGGTTCTCTTATCTAATCAAATGGACAGGCTCGGGAAGTGGATTTTCGTGCGCAGACCGGGATTTGCGTTTTCCAGTTCTATGGTCATGTTACATAAAGTGCACAATTTCTTTACCATCGAAAGCCCGATGCCTGTGCCGCTTGTCTGCCTTGTCATTTCGTTTTCGACTCTGTAGAATTCCTGGAACACCTTCTTCATTTCGGAAGGCGGGATGCCCGGGCCGTAGTCGCGGACGGCGAGGTACATGTCCGTATCCTTGATGCGGAGTTCCACGTTAATCATCTTGTAGTCCGCGTTCTTCGAGAACTTGAGCGAGTTATCGACGAGGTTCATCAGAATCTGCATGATGGCGTCGCGGTCAATCATGAGACTGATGTTGTCTGCGTCGGTATCCGAAGAAACCGTCAGTTCGAAGCCCTGCTTTTCGACGTTCTTGCTGTAGGTCGAGACGAAATCGTCCAGAACGCGCTTGGGCTTTTCCATGCGGAGCTGTACGTTCCAGCGGTTGCCATCAAGCTTCGAGAGGTTCAATACATTTTGGATGAGTCTGGAAAGACGGTCTGCCTCGCTAGCAATTTGTCCGTAATACTTCTGCTTCTTTTCTTCGTTCACGACCCAGGAGTTCTGCAACAGCTCTGCGTACATCTTGATGGCGGTGAGCGGCGTCTTGAGTTCGTGGGTGATGGCAGAGACAAAATCCTGGCGCTTGGCGGCGAGCTTCATGCGGCTTTGCGTCACATGGTAGATGGAAATGAGGCCGATGGCGATGACCGTGAGCATCAAAAGACCGATGAACAGGACGAATTCTCCGCCGGGTGCCTTCTGCGTGGTGTACATCTTGAACGTGATGTCCGAAAGAGGCGCCTGCAGCGGTTCCGAGAGAAGTTCTGTCGTGATGTTGTTGCGTTCGCCGAATGCGACAAATGTTTGGTTCTTATGGATGAATGCGAGAACAAGGGGGTCTTGCTGAGCGCCTTTCGTGACGCCCTTGTACTTTTCGATTTCGTTCTTCACAAGGTTCGTGAGGTAGATGCGTGCGTCAACGATGAACCCTTGGATGAACACGTCTGCACCACGTCTTACGGTGCGGTGGAATATGATGTAGTTCGAATCGACGATGGCCTGGAAAAAGTCGATTTCCGCTTCCATGGAGTGCGTCGATTCCGTATTGATTAAACGGACGAGCAGTCCCGTGGTATCGAGTTTCGTGGATTCGACACCGAACGCAAAATCTCCGGTCTTGGTAATTTGTTCAACGCGTGACTTGCTGGTTTTCTTTTTCTTGTTCGAACCAGAAATATCGAGATCTTGTTTGTAAATCTGGTCGATGAGCTTGCTGTCGTTCTTGCGCGTCGAATCCAGACTTTTTTCGGCGCTGCTCGATGTCTGCGTCATTACGCTTGGCGAGGAAATGGCCGAGAATCCCGACGTATTGAGAATCTGGCTTATCTTGTTTCGAATTGCGAGACGTTTGTCCCTATCGACCATGGGAATGCTTTCAAGGACGCCATCCGGGAGAACTGGCGTGCTCAAGTTGCCGGATGGGTCAAGCTGGAAGTGCCCGACGAGGCCCACGTAATGGCTGCGGAGCGGAAAATCCGCCAGTTCGGACATCGTGATTTCTTCGCCGCCGAATACTGGCACCGAGCGGATGAAACGATAGTCTGCGTATGAACGCCTGTCTTCGATGGCCAAGTCCGACGTGATATTCTTGTTCAGGTTCTGCAGCACAGAGAAGGCGTGTTCCTTGTAACCAAAGAGCGACGACGCTTGCAACTGCGCGTAGGAATGGCTTAAAAGCACGATTACGGGAATCGCAATAACGATAAAAATCGCCACAAAAATGAGACGATCTTTAGATGCAACGATCAGGCTCCGTAGAGCCTTGATCTTGCGTGAAAGATATGTAGATAGTTTATTTATACGGTCTTCTCGCATTCTGGAGCTGAACGCATCTGGTAGCCTTCACCGCGGAAAGTGACGAGGAGCTTCGGATGTGCCGGATCGTCCTCGATTTTCTTGCGGAGCTTGGTGATGTGGATATCGACCGTACGCGTATCGACGGATTCTGCATTTTCGTAACCCCAGACCTTGCGGAGGAGTTCGGAACGCGGAATGGCGTGGTCGCGGTTGTTCCACAGGTATTCGAGAATTTCGATTTCCTTGCGAGTGAATGCAAGTTCTTCGGTACCGCGGACACCCGTGTATTCGCGGAAGTTCACGCGGAGGTTCCCAGCTACAAGCTTGCCTTCGTTTTCCATCGTCTGGCGGCTGCGGCGGAGCACTGCTTCGATTCGAGCGAGGAGCATCGGAACGGAGAACGGCTTCGGGATATAGTCGTCGGCGCCGAACTTGAGCCCGTTGATGATATCGTCATCGGAGTTCTTTGCAGAAAGGATGATGATAGGGAGGCTCTTGTCCTTTTCGCGAATCTTGTCGCAAACGGTAAAGCCGTCCATGCCCGGGAGCATCAAGTCCAGGAGTACGAGACCGTACTGTCCGGAAAGCGCTTCGGCAAGGCCGCTTTCGCCGTCAACAACGTGCTTCACACGGTAACCGTTGAGTTCGCAGAGATCTACGAGCCCTTCGGCAATGGCAATTTCATCTTCAATGATGAGGATGTTCGTGCTGCTTGTATTTTGAGTCATTCTTGGATACCTACTCTCTTCTAACCAAATAATGTAATTACAGAATTAAAGGGCAAAACCGCCACCGAGTTCGAATGCGAAGTGACCGGCGTCGATATCGCTATCGTAGTCACCGCCGAAGTAGCACTTCACGTTTGCGTAAGCGGCAATCGGGATAATCGGGAGCTTGAAGCGGACACCGGCGAGCAAGTGGAAGCCGATGCTCTTGTTAAGGCCTTCGTCCTTGGCCACATCGACGACTTCGCTAGCGAGACGCTTGGCAAGTTCGTTTGCATTTGCCGGCATCGGTTCGTTGTTGCTTTTCGCTTTTTCTTCAACGTTCTTATAGACGTTGGTGACAAAACGGTTGTTCAGGACGAACGTGTTGAGGTGCATCGTGAGACCGCCACCGACATACGGACGAATCGGGAACAGCGGAAGGGAGAACGGCTTGGTGACGGAGATGTCGCCGTTCATGGCGATGTACTTCGGAGTTGCTTTGCCGAACGGGACGCCGGAAAGTTCAATATGCAGCGGGATTTCTTCGTCGCCATTCCAGAGGGAGGCGTTGTACGAGGCGAACTGGATGTTGAATGTCGCTTCGATATCGATGAACGGGAGAATGTCAATCCAAGCCTTGAAACCGAAACCCTGGATGAAATCGAAGTCGCCATGGCTCATGCTGAGCTGGTTGTTCGTGCCTTCGATGGGGGCCTTGTCTGCTTTCTTGAGGGTTGTACCGACGTTCGGGGTATAATGGAAGCCGATACCCGCAATGGCAAAAGCCTGAGTGGCAAGCAAGGCTGCCGCAGTGAAGATGATTTTAAATTTCATATTCTTGCTCCTAGGATTGTTTGCACTTGAAACTAATTAAATATTTGGCAAAAAGGTATTTACAATTCATAAAAAATCGCTTTTTCGCCTATTTGTGACGATGCTTACTTGACTGCCTGCACGAAGATGAACTTCTTTTCGCCTTTTTTCACGGCCACTTTGCCGTAATTGAACACTTTGACTGTGCCCCCGTTTTCGCTTTCCGCGGCGACGGTGACCTCATGCGAACCCGGTTCGACCGGAATTCTTGTCATCTGGATGGAGTTCGGCAAGAAAAGCCCGATGCGGAGGTCCGCTTTTTCCAACTGGCTCTGGGCGACGTCTGTACCGATGCTTGTGAAAAGGTTCAGTATGGAATTGTCGGACTTCATGGCCTTCTTTGCGGCCTGGGCGGCAATTGTGCGCAAGACGACGCGGATTGCGGTACGGGACATCGTTGCGGTAAAGTCGTCCTTGAGGTTCATTTCGAGTTCCTTGTCGAGCGCCATCACTTTTTCGGGGCGGATGCCGGACTGGTTATCGACGGACACGTTGAAATGGTGGACCTTGCTGTTGAACGAGAACGCCTCGGGAAGCGCAAAGCTGATGTGGAATGTTTCGCCGTTGCTTGCGCCAGCGACCGGCATGGCGTCAATCGTGGTGTTTTGCATTTGGCCGGTCTTTCCGTCTTTGTACGAGAGGCTCAGCAAGCCGCCGTTGACGTAGGTTCCGGAAAACCTCTGCTCGTTGAGAATCGGGCCGTGGCCGGCGTAACCCACGACGATGATTTCTTGCCCTTGGTCAAATACCGCTTTTGCCTTTGGCGTTTCCATGGCGCTGTCGAGACCGAGAACGTTGATGTCGTCTCCGCGTTCGGTGCGTCTCAGACTTTCGACGATGAACTGGCGCGCCTCTTTCGGGAGATTCAGGATGTTTTCTTGATAAGCCTTGACGGTCTTGATGTAGGCGATGGCGGCTTCGTCGGGCTCGCCGGACAATTCATAGACGATTGCCGTGAGGTAGCGCAGGAATCCGTTGTCGTTTGTCTTGTCGCTGTCCTTTTGGTAGAGGGCGGCCATGGCCTTTTGTGCGCGTTTCACTTCGACCATGGCTCCGTCGATGTCTTTCTGCGCAAGGTAGTTCATGATTTGCAATTCGTGGAGTACGAGCACCTCGAATGGGCGGGCCCTGTAGGGGCGGATGTTGTCGTTTGTGACTATTGCTGCAGCTTCGTTTGATATGGAGCGTGTGTAGAGTTCGTCGTAAATCTTGTCGGCCTTCTCGAGGTTTTTGGCGCTCTCCTTATAATCTCCGTTGTAGTGGTAGAGGACGCCTAGATCAAAGTAGTAGAGAAATTCTGATTTTTCGCCGTAAAGGTCTTTTTGTTGCTTCTGGACTTGGGAAATGGTTGCTTCACAGCCTTTGTTTTCAAAAGTCGGGGCGAGTGCTTCGTACCGAGTAATGGACTTATTTGCACAAGCCGTAAAAAGAATCGATACAACAAAAAGTATAAGTAGGCGTTTCATAATGGTAAATCTACAATAAAAAGTTGTTGCGATTTATGCTTTTCGTAAAATGCTTATAAAAACAAACCCCGGCATCCTGCAACACTTCGATAAACTCAGTGCACCGCTAGTGTGGGACAGGCTCAGGCCGGGGACGGTAGATGACAGATGGAAGACGAGAGGGGTAACAGGTATTAGGTTATAGGTTTTAGGATAAAACCTAACCCCTATCCCTATCTTACATCTTCACGCTGCTCTGGGACACGAACTTCTTGATCTTCTTGTTGCCAAGCCAGACCTTGCGATGGCTCTGGATGTCGGTGAGTTCCATGTCGATCTGGTAGAAGACCACTTGTTCACCGCCTTCCTGGTCGATGACGGAGTTGATGGCGCCGGTGAGCATGAGGTCTGCACCGATTTCCATGCCGGCATCGTGCGTTGTCTCTTCGGTCGCGTTGCCCTGCTGGTCGGCGAGTTCGTTACGGAGATCTTCGCGTTCGTTGGAGTTCGCGACGAATTCGGCCTTGCCGGAATTGATGAGGGCGCGTTCGATGTCCTTGATGAACGTTTCGACGCGGATGTGTTCATGGCTCTTGTTGCGGACCTTGCCAATTACGATGGTCGGGACGGAGCCTTTCTGTGCGGAAAACTGCTCGTACCACGGACGGCCGAGGCAGTCGTTGATCATTTCTTCGGCGACGAGGCGGGAGTCGGTATCGTTCCAGCTGCCGGAAAGGTCTGTGACAGAGTCAGCTTCAATACGAGTGACTTTTTTTCCGCTAGAGCAGGCGGACAGAAGAGCGACGCTTGCACAAAGTGCTAGAATCCAAATTTTAGACATTGTTTACTCCTGATTGGAATGATTTGTTATAAACATACAAAAAAAAACTCCTCAAAAGAGGAGTTCTTTGAAAAAAGTGTTTTCCGCTATACGAATTAACGTTTTTTCTTCTTGCCCTTGACCTTGGCACCGTTCGTTGCGTCGAGGTGGACATCGGTGGTCTCTTCGCCCTTGACGTTCACGAGAGCTTCGGCGCTCCTGCGGTTGCTGCACTGGGCGCTGATGACGTGGTCGCCGGCATCGAGGTTGTGGATGACGAGTTCGGCACCGTCGGTCTTGTCGGACTGTTCGCCGTCAACGAAGATGAGGCACTTGGGCGGAGTCGTCGTGACCTTGACGTGCCCCTTCGGAATCTTGGTGCTGAAGTCGAAGTTGTTACGGGAGTCGGTACCCGGCCAAATGTTCACGCGCTTGTTGACAAGTTCGAAGCCCTGGTCGATGACGACGAGCGTCTGACGGCCGGACTTGACCTGATGGTCCTTAATCGGGCTCTTGCCGAGAGGTTCACCGCCAAGGAACACGTCGCTGTTAGGCGGTTCGGTAATGATGTTGATGGTTGCGGCTTTGCCACGCGGAGGTGGATCTTCTTCGTCAGCGACAACCGATGAGAAGAGGAAAGCCATCATCAGGGCGAAAATATAAAGCTTTTTCATGGGATGTACTCCTTTTTTTTCGTGTACATGAGTTAGTTCACATTAAGAATTTAATTCTTTTTTTACATGACAAATGTTAAAGTGCCGTAAAAAGTGCGTAAATATTCCGTCTTTAATTGGTTTATATTAACTAATTTTATGTATATGAAAGCGCTTTATCAAAAAATTCGCAGTTTACAAGGGAAAAATTACGGTCTTTACAAGTCCCTTGCAGATAAAACATGGGATTTTGGTGACTTTGTGCTGGAATTCCTCCATGTGCAGGGTGACCCGTATGCGCCGGCATCGCGTGTGATGATCAAGTCTAGCTTGCAGATGTTGGGGTTCCCGGGCGAATGGGGTGGCAGTTTCGAGCGCCGCTTGGCCTTGAGCGACTACCTTTACCGTAGGCTTTCGGCGGTTGTGCGTGAAAAATTCCCCGGCAAGGATGCGGCGGTTGTTTTTGATTCCGCTGGACCTGAAATGCTGGTGCGGAACGCGCTGTGGGTCGATAACGGTGAACTGCGTGCCTGTTTGCAGGTGCGTTTGCCGGGCGACGGGCGCAAGATTCAGGCCGAAGACGCTGCCGAGATTTTGACGATGGTTCTCCCGGACTTGGTGTCGTCGGCGCTGTACAATTCGGGAAAATTGAAGCCTGAAGGCGTGGAATCGGAACTTTTGGAACATTATAGGGTTCTTGCCGAACGCAAGGACATCTTGTCGCAGCTTGAGGAACGTGGGCTTTGCGCATTTGTGCCGGATGGCGCCGTGCTCCCGCGTGCATCGGGACTCAGCGAAGCGCCGATGGAAGGCGCCGTGCCGTTTGTATCGCCTGCAGAAATGGCGGTGACGTTTTCGGCGAACGGTCGCGAGATTCGCGGCATGGGAATCCCGAAGGGAATCACGGTGATTTCGGGCGGGGCGTTCCACGGAAAATCGACGCTTTTGCAGGCCTTGACGAAGGCTGTCTATCCGCATGTTCCGGGAGATGGCCGCGAAGGCATTGTCGTGAGCGAAACGGCGGTGCGCGTGGGCGTCGAAGATGGCCGCAGCGTGCGTGGGACGGACCTTTCGCAGTTCGTGCGTGACTTGCCGGGTGGAATTTCGACTAAGAACTTTACGACCGCCTGTGCGTCGGGCTCGACGAGCGAGGCCGCGAACTTGATGGAAGCGATGGAAGCGGGGAGCGATGTGTTCCTGATTGACGAGGACTCCTCTGCCGTGAACTTCCTCATTCGCGATGTGCGTGTGCGTAAGCTCTTGGGCGATGACCGCGAACCGCTTATTCCGCTGACGGACCGCATCCGTGAAATCCAGGGGCGTAGCTTTATTCTGGTGGCGGGCGCCTGCGGTGATTTTCTGGACTTGGCCGATAACATCATCGTGATGGCGTCGTACAAGGCGGAGTGCGCGAGAATCAATGGGAAAAATGTGGCGGCGGGTCTCGCTGATGGGACGGCTGGTGCGGATGGTTCTATTGACGGTGTCGCAAAAATCGTGCCGGGATTGCCCGCGTTTGTGGAACCGCAGTGCCGCGACTTTGCCGAGTACGTGAAGTCCTTGCTCCCGGGACTTCGCCCGGCCTCTGCTGTAGAGCGCCAGGTCAAGGTGAAAATCTCCGGCGATACGTTGTTGCAAATCGGGTTCCTTGTTTCGGACACATCCAAGGCAGGTGCGCTTGTGGATAAGCAACAGCGATTCGGTGCGGGATTCATGCTGTTGAACCTTTGCCAGAATGCTGCAAGCAATAACGAGGAGGCTGGCGAGGAGTCGCCGAAGCCTGCCACGATTATGGAACGCATCAATGCGCTCTGCGAAAAAATCAAGAATGTCGGATTCCGCAACTTGCCCCAAGGATTGAGCCGCGAAATGAGCCTTCCGCGTGCAATCGACATCGCCTGCGTGCTGTACAGATTGCGCAACAATGGACGGTAATTTTTTCCTTTGCATTTTATCCTGAATTTTTGCTAGATTGTCGCGAAATTTTCATCGCGTTATTGGCGATTTGAAACAGTCGCTTTATATTACGGATATGAGTTTATTGAAGCCCGTCATATGCATGTTGCTTTCGCTTAGCCTAATAGGCTGTGCCGTGAGCCGGAACCCGAACCCCGTGATTCGTTACGGGGCCAATACGGCTGCATCTTTGGCGGTTCCTGGCTTGGTAGGCGCTGTGGGCGTTACAGCGCTTGCTGCCGCACTGGATGATGATGATGATGACGATTGTCATAGCTATAGCTGTAAGACCGAAAGCCAAAAGAAGGCTGAGGATGATTACATAATGGTTCTTGGAATATCGCTTGGTATTGCGGGTGCTGGTTATGTAATCGGAGCTTTATTAGGTGGGACCGTTGGCTTTTTCAAGTGGATGTTCAACGGATTTAAAAATGATGACATTGAGGAGATAGGTCCCTTGCCTGAAGATATTTTGCCACCGGCAAAGCCCGATAATGAATACGGCTCGAAAATAAGGTAAATATGGAATTCTAAAATTTAGATTCTTTATATTACGAGTATGAATTTTTTGAAGCCTATTATTTGTTTGTTGCTTGTGTTGAGTCTTGTTGGTTGTGCTGCAAGTAAGAACCCGAACCCCATGATTCGTTATGGAGCGAATACGGCGACGACTATGGCTGTTCCCGGTTGGTTCGTGGCAACGAATGGTAGTGGTCGTTTCCGTGCAGTGGATGTAATGGATGTGCGCCTGTTTCCTCTCAAACTTGTTGCGCTTAGTGCCGCCGGGGTTGGTTTTGCTACCGGGGCCGTACTTGGCGGAACCGTAGGCTTTTTCAAATGGATGGTAAACGGATTCGAAAAGGATGACGTCTCTGGTTATGGGACGTTGCCTGAAGAAATTTTGCCACCCGTGAAAAGTGACGAAAACGGGGATAATTTGTAGTACGATGTCATTCCCGACTTGATCTCTTTGACTACTTGCAGCTATGCTGCTTAGTAGTCATGATCCGCGTATGGGGAGGGAATCTCCCCATTTGTTTTTTTCGTATTTGATAGGCGATTACGTGGGGAATTCTTTGGCAAATCAACGTGTTATTTTGAAAACGCGTTTTTTAAAGATTATATTAGTAACGATGACAATAGTCAGGGATGGGGTTATTCTATAAGTAAAATTGAACATGTTCCCTATGGAGTTCTACAAGTTTTGTTCCCGCCATACAAGAAGAAAGGAGATTGAGATGAAAAAAATGGCCATATTACTTTTATGTTTTTCTACAATCCCTTGGGCCAAAACATGGGAAGCGGAATGGATGGAGTGCAATGCTGATGAAGGCTTTTGGTTCCCAAGCCATAATTGGACTGATAAAGATGAACCGTGGATTAAGCCTCTCTTGATTGAGGACTCTTTAGAAAATTATAATGAAACGGGAATTTTCTTTAGTTATCTTTATCCAACACTAGATTGTCACCCCGACCATTTTGATCCCGAATTCGATGAAAGTTTGTGCATGGAATCAAATATGAACAATAATTTTGATGTGAGATATACTCCAACTTCGTCAGACAAAGTGGGTTTGATAAAGGACTCTATTTTTTATTTTATTGGGTGCTCAGGAAAGAAAAATTGTGATAAAGACCTGTCGCTTGATGTTGTGACGGACGCTGTTTTTGTTTCAAATGTTAGAGGATTTGTAAGCTATTTTTTCCCTAAGGGAGATTCAGTAAATTGGGATTTCCTTGTTCCTTATGTTCCTCCAATAATCGCTGAAGCCAAAACCAATACTGTTGTTAATCGGGATTCTATTGGATATACTATTTTAGCATTTGATGATTTTTGGGGAAAAGAATACTCTTCAAAAAATGGTATGTATTTTGTTTATAAAAAAATTAGCGACAAATTCGAATATTACGCTTTGTGCAATTGGGATGTTCTCCTTTTTCCTGGTCAGCCTCATCCTTATTTTTTTGATGATGGAAATCGTAGAGTCCGTGCTCTCCAGTGCGAATTTCAAGATGATGGTACGTTGAATTTTGATAAACTTCCCGATGTAAAGACTATACCCGAAGATTTCTGTTCGACCCAATTCATTCCTACAATTCGTTTGTCTCGTTTTAAACAAAGGAATAATTATGGGAATCAGTCTTTCTATAAGGTCAATGGAACACCGGCTTTTAAAAACGCTTCAAATATTATCATTAAAAGTAAACAATCCATACTCCAGCTCAAAGGAGAACACCAAAAATGAAAAATAGGGTGATATGGCATGACGGAGTGGCGTTAACGCGCCAAATGTAACTTGCGCAGGACTTTCCCGAGAAGTTCGTTTAGGATGTCCTTGGCGTCTTTGCTGCCGAGGTAGCGCTGGACAATTAGCGTGAGCGTGAAGAGTGCGATTCCTGCGGCGCAAGCATAGACGACGAGCGTTACAAAGCCTGTGTTGCGGACAAAATCACCCGAAATGTGGTCAAGGCCGACCGCGGCTGCAATCATGATGCCGAATGCGACGAGGGCGCGGAACATGTTCAACAGGGCGTCTTTCATGCCGTCGGTGCCGTTCTTTTTAGCCCACATGAATATCATCGAAATCACTTGCAGAATGGCGCCTGTGGCACCGATGATGGGGACGCTTTTGATGCCGAGTCCCACTTCGGGTTCGCCGAGTAGAATGTAGGCGGGGATGGTTGCCGCAAAAATACCGGTGTTCAAAAGTGTGGGGACCCACATGCGTTCGCAAGCGTAAAAGCTGCGGACGAGTACGGCTTGCAGGCAAAGGCCGAGGCTTACGGGCAAGTACCAGCGGAGGATTTCAGAGATGGCTTCGGTCGTTTCGCGATGGAATGCGCCACGTTCAAAGAGAATGCGCACGGCGGGGAAGCTCAAAGCCCAGACGGCGACGACTGCCGGAATCAAGATGCAGAACATGCGCGAGAGGCTCTTCCAGATTTTGCGGTTGAGTTGCGGGAAGTCGCCTTCCTTGACGAGACGCGCCATGTCGGGGTAGCTCGTGACGCTGACGGAAAATCCAAAGACCGCGACGAGCGTGTACATGACGCGGTATGCGTAGTTGAGGCTCGAAATGCCGCTTGTGCCGAAGTTCGCGCCAAAGCTACGGATGATAAATTCGAGGCCGAACATGGAGCCCACGCCAAGAGACATCGGGAGCATCATCTTGAAATAGCGGATGATGTCGGGGTGCTTGGGCTCAACGATAAATTCATAATGGACGCCGCCGCGCTTGGCGCCAAAAATCTGGAGGGCGAAAAATCCGATGAATGCGCCGACGGGAACGCCCCAGGCAAATCCAGCGAGGCCGTAATCGTTGCCGGTGTAATTGCTAAGTGCGAGTCCTGCGGCTCCGCCACCGACAATGGCGATGTTGTAGATAAGCCCCGTGAGTGAGGGAATCAAAAATTGTTTGCGTGTGTGCTGGACTGCAACGAGGATGCTCCCGACAAAGATGAAAATCTGCCCAGGCAAAATGATACGGCCGTAGTAAGTCGCGCGTTCCAAAAGCTCAGGCGTTACTCCATCGACGGTCAAGAGCGAGATGAGTTCTTTCATCCAGATGAACGCGGGAATTACGAGAATGAGGAGAATGAGCCCGAACGTGTTCAGTACGTTGCTGAAGAACTTCCAGCCGTTTTTCTCGTCGCCCGCGACCTTGTACCCCGTAAAAATCGGGATGAAGATGATGGACAAAAATCCGGTGCTGACTACGTGATTCAGGATGTCCGGAATCATGAAAGCGAGGTCGAGAGCGTTTTTTTCGAGCGACACGCCGGCGGCGTGGGCGAGGAGCATTTCACGGAAAATTCCAAGCACTCGGCTCAGAAGCATCGAAACGGCGACAATAATAGCGGCTTTATTCATTGATAGTGTAAAATATAGAATGCTTGAAGATTATTTGCGCCTATCGTGTAAACTTTTTGTATATTTCCCATTATGAAAAAGATTATTATACTCATTTCCTTCCTCGTTCTTGCGGCATTTGCCCAGAGCGAATCTACTTCTGCCCCGGAGAGAACTCTCCAGCGTCCTGTCTATAGTTTCCAAACGGCCGCTTTCGGTCTTGGCTTTTGGAGCAACTGGGAAGATAAGGAGAAAAATCCGGACAAAGACCACGTTACGGCATTTCCGCTTATCCGTTACGGCCATATTTGGGAAATGACGACTCATGGTGCAATCACGACGATAAGCACTTGGAACTTCAAGTTTGGCGATGATTGGGAAGTTCATGGCAACATGCTTTTGGGTGGTCGCTATTCGTTCCTTGACGAAATGGTTTCGCCGTTTGTCGGTGGTGGCATTGGTCTCGGTTTGCAGCTGGATTCCCATTTTGACGATTGGGATTTCGGTGAACGTTGGGCTTTGGGCATGAGCTTCGGTGGTGAAGTGGGTGCAAGCATTTTCCACAATTCTTCTGTTCAGTTGGAAGTGGGCTTTGGCTTTGACATTGTCGCTTCTGGCGTGGATTTCAAGAAGAGCTTCAGCAGTTTCAACCTGTTCTTCGGAATCAACTACTAATTCAGGAATAGGCGCGACGAAATGCGCTCTGCCTTGAATGTGAAAAATCCGGCTAAGCCGGATTTTTTTTATCAAGACGTCATAAATGGACTGGATCCTTCGTCCTTACAGTCCTCAGGATGACGATAAAAAGGCTGCATTTTTAAGATGTCATGTTGAGTGGCGGGAAGCCGCGAAACATCCAGTGATGTTTCTGTTTCTTTTTACACGGCCACTTTGAATTCGTTCAGCGGAGAGCGGCGGCGGATTTTGCCTTGCTGTTGCAGGCGTTCGACGAGGATTCCCGGGCGCACGTGGAATAGCCCTGAAAAGTGCTGGATGCAGCGCGGTTCGTTAAAGCGGCCGCAGCAGATGAGCTCGCACTCTTCGGCTTCGGAAAGGAGCATGTCTTGTGCGAACTTGTCGGCTTCGAGTTCGAGGATGCTTTGCGCAGTTGTTGCGTTGTCCTGTGCAGGTGCGCTGTTCTGCGGCGAGGCTTGCGCCTGGGTGTTGTTGTGCATCGAAGCTTGTGTGGATGTGCCTAGCTGCAGGCAGGCCGTGCGCAGCGGATGGTAAAGAATGTGCGCGATGGCGTGGCACAATGCTCCCAGAAATTTAGAATCGTTCATTTTTGTGGTCGGGAATTGGATGACGGGCTGTGTGCCGACCCAGTAAAATGCGCATGTCGGGATGGGTGCTGTGAGGAACGGTTCCACTTCGATAAATTCGATACCGCAGTTTTTAAGCTCTTCGCGGGCCTGTTTGCGGATATTTTGTCCGTGGATGAACACGTTTGTCCGTAAGAATTTCAAGACGGAAAAAATGGCTTTGTGGTCGGGCGCAAAATCGCTTGTTCTGCGTTTGACGCGGAGTTCTCCCAAGCGGATCCAAGCGGCGATTGTCTGCGGGTTTGTGGATTGCAATGTTGCGCCGTAGTATTTTTCGAAACCGGCGATGCTCCCGATTTGCATGAACTTGAAAACGGCGCGTACAAGGCTTGCGTCTTTCACATTTGCGGGAATATAACCCATGTTTTGTAATGCGCGGATAGGGAACTTGCGAACCCACGGCAAAAGTTTTTCGAGTTCTTTGTTTCTTTCGGCAGATGATGTGTCGGGACTTGATATTCCGAAGGCTAGCTCAAAATAGGGTTGAATATCTGCGGAAGAAGATTTCAAAAAGCTATTGCGGGAACAACCAAGACGACGCTGAAGTTCGTCTTGCGTCATGTGTTCCCTTTTTTGAATCTGCTTAATGGATTCTTTCAAGCTCATGGCTATAAAATAAATAATTAACGCGTCAAGTGACAAATTTTTTTTCAAAACAATTTTTAGAGGTTTCCCTTTAGCAATTCTTCGGGGACGCATTCGGCCATGGCTTCGTAGGCTTTGGCGCTAGGGTGCAGATGGTCGCCTGAATCGAAGTTGTTTGCGAAACGCTTGGGGTCGTCGTGGCCGCGGACAGCTTTGTCGAAATCGACGCAACCGTCAAAGTCGGGGGCGGTTCGTAGCCATTCGTTGAATGCCGTACGGATGATGTCGCGGTTCTCGTTGTAGGTGCGCCAACCGTAAATCGGCAGCAGCGTGCCGCTGTATATCTTGAGGCCGAGCTTGCGCGCATGCGAGACGTAGAATGAGCGGACGCCATTGATGAGGTCGTTTGCGGTGGGCATGTCGCTCCAGGGGCGGAACTTGTTGACTTCGACGCCGACCGGATGGATGATGTCGTTGATGCCGTGCTGGATGATAACTGCGCGGGCTCCGGCCACGTTCATTTCGATGGGGAATCGCGTGGCGCC
Source organism: uncultured Fibrobacter sp. (assembly GCA_946415675.1). Lineage (GTDB taxonomy): Bacteria > Fibrobacterota > Fibrobacteria > Fibrobacterales > Fibrobacteraceae > Fibrobacter. The sequence goes on from CAMKTL010000020.1 coordinate 41,071, forward strand.
TTTGAGACCGTAGGCGGCGTAGGTAATGCAGCTGTATTCGCGCAAGATGCGTGTACCGCTTACTGCGCGGCGGATAATCGAAACGTTGTTGAAACCTTCGCGGGCGCAGCGAAGCGTGAGGTAATCGGGCCAGTCCTGCGCCGTGATGGAATCGCCGAAGCAGACGAGCGCAAAGTTTTTCTCTTCGGTGAAAATGTCGATGGTGTTGAGAAAATAGATCCAGTTCGTTTTGCGCGTGAGGTCGTCGGGAAGCATGGCGCTTTTCGCAAAGTTACCGTAGCTGTACTTGCCACCGGAAAGCGGGCCCGTGATGGCCGTGCCGGCGTTCATTTGTGTGAAATCAGCGAAGTAAAGGCTCACATCTAAAGTTTCGCCTGCGGTTACATCGAATGGAATTTCATCGCTCAGGATTTCTTCGCCCGCGGGAATGCTTGCAGATGGCTTGCCGCCGAAAGTGATTGCGCTCGGCACGTAATTTGCGGATTGCGCGGAGGCAGTGATTGAATGCGCAACATACGCTTCGCTAATTTGTACGGATTCTGTTCCCGTAAGGTTCGAGAAATGGAAGCGTAATTTGTTCCCTGAAAAGCAAGCGCGAATCGGATAGCGTAGCGTTAAATCCTTGGCGTATGTGGCTTCTTTGCGGTCGGTGATGGAGGTGGCGTTACCCCAGCAGGCCACCCATTTCGAAAACGTTTTTGGCATGCGTAAAAAATAGTTTTTTTTGCAGAATTCTATTTACTATATTAACCCTCATAAAGCGAAATAGCTTTATTTGCAATAAATATTATTTGCGATAGAAAGGAGGATTACATGAAATTTTCCCTAGTTGCTGCCGTAGCGGCTTTTGCAACTTTAATGACTGCTTGCGGAAATGATAATTCTACAGGTGCCACCGACACACAAGTAGAAAGCAAGGTCTTCACGGGCGAGCCTGTCACGTTTTCAAAATCGGGCACTTATTCCGTAAACAAGAAAAAGCAACTGCTTGTCTTGACTAAAGACGTGGCCAAGCAAGATGTATGCATTTTTGAAAACGGCAAGTATTCCTGGGAACCGTCGAAAAAGGTTGTTGAGCCCGACACTTTCAAATACGAATTCTTTGGTGATACGATAGCATTCTTTGAAGTTGTGGGTGGTGAAACGAGTGAATATGGAATCATGTATGTCGGAGGCCAGGGAGGCGAGCTCGAAGGAACGTGGGTATATACGGATTGCGAATATAAAACCTATAGTAAAGAAACAAAATGTTATGATAGTGGATTCAAAAAATACGCTCTAGAATTCTTTAATGGAAAATACGCCCAAAAGATTGATTATTACTTCGACGATTACCTCAAGGATTCCGAAAAGACGAGCTTTGTAGATAACTTTATAAATCAGATCTATGAAGCTATGGTCGGTTGGTATCCTGGCATAAGTTTTCCCGGTATTTTTTATTCCCATGGTACCGACGAAAATGAATATACGATTAAAAGATACGGTATCAAGGTTCTTGAAAGTTCGGATTCAAGCCAGACTTTTACCGTCCGTAAAAAGACTTACACTTTCAAGGTCAATCAGGCGGAACAGAGTCTTGGTGCAACAGGCGAAATATTGATGGAAGTCAATGTTGAAGTGACCGATGGCAAGACAACTTGCGTTGGTGATTATCATTTAAGGGAAGTGGGGAAGGACCAGTGCAGCGCCAAATACGAAGATGACTATATGACCGATTATGATTTTGCTGATGGAGGTCATATGTTTAAGGATAGGACTCTTTACCTGCTTGATAATATCGATGAATTTGATAAGTGTCTTATGGGAATCGCAGAAGACTTGCCTGAACGTGATCCAGATTACGGCCATGAGAAAGATTCCGAAAAGAAACGGAAATAAAAATTTCAATAAAGGTCCTCGGCTCAGATTGCGGCTGAGGACTCTTTTTTTGTAAAAAACATTTAGCCACATTTTGCGAAAAAATATTGGTCTTTCGAAATCGAATGTGCTAGTTTGAAAGAGACACAAGGAGGACATCATGAAAAACAAATTGTTCATTCTGATTGCTGTGATTGCGGTGGTTGGCGTCTTGCTGTGTGTTGTTTTATGCGGCGGCGGAGACCATGAAAAACCCGCAGGTGGTAAAGCTACTGGCGTCGATGAACCAGATAGCCGCACTGAAGTCGCGGGCGGTGCCGACAAAATCGAAACCGTAGAAACTGGAGAACCGTCTGCGGTGTTTTTGATGGATGCGTCTTCGGATTTTTCAGAAGTGACTTCGGAACCTTCGGCTGTGTATTCGAAAAGTACAGATAAAGTAATGAAAAGCGTGGCTGGGCTCGAAACCTCCGGAAAAGCGGTTCTTGGTGGAAGGCGAGGGCTTGCCAAAGGAAAAGCTTTTGCGGCGGCGCGAGGGGACAAGGAAATGGTTGCAATCGGGCCGAAGCCTCCGATTATAGCTCCGGATCGTCGTGAGCATGACGATGGTTTGAATAACCGTAAATCAGGGCTGCTCACGGCTGGCGAATGGAACGATTTGGATAACTGGAAGTTTTGGACAGATATCCTCAGCGAAAATAATTATAGCGGAAAGGCGGATTACTGGAAGTTCTTCCCGAAAAATCTCGTGGCTGTAAGAGTGGTTGATGGAAACAGTGCTGGCTTTGCCAATGCTTCTGTGGAACTGTTTAACGGCGATTCTTTGGAGTTTGCGACTAAGACCGACAATGCCGGGTATGCCTATTGTTGGATAAGTTTGTTTAGCGATGCCGCTAATAATTTAAACGCCAATAGTTTCTCGTTGAAAATCAATGGCAAACGATTCAAGGGGCCGTTCAAGCTCACTACCCCAAAAGACGAAAAACTCAATGTCAACGTCATTTTCACAAAGGAGTTCAAACATCCTAAAGCCAAGGCCGATGTCGCGTTTATTGTCGATGCTACAGGTTCGATGAAGGACGAAATTAATTTCCTCAAATCCGATCTTGGCAAGATTATTGAGCACGCCAGCGCAGAAAGTAAAGTATCGTTGCGTACGGCAGCATTGTTTTACCGTGACGTAGGAGATGTTTATATCACGCGGCACGACAACTTCACCAATGACGTGTCCAAGACGCAAGCGTTTATCGCCAAGCAGGACGCCGACGGTGGTGGCGATTACCCTGAAGCGGTACATACGGCGCTCGAAGCCTCGATGCAGAATCTATCGTGGGATGAAACGGCGCGTTCTCGCATCGCGTTCCTTATTTTGGATGCACCTGCCCACTACGAAGAAGGAATTATCAAAAGTCTTCAGAAGACCATTCTGCTCTTCGCCCAAAAAGGCATCAAGATCATTCCGGTCGCAGCGAGTGGCGCGGACAAGGATACTGAATTTATGCTGAGATTCTTTGACCTTGCGACAGGCGGCACATACGTGTTCCTTACCGACGATAGCGGCATAGGCAATTCCCATATCAAGGCATCTGTCGGCGATCACAAGGTTGAAAGTCTCGCTGATATAATGATACGACTCATCAAGAAATACGTAAAATAAGGAGGTAGAAACAGAAAAATAAAAGATAAATTAATATCGGATAAAAATAGAAATTAACAATTTTTCATGCCCGCTTTTTCCGGACTTTGTGCCGGGGCGGGCATCTTTTGCTATCTTGAAATTATGAATATGGAGGGCGAGCGCCATGAAAATTGAAGACTATATCATTTCCGTTCCAGATTTTCCAAAGCCGGGAATCCTTTTTCGCGATGTAACCGGAGTGCTGGGGAACCCAGATGCGTTGAAACTGACGTTGGAAAGCCTTTACAAGATTCTTGATAACGTAGAATTTGATGCAGTCGCAGGACTTGAAGCTCGTGGATTCTTGTTCGGGGTCTCTGTTGCAGATCATTTTCATAAGCCGTTTGTGCCCGTGCGCAAAAAAGGGAAACTCCCACGAGAAACTGTGGGCGTATCGTACGATTTGGAATATGGGACCGCCTGCATAGAAATTCACAAGGATGCGATTAAGCCTGGCGAACGAGTGATTCTTGTTGATGATTTGCTTGCGACTGGTGGAACCGCCCGTGCAGCAATTCAGTTGTTCGAAAAACTGGGCGGCAAGGTAACGTGTTGCGCTTTTGTGATAGAACTATTTGACCTCAAGGGGCGCAATGCGCTTTTGGGTTACCGCGTGGAATCTTTGACGAAATTCCCAGGACATTGATATTTTATAAGAAATTGTTAGCTTTGGGGCAAGTTTTTACGGGAGGTTGATGAGATGACTGAAAAAGCCTTTGCGAAAAATGATGTTTCGGAATGCGTCGCGGATGGTTGTGAAGGGAATGCCGGTGACAAGAATACCGCCGCGACCTCTGCCCGCATCAAGAGAATGCGCGGCTGGCTCGGCGTGAAAAGCACATCGTCGTTGGGCGGTTACGATGACAATGGCGGTGGCGTTGCCTATGGTGATGGGCATTCTGGGTGGAACCGGTAATAAAAATTTCCGCGCTGATTAGTTTTTGAAAATTGGCAGGAAAACGTTTTTTTTGCTTGGTTTTTGTAATGTTCTAGGAAGAAAGGCTGATTCTTACCTATTTTACCACGTCACCACCTTATTCACAACTTCGCGTTGTTCGCTTGCAGTTTGCCGCAAATAAATACGTGTCGTTTCAATATGTTCGTGCCCCATAAGGTCGGCAAGCAAAGCGATGTCGTTTCGCTTTTCCAGAAAGTTCTTAGCAAAGCGGTGACGGAACGAATGCGGATAGACCACGGCTTCGTCCAAGCCATACTTCTTTGCGAATGTTTTCAGTTGCGAGGCAATCCCCCGCGGGGTAATCTGCTTGCCAAAACGATTCAAGAACAGGTATCCGCTGGAACGACCTTCACTTTCCAACCATCGCAAAGATTCTTTTTGCAAAGTCTCAGGAATGTAGAGCCGACGCAACTTTCCGCCTTTTCCGTAAATGTCAAAATATCCGCACTCCACATGTTCCACTTTGAGTTTCACCAGTTCGCCAACGCGGGCGCCTGTCGCCGACAGGAACCACACCACAAAATACCACTTAGTCTGACCATCTTGCAATAGACTAGTTTTCAAAAATTTGTAATCGGCATCGCTAATGACATTTTCCAGAAAACTTTTTTGCTGAACCTTGACATTCTTGATCCGTAACTTCGATTTGCCTGCAAAATCCAAATACTTGTTGATGCCCTGAATTCGCAAATTAACAGTTTTGGGTTTGTAATTTTCTAAAAGAAAACTCTTATAATCAGCCAGCGACTTACGACCGAACCGTCCGAAATGCGACTTGAAGAAGTCCGCTGTCCAGCAATACGAATCCATCGTATTGACAGCAAGGTTCTGCCCTTCCAGATACTGGTAAAACGAAGGTCTTTCTGCAAGGTAGAAAACGAAACAATCCATCGCAAGTATCTCCTCTCCTTATTGAAAAAGGTCTGCTGCCGTCACACATCCTTGAACACAGGATTCATATTTCCCTTTAGCCAATCCAAAGGGGGTAATCATGGTCAGGTGCAAAGTCTTGTTCGTTCGCACATTCTCTCTAAAAATATCACGTCGTTCTTTAAGCCAATCTGCATAATCTTTTTTGATTTCAAACGGTCGATTGCAATACTTGATTTCGCATAGGTCAATCACCCTATCGCTCCGATCAATAACCAAATCTATCTGTGCGCCGTTCTCTCCTTTTTTAGTCCATGAGCAAACATCACTTGCAATTCCTGATATGCCCAAAGCTTTTTTTATTTGGTTTATATGGTGTATGCAAACCTGTTCATAAGCGTAACCTTGCCAAGCATTGCGTTTGCCATCGGGCAAATGACTCCAGGCATTTTCATCCATGCCGTTATAATTCTTGACAAACCGCACAAAGAACAGTGTGAACATGTCCGTCAGCTGGTATAACGCTTCGTTTCTTCTTTTTCCGAAAGATTGATAATGCCGAATAAAATCGCATTTTTCCAAGTTATCAAGAACTATCGAGAAAAAACCATTGTCCAAAAGTTTAAGATTCGACATCATCTCGCTACGAGTCATGCCAATCATTTTTGACGATAAAAGTTCCACAACTTTCTTGTATGCTTGTGCCTCGCTATAAAGCGAGTTAAAAAGGAAGTCATATTCCGTTTTTAACACCGCGTTACGCTTAAAAAACAGGTTGTCTATATTTTGCCGCAAACTTAAAGAGGGGCTCAACAGAGGCAAATAATAAGGAACTCCACCCAATACCATGTAAGTCTCGATAACTTCCATATCGGACCAGTCAAAGCCCATATAAGTCAAGTATTGACTTGTTTCGTGCAAGGTGAACGGAGAAAGGCAAATCGGCATTGTCACACGATTGTGCAAACCGCCCTTATCACCTAGCAGTTTATTAATCATCCAGGTTGTGGCGCTGCCACAAACAATCAGCTTTAGTCGATTGCAATCAGAACCCCAGCTGTTCCAAAACATTTCAAGAGCCTTTAGGAAATTCGATTTGGGAGTATCGAGCCAAGGCAATTCATCAATAAAAACGACAAACCGTTCCTTTTTTAAGGATTGCAGATACTCTTGAAGCTGATCAAAAGCCTCAAACCAATCTTTAGGCGTGTTCCTTCTCTGTTTACTGTATTTCAGTAATTGCTTTTGCCAATTTTTCAATTGTTCAGAACGAGAGACCTGATAGACTCCAGTCGTATAAAAATCAAACGAGCTTTCAAAGAACTGCTTTACCAGAAAAGTCTTGCCGATTCTCCTGCGACCATATATCGCGACAAACTCAGCTCTTTCACTATCCACACACCTTTGGAGAACTTTTTTCTCCTCATGACGCCCGATAATTGAGCGAATTTCGCCAAAAATGCCCGATTGCACTGCGGAAAGTGTACTTTTCACCCCACTTTCCGCCATGTAATAAGCACTTTTTTCGCAAATTGAGCAAATTTGCGGCATTTTGACACCAGAAATTAGGGAAAAATAGAGTTTGCCGGCTGATTTTGATGCGGTAAAAGTCGACACATTCTGCTTGCTCATATACTACCTCACTCCGTTTACATGCTATAAAAAACGGACTACTGCACAAAAGAAGGAACTTGCGAAAGCAAGGATGGAGAAAATCCAGAAGACGTTTGCCGATGACAAGGGCTGGGCAGACGAACAGGAAATGATTTCTGATTTAGCTGAGTTCAGACGCTCTAGGAAGAAGGGCTGAATTTCTTGTATTCCGAAAAAAAGTTATATTACTAATGAACCCAAGGCGCAAAATGTCAGTTCTTTCGTTTAAGACATATTGTATCGAAAATTACGCAGAACATAGCGGCAAGGCTTCTAGTGAAGTCTATGATCTTTTTGCGCACTCCGGTTTGCTTAAAATGTTGCAAGACGATTATGAGGACTTGCATGGCATGGGCAAAGAATACCTGATGGATTTCTTTGACAAGTGGTTCAGCGGGGTTGTCCAATGATTTTATACCATGGTTCCGATATAGAAATTGTCACGCCGAGGATTATCACCTCTGAAAAGGGGCGCGATTTCGGATTTGGTTTTTACACCACGACCATTCGGGAGCAGGCGGAACGATGGGCCAAACGTATTGCGAAATTGCATAGTCGCCAAGATGGTCAGTCGCATATCCCTGTTGTGAGCGTTTTTGAATTTGATGAAGTTGCGGCCCAAAATTTGAAACGGAAATCCTTTAGCGAAGCCTCGATGGACTGGCTTGAGCTTGTTGTCAAATGTCGTTCGGACCTTAAATACCGTCACGATTATGATATCGTTTTTGGAAAGATTGCAAACGATAGTGTCGGCGAAACTATTGAATATGTACTTGCTGGCGTCATGCGTCCAGAAGATGCCATTGAACGGTTGAAGTTTGAGAAGATAAATGACCAGATGTGCTTTAATACTGAAGCATCGTTGAAAACGATCCGCTTTGTTGAATCATATACTTTGAAGGTTTAGCATGGCAACCGATACACATCATCTTGTTAAGTCTATCTTGATTCCACAAGTGGTATCGATGTTAATGGAAACTTATTCCATTACGGAGAATGATGCCATACGAATTGTATATACGTCACCGACAGGCAAATGCCTTGATGACGATTCGCTAGGACTTTACGGACAAAGTGCTCTTTATATTTGCGGGCTTATTGAAAAGGATATTCAGAGGAATCCGGAATTGCTGAAAGAGGCGGGGTGAAGAAGCTCTAAATATGTAGGCATTTAAAAAATCGATAAAGGAAGAAAATTAAAATGGCGGGAAAAACGATAAAACTTTATATCTATGGAGAAGAAAGCAAGTTTCTAAAATCTGCAGAATTAAGTAATTGGTCTGGTAAAGCTTTTATTGGAGGTCGTAAAAATGTGCCAATTATTCAAAAAATGGATGAATTGTCTAGTCCTGGAATTTATTTTCTAATTAATAAAAATAATACTCAGATTACGCTATATGTTGGTGAAGCTGATGAGGTAAATTCTAGATTAAAAAATCATATAAATGGCAAAGATTGGTGGGATTCTTTTGTTTGCTTTATTAGTAAAGATGGAAATTTAACGAAAGCGCATGTAAGATACCTGGAAAAACGTTTTTATCAAATAGCTAAAGAGAATACTACAGCATTTGATTTGCAAAATGCTTCTGAACCTCCGGGATCAAAACTTCCGCAAAGTGATGTTGATGATTTAGAAGAATATTTAAAAAATGTGATATTTGTTCTACAAAATTTAGGCCTATTAGATTTTGCGAGAACGTCCGATGTGATTGAAGAAAGTAAAATAAACAATAAGGATGTTTTTTATATTAATTTGACATCGGATAGGAAGGATGATAAAGGAAAAGTGTTAACAGGAAAACTCATTATTACGAATGATGGGTACAAATTGTTGAAGGGGTCATTTATCGAGAAAAAGGAAAGACAAAGTTTCCAAACTCATTGCTATTATCCTCTTCGAAAAAAAATAGAATCCTCTGGTTTATTAGAAAACTCTCGCTTTGATGGAGTGTATGTTTTAAAAGAGAATATTGATTTTAATTCTTCATCGGCTGCAGCGGCTGTTGTTAAAAATAGGGCTACTAATGGGCCCAAGGAATGGAAGCATCCATCAGGGATTACGTTAGATGAGTATGAAACGCGAGAAAAATAGTTATACGTAATTTGGTTGTTGCTTGTAATAAAAATTCCCCGCGCATTTTAAATTGCACGGGGATGTTTTTTTAAAGGAGATCCTTCGACTTCGGCGCAGTACGCCTCCGCTCAGGATGACAAGTGTGTGAGGCCGGAATGACAATCGCGCGGTTGGCAGTTATTCCTAACCACCAACCACTAGCCACTAACCACTAGTAACGGTAGTGATCCGCCTTGTACGGGCCTTCGACGGGCACGCCGATGTAGTCGGCCTGGGCCTTGGTAAGCGTGGTCAGGTGGACGCCGAGCTTTTCGAGGTGGAGGCGTGCGACCTTTTCGTCGAGGATCTTCGGGAGCGTATAGACGACGCCGCTTTCGTACTTGATGCCAGCGACAGTCTGCTTGCCCTGTGCGTTGAGCCAGAGGTCAATCTGGGCGATGGTCTGGTTCGTGAAGGAGGCGCTCATCACGAAGCTCGGGTGACCGGTAGCGCAGCCGAGGTTCAGCAGGCGGCCTTCGGCGAGCACGAGGATGCTGTGGCCGTCGGGGAAAATCCATTCGTCGTACTGCGGCTTGATTTCGTTACGCTTGATGCCCGGAATCTTCTTGAGGCCGGCCATGTCGATTTCGTTGTCGAAGTGGCCGATGTTACCGACGATGGCGCGGTGCTTCATCTTGCCCATCTGGGCGGCGCTGATGATGCCGGTGTTGCCGGTGGTGGTCACGAAGATGTCGGCGTAGCTCACGACTTCGTCGAGGGTCTTGACTTCGTAGCCTTCCATGGCGGCCTGGAGTGCGCAAATCGGGTCGATTTCGGTGATGATCACGCGAGCGCCCTGACCGCGCAGGGACTGTGCGCAGCCCTTACCCACGTCGCCATAGCCGCACACTACGGCAATCTTCCCTGCCATCATCACGTCGGTGGCGCGGTTGATGCCGTCGATGAGGGAGTGGCGGCAGCCGTAGAGGTTGTCGAACTTGGACTTGGTCACGGAATCGTTCACGTTGATTGCCGGGAACTTCAGGCGGCCAGCCTGGGCCATCTGGTACAGGCGATGCACGCCGGTGGTGGTTTCTTCGGAAACGCCGCGGAGAGCTTCGCGGGCGCGGGTCCACTGCTTCGGGTCCTTCTCGAAAATCTTCTTGCAGGTGGCGAGGAACACGCCCCATTCTTCGCTGTCGGTTGCGGGGTTGAATTCGGGCACCTTGCCGGCATCTTCGAATTCGGCGCCGCAGGTCACGAGCATGGTAGCATCGCCACCGTCATCCACGATGAGGTCTGCGGTCTTGCCGTCGGGCCACACGAGGGCGCGAGCGGTGTTTTCCCAATAGTCTTCCAAGGATTCACCCTTCCAGGCGAACACGGGCACGCCCTGCGGGTTCTCGATAGTGCCCTTCTTGCCGACCACGACGGCGGCGGCAGCGTTGTCCTGCGTGCTGAAGATGTTGCAGCTGACCCAGCGCACGTCGGCACCGAGATCGACAAGCGTCTCGATGAGGATGGCGGTCTGCACGGTCATGTGGAGGCTGCCCATGATGCGGGCACCGGCGAGCGGCTTCTTGCCGGCGTATTCCTTGCGGAGGGCCATGAGGCCCGGCATTTCGGTTTCGGCGAGGTCGAGTTCCTTGCGGCCTTCGATCGCAAGGTTGATATCCTTAATTTTGTATTCCATAATTGTTCCTTTCGAATGGCACGGGTTTTGTGGCCTTTTAGATGGCGATGAAAATCCGCGCACCCTTATTTATGCGTAAATATAGTTATATGCATAAAAAGAGTCAAGCCGATTGTGCCGCAGGAAGTGCTGAAAAGTCTTTTATAATCTCAGATTATAGGCGACCCCGCAACAAGTGCGGGGTGACGGAGAAGGCTGTGAATTGCTCCTATTCCATGAATAGGAAACCTTTGAGCGTAAAATCTGAGGAGATTTCACCATTGGTATCCCGTACGAGCAGAAAAAATTGTTTAATAATGAGTATCGCGCCATTGGTGCTGAAGGATGTGGGATTGTCCGTGATTGGTTCGGCGAATTGAAAAGTTTTGTCGAGTCTTTTTACCTTTACTTGGAAAAAGAGAGAATCGTTTTGCACCTTGAAATCATCTTTGTCAAAATGCATGTTTAGCGGGATAACCTTGCTTGTATTCTTCGGTATTTCGAAAATGTCGTCAACATGTCCGTAGATGTTTACGCTATGTAGTGTAGTCGGGGATTTTGGTCTTACCTTGCCTTTGGCTTCGTCACGTATTTTGTCGAAATCCAATACATCATCTGTAAAGAAAAACTTCCCTAGATTTTTGGTTGAATATTGTTCGAAGAATGAAATGCGTGATAGAGTGAGTGCGGACTTGTGGTCGTCTTTTTTCTGGAGTGCCGTGAGAAATATCTTTGTTTCCTCTTTGCTCAACGGCAGATTGCTGAAACCTTCTTTTTCAATGGCGGTTTTTATACCGTTGGACCAGACGTGGTATGTAATATTCGATGCGCTTAGCGGTCCTATAGTGAGAATCAGGAAACCGATGCCAAGAATGCAAGCGAGATACCTGGACTTGCACTTTATCTTATCTATGAGAAGAATTGCGATAACAATATAAAAGTAAATATTGAGAACGATCACATAAATGCGGTTTTCTGAAATCCCATAGTCGGAGATTCTGCGGAGAATGCTGATGGACATTAGTACCACAAGGGGTATGCAGAATATGGGGAATATTTTTAATAGCTTTTTTTCGATTGTTGCGGTTGTTTTTAAATGCGCCGGGTACATTTCTGTGATGGTCGCGATCATGAAAAACATGGATACTGAAACTAGGTATGATATCATTCCGTGGGGCAATTCCCATTGGACGATGAACTTGACGATGTAGATGTAAAAGAGGAGGATGGAAAGTGTGAAAATCGGTGTGAACAGGAATCTGAATTTGCTTGTTGCAAATTCGCTTTCCAAGGGTGTCTTTTCTATGCATTCGTCAATTGTGGGAATATTGGTAAAATACAGTATGGGCAATACGGTGGCTATGCAGAAGATGAATGCATAAACATTTAGGTCATAGGTATTGATGCCGAGTAGCATGACAAAAAAGACAATCAGGATTTCTATAGCGATAGTCAAGAAAATGGTGACAACCACGGCGGTACATAACGCCACCATGTTCTTGTGTAGGAATATCCAGAAAGCGTTGTCGTTCTTTTGTTTAAAAAATGGAATAACGAATGGGCCCATGAATGCGGTAATGTATAGGGCAAGGGCTGATGCTATGAAACTTTTCCCATGAGCGAAACCGTCGCTAGCAAATATGCTTATAATAGGCAATAGTGCAACTGAAATAACTAGCCATGCGATGCCTGTAATTCTCTGGGGTTTATCACTATTATTTTTCTTGTATTCCTGGATGAGCGATGTCGTGAGCGAGATGAACATCGCCACGACGGGATAAACCATGAACCAGAACTGAAGCCAAGGATTCTTGCCATTGATGAAGTCAAGGCTAAAGATAAGTGCGAAGGATGTGACAATCGCAAATGCTGACGCAACCGGGAACCGCTTGAATGCGTTCAGAATGAGGCTTGGGTATTCTTTTAGTGTTTTCTGCATTTGTTTTTAAATATAAGATATGTTTGAGGGAATTGCAAAAAGAAGACCCCGCAACAAGTGCGGGATGACATTGTGGCCGGGATGACAATGTAATGAAGAATGTTACTGGATTCTTCGCTCCCTGTGGTCGCTCAGAATGACGATGCTCGCCAATGACTACTGACTAACAACAAATAACAAATAACAAATAACTAATAACCATTTACTTCTTTATGCAGCGGATGGTAAAATAGGATTTGTACAAACTTGATGAAGGATCGTAATCGGGAGGTTGAATGCGAGTATAGGTAGTATCTGGCTTTTTGTACCAATAGGTCTTTGTGCCATAGGGTTTGATTTCAATGAAACGCCGATTCCCTTCACTGTCGATTTCGTTCATCCACATCATTGTAATGTATCCTTGCCAAGGTGAATAAAGTATTTCGGTGGTGTCGATGATTCTTCCTGTTGCTATAAAACTCAAACCATAGGTGTCGGGTGTGGTGTAAGCGGATCCAGTACTACCAAGTTGCGAAAAGACATGCCAAAAATCAGATGATGTAACGACAGCGCTGCTGGAATCTATTGGTCCGATATCTGCAATATCGCTAGAATCCGGGAGGTTCCAACCTTCGGGACAAACCTCACCCGCGACGTTTACGCTGTAGTACCGCCCGACGTTCTTGCAGCTGTCTTCGAGGCATCGGGTTTCTTTTGTTAGCACGCTGTCGGGGAATCCGGCGTACTTCATATTTTCTACAATCCACGTTTTGCCCTTGAAATCTAAGGTGTGGTAAACGTAGTTGTCGCGCGGATCCTTGAAACGTCCGTAATCGATTTCAGGGTTGAAGTAATATTCTGCAGGATAATCCGTGTGCCATTCGTAAGTGGGTCGCCATGTTTTGTTGTAGCATATATATTCAATAAAGCCGGTGACATGGTTGTCATAATCTCTCAGCTTGATGCGCTTGTTGTCGGTATCGCATGGTCGGTTATAGAACTCGCTCCATTTTCCGTCTTGGCATACGTAGTACAAATTTACCTCTCTAGAACTTGGCAATGTTTGACCATCGCTGTTGCATTCGACTTTTGACATTTCAATGTCGTTTTTGCTGGCGTAATCCCAGCCTTCGTCCATGCAGGGGGCGTTTGTAGTGTAGGAGTCATGATGCCTGCAGAAGGGTTCCTTGCGGCACACGTATGTTATGTGCTGATGGTCCGGGTTATTGATCAGCTTGCCGTGCTTATCGCAGGGCTCATTGCGAGTCGCTATGTCGATGGTTTCGGCCTTGTACCAGCCAGAATCGAGACTACATGCATACACGGAATCCACACGTGCGGTTCCTATGTACTTTCCTTCCTTGTTGCAGGGTTTCTGGTATGTGTAAACCTCCTTTTCCGTAGGCTTGTCCCAGCCGAAATCCCTGCATATAAAGCGGATATTCCCTATGCCTATGGAATCAGTCCTGTATTCCCCTATGCGGATGGAGTCTTTCAGCGTGCTGGTGCAATAGGGTATGTCAAAGCATTTACGTGCAATGTTGTTTACAATTGCTGACGGAATGGGACGCGCCTTGCCATAACAGCCTGTGAGGGTGTATGCGGAATTGTCGTAGAGAATGTAGTTCGGGAAGACGCCTCTCGGGTAAGTGTTGGCTAGCAGCTGCGGGTATGATTCATTTCGGAAATTTCTCAGGTTATCAAAGTTGCAGTAGTTCTTCTTCTCGAGGGTTCCGGTCTGCGCGAAGGTCGCCTTCAGATTTTTGTAGAATTCGGATTGTGTTGTTCCGCCGAATATGTAATCAAGCGCATCGTTGATCATATATGATTCTATTTGCGGGTATGCTTGCAAGAGCGTGTCAATGCCGATAGCGTTGAACAGCTCCCATTTGGCAGTATTGTAGGCTACGCTTTCGGATAAGCCGCTTTTTGTGAGTTCCGCAATGCGGCCTTCGAGAACATTATTTAATGTAATCAGGTTCGACATATTAGAAGCGCTGGAAGAAATGGTGGTGTCGCCTTTGTCATCGATGATGAACGTTATGGTGCTGCTAGAAGTGCTGGTGGAAATGGTGGTGGTTATGTCACCTTTGTATTCTGTGATTTCTATGCCACAGCCTTGCTTGCCGTAGTTGCCATAATCTTCTTGGATGAGGACATAGATAGTGTATGATGAACTTGTAATGAATGGTTTTGTATCAGTTTGGCTGCTGGATGAGCTTTCAATGGTGACGCTCGAAGAACTTTGCTGTGCGACGGTGTTCTCGTCTTCCCAAGTCCCTGCAACATCATTGGTGCAGGCAAAAAATGCGATGGAGCAAACGAGAAATAAATATCTCAACTGGCTCATTGTTGTCCTCCTTTTTTGCAATCCCTTTTGCTTATTTTGTCCGTTAGCGGAAAAAGTTGTAAGTTCAGTCGATAGACCTGGTTGATGTTCTGGCATTCGCGGGCGATGTCAATCACTTTTTTGCGGCAGTCGTTGATGACGTCAACGATGCGGGCGTAGGCGGATTCGTCGATGCCCATGGTGACTCCCGAAAAATTGCGTTCTTCGACGGGGTCCTTTTCGATGGAACGCGTGGCGAGAGCTGCCATCTTCTTGTTCATGGTGCGGATGGCGAGCGGGATGGCTTCCTTGGAACCCTTGACCGACTTTTCAGTTTGTTCGTAAGTGCCGTCGCCCGTTTTGACGAGGAGTCCGGATTTTACCAGGAACTGCAAAATTTCGCGGACGTTGAGCGCCGATGTCTTTTCACGGATTTTATCGGCGATTTCGCAGGGGTTCGCGTTTGGCATGAGCGGGGCGAGTTCACGCACGATGGGGCAGGTGGGCATCTCGTAGTAGCGGAATGCGTCTGCGTCGAGGATGCGTATTTTGTTCATGCTCGCTTCGCGCCCGAGTTCGCGGAGTGCCTCCTCCTTTTCTGTAGCACTTTTCGCGTTCCCGAATTTGACGAGCAGCCCGAAATAGGTGTAGTCGAACCCTTCTAGCCCCATGGCTCGTGCGACTTTTGCTATTCCTGGCTTGCTCAGGCGCGTATTCCCGTCGCAGACCAGCTTGAGGTAGGTCGGGGAAACAAAACCGGCAAGGCTTGCAAATTCTCGCCAAGTAAAGTAAGATGTCCTTTTACGTTCTTCGTAAAAGTCTCGCATGTAAAGGCGATAATCGTTGTATTCGATTATTGGTTTCATGAAATTAAAAATATTACAAAATTTGCGTTTTTATAATAAAAAATGGCAGTTTTTTACAAAAATTTTTGAAATTTTTAAATTATGATACAAGCGTGTGTCATTTGTTAGGTTGTAGGTTTTAGGCGTTAAGGCGATAGACCTGTAATGCTATATCTTGGCTAAATCTCTACTTTTTTATGCGATTTAGCCGTAAAATGATGTTATATCTTGGCTAAATCTCGTTTTTTTGCTGAAATGTTGTTTTTAGAGTGCGTTTTTTTACACGAATCGTTCTTTACTTTATAAACAGAATCCCTTCGATGCGGAGCGAACGCCCTTTTTCGGACCATTGTTCAGCGTGCAGTTTGTTGATGCTGAGCGTGACCCTGTCGTTTACGATGGTCTTTAGCGTGTCCTGCATCAGTTCCTGCTTCGTGATTCTGAAAGTGTAAGTCTTGTACTTTGAATCTTTCTCGTTGGCATCTTTATCGGATTTTGTGGAATCCGCTTTGTTTGTTTTGTTTGCTGTGTCGCCTTTCCCTGTTTTGGTGGAGTCGTTATCGAATAGCGATAGCCAGAAGACGAGGGTGTCGCCTTCGAACTTGAAATCGTCCCTATCGAAATCGAGGTCGAGGTTGATGGCTTCCTTTGCGCCTTTGGGAATATCGACGCCTTCGTTTTTGGGGTGATCTATATCGGCTTCGAAAGATTCGAATTTTTTGGTGGTGTCTTCGTCGCAGCAATTGCTCTTTTCGAATGCTTCACGGTGCAAGCGTTTGAGGTCGTTCAGGGACATTTTGCTTGTGGAAAAATGCGTGATGATAAATATGTTGTTCGATTCTTCGAGCGAAATCAATCGTGCAAGCGACCTTTGCGATTCGGGGTCTTTGCTTTCCTTGAGCTTGAAAATAAAATTCTTAGTGTCTTCTTCGTTTAGCGGGAACTTGCTGTAGCCTTGTGCGGCAAGCGCGTTCTCGATACTGCTTTTCCAGATGCGTTCGTTTATGTTGGGTGCACTAAACGGTGTCTGCGTGAGGATGAAAAACATGGCGCAGAAAACGATGGCGATGTATCGCATTTTGCGGCTGATTTTTTCGATGAGCAATATGGCGATGATGGCGTAAAAATAAATGTTGAGTGCGATGGCGTAGATGTATTCGGTGTCGATGCCGAGTTTGCTTATCATGTTGCTTATGTCGATGGACATCAAGATGACAAGGGGGATGCAAGCGGCAGGGATTATTTTGATGAAGCGTTTTTCAAAGGACTGCTCGGCTGCAAGACGGACCGGGTACATGACGGTCACGAGTACGAGCATGTAAATCATGAAGCCAATAACAAAGTAAGACGGTGTTTCTCCGGGTATGTTCCACAATGCAATAAACTTGAGAATGTAGGCGTAAAAGAGGAGCGTACCGATGGCGATGACCGGGATGAACAAGAAGCGGATGGTGCTCGATGCGAACTTGCTCAAAGTCGGGGTCTCTTCATAGCATTCTTCGATGGAGGGAATTTTGGTGAAGAAAAGTATGGGAGCGACTACGCTTGCGCAGAAATAGAATATGTTGAGATAGGTGAAATCGCTGTCAAAATCGGCGTCGAATAGTTGTTCGAAACCAAAGACGAACCCTTCGATGGCTCCGAGCAAAATGGCCGAGACAAGTATAGCGACGACAGCCGCCTTGAAGCTCTTCTGTAGAAAGTTCCAGACTCCGTTTTCGTTACGTTCCTTCCAGAATGGCGCAAAGAAAAATCCCATGGATGCGGTTATATAGACGAGTGCGATGGCGCTTCCGAAATAGATGAGATAATCGCCGCTTTTGTCGAATAGTGCAAATACTAGCGTTAAGGAAAGCACGAACCATGAGCCGCTTGCGATGGCTTGGGGCCGCCAGTCCGTGCTTTTTCGGGATTCCTGGACGAGCGATGTCGTGAGGGAGATGATTAATGCCGCAATGGGGTAAATGGCGAGCCATGTAAAGAACTTGATGGCGTTATCGCCAAAGACCTTATCAAATAGCGAAAACAAGTTCGTTTCGATGACGAGCGTGATGAAAATGAGGAACGTAAACGCCGATGCGGTTGGAAAACGTTTGAACGCGCTCGTGATTTGACTCGGGTATTTTTTGATTGCTGTTAAAACCATGATTTACTCCAGGAAAAGGAATCCGTGGATGTTGAAATAGCTCTCTTTTTTGTCGTCTTTTATGATATTGACGTCTAATTTTTCGACACCGATTTTAGCCCCTTCGGTTTCAAGGAATCGTACGTTTTTTTGCTCTAAAACTTCTTTTGTTACAAAAAACTTGAATGTCTTGTCGAGTTTTTGGGGCTTGAGCTGGAAAAAGAGCGTGTCGTTGCGGAATTCATAATCCTCTTGGCGGAAGGTCTTGTAAAAGTAAGAGACTTTGGATACGTTTTGAGGAATGTCGAAATAGTTGTCTTTGGGCTCACGAATATATGCTTTGAGGATGGAAACGCGTTCGTTGTTCTTGTTGCTAGAATAAAGGCCGATATCGTGGTCTGTGTCAATGTATTGGGCGAGGTCCTTGTTACTTATTTCGAGTAATTTTATTCGTTCGAGGACTATTTCCGTTTGGGGAGTGTTTTTGGCCTTTAATCGGTCGATAAACTCTTTGGAGTCTTCGAGACTTAGCGGAAATTTGTTATAGCCTTCTTCGGCAAGTGCAGTCTCGATACTATTTATCCAAACGCGGTGTGTGACGTTAATGGCGCTCAGGGGGCCGTTCGTGAGGATGAAGAACATGCTGCAGAAGACGATGGCGATGGATCTCGATTTGCACTTGATTTTGTCAATGAGCAAAATGGCGATAATGATGTAATAGAAGATGTTGATCGCCGTGATGTAATAGCGGTCTTCGGAAATCCCGTAATCGGAGATTCTGCGCATGATGCCGACGGACATCAGGATGACGAGGGGGATGCAGGCGGCGGGGAGAATTTTCAGGAGCGTCTTTTCGAAAGATGGCTTGGGGTTGATGCGTTCGGGGAGCGTCAGCGTGACTCGTAGAAGCATGAGCATCATGGATGCCGAAACGAGGTAAGAAACCATTCCTTTGGGCATTTCCCACTGGATGATGATTTTTGCGATGTAGGCGTAAAGGAGAATGATATAGAGCGAAATCACCGGCAAGAACAGGAACTTGTTCGCACTGGTTTGGAATTTGTTCAAAGCAGGTGCTTCTTGTAGGCATTCATCAATGGAGGGAATGCCAGAGAAAAACAAGATGGGGAATATGGTGCATGAACAGATAATCGCCGAATAGATAAAAGGTTTGTCTGAGACTTTGATGTCGAACAGGTTGAAAAATCCGAATAGGAGACCTTCAATTGCAATGAGCAATACCGCTGAAATGGCGCTGGCGATGACAGCGGCTTTGGCGTTCTTCATCAAGAATACCCAGAATCCGTTTTCGTCTTTTTGCTTGAAGAACGGAGCGATGAAAATGCTCAAGAATACGGTTGTATAGATAAATAGCCCTGTTACCAAGACATAAGTGTGTTCGGTATTGTTGTCGGTTGAAACATAGTAAAAGGTTAGTGCGATGGAAACGGCTAACCATACGGCCTCGGCGACGACATGGGGGATAATGCTGAATTTTTTCCGGGATTCCTGGACCAGCGAAATCGTGAGGGCTATCATCGTGGCCGCAATCGGATAGAAGAACAGCCAAAAAAGTAATTTGCTATCGGTTAGCAAACTGTGGCTTTCAAAAACGTAGATAAATGCGATGGTCGTAAAAATGGCAAACGCCACTGCGAGCGGAAACCGCTTGAACGCCGTCGAGATTTGACTCGGGTATTTTTTGATTGCTGTGAAGTCCATTTTATCCCTCCAAGTTTTGCGTATTGTCTGCGACTCCTACACACCGTCAATGACTGGATCCATTCGGCTTCGCCTCAGGATGACCCCGGAACAAGTCCGGGGCAGGCTCAGTGAACTGCCTACTGTCTACTTCTTTTCCATCCGTTCCTTTTTAATTTGTTTCAACTGCGCGAGTCGTTCGCCGAGAGCCTTTTCGCGTCCGTAGGGCTTGGGTTCGTAAATCGTCGTGCCGACGAGTTGCGTGGGCAGGTGCTCCTGTGCGGAATAACCGCCGGGACTGTCGTGGTCGTATTCGTAGCCGTTCCCGTAACCGAGCTGCTTCCCGACCCGGGTCACGGAGTTGCGGTAGGCGCGTGGCACGGGGAGCGTTCCCGTCTGCTTTACGATGGCGTCTGCCTTCATTCCTGCGAGTTCGAGGCTGTTGCTCTTGGGGGCGAGCGCCAAATAAACGGCGAGTTCGTCGAGAGCGATCAAGCCTTCGGGGATTCCCATGAAGTCGTACGCTTCGCGGGCACTTGTCGCAAGCAGTAATGCG
This sequence comes from uncultured Fibrobacter sp., assembly GCA_946415675.1. Taxonomy (GTDB): domain Bacteria; phylum Fibrobacterota; class Fibrobacteria; order Fibrobacterales; family Fibrobacteraceae; genus Fibrobacter. The sequence continues at coordinate 61,286 of CAMKTL010000020.1, forward strand.
TTCGGATCCGCAAGGCCAATGTCTTCCATTGACATTCGCATGAGGCGCCGTAAAATGAATCGCGGGTCTTCGCCGCCTTGCAACATGCGGTGCATCCAGTAAAGGGCCGCATCCGGGTCCGATCCGCGGACGGACTTGTGCAACGCCGAAATCAAGTTGTAATGTTCTTCGCCGCTCTTGTCGTAGCGCAGGGGCTTCTTGTACTGGAATTCTTCGAGCAGTTTCTCGTCGATAACTTTGTTTTCGCCGAGGTTCTTGCCAATCCATTCGAGCTGGTTCAGCAGGAATCGTGCATCGCCTTCGGATTGCGCAATGAGTTTATCGACAACGGCATCCTCGATTTCGACATCCTTGAGCTGGAGTCCGCGTGGATGGTCTCGCAATGCGCTGAAAATGAGCGTCCGCAAGTCTTCTTTGCTGAGGGGTGCGAACAAAATCAGCTGGCAGCGGCTGAGCAAAGCGCCGTTCACTTCGAATCCAGGATTCTCCGTGGTCGCGCCGATGAGCGTCACCGTGCCGTCTTCCACAGCCCCGAGGAGTGCGTCTTGCTGCCCCTTGTTAAAGCGGTGGATTTCGTCGATGAAAAGTATCGTGTCCATGAACGCTTTTTTCATTTGGCGAGCGTCCGCGAGAACTTCCTTGACTTCCTTCACGCCGCTTGCTACAGCCGAGAGCGCGACGAAACGTTTCTTGGTGTGCTGGCGGATAACGTGGGCGAGGCTTGTCTTGCCGCAACCCGGAGGCCCCCAGAAAATCATGCTGGGGACGGAATCGCTTTCGAGGCTTTTGCGCAACAAACTTTGCTCGCCGAGAATCTTGTTCTGTCCAAGAAACTCGTCGAGGTTTTGCGGGCGAAGTCTTTCTGCTAAGGGTGCGTCCATGTTTTTGCCAAAATAAAAATCACACTATATTATTAGTCGCTGAAAAGCTTGTCTTCGACTTTCTTGATGCATTCGGGCTTGTCGCGGGTCGGGACGCCGTTTTTCGTGAACACATGGATAGAGTAACCGGTTGTGCAGATTTCGCCGTTCAGGGTGACCTGGTAGAGGAACTTGTATTTGCAACGGCCTTCGTGGACGAGTCTGGTCTCGACATCGACAAAATCGCCAAAGCGGCACGGACGCTTGTATTGTACGTTCAGCTCAAGGACCGGGCTTGCAAATCCTTCGCGTTCGACTTCGTCATAGGGGGCGCCTACAGCACGGAAAAAATCAACACGGGCCTGTTCAAACCAGATGGGGTAGGTGGCGTGGTGGACGACGCCCATGGCGTCAGTTTCGGCATAGCGGACTTGAATGCGGGTCTTGAAAGAAAAATTGTTATCCATACATTATAAGGTAGTAAAGGTGTTCTAATTTATTAGCTGCTAGAGGTGTTATTATAGCAAATTTTAATTATTAGTTAGTGGCTAAAAAATATAGCAATTTCAAAAAGAAATAGTGAACATTTTTGCACTTTGCAACTTATCAACAGTTAATAAACAGTCTTTTCTCTAATCTGTTTACCCCTTTTTTTGAAAAAAACAATTTTTTTCCCATAAAATAGCGTTTTTTGTTGACAAAACCCCACAAAACTTGTTAAATTTGCCACGCTTTAGTTCCTAATCAGTTTTAAAGCGCAGCGCCAAAGTAGCTCAGCTGGTAGAGCAGCTGATTTGTAATCAGCCGGTCGTAGGTT
>CAMKTL010000021.1:0-62480 GCA_946415675.1 uncultured Fibrobacter sp.
TGACTGCCAACAAGGCTCTCCTCGCCAAGTACGGTCACGAAATTTTCCCGCTTGCCGCTAAGAAAGGCCTGCATGTGCTGTTCGAAGCTGCTGTTGGCGGTGGCATCCCTATCATTCGCAGCTTGCAGGAAGGCCTTCTCGGTTCTACGGTCGAAAGCTTGAGCTGCATCATCAACGGAACTTGCAACTACATCTTGAGTCGCATGGCTGATGAAGGTCTTGACTTCGACGTCGTTTTGAAGGATGCTCAGAGACTCGGTTTTGCCGAAGCGGATCCGACTTTCGACATCGAAGGCATCGACTCAGCCCACAAGACGGCTCTTCTTGCAAGCCTTTGCAGCGGCCATCGTGTGGATTTCGAAAAGATTTATGTCTCCGGTATTTCCAAGATTACGGCACAGGATATCGCATTCGCCAAGGAACTTGGCTGCTGCGTGAAGCTGCTCGGCATTTACCGCCGCGATGGCGAACGTGTGGATGCCCGCGTCCATCCGTGCTTTGTTCCGCTGGATCATCAGCTCGCTAGCGTGAACCGCGTCTTGAACGCGGTCTATCTCCAGTGCGACAACCTTGGCGAAACGCTCCAGACCGGTGCCGGTGCAGGCCGTCTGCCGACGGCATCTGCTGTCGTCGCTGACCTCGTTTCCTTGGCCCGTTCTACCGACAACGGCAACCGCAAGGCGCTCCCGATGGGCTGGTTCAATGTCGAAAACTCTGCAACGCTCGTTCCTATTTCCGAGACAAGTGCCCGCTACTACCTCCGCTTCACGTCCCGTGACGCTTGCGGCGTTCTCGCCAAGATTACGAAGATTCTTGCGGATAACAACATTTCTATCGAGACCATTATCCAGAAGGACGTCAACGATCCGGGCAAGGTCTCCATCGTCGTCATTACCGAGAATACGCTCGACAGCAAGCTTACCAAGGCGGTCGATGCGGTGAACGCGCTCCCCGAAATCGTCGAGAAGAGCCAGGTCATCCGCTTCCTCGCTTAATAAGTAAGGTACGATATGATTCGCGCAACTACCTTGGAACGAATACTCCTAATCCTTTCGGATTTTGCCGCCTTGTCGATTTGTTTCGCCTTGGCGTTCTGGGTACAGTTCCATAGTGGTTGGATTTTGGACAAGTATGACCCAAGCAAGACCTTCGAAAGCTACTGGCAGTATGGGCTTGTCCTGAATGCCGGATGGCTTACCCTGTTTGCCTTTGCCGGGCTGTACCGGTCCTGGCTGTTGCAGTCGAGAACGCACCAGATTTTGCGGGTGCTCCGTGCGGTCGTTATTGGCGTGGTGCTGGTCATCATTACGCTGTTCGGCGCCGAATTCATGGGAAAAATTTTCACGAACCAGCCTCTCAGTGAAGGCTATCTTTACGGTTCCCGGTTCCCGTGGATATTTATATATGGCGGTCTTGCCATCTTGCTTGTCGGTCTGTTCCGTATGTTTATCTATATCTTTTTGCGGGCCTTGTTGCGCATGGGATATGGCGCGAATAACATTCTCGTTCTCGGGGTAACGGATGCCGGTCGAAAGATTGCAGAAGACCTGGCGAGGACCCCGGCGCGTGGTCAGCGTGTCGTGGGCTTTGTCGATGAACGATTCCAGGTCCTGCCGAAAGAGTTTGCCAATGTACCCGTTCTCGGGAAATATTCCGACTTGCCGGAACTTGTAAAAAAATACAAGGTCAGTGGCATTATCATTGCGCACGAAAGTACCTCTCCGCAAGAAATCATGCGCGTACTTGTCTGGATTTGCGAACTCCAGCTACACATCTATATTGTTCCGGAACTTTACAATGTCGTGAACGGCAGGTTCAAGGCGAATCTTGTTTATGGCTTTGAACTGCAAGAACTTTTTGCATTTACGATGCCGCCCTGGCAAGTGCAAGTCAAGCGCTTTATTGATATCGCTTTCGGACTTTTCCTTGGACTGATTTCGCTCCCGATTTGTTTGCTTGCGGCTATAGCGATTAAGCTGGAAGACCGCGGTCCGGTATTCTATTCCCAGGAACGCATAGGTTTGTACGGTAAGCCGTTTATGGTCTATAAGTTCCGCACTATGCGTACCGATGCCGAAAAGTTCGGTGCCCAGTGGGCGACCAAGGACGACCCGCGCATTACGAAAGTGGGCAAGTTCCTTCGCAAGACCCGTATCGATGAACTTCCGCAAATTCTTTGCGTGCTGAAAGGCGATATGAGCATGGTGGGGCCGCGTCCGGAGCGCGCTGTGTTTATCAGCCAGCTCCGTGAACAGATTCCGTTCTACATCAGCCGCCTCAAGATGAAACCGGGCCTTACAGGCTGGGCTCAAGTTTGCCACCATTACGATACGAGCATCGAAGATGTGCAAATCAAGCTCCAGTACGACATGTATTATTACGAGAACATGAGCTTGCTGTTGGACTTCCAGATTTTGGTGCGCACAGTGTATGTGGTGCTGACTGGCAAAGGAGCGCAGTAATGAGTTAATAGTTCTGAGTTACTAGTTACTAGATAGCCTTAATATAGATGTTTCTAGTATCTAATAACCATGTTTTGTTAACTTTTCAATATTAAATCATGCGGCGAAGCCGCTCTAGTAACTATCAACTATTAACTAGTAACTAAATTATGTACGGCGATAATTCTACTCCAGTATTCCCGACCGAAGATGCCCTCACCATGATCCGCCTCGCTTTGGCGGAAGATGTTCGCACAGGTGACGTGACCAGCGAATGGACCATTCCTGCGGACCAGAAACAGCACGCCCGCCTCATCGCTAAAGAAGACGGTGTTCTCGCTGGCCTCCCGATTATCGAACTTGTGTTCCAGGAACTCAAGGCAAATGCCAAGGTGACGCTCCACAAGAAAGATGGCGACGTGGTGAAGAAGGGCGACCTGATTGCCGAACTCGACGGGACAACGCACGAACTTTTGACAGGCGAACGCACGCTCTTGAACTTCATCCAGCAACTCTCCGGCGTGGCAACTGTAGCTCACACGTTCCAGGAAGCCTTGAAGGGCGGCAAGACGAAGGTGCTCGACACCCGCAAGACGATTCCGGGATTCCGCACGTTGCAGAAATACGCTGTTCGCGTCGGTGGCGGTTCCAATCACCGCATGGGACTTTTCGACATGGTGCTCGTGAAGGACAATCACATTGCTGCTGCCGGTGGCGTGCTCGAAGCGCTTGATGTGGTGAAGAAGAACAATAAGCAGGGCTTGATGGTCGAAATGGAAGTCGAAAACTTCGACCAGCTCCGTGCACTCCTCAACAAGGGTGTCGATGTCATCATGCTCGACAACATGAGCAACGAAATGATGGCCGAAGCCTTGAAAATCATCAAGGAAAGTGGCGACAAGTGTCTCGTGGAAGGATCCGGCAACATGACGCTCGAACGTGCCAAGCAGATTGCGACGCTCGGTCTCGACTTCATCTCTGTCGGTGCGCTCACGCATAGCGTCAAGGCCCTCGACATCTCAATGAGAATTTAACTTCAAAAATCGTTGGTGGACTTCGTCCTTCTATCTTGCTGTTAAGCCTGCCTCGTGCGGGCATCTCTCTTTGAAAAATTTTTAGTTTTCGTTTCATAGGAGATGCTTATGGAACAGCAAGCTGCAGAAGTCGTTTCGTTATTTCACGGCACGTTTTGGGCGTTGGTGCCCTCTGTCGTAGCAATTGTTTTAGCCCTCATTACCAAGGAAGCCTATTCATCCCTTTTTATCGGGGTCGTGATTGGCGGCCTTTTTATTAGCCAGGGGAGTTTTCCGCAGTTCTTGGATGCTGTTTTCAAAAATGGAATGGTGAAACAGGTGTCCGATCCGTGGAATGTAGGGATTCTTTTTTTCCTCGTGATGCTTGGGGCTATGGTCGCCCTGATGAACAAGTCGGGGGCAGCGGCCGCTTTCGGAAACTGGGCGAAGCTGCATATAAAGTCTAAGGTCGGTGCGCAAATGGCGACTATTGTTCTAGGCATCTTGATTTTCGTCGATGATTATTTCAACTGCCTTACGGTGGGCAGTGTCATGCGTCCTGTTACGGATAAATTTAAAGTAAGCCATGAAAAGCTGGCGTACTTGATTGATGCAACGGCGGCCCCGATTTGCATTATCGCACCAGTCAGTTCATGGGCTGCCGCGGTGACTGGCTTTGTCGAAGGCGAAGACGGGTTGGGACTGTTTGTCAAATCGATTCCGTACAACTTTTATGCTTTGTTGACGATTGTGGCCCTTATTGCCTTGGTGCTCCTGAAAGTCGATTTTGGCCCCATGAAAAAATACGAATCCGCAGCCGAGATGATTGATTCGAAAATGGAAAATTTGAATGTGGAACAGGCGCGCGGGACCATGCTCGATTTGGTATTCCCGATTGTGATGTTGATTTTCTTCTGTGTAATTGGACTCGTTTATACGGGTGGATTTTTCTCGAGTGGCGATGCGCACAAGGGCTTTGTCGCTGCCTTTGGCGGGAGCGATGCTTCCGTCGGGCTTGTGTATGGTAGCTTTGCCGCATTTATCGTGACCGTAATTTGGTATCTCGGGCGCCGTGTTCTGAAAATCGGAAAATGTCTCGAATGCTTGCCTGAAGGTTTCAAGGCGATGGTTCCCGCAATTATCATTTTAGTGCTTGCCTGGAGCCTGAAGGGCGTCACCGATACGCTTGGCGCGAAGGACTTTGTTGCAGGCATCGTGTCGGGAAAGGCGACCGCTTTCATGAACTTTATGCCTGCGATTATCTTCTTGGTTGGAATCGGGCTCGCTTTTTCGACGGGAACTTCTTGGGGCACGTTTGGCATCTTGATTCCGATTGTTGTTGCGGCATTCTCCAGCGTCGATCCTGAGTTAATGATCATCTCGATTTCGGCTTGCATGGCGGGGGCCGTCTGCGGCGACCACATTTCCCCGATTTCAGACACGACGATTATGGCAAGTGCCGGTGCGCAGTGTAACCACGTCAATCATGTGAACACGCAGTTGCCATACGCGCTGTCGGTTGCTTCTATCAGCTTTATCTGTTATGTCGTGGCTGGTTTTACGCGAAGCGCCTTGCTTTCATTTGCCTTAGGAGTCGCTTTTGTTGTAGGAGCACTCTTTATCGTCAAGAAAAAATTCTCTTAACAGCGTTTTTATCGTTTGATTTGTGCGGTCACGATGGCAACCATCATGATTGCGCAGCCGATCAATTCACGAGCCGAAAGCTGTTCTCCCAGAACAGCCCATCCGGCAAATACCGCAAACACGGATTCAAGACTCATGGTCAACGATGCGATTGTGGGCTTTACTTTATCTTGGGCGACAATCTGGAGCGTGTAGGCGATTCCGCTGGAACAAAGAGCTGCAAACAGGAGCCCTGCAACGGCGCGAGGGTTTGCGAATGCCGTGATGACGGTGCTGAAATCCAATGTTGGAAATTTCAGGTCAAAAATAATCATCAGGGGAGCCGTCAAGACACCGATGGTTAAAAATTGAATGCTCGAAACGCGAATCGGATCGATGCGGTTCACGAACTTGTCTATCACCAAAATGTGGATTGAAAATGCGAGTGCGCACAGTAGCGAAACACCGTCCGAAAGCTCGAGCGAAAAGCCGTCCTTGATGCAGAGCAGGTAAAGCCCTACGGTGGTAATGGCAACACAAATCCATGTCTTGATTGAAACACGTTTGCCCAAGAACAAGCTAACTACAGGCACGAGTACGATGTAGCTGGCAGTCAAGAATCCTGATTTGCCGGCGGATGTGCCAAGGTACATTCCCAGTTGTTGCAAGTTCATTGCAGTGCATAAAGCAAGTCCGCAAAAAAATCCCGCTTTCCAATGAAGAATCGTTTCTTCGCGGTTTCGAGGTCTGCGAGAACTCTTTCCCAAGGCGTCGAGAATTTTGAAAACAAGAGCGAGGAATCCTGCGGCAATGAAGCACCGGATGCACGAAAAAGCGAATGGTCCAAACGCATTACCTTCGATTTGGGCGACAAAACCCGATCCCCAAATGAACGCCGTCAACACGAGCAAAAGACTATAGCCAATACTTGCCATGCGTGCATATATAGCATTTTGCGCTAGAGCTCCAAGGCGGAAGTTGTTGAGACTGCTTCACTTTGGACTTTCGTAATTACAATAATCCTAAGTACTACAGTCTCCTAATAACCAATTTCTAAGCTCTAAGTTTTAAGTTCTACCAACTTTCTATTACCTACTAATACTATATTTCCCATGAATTTAAACATTTATGGAGCATCTATGCGTTGCTTGGTTACTGGTGGTGCAGGCTTTCTAGGCAGTCACCTTTGCGAAAGACTTTTGAATGATGGTCATGAAGTCATTTGCCTGGACAATTATTTTACAGGCCGTATGGCGAATGTTGCCCACCTGCGTGACAACAAAAGCTTTGAACTTATTCGCCATGATGTCACGGAGCCGATTCTCCTCGAAGTTGACCGGATTTTCAACTTGGCCTGCCCCGCAAGCCCGATTCACTATCAGTTCAACCCGGTAAAGACCATCAAGACAAGCGTCATGGGCGCCATCAATATGCTTGGCCTCGCCAAACGCGTCTATGCGCGCATTTTGCAGGCGAGTACGAGCGAAGTCTATGGTGACCCGGCCGTGCATCCGCAGACTGAAGACTACTGGGGAAACGTGAACCCCATCGGCATCCGCAGCTGCTACGACGAAGGCAAGCGCGTCGCCGAGACACTTTTCATGGATTACCACCGCCAGAACAAGGTCGATATCCGCATTGTCCGTATTTTCAATACTTACGGCCCGCGCATGCTCCCGAACGACGGTCGCGTCGTCAGTAACTTCATCGTCCAGGCACTGAATGGCGAGGACCTCACCATCTACGGTGACGGCAGCCAGACACGCAGTTTCTGCTACGTCGATGACCTCATCGAAGGCTTTGTTCGCATGATGAACCAGGACAAGATTATCGGCCCGGTAAACATCGGCAATCCCGGCGAATTCACGATGCTCGAACTTGCGAAAGAAGTGCTTGAACTCACCGGTTCCAAGAGCAAAATCGTTTATAAGCCGCTCCCCGGTGACGATCCCAAGATGCGTCGCCCGGATATCACGCTTGCCAAGGAAGCCCTCGGCTGGGAACCGACCATTCCGCTGCGCAAGGGACTCGAAAAAACTATCGTCTATTTTGACAACTTGCTTAAGTCGAAGTAACCGTTTATCTTTATTATTTGTCGTTCATTCTCTACTTTTGGGGTGTCGTCGAGACGCCCCTTTAATTTTTTTCATAAAGATTTAGCTTTACTGAAGAATGAAATTGTCATTGCTAGATCAATGAAGTAAAGAGTAGGAAATGTTTAAAAAATTATTGCTTGCATTATTGCTTTTGTCCTTAAGCGCTTTGGGCGCGAACTTTCCAAATGTCTCGAATACAGATCTTGTAAATCCAGTCCCGCAGGGCGTAGTTCCATTGTTCTCGGTACCGCCTCACTCTTTGCCTGAAGATTCCATTGATATTGGTTACACCATAGTGAATACGACTTTCGATGATTCTTTTGAACCGGATTCTTCGGATAAGGTAACTGCAGTCTCTCCTTTACTTGTCCTTGGTGAAGTCCTTGGCTTCAATGGCCTGATTTGGGCATGGGACCGCTATGTTCTTGACAAGGATTATGCTCGTACGGGGCCAAGCTACTGGAAACGCAATCTGAAAGAAGGGTGGGAGTGGGATCACAATCACTGGGCTATCAATTTTTACGGGCATCCTTATCAAGGTTCTGTTTATTACAACATTGCGCGCGGCTCCGGGTATGGCTTTTATGCAAGCCTTATGTTTGCAGCGCTTGGAAGCTATACGTGGGAAATGTTTGCCGAGACGGAATACCCTTCCACCAATGACCTTATTACAACTTCGATTGGAGGTGCCGTTTATGGCGAAGTCCTTTACAGGCTTTCGCGTAAGTTCTATGGGACTGAAGAATCCTCTTGGTATAAGCAGGTGGGTGCTTTTGGACTTGCGCACTCTGCTTACTTGCAAAGGAAAGTTTTCGGAAATCGCGACGATGTCACTGGAAATACACCGATGAATTTATCGATATTCTTAGGTGCCGGATCGCACTTTGGAAACATTTACAGGTTCGGTGGTCGCAACGAAGATGATTTGGACCAGCGTTGGGACGATAAACATTTTATGTACGGTGGTGAAATTGAATATGGAAAACCGTTTAGAAAAGTCAATCGACCTTTTGATTACTTTACTTTATTTACACGCGGCGAGGTTGGCCCTGATGGCACGCTTTTCCAATTAGATGTTACGGGAAAACTCACGAATGTCGGTGTTCATGGACGTGGTCACTGGGTTGATTTTGCAACGTATCTAGACTATTGTACTTTCTACGGCGACTTTGCGACTGTTGGTACAATCTCGGTTGGTACGGGTATTGATTTCTCGCTTTGGCTTTTGCCAACGCTCCGCTTCCGCATGTACCATCAGATTTACTTTATCTTGCTTGGTACAACGGATATGGGCTACGATGACTTAATCCAGGCCGTACATCCGGAATATGTGTCGGATATGGACAATTATCAGTACAATATGGGGGCGAAGTATGTCTTGGGCATGGAACTCATGGTAGGGAAAAAATTCCGTCTGAAGAACAAGACCATTGTCGATGCTTTGCATACAATTCCGGGATCGCTTCCGCACTACGGAGCCGATGGTTGGGATATGCTTTTGATGAATCATACTTCAATGGAGTATGATTTGACGAAAAAATTTTCTTTGGGAGGTCGTCTGGATGCTTATGCAAAGATTGCGGCCTACTCCTCCGAGTTCTTTGAACCGATGAGTCGCGGCGTCTTTGCTTATACGCTCTACTTTAGCTATAAATTATTTTAGTAACCCCATACCTCAAAGCGTCGAAGGCGCGACCCCATAGCCCATAGCCCAATTGACGTTTCCTTCACTTTTTTCTAAGATGTTTTTATAATGAGTAATTACCCTTTAAACAAGAACGGAAACATCCGCACGGCGGATTTTTCAATACTGAATCTTTTACGCGAAGTAAGCTTGTTTCCCGACAAGATTGCCATGTTCAACAGCTTGAAGGAACTAGGACTAGAAAACTATGTGAATGTCCAAGCTGCAGCGCTTCTCCTCGTAAGGCGCGGTTCTGTTGATGTTGAACTTGATTTGAAAAAATATAAACTTGAAGCAGGTTCCTTGTTCATCGTTTTTCCGGAACAAGTGGTACGTGCTATGAACGTGTCAGAAGACTTTGATCCGATTTGCATTGCGTGTTCCAAGAACATGATTGATGAACTGATTATTCGGTTTGATGATAACACGCGATTGATTTTAAAGTTCCGCGAAAACCCGCTACAACAGCTAGATAAATTCAGATTTGAACAACTGAATGCGAGCTTCGAGTTCTTGAAACGTAAATTTGATACGACAGAGACGAGTTCTTGCCGTCTGCAGGTCCTGAAAAACTATTTGATAGGACTCCTTTATGAATGTATCGGCTTGAGAAATAATTTGGTTGCTGCCGAAACTGTCAAGAGCCGTGGCCAGGTTCTTTTTTCTCAGTTTATCGACCTCGTTGTCGAACATCATCGCGAACAGCATTCCGTGAAGTTTTATGCCGATGAACTCGGGATTACGCCGAAGTATCTTTCCGCTGTTGCCGAAGAGCAGACTGGCAAGAACGCCAAGCGCTGGATTGACGAGCATATTGCGCTCGATGCGAAAGTTCTATTGCGTTCGTCTTCCCGAGACATCCAGAAAGTCTCCAAGATTCTGAACTTCCCAGATGTTTCGTTCTTTGGCAAGTTCTTCAAGCGTCTCGTCGGAGTCTCGCCCAAAGCCTACCGCAAAACGACAGAATAATTTAGACGAAAAAGCGTTGTAAAGTCGATACTCTTATATTGTCATTCCCGACGGAGCCTGTCCTGAGCATAGCCGAAGGAACTGGGAATCTCCATTTAATTAAACTTTCATCGCATCGACTTGATTCACGATTGTCGTCACTGCTTCGATGTATTTGTTGATGTTTGCAACAATCACGTCATTGTCTTTTGACATTTCAGGAATGCGCACGCCCGGGAACATTTCATAAACTTGTTCGTGATTTTCGGGGTAATTGCCGGTCGAAAGGTAATAGACTCCGTAAAGCAAGGGGAGGAGCGTCGTTGCGGAACGCACGTAAATCCCGTGCGGATTGCGGTCTTCCTTGATGTAGAGGAATGCTCGGCGCAAATGCACCAGCAGGCCGCGCAGTTCGCGTTCACATTCGATGCGTAGTTCCGCAAGATTTGGGCTGAAATCTGCAAGTGGCGATTCTCCGCACAGCGTTACGTTCTTGCTCTTGATGTGCAAAAATTCCAGCGGGAACACGTCCTGCGAGGTTTTGATTTCAAAACGGCTGAACACGTGATTGAACACGATGTTTTCGTGCTTTGCCTTTGTTGTTAGCTTCTGCAACGGGAGCATATCTTCGACGGAGTTGGACTTTAAAATAAAGCTTATGGTCCACGGGGATTCCAGCGCAGAAAATCCTTCCATGAGGCAATCGCCATGAACGAAAGCCGAAATGAGATTGTCGCCGAGCGCTTCTTCAAGGAGCTTCGGCCATTCTGAATTTTGTAATTCTGCTACGCTTAAGATTTTCTTCATCGTTTACCATCCTCCGCCGGAGCCGCCACCGCCAAAGTGACCTCCGCCGAAACCGCCTCCGAAGCCGCCACCGCCAAATCCTCCACCAAACCCTCCGCCGAAACCGCCGCGATGATGGCCGCGGCTGCTATTGCTGAGGGCGTTCCCGAGCAAGAACCAGAGGCAACCGTTTCCGCGACCGCCACCGTTCTTCGAGACGAATAGGAACAAAATCACAAGGATAACGAATACGAGCCCTAGCGGACTATTTTCCGGTTCTTGTGGGAGCTTGTCTGTATCGACATCGAGCGAAATGTTTTTTTCTTTAGCGACAACTTGTGCGATTTCCCAGACGAGTTGCATCACGCCTTGTCCATATTTTTGAACTCTGAACGCCGGAACAATCGTCTTTTGCTGTAGCCGTTCTACGAGCACATCGGGCAGGTAACCTTCGGCGCCATAACCGACTTCGACGCTTCGCCTGCGTTGTTTCATGGCGGCAAAAATCAAGATGCCCTCGTTTGATTTTCCGCCAACACCCCAGCTTTCGGCAATCTTTAATGCATAATCCCTAAAATCGTAATAACCGATATCATGGACAAGAGCAACCGCAAGTCCAACGCCAGCCTTTTTGTAAAGCTGTTCGGCGATTTCGTTTACAAACTGCACCTCTTGCTTTGAAAGCAAACGGTCTTCGTCATACACGTAGCTGTTCTGCGGGCGCTTCGGTAGCCCCTTCTTGTTCACGCCGAAACCTGCCACAGCGGGTATCGCAAACAACAGAACAATTAGCAGTGTAAAAAATCTTTTTGGCATACAAAACGCCGCACAAACTATGGAGTTTTTTGAGGTTACCTAAAGATAAAAAAACAAAAGACCCCGAAACGAGTTCGGGGTGACAATGAAAATTAATTTAATTCGTTTTGCTCATATCTCAAAGCACCGATGGTGCGGGCTCAATGCTCAAACCTACTTTCCGCAATACGGTTCAAGCTGTTTTTGAAGCGGAGAAAAGTCCGTCTTCTTTATAGCGCTCAGAGTGGCATCGACTTCGTTTTTCCCGGCTCCTTTCGACATCGAGAAAAAGTCTGCGCCCGCAGCGGCACCCTTGATAGAAATGGACACGTCATAAGACGCTAACTTTCCGAGTTTGTTCCTGACCGATGCGCTGACATCAACCTTCAACTGTGGATTGGAGGTGTCGTCCGTTGCAAAGATGGACTTCTTGGAAAGGGCATTTTCGATGGCCATGCAGATGTTAGATGGCATGCTGCACTGGAGGTTGACTTCGCAGCGGGAGCGGAGTACTTTATAAGGAAGTTCGAATGCATTCACCATGCCGGTCTTTCTCAAAAGCTCGTATGGCAAGTTCGGTTCAACGATAATGACGTAAGGGCCTTTTTCGAAGTTCACGTTGCGCAAGTTGAACGTGGCAACACCGTCATCCTGCGTGCGGCGTTCTGCGAGAGTCCTGCTTTGGCGCGCCACCAACGGAAAACTGGGAACCGGACCTATGGAATCCTTGACGAGAATATCCCAGGAAGGCATTTCGGGTTTACCGATTTCGATATTCGATGCTGTCGTTTCGAAGGTGAGTCTTGAAAGTCTTTCGACAAGAGCCTTTTCGATTTCTGGCAACGAATGCTGGAGGCGGTAGCTGTCGTCAATCGGATAAACGTCTGCGAGCTGCGCCAGGTAGAAGTTGTATTCGTTGACTTTTTCCAGCGCTTCGGCGTGATCGTTTACCGCGTTGATATAAATGCGGTCGTTAAACGCTTGCCTAGAAGATTTTTCGAGATTTGCAATATCTTGTTTGATAGAGTTCAGGCGGAAGCGCAAATCAGCAGTGAACTCGTCCATGTCGAGCGTCGCTGTTGCCTTGAAGCCTTTCCCTTTTTCCATCTTCACGGGAACGACCTTGACGCCTTTCAGGACAACGTTACTTTTTACAGTGTTGTTCGCTCTGTAGGTCTCGCCGAGAGTGCTCTCGCCGTTGTAAATGTCTTCGAACTTGGATTGCTTCTGCGTTGCAGAAATCTTGGACTTGACCTGCTTAGCGACGCCAGCAATGGCGGAGTTGTTTGCCTCTTCCTGCGAAATTTTGGAAGTCGCCGTATAGGTGACGATTTTACCTGCCATTGCAGGGATTGCGGCGAGGCATGCGCAAAGGAAAATTGATTTAAAGTTCATTATTAGTTCAACTCCATCAAAATCAGCTTACGGGTGATGTTGATTTTTTTGGTCTCAGCAACGGGCTTGAAAATCTGTCTGAGCTTCGAGTAAACTTCCTGTGAATCCTTGTACTTGATTGGGTTTGCGTAAATGACGAAGTCCAAAGTCTTTGCTGTCATCACGTTCATCTTTACCGTGCTGAAATTGCTCTTGAGTCCCTTCATGATGGCGTCGTGCAAGTCTTCGGTCTGGCTGTCGGAGTATTCGCCCTTGATGTTGGCGACAACCTTATACTGGGTGCCCTTGGTGAGGTCGTTCTTCCAGTAGCTGAGAATCTTTGTTTCGAGACCGGGCATGGCCTTGCGGACTGCCGCTCCGAGATTGGACGCGAGGTTAATCTTGGAGGTGTGGCCGTTGTTGCGAACAGTCGAGGACTGCGAACCGAGCAGACGGGATGTCGAGGTTTCGTATGCGGATATTTCGACGGAGACATCTTCGTTTGTCACATCGTGCTTGAACTTGATGTAGATGTCGGCGTCAAGAGCGATGCCTGCGAGGTAGGAGAGGTCGTCTTCCGTGTTCGCAATGTCGTTTTGCATCTGAAGAATCTCGTTTAAAGTCTCTTGGCCTTCGACGGACTTGACCTCGTAGTTCTTTTTGGTGAGGTAGCTATGGATGGCTTCTTGTACGGCGTTGGAGTAATTGTCCGTCACAATTTCTTGCGTTTCGCCCTTGGCATTCAACGCCGGCGATACCATTATAATGGGCTGCGTGTAATCTTGGAGCACTTCTCTAGCGTTGTCTAGGGCCGTCTTTTCGGCTGCGTTACCCAAGGATATTGCTTCTGTGCCGGCAGCTTCTGTAGCGTTGGACTGGAGCGCGTTTACGGTCGCTGTCATATTGCCGTCCAGTTCTCTGTAGGCGTTCTCCGCATTTTGGCGTGTAATGGAGCTTTTTTGATTTTTTTCGGTATTTGATTTCTTTGTAACGGAACTTGGGGCGGAACAGGCTGTTTCGACCAGAAGAAGCGCTAGGCAGAGAGATGGCATCAAATGTTTCATTTTTTTAGTCCCTTCTGAAGGTTTCCTATAAAAACTATACAGATAATATACAAAGTTTTGCTGAATTGAGTTGTGTTTTATTCCAATTTGTAAAATAGTTTTTTATAAGTAGTTGCTTTTATAAAGAAAATTGCGTATATATATCACTGAAAGGAGTCTTCACAGGTGTGAGGTTAACATGAACGAAAAATGGATTTGGTTACCTGATTGGGCCTCGAATCTTGGTGTTTGGGAAGACGACCTGGCTGATGTTGCGTCCGCTGCAAGCCATGATTATGTGCCTTATGGCCAAATGGCTGATTTTCTGGAGCATCCGATGGACCTTCCTGATTTTAAGAAGGCGTCAACGGTTGTGGCTTGGGGACTTGGAGCCCTGTCGCTGATGTGCTCTGCGGCTGGACCTCAAAAGGGGCAAAAGTGGATTCTTCTTTCGCCCTACGCCGATTTTTGCGACGAAATTGGGCATTGGACCGTACCAAACCTGCACTTTATGGCGCACCAGCTTTCCACGACGACCGAACCTGCTCTGAAGGCTTTTATGGAACTGTTCGAGGAGGATTTTGGCGACTGGCAAGATGACTGGTTCCGCGATGCCAAGAAGTATAAAGCGGATTCTCTAGCGAAAGGACTGATGTATCTGGCCTCGCATCGTGTGACGTCTATTGTCCCGAACAGCTCCGATATCCAGGTGCTCTATGGTCGGTTGGACAAGACTGTCGAGCCGAAGCTGACACTAAAGCTCAAAGAATTTCTGCCTCAAGCTGAATTCAGGGAACGGCCTAAGGCTGGACACTGGCCCCCGATGCTATTGCTGTGAGAATAGTTACTAGTTCTGAGTTCCTAGTTACTAGATAGAAATTCGAAGTTAGGAATTATTGCCATGTCATCCTGAACGATATAAAAGCGCGAAGCCTTTTCTATCTTTAGCCCCGAATTAAGGTTGGTGAGCCTGTCGAACCACCGAGCCGGGGGAAGGATCCGGTGAAGAACATAACAGGATCTTTCGTCGATTCTCTCCTCAAGATGACGATTCCTAACCACTTCCTATTGTCCAACAATCAATGACCGACAACTAGTATCTAGTAACTAGCCCATAGGGCGAAGTAACGAGTAACTGTGCCGAAGGCGCTTAGTAACTAGCTATTTGTAATTATGTTTTTTGAACTTTGTAATTGCAAACAGCGCTACAAGGTAAATCACAAAGAACCATAGCAAAGCGTTTTCTACAAATTCACCAATAACTGTATAGAATGTGCTTCTCGTTTTGAGAGGCATTTTTCTTTGTATGACGCGGGTGTCGAATATTTTGGTATTCTGGTCATAGTGACCGTACTGGTCGATGAATGCCGAAACGCCGCTATTTGCTAAACGTGCGACCGGATAGCCGTAAGTGACTGCCTGGAGTCTGACAATGTTCAAGTGCTGGTAGGGGGCGGTACTCCGTCCGAACCAACCGTCATTTGTGATGTTTACCATAAGGCGTGAACCCGCTTTGATGGCCTCGCGAATGAGGTCACCGAAGATGGCGTCATAGCAGATATAAGGCGTCCAGTTGTAAGGACCATAGACCGGAGTTTCTTTTCCGGGAACGAAGTCTCCTTCTCCGAGATCGACATAGTTGAGGATGGGGAACACGTCGTCGAAGGGAATGCGCTCGCTAAAGGGAACGAGGTGCTTTTTGATATAGCGTTGGGGAAATCTCGAATCGCCAGGCGTAAACAGGAACGATGCGTTATAGATTTCGAAACGGCGCGGGTTGTTGACGTCCGTCGAGATGCGCGAGTAGTCGAGTGCACCGGTAAGGATTTCTGCGTTTCTTGCGTCGGCCATCTGGTGCAATTGCTTGAGAATGAACGGCTGCCTGCGGATATGGTCCGGTATGGCGGTTTCTGCAAGGAGTATCAAGTTCGTGCCGGGCTTTGAGCTGTCCATGGCCATGCCGAAAGTCTTTGTGACGATGGAATCGAATCGTTCCTTGCTCCACTTGGCGCCTTGGGCGATGCTCGGTTGCACCATGGCGATAGATGGATTTTCTTCTTTGTCGGCGTTGTAGTACGGGACCGCTTCGGGGGCAGAAAGAACGTAGCTGCCGTGGAGCAGGAGCGCAAAGAAGATGATGATGGGAACGGCAAAGAGCGCAATTTTCTTGCGTCCTTTTAGCTGAAATGCGTAAGCGACAATCTGGTTTGAAGCGACTATCAAGATGGTGTAGCCAAAAATACCGATGATAGAAAGCGTCTGGATGAGTTCGATGTAGTTGCCAAGCGTGTAGCTGAGATGGTTCCATGGGAATGCGAAGTCGCCGTGGGTGCGGAACATTTCGATGGACGCAAAGAAGACGGGGAAGAGTGCGAGCAAGTAGGCTTTGCCCTTGAACTTCAAGTCTTTGACGGTAGAATAGATAAACGAAGCGAGAACATTGAACAGGCTGAGGTAGGCAATAAGGAGAATGAGTCCGAGAAAGATGAGGCCGGCGGGTGCGGTTTCCACGTTCATCACATTTCGGATCCAGTAGTAGTTGACCGTGTTATAGACCATGCTTGCCCAAAATGTCGCGAATACGGCTATTTCGCGATTGAATTTGTTCAAGACGATGAACCACGGGACCAGTAAGACGAATATGGCAGGACCAAGCGGTAGCGGCGGGAACGCAAACGCGACAAAGCCCCAGGATATCGTTGCGAGAGCGAGTGCGGTGCGGGCGTCTTTTTGCTTGAAGAGTCTGGCGTTCCAGCAGGCGAACTGCGAAAACCAGTAAAGCGCCATCGGAATAAATGTTGCGATGATTTGGTAAAGTCCGGCGTGCCCTTCTCCGTTTTTATCACCGATGGTGTAGTCCAATGCGAGAAATGCAAAGAGGATGATGCCGTAAGTGTTCATGAAACGGGAAAACGGCTTGCGCGCATTCTTGACGAACAAAAATGGGATTGCCGCGATTGCTGGCAACAGCTGCGGAAGCTGCATGTAAAGCCCGGGCGCGTCCGGACGCATAACGAACAGAACGATTTCAATGGCTGCGAGAATCGCAACGTAAATCTTGTATGCCTTCGGAAGAGATTTGATTTTGTTTAAAAGTTGGTCGGTATTCATTTTTAATTATGGGGGCGGCGCGTTGTGCCTTTGGTGTCGCTTTGCTTCGATGTTGTCCGTTCTAGGATTGAGAGGTTGAAAGAGGTTAGGGAAATCGCTCATAGCCCAAAGCGAGTGAAACGAGCGAGCCCATAGCTCAGAGAGCGTAGCTCGACCTCATAATCTATCTCACAGTCCGCTTTTGTCTTGAGGGTTGAACACTAGCACAAATTCTCCTTTGGGCGGGTGCGCCTTGAAATGCGCAGAGATTTCCGTCGGCGTTCCGATGAGGTGTTCCTCGAATTTCTTGGTGAGTTCTCGCATGAGTGCAATCTTGATGTCGCCGAATACTTGCTTGATTTCTTCGACGAACTTGTCGATGTTGTGCGGGCTTGCGTAAAAGATTTGCGTCGCTTCTTCGTCCTTCAGCTTTTCGAGCAAGTGAATTCGCTGGGCACTTTTCTTTGGCGAAAAATACTGGAAGGTGAAGTGGTCGGTGGGCATGCCGCATGAAACAAGCGCGGTAATCATCGCGCATGGCCCTGGAATGGCTCGCACATCGATTCCTTCGCGGACACATTCACGAACGAGATTGAATGCCGGGTCTGCGACTCCGGGCGTACCTGCGTCGCTTACAAGTGCGATGTCGCCTGAGTTCTTGAGAAATTCCACATACTTGGGCGTGACCTTTTCCTTGTTGAAGTCATGGTAAGGTTCCATGGGCGTCGTGATGCCATAGTTGTCAAAGAGAATTCTCGAATGACGGGTGTCTTCGGCAAGGACAAGGGGGACTTCCTTGAGAATACGCACTGCGCGGAACGTGATGTCTTCCATGTTCCCGATGGGAGTTGCTACGATGTATAAAGTATAAGGCATGGTGTAAAAATAGATTTTAGACGAGAGAATAGAGACGAGAGACGAGAGAAAAATAGGGATTAGTGGTTAGTAGGTAGTAAGAAGGATGTGTTATCCTGAGCTGTCATCCTGAGCGAAGTCGAAGGATCTAGTTAAGTGCCGAAGTCTCTCTGTGGTATCTAGTAGTGCGTAGACAAGAATTGACTGGATTCTTCGTCCCTACGGAACTCAGAATGACGTTGCTCTACAATGACTAATAACTAAGTGCTAATAGTCGCTTGCGCTGTTCAAGTCCGTTGGTCTGTTCGTGTTGAGTTCGAATGTCAGACGCTGCACGAGCTTGCGGTGCATTTCGTTGGACGCTTTGTTGACAAGGTCTGTGCGGAGTTGCCCGTAAAGAGTCGCCTTGATTTCTTGTTGCTCGATAAATTCTATGTGACGGACGAGGGCTCCATCGCAGAAAATGCGTGCGGATAATGTGTAGGTCCAAGATTCGTTGACGGGAAGTATCGGCCAAAACGGAATCAGGATGCCGATGTTCCAGGCCGAAGGCGGTTCGTTTTGCACCACTGTTGCCTTGATGTTTGCCTCGCCTCGGCAGGCCCCCCGCGGAAAATCAGTATCGCTTGCGGCCTTGGTGTATGCCCTCAGCAGGTCTTGCGATAGTTCGAGCGTATCGCCACCGTAAAAAAACGGAATGTTGCCGAAAAAGTTGAAGTCCTCGTCTGTGAGTGGAATGCCTTCGAGGTCGCCTTGCGTGAGCTTCATGGAGCATCCGGAGAGAATCGATGCCAAAATGAAAGCGGAACACAAAAGTTTGACGATGGAGCGCATGTGCTAAAGATATAAAAAAACGAACGTCGTAGATTTTATTAAGATTGATGGTATGGAATTGCCCGCTTATTTTATTAGTGACGCCCATTTGGGAATTGAGCCGCCGGGAGCGGTCCCCGACAGGGAACAAATGTTAATCCAGCTTCTTTCTTCGTGGAAGGGCAAGGCGAGCCATGTCGTCGTGATTGGCGACCTTTTTGAATTCTGGTACGAGTATAGCTATTACGTGGCTTCCGCGCATTTCAAATTGTACCGCGCTTTTGCGGAACTGGTTGATTCTGGAGTTGAAGTCCATCTCTTGCGCGGCAACCATGATTTTGCCTACGGGGATTTTTTTCCGATGCATCTCGGAATCGCGGTTCACAAGTCGGTAATTCTTGAAATTCAAGGGAAACGCGTGTTCTTGACTCATGGTGACGGCGTTGCCAAATCCGATGGTGGCTATCGCTTTTTGCGCAAGGTTATCGACTTGCCGTTGAACAGGTTCCTGTTCAAGCAGATTCACCCGGACTGGGGAATGGGGATTGCCCGCTTTGTCGGACGGAACAGCCGTAAATACGGCGAAAGCAGGGTGATTAAAATTGATGAATATCTGGAATGGGGCGACCGCATGCTGCAGAAGGAACACTGCGATTTTTGTATTCACGGACATCACCACATTTCTGGAATCTGGAATACGCCGAACGGTATCGTGGCGTCTCCCGGAGAGTTTATAAAAAAGCCCGCCATTCTCTCTATGGAAAACGGCGGACTAAATCTACAGTATCTATGAACTAATGAAGTCGAAGCTATTTGCTGGCTTCTTCTGCACGACCTTCGGTTGCTTGAACCATCTTCTTGCTGGAATTTTCACCCCAGAGAGCGGCGACGAGATCGAGGCTTGCGAACTTCTGCCAGTATTCTTCTACCCAGCACCAGTGGTGGACTTCGCCCTTGTCGTCGGTAATCGTCCAGTCCTTATGCACAGAGAAGGTCATTTTCTTGGCCTGCGGAGTGTAATAAGGGTCGGATGTCTTTTCCGGTTCCAGAGTTATTGTCCACGCCCTGCCATCGGTACGCTTGTATATCGAAATATTGAGCGCCAAAAACAGGACTAAGGTGATGATACCCCATTTAAAGTTCTTTTTCGACAGCAGGTATATTAGAAGCAGAGCCAATAATACAGCCAGTGCTGCGAAATTGTAGTGAGTTGGATAAAATACTTTGAGAACGTCAATCATTTTATCTTTTCTCTAGAACTTTATAGGATTACTTCTTCTTGGCAGCCTTCTGCTGAGCAACGAGAGCTGCGACGCTGAACGTAAGGACGTTCTTATCGACCTGGCTTTCGGTACGGAAGCTCTTGAGCGGAAGTGCGATGCCGTGAGAGGAAAGCGTGCCCATGAACGAAGCATTGGCATGGCTTGCAATGGTACGAACGTTGATGAAGCCTTTGTTCTTGCTGAAGGTCAGCTTGAAGGTCTTCTTGGCGGTATCGTATTCGGCAACCATGGTCTTGTTTTCCTTGGTATTCAGAGCATTCTTGGTGTTGTGGTCAAAAATGATGGTACCACGGGTATCGATGGAGAGCATGGTCTTGTTGCCAACAGCGTTACGGCAAGCGAGAATCTTCCAGTCACCTTTCTTCTTGGCTCCTTTGGCCGTAAAGACAAACTTGTTGCCTTCTTTGACGAGAGTGTATGCGCCAGTAGCAACTTCGAGACCGATGGCGTTGAATGCACCCTTGAAGTAAAGGAACTTGGACTTGGAGCCGATGATTCCGTTGATGAAGCGGAAAGATGTGGACTTCGGGGTCTTGATCGGAGTGATAGCGATGCGCTTGCCGACCGGATCGACTTCGACGTCAACATAAGGACCTACATCGACCGTTCTGCCATCAGGAGTCTTTGTCTGGGTGGCAAGCTTGTCGAGCTTGAGAGCCTTGACTGCTTCTTCCGGGAATCTGATGAAGCCGCGGACATCCATTTTTACGATTACGTTTTCCATTTACACCTCTTATTTGTTTTGTTGTTTGACGATAAAATAAGATTTTATTTTGTAAATGTCAAAGGTTTTTTACAAAAAAGCATGTACAAAGGATGAGTAGCTTCTTCGTAACCGATAACATTTTTCTGTAAAAATAACAATAAAATCTAAAAATGTTGCAATAAATGAAGAAAAATTTTCTTTATTTGCGTTTTATCACGTTTAGGATTGCTTCGGACAAAGGCTCTGCGTTACGTTTCATTAAATTTACGATTCCGAGCGTTTGTCCTACAATGTGATTTCTATCACTGAATCGGGCTCTGTCCGATAAAATTAGTATGTTGTTTGTGGTCAAAATGTCGCTTTTTTTGATCTTTACGTCAGCTCGGACAAGAAACTTTGGATAAAGAATACGGTATTTATCGGAAACGGCGTCGGCGATACTCAAAACGGGGTCGATCAGGATAACTGTGTTCTCCTTGTTTGCTTGTTTTGAAGCCAAGATGGCGCCCGTGCCTCGTCCTGCGACAACTTGTGGGGCGTTCCCGTTTATCTGTGACGCACATTCGTAAATCATCTGTGCGTCCGTTTCGAAAGTCTCTTGCGAGGGGGTTCCTTTGTTTTCGCCGCTTCCGCGGTAGTTGAATGTGGCGGCGGCGTAGCCGGGGAGGCTGTCGAGCTCCGCTAGGAACTGGGCGGCGTCTTCGTCGGCGTCCGGGTAGTAGAGGAGAACATCGTTGTTCTCGTTTCCGGTGACGAAACCTTCGAGGATTGCGCCGTCGTCAAGGGTGCAGTTTATGCTTTTTGCCTTGCCCGTGATGGCTTCGCGGGCTTCGTTGTGCGTGATGGCGCGGGGGAATGCGTTGCGGCGTTCTGTCAATGCGAGGTAAAAGACCATGCTGACATATATAACAAGGAGGATTCCCGCGAATCGTAGAATTCGGCTGACTGTTCCCAAGACGGCATCTTTTATTTTCATGGATGAGTAAATGGTTGTTGGTCGTTGGTCGATAGTTATTGGTTGTTGTGAATTTAGAAAAGATTTTAGTAGGCGGTAGGCGGAAAGATGTAGGCGGTGGGCAGTCGGTTAAAAATAATTGGATGCATCGCTGCGCTCAGCATGACGAGATGCGAATGTGCGAATAAAAGGCCGAAACGCCTAAGCCGATGATGCTCATGGACTTATAACGCGCAAACACTTAAGACGAGAGATACTAGAAAAGGTGAAGTACCAAAATACACAAACACGTAAGGCGAGAGTCGCACCCAAGCTTGCTTGGGTATGACCGAGCCGAAGTGTTTGGTATATGAGCCGAAGGCGAATATACAAAAGGACTCTCGGTGGAGTACAACCGAGAGTCCGAGGGATGGGATTGGGTGTTCCTTTAAACTAAGCAAATTTTTTTGAAAACGTATCACTTCGAAAACAAAAAGTGTTCCCAAGGTGTTCTTTTTCACACTCCCTGCAAGGGATGGCGGCGATTTGGCGTATATTTTTTAAAAATAAGTGTTCCCAAAAAATTCAAAAAAAATTAGATTTACACTTGATGAACGTATATGCCTACTACAATTATCGAAAGTACCTTCAGGACTACTACGACTACCGTAAGTCCGTGCAGAGGTATTTTTCGTACCGGTCTTTTGCTAAGAAAGCCGGATATTCTTCGTCAGGTCTTTATTTGGACTTGATCCGGGGTCGCAAGTCGCTTACCCCGCAGATGGTTCCGAAGTTTATTGCTGCCCTTGGACTTAACGAAAGGGAAGGCCGCTACTTCGCATTGATGGTGGATTTCACTCACGCGACGACGGCCGCTTCTAAGCAGCAGATTTTCGACCAGATGTCGGCGCTTTTGCCGCGTACCATCAAGAACTTGACCAAGAACCAGCAGGAGTACTACAGCAGGTGGTACTACGTGGTCGCCCGTGAAGCTCTTGCTGTCTTGAAAATCAACGACAAGAATATCCAGGAACTCGCACTCTTTTTAAATCCGAAAATTACACTCCCGCAAGCAAAGCAGACTATCCAACTTCTTCTCAACTTGGGACTTATAGAGCTCGGCGAAGATGGATTCTACCATTCCGTAAACAAGGCAATTACGAATGGCAGCGAAATCGCCCCGCTTTTCGTTCATCAGTTCCAAAAGCAGATGATAGATTTGGGTAAGGATGCGTTAGATCACTACAGTACGGAACGTAGAAATGTATCTTGTATGACGATGAGCGTCTCGGCGCAGGGTTTGGAACGCATCATTAGCAAGATTGATCTCTTCCGCAAGGAAATCGTGGATATCGTCCGCTCGGACGAAGGCGAGTCCATGGTTTGCGAATTGAATATCCAATTCTTCCCGCTGAGCAAAGAAAAAGTGGCTCTTCCTCCGGAAACGGATAAGGAGGGTGTAGATGAGATTGGGTAAGATTTATTTAGGGCTGTTCTCAGCACTGTGTGCCTGTATGTTCGCTTGCACTAGCGAAAATGGCGAACTGACGGGTACTGTTACGGATACGGGTAACACGATTGCTATGGGTGTTGTGACTCGCAGCGATGGTTCCCGTGCTGTATCCGCTTTGGTCCGCATTGCGCGTGAACCGGAAGCTGGGGATACTCTTTCAAAACTGGAATTTATTGAGACGAAGACGGACTCGCAGGGTGTGTTCTCGTTCGATTCCGTGTTGGTGGATACGTTCCAGCTTGCGGTAATCGACGCCGAGTATAATGAGATTTCGTACAAGCCACGCGCTATAAGGAATTCCGGCGTGATGGATAGCATCAAGCTGGAGAAGGCTGCTGTGTTCAGCAGTATCCTCTACTATGAGAACGTGACCGAACCTTCTGTGGCGGTCGGGTCTCATTTCGAGGTGTTTATGCCGGGCACTCCGTTCTCCCAGAGCGTGTTTGCCGGGGATTCGTTCTCGATGCTGATTCCCGCCGGTGAATGGTGGTTCGGGTTCTGCCCGGGCGATCCGCAGATTGTGGCTCGACTTACTGATTCTGGTGTAGCGGATTCGTTAATTTATCGTACATGGAACATGAATGGTAAGGTGAAATCCGGCGATACGCTTTCAAAGGGGCCGTTTATCTGGAGTCCGATGATGGAAGTCGATTCCTTGATAAAATTGGAAGAGCAAAAGAAGAAAGAAAAGAAGCCGGCGTACTTGTCTGGTGCCGTGAACTGCAAGGATAATAAGCCTTGCGTGGGTGTCCAGGTGCAGATGATTACCGATTTGTACGGCTTTGACTTCGTTGTTGGCGATTCCGTTGGCTTTGTCGAACAGACGGTGACGGATTCTTCTGGACGCTGGTTCATGCCTGTGCCGAAATTGATTCCGCATGATAGCCTCCGTATGGAGTACCGCATGCTGAACAAGCAGGGCGAAGTCGCTTTGGCTGGGCTGAGCCGTTACGTGCGCGCTTCGGAACTCAAAAACTTGAAGGACACGCTTTTAATAGATACTACGGAATTGGTGAAAACTTCGGTTCTGATAAGCAAAGTCGCACTTGTGGTTGACATTGAGACCGCGGATTCGACCAGGTCCGGTGAACAGTCGAACCGGAATCAAACCGACAATTGTGAAATGAATAGTTTGAATAGCGTTGTTGTGGGCCTCAAGGGAACATCGCATTTCGTGAGAGACGTGACATGCCACGAGTTTAATATCAAAGATCTTCCGGCAGGTAGTCAAGACCTTGTTCTCTATTCTGGCGACCCCAAGGTTGTCCAAACGCTTAGAGATGCTAAAATGGATTTGGACTCTATTGTGACGATTACGCATGTGCAGTTGCCCAAGGCTGATACTTTAAAACAGCAATGGATGACTTACGAACCGCCGACTTTACAGAGTGTGAAATAATTTTCGAAAGACCCCTTGCAGGAATAAAAATTATTTTCTAAAATTGTGCGCACCGATGAGCTATGGTGTAACGGTAGCACAACAGATTCTGACTCTGTTTGTCTAGGTTCGAATCCTGGTAGCTCAACTAAACTCTTTGCTCTTACTCCTGAGCAGAGAGTTTTTTTTTAGACGAAAGAACGGCACTAAGTGCCTACAGACGAAAGACTAGAGAAAAATGGTGGCACTGCGTGCGTGATAAAAAGCCTTTAAAATGTTTGAGAAAAGTTCTTTTTGATATTTCTTTCGTCTCTCGTCTCTTATCTTTCGTCTATATTTGAGCTATGGAATTTTTCGACTATTTTGAAGAGGTTTATGCAGACAGGTGGCCGGCGCTGCTGGAATCTCTGAAGGGCGATGGCTGTGCTACGGAGCTCCGTTTTGGCGATGGCCTGGAGCCGTATTTCTTGGACGAGGCGTCTGTATTTGCTGCCAATGCGCTTGGTGTAGAGCCTGGAATGGATGTGCTGGACATGTGTGCCGCTCCGGGTGGAAAGTCTTTGGTGATTGCGTCGATGCTCAAGGGCGAGGGTACGCTCCAGTGCAATGACCGTTCTCCGGATAGGCGTCTCCGTTTGCAGCATGTTCTGGAAAATTCCCTGCCGGAATCGTGGCGTTCGATTATAAAGGTGACGGGTTATGATGGCGTCAAGTTCGGGATGCACAAGAAGGAATGCTATGACCGCATTTTGCTCGATGCCCCGTGTTCATCGGATAGGCATGTGCTCAATTCTCCTTCGCATCTCGAAGTCTGGTCGGTGAAACGCGTGAAGCGTTTGGCTGTGGAACAGGGCTCGCTTTTAGCGTCGGCGGTGGATGCGCTTCGTCCGGGTGGCGAACTGATTTACGGGACTTGTGCACTTTCGCCTCTTGAAAACGATGCTGTGGTCGCAAAGATTCTGAAAAAACGTAAAATGATGGAATTTGTTCGTATTGAAGCCTTGCCGGAGGGTGCGGACCGCACTGAATTTGGTGTGCATATTTTGCCGGACAAGGCTCACGGATGCGGCCCCATTTACTGTGCGAAGCTGCGCAAGGTTGCGCTTTAAGTTACTGAGGCTGCTTTGCTGCAGTTCTAAAACGGCGAAGTCGCTTGAAATTTCTATATTCCATGCTGTATATAAGGAGATATTGCTATGGCTGCTTTGAATCTTACTGCAAAAACGTTTGATGAAGTTATTTCTTGTGGTCAGTTGGTGCTTGTTGATTTTTGGGCTACGTGGTGCCGTCCGTGTATGATGATGGGGCCAGTGGTCGAAGATCTCGCCCAGGAATTCGATGGTCGCGTTATTATTGCGAAAATCAATGTCGATGACGAAGGCGTTTCGGATATCTGTGGTCGCTTTGGCATTACGAACATCCCGAACATGAAATTGTTTAGGAATGGAGTCGAAGTGGGCAATGTCGTCGGTGCTGTGCCGAAGGCTACTCTCAAGAATGCCATCGAAAAGAACCTGTAACATGCTCACGAAACGTTTAATTGTCTGTTTGGATGTTCGTGACCGCAAGGTCACGAAAGGTGTTAAGTTTAAAGGAAATATCGACATTGGCGACCCGGTAGAGATGGGGGCGCGTTACAGCGACGACGGTGTCGATGAACTTGTGTTTTACGATATCACGGCGAGTGCCGAGAATCGTCCGTGCGATATGGAAATGATCCGCCAAATTGCAAAGCGTGTGTTTATCCCGTTTGCGGTGGGTGGTGGCATCCGTAATTTGGACGATATGCACGAAGCTCTCCTTGCCGGTGCAGAAAAGGTGAGCGTAAACAGCTTGGCCGTGCTCCATCCGGAAATCATTGCCGAAGGCGCGAAGGCGTTTGGACGCCAGTGCATTGTGCTTGGCATGGATGCGAAGTTCGTTGGCGTTTCGGACAAGATTCCGAGCGGATACGAAGTGTTCATTCGCGGCGGCCGTCAGGCGATGGGCATCGATGCGCTCCAGTGGGCCAAGCGTGCTGAAGAGCTTGGTGTGGGCGAAATTTGTCTGAACTCGATTGATACGGATGGTGTGAAGAACGGTTACGAACTCATGATTACCGACATGATTGCAAAGGCTGTTCAAGTGCCTGTGATTGCAAGTGGTGGTGCCGGAACTCCGGCGCACATTGTGGATTTGTTCCGCAAGACGAGTGCCGATGCGGCTCTGGTCGCTTCGATGGTGCATTTTGGCGATTACACGGTGCCGGGAATCAAGAGCGAAATGCTTGCTGCGGGTATCCCTGTGCGCAAGAAGATGAACGGCGAGGTGTGATATGAATCCGGAAGTTGCCGTAAAGATTTTTGAGGCGGGCAAGAGTGCCGGGGCTGACTTTGTCGAAATTTTTGAAGAAGAGACCCGCAGTTCAAGCCTCGGCTTGAAGGACCGTCAGATCGAGACGGCGACCGCGGGTACCGAGTACGGTATTGGCGTTCGTCTTTTGTACGGAACAGAGGTTTTGTACGGCTTTACGAGCGACGACAGTGAAGAGGCGTTGGTAAAGTTGGTGAAGACGCTCGCGTTTGGGCGCATTGCCGCTGCTGCTGGTGGCGCGGGCTCTGCAACGAAACCGTTTGAATTTGCTCCCGAAAAGCGCGTCTGTGATTTTAATGCGGCTGCCTATAAGGATCCGCGTGTGCTTGGCCAGGCGATAAAGCAGGACTTCTTGTTCCGTGCGGACAAGGCGGCTCGTGCGCTTTCTCCGAAGATTGCGCAAGTGGGCGCCAGTGTGACGGACAGTTGCACTTCAATTTCGCTTTTGAATAGCGAAGGTCTGCATTTGGAAATGACCCGTGGCCGTTTGCGCGTGAACGTGAACGTGACGGCGACGGATGGCACAGAACGCTTGACGACGCATGAGGCGCCTGGTGCCCTCGGTGGCTATGAAATTTTGACAAACTATTCTCCGGAATCGCTGGCTACGGAATGCGGTGAACGCGTACTTCGCATGCTCGATGCCGGTTATATTGCCGGTGGCCAGATGCCTGTTGTGATGGGCAATGGTTTTGGTGGTGTGATTTTCCACGAAGCTTGTGGACATCCGCTGGAGACCGAATCGGTTCGTCGGCAGGCAAGCCCGTTCTGCGGAAGGCTTGGCGAAGCCATCGGTCAGCCGTGCCTTACGGCAATTGACGACGGAACGATGGACGGCGTGTGGGGTAGCCTCAAGTACGATGACGAGGGAACGCCTACACAGCGTACGACGCTTATCGAAAATGGAATCTTGAAGACATACATGAGCGACCGCGTGGGGGCAGCCGAAGTGGGAATTGCCCGCACGGGAAGTGCCCGCCGCGAAAGCTACAAGTATGCGCCTGTAAGCCGCATGCGCAATACGTTTATCGCTCCAGGTAAGGATACGTTGGATTCCATGATAGCTAGCGTCGATAATGGACTTTATGCAGCCCGCATGGCAGGCGGTTCCGTGAATCCAGCGACAGGCGAATTCAACTTTGCTGTGGATGAAGGCTATGTTATCCGTAACGGCAAGATTTGCGAACCGGTCCGTGGGGCGACACTTATCGGCAAAGGCCACGAAATCATGCCGCGTATCAGCATGGTGGGTACAGACTTTGAACAGGCCGCAGGCGTTTGCGGAGCCTCTTCGGGACACGTGCCTGTCACTGTTGGACAACCGTCTATTAAAGTCGATCAAATTCTAGTCGGAGGGCGGTAATACTGTTTCGTCATCCTGAACGCGAAGCGTGAAGGATCCAGTTATATCTGGTTTGTAGAACAAGACTTGACTGGGTTTTTCGTTACACTCAGAACGACGAAGATGCTATATAAGGAAAAGCCCTCGCAAAGAGGGCTTTTTTGGATTATGGGTTGTCATAAGCTTTGTACTTAAAACTTCGAGTAAAGTACCAAACTATTTCGAATAAAACAAGAAAGTTCAAAAAAAAAGAAACAACGGCATCTCAGAAGAGGTGCCGTTGTTTTGGTGTATGGGATGTTTGGTTTTGTATTCATAAAATAGTTTAAATTGGAATATAAGTAGAACTTTTTGGTACTTTTCCGATGTAAAGGTTTACAACGCCTACAACGTGTTCTTTTTACCGTAAATTGGCGAAATTTGAGTAAAAATGGTGATTTTTAGTGAATTTGTATAGACTGTGGGGGAGGGAGTGGACTCTGTTTCAAAAAAATGCTGGAAACCTTTAGTTTTGAAACAAATAATGGCTTTTTTTGAAATCTTTTGCTGGTATAATTGGCTTTTTTCGTTAAAAAAAGGAACTTTAGGGGCTTTTGTTGCTTTTGGCACGCTATTTGCAAGAGTAGGGCGATAAAAAAAGAAGGTGTTATATGTCCGATTTTACTAACGATGCTGAAAAGGTCTTGGCGAAAGCGCAGAGCTTGCGTGACCGTTGCTCCCATTCGTATCTGGGTGCGGCTCATTTGGCCGTTGGCCTTGTCGAAGGCCCTGATGCGACCTTGAAAAAGCTTTATAAGTCCAAGGGCGTCAAGACGAACGAACTCCGCGGCAAGCTGGAGCCGTTTGTGCAGAAAATTCCGCGTATGGAAGGTGTGAATCCGGATGTGGAACCGGATAGCGACTTAAACCGTATTTTGCGTGCGGCAGTGCAGGCGGCGCGTCAGGTGAGCCGTATGGTGACGCCGGGCGATTTGCTTGTGGCTTTGATGAAGTTCTCGGGCGACCGTGGACTTTCGAAGGTCTTTGAAGATGCGCTTGGTTCGACCGAAGTGGTGGAAACTTGGCTTTCGGATCCGTTTGCGGGTGCCGCGAATGCCGAAGAACAGTCTCCGTTAAAGCTTTATGGTCGTGAACTTGTGGAAATGGCAGCGGACGGAAAGCTCTCGCCGGTGATTGGCCGTGAAGAAGAAATCCGCCGTGTGATTTTGATTTTGAGCCGTAAGACAAAGAATAATCCGTGCTTGGTCGGTGAACCGGGCGTGGGTAAGACGGCTATTGTTGAAGGCCTTGCCGAACGTATTTACCGTGGCGATGTGCCGGATGCGTTGAAGGGCAAGAAGGTTTTTGCGCTTGATTTGTCCGCGTTGATGGCGGGCGCAAAATACCGTGGCGACTTTGAAGAAAGGCTCAAAGCCGTTATAGATGCGATTGAAGAAGATGGCAACACGCTTATGTTCATCGACGAACTCCACAACATTGTGGGGGCGGGCAAGACCGAAGGCTCGATGGATTTGGGCAATATGTTGAAACCGAAGCTTGCTCGTGGCGAACTCCATTGCATTGGCGCGACTACAACTCAGGAATACCGCAAGTACATCGAAAAGGATTCCGCTTTGGAACGTCGATTCCAGCCGGTGCAGGTGAACGAGCCGAGCGAAGACGAAGCGATTTCGATTTTGCGTGGCATTAAGGATGGCTTTGATGCGCACCACGGCGTGCGTCTGCATGATAACGCGCTTGTGGCGGCTGTGAAACTTTCGAGCCGTTACATCAGTGACCGTTTCTTACCGGATAAGGCGATTGATTTGATCGACGAGGCCGCAAGCCTTGTGAAGACGCAGATGGACACGGTACCGGAAGCGCTGGATACTTTGCAGCGTAAGGAACTCCAGATGAAAATCGAGGAGCAGGCGTTGTCGAAGGAAACGGATGCAAATAGCGTAAAGCGCTTGAAAGAACTTCGTGAAGATTTGGCCGTGACCGATGCGGCGGTCAAGCAGATGCAGGAACGCTGGCAGGATCGCCGTGCCGCATTTGCCGAAGTACAGGACTTGAAGAAATCCTTGAAGGCGGCAAAGGACGAGATGGAACAGGCCGAAGCCCGTTATGACTTGAACCGCGCTGCCGAACTCAAGTACAACAAGATTGTGAACATTGAGAAGGAATTGGCTCAAAAGACCGAAGCGCTCCGCAAGAGTGCCGAAGAAGGTGGTTTGAGCGAAGAAGTCACGGAAGAGACGATTGCCCTTGTGGTAAGCCGTTGGACGGGCATTCCGGTGACAAAACTTTGCGAAGGCGAAAAGGCAAAGTTGTTGCACTTGGACGAACGTCTGCATGCCCGCGTCATTGGCCAGGACGAAGCTGTCGAAGCCGTGTCCGAAGCTATTCTGCGTAACCGTAGCGGCCTTAGTCGCGAGAACGCGCCGATTGGCAGTTTCCTCTTCTTGGGCCCGACGGGCGTGGGTAAGACGGAACTGGCGAAGGCTTTGGCTGTGGAACTTTTCGATAGCGAAAACGCGCTTGTCCGTATCGACATGAGCGAATATATGGAAAAGCATAGCGTAAGCCGTTTGATTGGTGCTCCTCCGGGCTACGTGGGCTACGAAGAAGGCGGCCAGCTGACCGAAGCTGTGCGTACGCATCCGTACTGCGTGATTCTGCTCGATGAAATCGAGAAGGCGCACCCGGACGTGTTCAATACGCTGTTGCAGGTGCTCGATGACGGTCGTTTGACGGACGGCAAGGGCCGTACGGTGAACTTCAAGAACACCTTGATTTTGATGACCTCGAATCTGGGTGCCGAGAAGTTCCGCTTGAGTGCGGCTAGCGCCAAGAACGGCGAACCGCCGCAGGTTGCGCTTGCGGATGTCGAAGCTGACTTGCACGCTTTCTTCCGCCCTGAATTCTTGAACCGCTTGGACGAAGTGCTTGTGTTCCAGAGCCTCTCGAAAAAGCAGATTCGCGAAATCGTGAAACTCAAATTTGCGGATTTGGCGAACCGCGCTGCCCGTCAGGACTTGGTGCTTACGCTTTCGGATGCGGCGCTTGATGCGATTGCGGAAGGCGCTTACCAGCCGGAATTCGGTGCACGTCCGATTCAGCGGTACATCGAACGCAACATTGAACGTCCGTTGAGCCACGCGATACTCTCGGGCACTGTAAGTGCCGCAAAGCCCGCCGTGGTGGATTACCAGAACGGAATGTTTGTGGTGAAGTAATAGACGAAAGAACGCACCTTTGGTGCTACAGACGAGAGACGAAAGATTGTTAGTTAGACTACGAAATTACGATTGCTTTTTTCTCTCGTCTTTCGTCTAAAGCGAGCTTTGCGAACGTTCTCTCGTCTAATTAAAGAGCTGTCATGACGTAGAGACCTATCGTCTTTACGTCATTGTTCTTTTCTTGCATGACGCCGACATCAAAGTCAATGCGAATGTGAGTGCCGCCGAACGTCAGTTCGATTTTGGGGATGATATCTACCATGAAGTCATCGCGGAAATTTCCGACGCTAGTGGAGGACGTGACTTCAATGAACAGTCGAAAAACTTGTCCGAAAACAATGGTCGGAATCATGGATGCCGAAAATTTTACGTATCCGTCTTCGCCAGTTGCTCCATCAAGGAACCCTGCACGGAGTTCATAGTAGTTTGCGAAACATTTAGAAATGAAATTTTGTGTTCCGATAGTAAAAACGATGGCACTTGCATTGACGTCGCTCAAGTCCAGATAACCGTCCAATGCGATAAAGGAGCTAGGCTTGTAACGGTAGCGACCACCAATGTCTAAGGCTGTGTGTATGTTATCTAATTTGTTGTAGGTATTGACATCGAGTTTTGCACCGACGTCAAATTGCTTGTTCAGTCGCGTCGTAAAGTTGAGCGGAAACAGAACATCTGAATTGAATGCGGAACGAATCCCAAGACCGACACCGATTTGGGGGGATGGACGGCTTTCGGGACCGAAAGTGTAGCGCATGTCCCATAGGTGGTCCAGAGCAAAAGAATTTGTAACCAAAACGGCGAATAGTAGGCAAAGAATGCGTTTCATGATTATCAAAGTTAGATAAATCATCTGGTAAAAGCTAAATTTACATGCGTAAAATGGAGGTATTTGTGGTCGAACCGCGTCCAGAACTTTCAAAACTTTCCGATTACGTTCCTGGCAAGTCCATCGACGAGATTCGTGAACGTTATGGTCTTAAGAATGTTGTAAAGCTTGCGTCTAACGAAAACCCGTTGGGTGCTTCCCCGAAGGCGGTGGAAGCGTTCCACGAGATTGCAAATTCGTTGCACTTGTACCCGCGCGGCGATGCCCCGAAGCTAATTGATGCCATTGCAAAGATGTATGGCGTGCAGACGAACCAGATTGTGATTGGCAACGGTTCCGATGAAATTATCGACATGGTGGGCAAGGCATTTATCCGTCAAGGCGACAACTGCGTGGGCATTACGCCGACGTTCTCCGTCTATAAATTTACGACGCTTTCGAACGGCGCTGATTTTATTGGCGTGGGCGAAGGCGAAGAAAAGACTTCGCTAGATAAGCTTGCGGCTGCTGTTAACGATAAGACTCGTGTGGCTTTCATTTGCAACCCGAACAACCCGACCGGTCACTATTACACCGAAGCGGAAATCCGCAGCTTCCTTGCGAAGGTGCCGTCCAACGTTCTTGTGTTCTTGGACGAAGCTTACGCTGAATTTGCAACGGCCGCCGATTATCCGAAGATGGCCCCACTGCTTTCGGAATACCCGAACTTGTTCCTCAACCGCACCTTCAGTAAGATTTATGGCTTGGCCGGGCTCCGCGTGGGTTATGCTTTGGCAAGTGTTGAAGTCGTCCGTGCGATGTGGAAAATCAAGCCGCCGTTTGACGTGAACCAGGCTGCTCAGGTGGCTGCTGTGGCTGCTCTTGCCGATACCGCACACGTTGAAGCGACTCGCAAGAACAACGCTGTGGGTTTTGAATACTTGAACCGTGAACTTGGTGCGCTCGGTTTCAAGGTTCTCCCGACGCAGGCGAATTTTATTTGCGTAAATGTCGGTCCCAAGGCCCGCGACTTGGTCGCTTTCTTGGAACAGAACGGCATGATTGTCCGTGGCCTCACGAGCTTTGGCATGCCGGAATACATCCGCATCACGATGGGCAAACCCGAAGAAAACGAATTGCTTGTTTCGCTTGTCAAGAAGTGGGTCGGCTAGGAGTTTGCTATGGAAAATCGCGAAATTGCAAAGGTCGGTGTCGCTCCCGAGAATCTGGAACTTTTGAAGATTGCTCTCAAGACGGCGGAACTTGCCGAAGAGAATATTCTCAAGTATTACCAGAACGATGTTGGCATCGAATGGAAGGCTGACAAGACTCCCGTGACGATTGCAGACAAGGGAACGGAAGAACTAGCCCGCAAATTCTGGGCAAAGGAAACGCCCGGCTTCGGCGTCATTGGCGAAGAATTCGGCATTGAAAGCCCAGATGCAGAGTATCAGTGGGTGATTGACCCGATTGACGGAACAAAATCGTTTATTCACGGTGTGCCTTTATTCGGAACGCTGATCGGGCTGTGGCGTAAAAACGTTCCGATTGCGAGCGTGATTCGCTTGCCTGCAATGAAGAGTGCCGTGTGGGCAGTGAATGGCGGCGGTGCATTCTTGGACGGTCGCGAAGTTCGCACTTCGAAAGTTTCGCAGTTGAGCGATGCTCTTGTGCTTTCGGGAACGGTCAACACGATGGAAGACAAGGGCTTTGGCGAAGGCTTTACGAAGCTTCGTCGCAGTGCTCGCCTGCATCGTGGTTGGGGCGACTGCTACGGCTATTACCTCGTAGCGGCAGGCCGTGCCGAAATCATGGTGGATCCGGTCGTTTCGCTGTGGGACATTGCTCCGTTCCCGCTCTTGATGAAGGAAGCTGGCGGCAAGTTCAGCACCATCGATGGCAAGACGGAACTCTTCGACGCAAACGGCAAGCCGACGGCGCCCATTTACGAAGGCTTCACGAGCATCGCGACGAACGGGCTCTTGCACGACGTAGCGCTGGAAATGCTGGAAGTGTCATTCCCGACTTGATCGGGAATCTCCTTTTAGTTATTGGGCTGGATAATTACGGAAAGGTGGTGCCCGCTTTCGCGGGCATGACAAG
This sequence comes from uncultured Fibrobacter sp., assembly GCA_946415675.1. Classification (GTDB taxonomy): domain Bacteria; phylum Fibrobacterota; class Fibrobacteria; order Fibrobacterales; family Fibrobacteraceae; genus Fibrobacter. The sequence continues at coordinate 34,199 of CAMKTL010000021.1, forward strand.
CTAACGATCAGGATGACGTTTTGCTAGTAACTAGTATCTAGTAACTTGGAACTACGCCGAAGCCGCAATTCACCACATCGTTGTATAGCTAACCGAATCTGGGGAGAACGTGAATGTTATCGTCCCTTTTTTGGCGGTGTTGATGTAGGGGATGTTTAGCGAGTCGAGGCGGTTCAGCACTTGCTTGTGCGGGTGACGGAAACGGTTTTTGCGACCGCTAGGAATAATGGCGTAAGTGGGGTCGATTGCTGTCACGAACGGTGCGCTGCTGGATGTCTTGGAACCGTGGTGCCCGAGTTTCAGCACGTCACTTTTTAGATAAATGTCGGTCTTTAGGATTTCTTTTTCGCCTGCGACGGTGAGGTCTCCGGTGAGGATGGCGGAATGCCCTAGCCCTTTAAGCCGGACGGTGATGCTTCCTTCGTTGGCTTCGACGCAGACGTTTTCGATAGGGTGGAGCGTCTTGATTTCAAAGAAGTTCTCTTTCCAGAGAATGCCGCGATGGACGTTACGGATGGGAATGTTCCGTTTGCGGGCTTCATGGATGAACTTTTGCCAATCGGGCTTGGGCTCTTTCAGGGAACATTCGCTTGTCCATATTTCCTTGACGGGGAACATCTTGATGAGCGAAATCGCTCCGCCAAAATGATCTTGGTCGGGGTGCGTGATGATGAGTGCGTCGAGTTCGCTTACGCCAATGTGGTGCAAAAACGGAACGACGATATCCTTACCGGAATCGACTTTGCGGTTGTCGCCAACATCAATAAGGAAGTGTCTGCCTGATGGCGTCTTGACGAGATGGCTGTCGCCTTGCCCGACGTCGATGGTGGTGAGCGTCCATGACGGGTGCAATACCTTATGGTAGCTTTCAAATGCGAACAAAGCGGCAGCGATTAAAATGCATAAAAACGCATATTTGCGGGCAATGTAATTTTTGTAGCAAACGGGCAAAAGTAGAATCAAGATTCCTAGCACGAGAAGTACCGCAGGTGAGAACGGCCCAACGGTCATCGAGGCGGCGGCAGAATCTGAGAGTATTCGCGTCAAAATCGAGGCGAGCCGTAAAAAGAATCTCGCGGCAGCGCAGAACGTTCCACAGATAAAGTCAAGTGGCGAAAGCTGTGCGAAAAGCCCCGCTTGCATGCCAAGCGAAATCGCGGGCACGATGATGATGTTTCCGAACCAGGCGAACGGCGAAAGCGTCTTGAAGTGATGAATCAAAAAAGGTGCCGTGGCAAGCGTTGCGCAAAGCGTAACATAAGTCGGATCAACAGCGAACGCCTGAATCTTTTGCCAAAGCTTATTTTGCTTGAAACTGTCGGGCAATAGTTTTGTCGGGTTGTGCGGTGTTCCGATGATGATGCCTGCGGTGGCGGCAAACGAAAGCTGGAATCCCGGATTCCAGATGACGCTTGGCTCCGGCAAGATGATGAGTAGCAGCGCGACTCCCAAGCTGTTGAGCGTATTGGCAGGTTTTCCGAACAAAGTGCCGATTTGCGGAATGGCGAACATCATGACGGCACGGCGAACGGCTGGCGAGCCGCCTGTAACGGGAACGTAAATCGCAAGGAGCGTCACGGCGATGATGATAACGATTTTATGGGGAAGTCCGGTCGCTTTCAAGAAAATCATGAGCATTCCGGCGAGCAAAACCACGTGAAAGCCGCTGATCGCAAGCACGTGCACGAGTCCTGACCGCTGGAAATCGCTCCGCAGCACTTCTGGAATGCCCGAGCGGTCGCCCGCCAATAATCCCATCAAAAGTCCCGTCTCTGCGGGGTCGAGAAACTTCGCAAATCGCCGTTGCAAAAATTGCCTGAAGTGAAAAAAGCTCCGTTCGAACGTCCAATCGCCGCTGTAAGCGGTCCAGCGTTTGAATTTGCCGTAGGCGGCAAGTCCCTGCGAATTTAGCCAGTTTTGCGTGTCAAATGCGCCGGGTACGCTTGGCGGCATCACCGGATACCACGAGGCTTCAAAGCAGATGGAATCACCTGGCAGGGGGAGGTCCGGCAGGTTCCGCTTCTCGGTCAGTCGCACCTTGTAATGAGCCTTGCGCGCATTTCCTAGCGCATTTCCGTTAGCGGTCTTCTCGGCATCGCGCAAAACATTGATGATAAACGCCGTTCCTTTGGGGCGGGGGAGCCGCGTTTCGATTATCCCGCAGCCGGAATTGCTGACAATCTCCGTTTGGCTAACAGTTCGGCTATCCATAGGTTGCCAAATCCCCAAAAATCCTTCATGCGCGACAATCCCCGCTGCCATAGTGATAAAAATCACCCATTGAATGTGCCGCCGGAAGAAATGTGTGAGCAAGAATACCATTCCGAGCAGAAAACAGGCGAATGAGCGTTCGTCTAGGGCGGCGATTGTTGCTGTAAGTACCAGTGCGCTTACAAGGGCTGGCTTTCCGTCTAGCGGGGCGATTAGGTCTTTTATGGCGTTAAATATTTTTTCTTTAATATTTTTCTTCATTTTCTTAATTCTTTTGTATTTTAAGTGAGTCTCTATTCTTATACACGCATTTGAGGAGTGTTTGGACTGATTTCTTATGAAAAAAGTTTGTAAAAAATGGATGTGGGTTTATAGCTTTTTGTGCATTTTGGGAGTTTGCCTTTTGACGGCGTGCTCTGAGCTTGTCGATGTTGATAACGATCCAACTCTCCCTCCCGATGCGAGTAGGCCAATAGTCCATAAAATTTATCCGAACGACATGGCCAAAAATGATTCTGTGGCGTTCAACTTGGCGCGTGGAGTTATGCTTGTCGTTCATCCCAACGCATCTTACCAGCTTTCGTTCGATGTCGATTCGACTATGCCGTCTCCAGAACTGCAGCTCTTCCACACGTTCCCCATCAATGGGGAATCGGGGCGTGTAGGATATACAAAGGTGCGTTCTTTGCAGCCCAAGATTGTTGGAAATCGTTATGTCTATTCTTTTGTTTGCGAAGAAAATAAAATGTCGATATGGTTTACTTCGCTTGGCATTGATGGACAATATTTTCCGGGCCGAGTGAAAAACATAAGTTTTACCGGAACAGGTTCTTACTCCGATTCTCTGACGATTAATTTAATTGCTGTCGGGGCTATAGAAAAAACGCTTGACGGCAAGAACGTCGAAGAATTGGCTAGCGAGATGTTGCGGTCTTTCCGGAAAAAATATTTCGGCATTACGATAGATACGATTCACGTGCGCTACGCCCATGAACATCCGACGCTTGGAAATCGGTATCCACAGAATAAACCATGGGTGGCCGGCGTCAATTCGGAAGATTTCTTTGTAAGTGAATTGACGGGATGGCCCGAAGATGGTCTTCGCAACGCGTTGAGTATTGTATTGGTCCATAGCATCGGCGAAAACGACATCATGGGATTTTCTCGCTTGTTCTCGGGAATCCTTGGGGCTGGCAAAGAGGGATCAGTAGTTATTGGTGAAAACGTCAGGAAGTCGTCTGGCGAAATGGAACACCTGTCATCGAAAAACATTGTTATGACCGCGGTTCACGAAACGGGACATTTCTTTGGACTACGCCATACTTCGGCAACAAGGCGTGATTTGAATCAGGTTGTGTTGCTGGATGACGGTTCGACGTTCTCGGTGGGCGATATGTCCAATGTGGAAGATGGCTTGACGGATACACCGTTCTGTAAATATGTGCTGGAAAGTGGGCTTTATCGGCAGGCGGAAGAACAAGACGTTGTTCGTGGAGATATTTATTACTTGAAACGTCCCAATTATTTGGCAAAATCGGCAATTTATTCATGCCCAGACTTGGAAAATATTATGTTTCCTGTGACGGTAGAAGATGATCTCGACGTCTCTTTTACAAAACAACAGATGGAACTGGTCCATTCGTCGCTAACGATTATTCCGCATTAATTATTTCGCATAAAAATGAAAGCTTCTCAATTTTCTGAAAATGCGCAGCTGATTGCGTTTGTATTGCAAAAGGGTTCTGAATGGAATCCGGAAGTGATTGAACTTCTTGAAAGAACGTGGGGGTCGCTTCGCCACAAGGGGCGACTCTTTGCGTTCGACAAGACCGATTACTATAAGCCTGAAATGGGTGATGATTTGTATCGCGGTGTAGTCTCTTTCGAGAAAGAAATTCCGCCGGAGACAATTGCCGAAGAAAAGGAACGCAGCAATGCTTTAGAACTGACGACGGCGTCTGCGGAGACCCCGGAACTACGCCATGTGAACATCGATATCGGCTATATGGACATGGACAAAGTGGTGCTCCCGAGCTATAAGCGTGGTCCGTTCAAACTTTATGCTGGGAAGGGCGTATGGCTCGATATGTTGCTCACCTACGCGAAGGGCGTGTTTCACCCGACATCGTGGGCGTTCGATGACTTTGTAAGGAATCCCTACCAGCATGACTTACAATTGATTCGCGAAAAATTCAAGAAAGCGCGCAAGTAGTTTTGGCCAGACTGAATTTTGAGCATCTTCGAAGACGGGGGTGCTTTTTTTGTATATGCAACAGAGTGTAGTATATGCAAAATTTTTGTGTCTGTAATTATAAAAAATGGCTAAATTTTGATAAAAACTTTAAATTTGTAGCATAAATCACTTGACTTTTTGAAAAAATGCTTGTATATTTTGGGGTATGAGACCGATTGTCGAATATTCCGATTTTCGCAAGTACATGCGCGACTTTTACGAAGACCGCAAACTGCGCTCTGCGTTTTCTTGGCGTGAGTTTTCCAAGAATGCAGGCTTCTCTTCGCCTTCGTATATGAAAGTCGTATGCGACGGAAAAAGCAAACTGAGCCGTATCGGTGTGGAACGCACTGGTGCCGCGATGGGGCTTTCGGGATTCGAGATGGATTACTTCAGGGCGATGGTCCAGTTCGGCCAGGCCGAAACTGAAGAAAAGAAAACTGAAGCCTACAAAAAAATGATTGCCATTGCTAAGACGTACAAAGTGCGTACGTTGGAAGGCGAATTTTTCCAGTATTATGATACGTGGCGTAATCCCGTGCTTAGGGAACTCGCGCCGATCATGCCGGGGGCGACTCCTGGCGAAATGGCGAAGATGTGCTATCCGGAGGTTTCTGCGTTAGAGGTCCGTGATTCCTTGGACTTTTTGACGAAGGCAGGGCTCCTGAAAAAAGTGGACGGAAATTTCGTGCAGTCCGAAACGTCGGTGAAAGGAACCACGGATGCGACAAGGCTTGCTTTGCGTGGAATGCACCGTGAAATGTCCAAACTGGCGACTCCCGCCTTGGAACTCCCTAAGGAAATACGTAATTTTAGTGGTGTGACTATGGGACTCTCACGTGAGTCTTATCGCAAAATTGAAGGTGTGTTGGACGAATGCCGCCGACAGATTATCGATATTGCGGCCGAAGAAAAAAATATTGAACAGGTTTATCGATTGAATTTACAGCTTTTCCCGCTTACCAAGAACATCAAGGAGGGCAACGATGAACAAGTTTAAGAAAAAAAAGACTATGCCTTTGACTTTGTCCGCTATACTTTGTCTTTGTGCTGCCTTGTTCGCCGTTGGTTGCGGTGATTCCGGGACATTTGCTGGAACTTCCGAAGAAGGGAACGAATTGGCAGAACATATCTCGTCCAGTTCTGACGAGGTATCGAGTTCTTCGATGATGTTGTCGAGTTCTTTGGGACAAGATGGCCAAAAGCCAATTCCGTCCAGCAGTTCGCGTATTGCGTCTAGTAGTTCTGTGAAGTTGTCTAGTTCTTCCGAGATTCGAGAGCCTTTCGAAGGGGTCAGCAGTTCTGATAAGGGGGAAACGCTCACACCGCCTATATATGAGCGCGAGCCGAAGCCCGGTTCGTTGGATAGTTATCTGGTCCAGTTTAATCTTAAATCCGATGTGCTTGACAAAGGCCTGCTGTCGATGAAAGTCGATTACAATAAAGATGTTAATCCGAGCGAACCGCTCCCCCCGTCAGCCTCTGCGACCGAGTTTGACGGTCCCTGGCCGCATAAGTTCGTAAAACGGAATATTCATGCGTTGTACGATTATTTCCCGACGGCCGCCGAAGAGTACTCAGAAATTGTTGATGCGATAATGAAGGGGTCCTTGGATGCAAATTGCGGACTTTATATGTTCAACGTATATGAAGATGGAAAATCGGCGGGATTTGTTCTTGCTGAAATTGCCAAGGATACGATTAAAGTGCTCGATATTCAGGCGGAAAACTGCAAGGCGGTGCCCTCCGGCAGCATGGTTCGCTCGCTATTCTACTACTGCGGCGAACTCGATAGTCGCCCGGAGGTTGTGCATATTCCGGTAGAAAATACGTTGTCAGGCAGCTGTCCGAAAATAAAAACTGAGGACGAATGGGTGCGTGAAAAAACGCAAGTCAGTATAAAATAGATTTAAAAATTAAGGAGAAACATCATGAAACCGATTAGACATATCGGCGTAGCCCTCGTTGTGGCCGCCGCGTTAGGATTCGTCGCTTGCAATAATGATAGTGTCAATGCTCCCGATTTCAGTGGCTCGAATTCTTCAGCTGTTGAACAACGTAATCAACAGGCTTCTTCGAGTTCATTTGCAAAACGTGAACCCGGTTCCAGCTGCGATGTCGCATTGTCGAGCGACGAAACGTTTGTAACACAGAGTTCATCCTCTGTTGCAATTTCCAGTTCTGGTAAAATTGAAACATGCAAGCATGTGACTGATATTGTGTGCGAACCGTGCCCTCCGGGTGAAAAATGCAGTTGCCATCCTTGTGATTCGAATAAAGAATTTAAAAGTTATGATTGTAGTTCGGGTGTAGAACTTCATTGTGAAAATGGGGAATGGCTAACTCCTAAGCAGTTTTGCCCTAATGGACGCTGGACGACCTCTTGTAACGGACTTATGCTCCATGATCCCGTTTGCTGTACAGAAAAAGAAACGTGCGTTGAAGTCAGCGGAAAAGTTTGTGCACCTTGTATGGAGGGGTATAAGTGCCCGTGCAATCCATGCGACTCTACGAAAGACAAGTCCGCTATCGATTGCGGTACGGGCAAGCCGCTTGTTTGCAAAGATGGAGAATGGAGCTTTTCGAATCTTTCCAGTGCAAGTGTTGCAGAAAAATGCCGCGACTTCGGTTCCATGTGCCCTAAATGCAACGGAAGGAATTGTCCACAATCCAATCTTCCGTGCAATCATTGCGATTCGAATTCCGATCAGCCGACAAGAGACTGCGAAACAGGAGTCATTTACGTTTGCGAAAATGATCTTTGGCAACCGAAGCTCGATGAAAAGTGCCGCGACTTCAAAAATATGTGCCCGCCGTGCGATCCTGTGGTAGGCTGCAATTTAACGAATGTTCCTTGCAATCAATGCGATTCAACGTATGACAACGCGGCACGCGATTGCGAAACCGGGATGACGTACATTTGCACTAATCGTCTTTGGGCACCTCTAGAAAGCCCTTATGAAACATGCAAGCATATTACTGATTTCGAAGGAGCGGGCTCTGCATGTGTCAATCAAAATGGAAGTTCGGCTGTCGATTGCTTAACCAAAGGCAACTATCAATGCCAAAATAACCGTTGGCAAAGTGTTTCTTGCTTGAATATCAAACCGGACGAATGCAAGCCGGGAATGGGTGGCTGCGGTTACCGCCTCTGTCAACCTGATGGCATCCGGGAAATCGCCGATTGCGAAAATAGCGTCGTTTACGCTTGCGACGGAGAAAAGTGGGTAGAGAAGAAAACAACGGGCAATCAGCGTTGCGCCCGTGGTGAGTTGGAGTATTGCGATGCCTGCTTCAAAGAGGGGAAATTTGAAGGGCACTACAAGTGCGAAGGTGGCAAGTGGCGGAAAATGGGCATGGGTGACGAAACCTGCGAACATATCACTGACGTCAAGTGTGAATTCGGAACTGTTGGCTGTGGTGCATGCGATGCTCCTGAGAATAAAGAAGTAAGGGACTGCGTTACAGGACGTGACTTTGTTTGCCAAAATAATTTCTGGACTGCGGTTGTTGTCGATTGCGACGCGTTGACGCCTGAGTGCGGTTTTAGCGAATATGATCTTTGCATGAAGTATAACCTCACGGAATACTGCAATGGCAAATGGCTGGATGAACCATGTGACACGGATTCCAGCAGAGACTTGGTCGTCTATGAAAATGGGAAAAAGCTGACAAACCGAGGCGGCAACTACATCTGCGTCAATGGCAAGTGGATTGAACGTTTCAGGTATTACGAATGCGGCGAAAAAGAAGATTGCGTGCCAGAATCCGTACGCTGCCAGGCAAGCCCGGCTATCGGTACTGCTTGTGATAACGAAGGCGTACCCGCCGAATTTGATGGCTGCACGCTCATTTGCAGCGGCGGGGCTTACTTGTACGCCCCGCCTCCGACATGGTGATTGAATTTATATGCGAAAAGCGGCGCTGTGGCGCCGCTTTATGCATGGTCGGTAAGTTAAGTACCTGTTCTATGGAGACTGCTAAATTTTCGGCCCTTTGGGGAAAGGCATGGGGTCATGTACGATTGGCCGGGGAATTTCGACTTGCGGAAATTCGGGTTTGTGCTTTTCCCAATCGCCAATGCCTTTATCGTGTGGTGCCTTTTCTTTGTTTATCAAGTTCTCTCTGGCTATACCCTTGATTTCATTTTGATTTTTGAGATTTGTTTTCTGCTGGACGATTTCTTGCTGAACGTCCTTGATTTCTGCCTGGGCGCTCGCTTTGATGTCTGAAAGAATTTGTAGCCTTGCGCGTTTGCGCTCTTCGCGTAAGCGTTGCCAGTCCTCTTTTTCTTTCTGTCCAAGGTCCGGTGCGCCCTGCGTGATTTCTGTCTTTTCTGCGGGTATTGCGATATCGGATTCCGGCTGTGCGCACGGAACCGTCACGAATGCCGAGCCGGTCAGTAATGCGATGAGTGCGCTTGTGTTTTTCATAGCGTTAACCTTGAAAAGACTCGAAAAAGAAGGGCGACGTTTTTGCCGCCGCCCTGTGAGTAAGCTTGGAGGGCTTATTCAGCTTTTACAGCGGTCTTTTCTTCTTTGACTGTTTCTTTTTCAGCTTTCTTAGCTTCGATTTCAGCCTTGCGGGCTTCGCGTTCGGCCTTCAAGGCTTCTTCGCGTTCTGCACGCTGGGCGTCAAGTTCTGCTTTCTTGGCTTCCATCTCGGCCTTCTTAGCTTCGATTTCAGCCTTGCGGGCTTCGCGTTCGGCCTTCAAGGCTTCTTCGCGTTCTGCACGCTGGGCGTCCATTTCAGCTTTCTTAGCTTCGATTTCGGCCTTCTTGGCTTCGATTTCAGCCTTGTGGGCTTCGCGTTCGGCCTTCAAGGCTTCTTCGCGTTCGGCGCGCTTGGCATCCATTTCTGCTTTCTTGGCTTCCATCTCGGCCTTCTTAGCTTCCATTTCGGCCTTGTGGGCTTCGCGTTCGGCCTTCAAGGCTTCTTCGCGTTCTGCACGTTTGGCATCCATTTCGGCCTTCTTGGCTTCCATTTCAGCTTTCTTGGCTTCGCGTTCGGCCTTGCGAGCTTCTTCGCGTTCGGCGCGCTTGGCTTCTTCTTCGGCTCTCTTAGCTTCCATTTCGGCCTTCTTGGCTTCACGTTCGGCCTTCAAGGCTTCTTCGCGTTCTGCGCGCTTGGCTTCTTCTTCAGCCTTCTTGGCTTCGTGTTCGGCCTTCTTAGCTTCCATTTCGGCCTTGTGGGCTTCACGTTCAGCCTTAAGTTCTTCTTCGGTCTTCGGGGCCGGCGGGATGATGTCGGCTACAGGCGGCTTCGGCGGTACTACCTTGAGATCGTCCTTGTCGAGTTTGATTTTGTCCAAGAGTCCCTTACGAGTTTCTTTGCTATCTTCGCGCATTTTCTTGAAGTCGCTCTTGTCTGCGTTGTCTTTCGCAACTTCGGTCTTGACTTCAGTCTTGATTGCCGTGGAGATGTCGGTCTTCACGTCGGTGGAAACATCACTCTTGGCCGATGCCGTGGCAAAAAAGGCGAGAGTGGAGAGGGTTAAGATGGCAATGAATTTGGATTTCATGATTTTTCCTTAGTGGTTTAGGGTTTAAATTCTTCGTTTTTCACCGAACTTACAGCAAGAATCGTGCCAATTTTTTGAAATGTGCCGAATTTGAACGAATTTTGCATGTTTTGAATGAAATCCCTGAAACAAAGCTCACAAAGCCCATAAAAAAACGAGGTTTTTCGCCTCGCTGGGGATGAAAGTTCCGATTTTTTCATTAATTCGGAGTCAGGGGTTCTGAGTTACTTATTTTTGAGTTAATAGTTTTGAGTTTCTAGTTACTAGAAAGATTTAAGGATAAAAATCTCCGGATGCGATAAACTAGTATCTAGTAACTAGTCACTTGTCACTTGCTTTCGTCGTGAGACTTTTGTATCTTACCCCTATAACTTATTATATCGTTCTCTAGATCCTTTAAATACCATCCCGGGCAGGGGCCGCAATTGCCGCACTTGAATGTGCTTGGGCGTTGAAAATGCGGGCATGCGCATTTTAGGGGGGCGTTATGCTTCTTAGGATCTTGGGAATTTCCCTTTTAACATTGTTGTTGTCTGGCGCGGATGCGCGTTCGGCGTCGCCGTTGCAATCATTTGTGGCGTCTCGGGACTCGGTGACGCTTGATTTTGTCGATGTCCCGATTGCAGAGGTGGCGCGGACGCTTTCGCTAGCTTATGGCACTCCGATTTTGGCGGATAACGTGGGCGATGTAAAAGTGACGTTTCACTTGGAGGGAGTGAGTCTCTTCGAGGGACTTTCGGCGCTGTGTGCGGCGAACGGGCTTGCGGTAGTCGAGGAAGGACGCGTGTTCCATATCCGTCGTGCGCATGTGCAGGGAAACGCCTATATCGCCCTTGCGGATTCGGGTGTTGTCGTTTCGGTCAAGGATATGGATGTTCGCGATTTTGTAAAGGCGTTCAGTTTGAATACAGGCGTGAATGCGCTTGTTGATTATGATGTCGAGGGAGCGGTTGCCGGAAATTTGAGGCATATGGTTCCAGAAATTGCGTTTCGCGTGTTGATGGAATCGAACGGGTTTAAGGTGCGTGGTGAGCGAGGGTGCTTGCGAGTCTCTCGGAAGGGTGCTGCTCGTGGGGCGTCGGATAGCTCGCATGAAAGTCCGGAAATTACGGTGGAGCGAGCTGGCAACCTTTATTCGGTAGATTTTCAGTCGGTTCCACTTAAGATGGTGCTCAAGGCGATTGCGGAAGAGGCTGGGCTCAACTTGGCGGTGTATGGAAACGTGGACGAAACGGTGCAAATGTCGTTCAAGGATGTTTCGTTGCCGGAACTTTTAGCGTCACTTTTTCGGGGAAGTGCGTTCACGTATTGGTTGGATTCGATGTCGCTCGTGGTTTCTGAAGAGGGGGCGTCAAAGGCGCTTGCCGATTTGCGAATTTATTCGTTAAAGCATGTTTCCCCAGAAAAGGCTTCGGCTCAGCTTTCGAAGTTTATTAAGAATACGGAACTCAATGTTTCGGAATATCGGGAGCAGAATGCTCTTGTGCTCGGGGGCTCGCCGCATGCAATTGGGCGTGCTACAGAACTACTGAAGATGATTGACGTGCCGCAAATGCAGGTGACGCTTGCTTGCGTGATTGTGGAATTTAGAAAGGGACGCGGTTTTGCGATTGGCGTGCGGAGCGGGGCGGCGAGGAACGTGGGGGAGCGCGATATCCAGGCGCGGGGATTCTTTGATTTTTTAGGGAAGGATATTTCGAAGTCCGGTGCGTTTGGAAAAATTGGAATTTTGCCGGACCGCTTTGAGCTGGAACTTTCGTCGATGGAAGAGAACAACGAGGCGCGGGTACTTGCTCGACCGCGGGTGACAACACTTAATGGCAACAAGGCGGAACTGAACGTGACGAATACGGTCTATTACCTTATTAGTCAAGTCTCGTCGGATGGCTACCCGATTACGGATTACCGCTCGTTCAACGATGGCATTTCGCTCGAACTCACGCCGACAATGACGCAGGACGGATTGATTACGCTTGCGGTTGCGCCCGAAATCAAGACGGCTGGCAGGAGCTCTGGCGATGGACCGCGGGATATCAGTTCCCGCAATATGAATACGACAGTCGTGTTGCGGGATGGCGAGACGCTTTGCCTGGGCGGGCTCATCCGCAAGAACAAAACGGAGGTGCGGTCGGCGGTGCCGTTTTTCGGGAGCATTCCTGTGCTTGGACGTTTGTTCAGCTACACGTCCGAAGAGGAAGAAGAGAGCGAACTTGCAATATTCATCACGCCGACGGTGGAAAGGTAAATCTTTGATGTCTTCCCGGCCTTGTGCCGGGATCAACTTGCACAGTTTTATTCACAGATACATTGCATAAGGGGAAATATGATCTTTTTGAAAAAAAATGTAGCCGCAGTTTCAGCGCGGATGTTTACGTGGGAAGTAACAACCGCATTCGACGGGAATCTTTCGTCGGTGGAATTGCAAAAACGGTTTGATGAGGATTTTGCCTTGGAACCGTCTGCGAACCATGTGTCCTTTTGGCCTGCGGTTTCGTTCAATGCATCGGACGGGCGTAAACATCGGTATTTTGTGGCTGTTGCGAATGAACCTTTGTTGTCTTATCGCAAAAAAATCGATCGTTGCCTGCCCAAACAAATTGCCCTGTATGCGATTGCAGATAAAATCTTGCGAGGCGAGCATGCAGATTTCGCAGGCATTGAGTATGTGAAAAATAGCGGGGAAAACGTTGAAACTTTATCCTGTAATGATGGAAATTTGTTGTGTACCGCTCTGTGGGATAATATTTTATTTATACTCGTTTTTGTAAATGGTCGCTTGTGCCATTGGTCGGAAGAACGCGGTTATGGAGTTCCGTTTGATGATTCGTGCAGGAATCGTGTGGAACGATTCAAGGCTTTCTTGAAAGAGGATGAGCTGTTTGCGAATGTGGAATCTTTTAACGAAGTGCTGGTATGCTGTAATCAAATGGCAGAAGCGGATAGTTTGTTTTACATGGGAGCGCGCGATCCGTTCTGGCGTCATTTGAATTTAGACGAACGTGAATCGATAAAAACTTGCGGAAAAAGTCGTTTGGCGTGTGCCATTGCCTTTGTTGCTTCTGTGATGATTGTCTTTGGGCCGGTGTATCCGCTTTTGAATATCTGCACAAACCCAAAGAACGAAATCACGCACGATGTTGCTCCCGTTGAATTGGAAAAGCCTCCATCGGAAGTTCTCGATTTGTTGGCGTGGGCGAAGGGGCATCGCGATTTGGTGCCTGCAAGATGGAAAGGGATGCGAGCTGGGTTTGCTGAGCGTGGAAATCCCTGCGATTTGCCGAGTTTTAAGTTGCTTGGAATTGCGGGTGACCGTGCTGTTCTTGTTGAAACGTCATCTAGCGAAAAGAAAATAATGACACCGGATGACTTGCTGGATTCTTATCGTATCAAAAAGATTGGCCGGAATGATGTGGTGTTTCGCTGTGGCAGTAAGGAGGTGCGTTATGAAGTCGGGGCGAGGTAACGTTCTCCCGCTTGTGCTCGGGCTTCTTTTGGTGCTGTCAATTCTTGTAACGTTGATGCTTCGTTTGCCTGGACCGCTCCGTCGGACGGTTACACTTGCCGCGCAAGAAACACAGAAAATGTATTTGGCCGAATCAGCGGTTTTATCAAAACTGAACGGCTTCCCGGAGGGGTATTTTGCGGAAGTCCCTTCTGTCGAGACTGGCATTCTTGGACCATGGACGTTGTGGCAAACGGTGCTGCGCACGGATGGTCAAAACAGGTTCCAGTTCCTTTTAGGGGGCGAGTTCGGACGCTTCTCGACATCGGAATGGATGCGTTGTGCGGTTGCATTGGAACAGAACTTGCGTGAACGAATTTTACAGGCGGATTTCTTGAAGCATCTTTCGGGGAACCGGCGCTTTTTCAGTTTGGACTCTTCGATGATGGGGCAGGGGGCGCCTATAGCGTTGAACGTGAGCGCTGGCGATTTAACGCTAGATCTCGGCGGGAATAATGTTTCGGGCCGTAATCTCAAGCGGCCTTTGGTCCGTTCGTTTATGGCAAATGTCGAGGGCGATGTCAAAATTCGCGGGCATGTCCACTTTGATTCACTTAGGATTTATGCGACCGGAACGGTGACGGTACAGGGTGATGTGACCGCCAACTTTGTTGAAATCTTTGGACTTGTTGGCGTTTTTGTTTCGGGCGAAGTTTCGCTTGCGGGCGTTCTTTTGTCGAAACAGAATATTGAAATCTCGGATCGCGCGAAGCTGAATTTCCCAAGCATCGCTGTTGCGGTCGGTTATCGCGGAAACCGTTTTGCGCTGTATGGTAAATCAGTTTTTGAAGGGCTTGCGATTGCGCCTTCAGGTGCTTTTGAACGCGATTCTTCGACGGCTCTTCTAGACTCTTCGAAAGCGCTTTTGCCATTTTGCATGGACTCTCGGCCTGTAGTCTTTGCCCGGAGGCGTTTATGACTCTTTCTCGTCATTCCGAGGGTTTTACTTTACCCGAAGTCTGCGTGGCCCTTGCCGTTTTCCTCATCGGAACTACCGCTTTGCTTGGTGGCTGGAACTTTTTCAATCGCGAAATCGCGGACGAACGCTACCGCCTGGAACGTTTTTACGGTGTAGTATCGTCGATGGAATCGCTGATTACGGAGCGCCCTTTGTGTGCGGACTCCCGCGTGATGTTGGATGCAGTGAGCGTTCGCTTGACTCGTGTTCCCGGCAACAACTATCTTGCGTGGGCGGTTGTGGAGCGGGATGGCTTTAGGTTTAAACGCTTGGTGCGGTGCAAGTGAGGTGCGGATGAAAATGCGATCACGGATAAATGGTTTTTCTCTTTTAGAAATGCTTGTCGCGATGACTGTCGCCGCCATCCTTACTGCTGTGTCGCTGAACGTCTATGCGATGATTCATCGAGGTGCTTTGGAAACATCGCTCCGCTATGGGCAGTTCGTTGGTGAAAAGGTCGATGAACTCCGCTGCCGCACCCGCTTTGTGCGGGGACTGCCGCCTTGCGACGACGTTCCATGTGAAGGCGCTTTTTGTGATTCCCGGATGAATGTTCGCGAACGATTCTGAACCCTATTAACTAACACCTAATGACCAATAACCAATGACCAATAACTAAACAAACAAAAAGCCCCGCAATGCGGGGCGTCTTGAAACTCGGTGGCTAACTGCCTGTGACCGGCGTCACTAGTTTGTTGCCTGTTCTTCCACGTTTTCGGAGCGCTTGATGGCCTTGTGGATTTCAATCAAGTTGCTGATGTAGTGCATAAAGGACAGCACGCTCACTGAAAGGAAACCGATAGCGTAAAGTGCGAGGAACGGTCCGATAATCCATTTACTGGCGTTGATGTATTCTAGCAAACCGAAGATGCAATAGACACCGACGATAAGTTCGAGGAGTGCCATCCACGGGAACTTCTGTGCGTAATGGCTAATGGCTTTTTTCTTGGAGTCGCCGCTCTTCGGGGTGCGGACGAAGCTACCCTTGGTGCCAAGCACTGCGGCGAACACGGCACGGGAATTGCTCACCGCGATGCCTACGCCAAGCGCCATCAAAATGGGGAGCGAAAGCAGGCGAACCTTCCAACCGGTATAGCCGGAGCAACGTTGGGCGACAAAGTAAAGAACGGAAGGAGCAATTGCCGCAAGGAAGATAAAGATGAATCCGATGGTGTAGGCCCAAGCGGGGAGATGGGCGACCGGTTCAAAGAAAGCGAGGAGCGGCCAAGCGCAAAGTGCGGTAAACAACATGCAAGGGTGAATCGAGTAGTGTGTTGTGTGGAGAATGGCTCCGAGCTTCACGCGGAACGGAACCTTGGAACGCAACACCTTCGGCAAAATCTTGATGGCCGTCTGGATGGAACCCTTTGCCCAGCGGAACTGCTGTGCCTTGAATGCGTTGATGTCGTTGGGGAGTTCGGCCGGAACAATCACGTCGAACACGAACTTCATCTTCCAACCGGCAAGCTGGGACCGGTACGAAAGGTCCATGTCTTCGGTGAGCGTATCGCCTTCCCAGCCGCCACCGCCATAGATGGCGGCCTTGCGCCAGATGCCTGCAGTGCCGTTGAAGTTCATGAACAACTTACCCCAGCTGCGTGCGGATTGTTCTACAACAAAGTGACCGTCGATACCGATAGATTGTGCAAGCGTAAGACCGGATTCAGTGCGGTTCAAGTGGCCCCAGCGACCCTGTACGAGCCCGATCTGCGGGTCCATGACGAGGTAGGGAACCGTCTTGAGGAGGAAGTCTTTCTCTGGAACGAAGTCCGCATCGAAGATGGCGAGGAATTCACCCTTGGCGACTTCCATGCCTTCCTTGAGGGCGCCTGCCTTGAAGTCCTTGCGGTTCGTGCGGTGGATGAGCTTGATATCGTAGCCGCGGGCGGCAAGTTCTGCAACTTTCTTCTTGGTGACTTCGTAACATTCGTCGGTAGAATCGTCCAGAACTTGAATTTCGTGCTTGTCCTTGGGGTAGTCTATAGCGCAGACTGCTTCTAGAAGTCGTTCGACGCAGTTGGCTTCGTTAAATACCGGAAGCTGGGTCGTGACCTGCGGGAGGTCCGCCATGGAATGTTCGCGGTAGAATTTCAGAATGGTTTTGCGGTCAGAGAGTCGAGTGTGGCGGCTATTCTTGAGAAATAGGTAGATGCTATAATAGCAGCTAAATCCATAAATCACCAATCCCACGCCTGCAATCACATAGACGACGAACATTGTGTATAAGAGTATTGTACTCATTCTACTATATACCTTTTGCACTTACTGAAGTGTTTGGCGCCAAATATAGAAACGCAATGTGAACTTTGCTACATTTTATAGGAATTTTAGGCCACTTTTCGCTTTGGAAAGCATATTTTTACATAGATATGATTAGACTTTTTTACAATGGCGTTTTATGCTAAAAAATACAGAAAAACGCAATAAAAATTTAACATCCCCAATCGCCCGCTGGATGGATGCAAACCGGGAAACTGCCGGTTTTACAGATTCTTTACGTAAATTGCTCATGTATGCTTGCGTCGAGTGGATCCGCCGCGGGACATCGGCGCTCCTCACTCCCGAGGAGGCTCTTTCGAAGATAGTCTGTTGTTCGCTCCCCGAGTTTCCGGTGGGGGAATGGGCCGAAAGTCCCGAAAGATACATGGACGAAATCGCCGATTTTTGCGAAAAGGCAAAAGTTTTGCCATTACCGCCCGCTCTCCAGGGCGAAATTCCCTCTGTTCTGGACCTTCGCGGGGTGAAATGCCCTCTCAATGCCGCCCGTTCGAGAATCGTCATGTCGGGCTACCCGGCCGGTCGGACGCTAAAAATACTCCTGGATGAGGGCTCTCCTATCGAAAATGTGCCCGGTTCACTCATTGCCGATGGACATAAAGTGCTTTCTCGCGAAAAAAAAGAAGATTTTTGGGAAATCTCGGTGGTCAAATCGGATTCAAGAGTATAGATTGTTTATGTGGAAAACAGAGTATTAGTTATAGGCGATGAATTATTTGGGCCCAAAGGCGAAGCGGCTAACCGTTTTGTGGAAGCTGAACTTTGCCGGGAACCTAGCCGTCCTATACAGTTTTCCTTAAATGTGCCTGTGGCAGTATCGCTTTCGCAGCTCAGGACACGCCTTTCTTCGGATGTTATCGGGAAAAATGCTGGCCGCATTATTGTTGGCCTTGGCCTCCGTGAACTGAACAGTGGCGGGGCAGACGGGGCTTCTGTCGCCAATCTGCTGATGCTCCTGGTGAACGAACTCGTGAACAAGACGCAATCGCGCCTGTTCTTGCTCACGATACCTTCGGATATGTTCCCGATTGCCATAAATGAGGTTGAGTATTTAAATACAGGAATTCGCGAAGTCTGTGCAGCGAACAAAAATCGCATTGTGTTGCTCGATTTTGCAAAATTTGCCGAGGAATTCAAGGAAAAACAGATGGAACGCGGCAAGTTCGGGCGGAGCCTTTTCATGGAAAATGGCGAACCGACGTCGCTTTGTTGCATGCTTTTGGCCTTGTATTTGCAGAATAAACTCGTAAAAGATTTAAAGGAGATATAAATATGGGTCTTTTTGACAATCGTTTTGCTAGTAAAAACGCGGCCATGAGCCGTGCTTTCTCCATTGATTCCGAAAAGGATCGGAAAAAACGGGTTTCGCCTCGCGAACCGGCCGCCCCCAAGATGGGAATCTGCGACAAGTGCCACAAGGAAGCACTGTTGCGCTCTTATCGCTCCAAGGAAATGTCCATGTCCGATGGTGCCGCAAGCTTTGGCACGGTGGTGAAACACCTCTGCGAAGACTGCGCCCCGCGCTCCAAGCGCTTCGAAGATACGAACGTCGCCCCGATGGACAAGAGGCAGGTCAAGAACTTGATGAAATCTGCAAAGAAGGGATTGCTGTAAAAAATATTTTATAAAAAAATCTTACTCCCCTTAACGAAATTGAAGTAAATTCCTAAATTTGGGTCTCGATTTTATATATGGAGACCCTAAATGTCCGATATTCACGCCAAAGAATCCGTCAAGCAGTATTTGACAGGCGTCGTCTCGACCATTACCCCGGAAATCGTTCGTTGCTTCAAGCGTGGCTATACGCGCAAGGATTTTACTAGCGATTTGATGTCGGGCTTGATTGTCGGCATTTTAGCTCTTCCTTTGGCGATTGCGTTTGCGATTGCATCCGGCGTGGGTCCGGAACAGGGCCTCTACACGGCCATTATCGCGGGTTTCATCATTTCATTGTTGGGTGGTTCCCGCTTCCAGATTGGCGGCCCCACGGGCGCTTTCATCGTTATCGTTTATGGCATTGTGTCGCAGTACGGCTACGACGGCCTTGCATCGGCGACGCTTTTGGCGGGTATTTTCCTCGTCATTTTCGGCCTTGCCAAGTTCGGTGCGATTATCAAGTTCATCCCATACCCGGTGACGGTGGGTTTTACGGCGGGTATCGCTATTATCATCGCACTTGGCCAGGTGCCGAACTTCTTCGGCCTCACGTTTGCTGGCGCTGACCCGGCTGATGCTGTGGGCAAAATCAAGCTTTACGCATCTTCTTTCGGTTCCATGAACGTCTATTCCGTGATTGTGGGTGTTATCGCTCTCGCGGTCTGCATTTTGTGGCCGAAGATTACCACGAAGGTTCCGGGTTCCCTCATTGCTATTATTGTGGCAACGGTGATGGTGAAGGTTCTTGGCTGGGACGATCCGGTGAACGGTCACGGCGTGGTGACGATTGGCATGAAGAACCACATCCCGAGCGGCTTCCCGGTGCCGCACCTCCCGAACATCAGCCTCGAAATGATGCAAAAGGTGTTCCAGCCGGCACTGACGATTGCCATGCTCGGTGCTATTGAATCGCTCCTTTCTGCAGTGGTAGCCGACGGTATGACGAGTACCAAGCACCGCTCCAACACGGAACTTTTCGGCCAGGGTGTGGCAAACATCTTGAGCCCGATTTTTGGCGGTATCCCGGCAACGGGTGCTATCGCCCGTACGGCAACGAACATCCGTAATGGTGCCGTGAGCCCGATTTCTGGCCTTGTTCACGCTGTTGTTCTCTTGCTCATTATGCTCGTGCTCGGCAAGTATGCCGAAATGATTCCGATGGCAGCCCTTGCCGCTGTGCTTTTCCAGGTCGCTTTCAACATGTGCGGTTACCGTAGCGTCATCAAGATGTTCAAGGCTCCGAAGAGCGACGTGACGGTGATGCTTGTCGCATTCTTCCTCACTGTGATTATCGACCTCACGGTCGCTATCGAAGTGGGCGTGCTCCTTGCTGCCGTGCTCTTCATCAAGCGCATGAGTGATGTGGCCGAAGTGGAATCGGTGACTTCTGCTCTCAAGGAAGACGACGAAGAAGCCGCCCACAACGAACTTTCTCGTCAGGTGCCGAAGGGTGTGGTTGTCTATGAACTTGCCGGTTCTCTATTCTTTGGCGCTGTAGATAAATTCAAGGAAACGATGAACCGTATCTCTGAAAAGCCGAAGATTTTGATTTTGCGTATGCGTAGCGTTTCGAGTATCGATGCCGCCGGTATCCAGATGATTGAAGATTTGCTCAACCGCAGCAAGCGTGAGGGAACGCAGTTGTTGTTGAGCGGAGTGCATGCCCAACCAGTGGTGGCGCTCACGCGTGCCGGTGTGCTGAAGCAGCTTGGCGAAGAGAATGCTCTTGGTAATATCGACGCCGCCCTCAACCGCGCCCGTGAACTTTTGGGCCTTCCGATTGTTGATGCATCTCACGAAGATGTTCAAGCTCCGACGGTGTCTTGGGAAAAGAGTCTCGACAAGCCGTGGATGCCGGAAGAATCGAACGCTGCCGTGGCAGAAGAAACGCCGGAAGTTATTGCTGAACGCATGATGGACGAACCCATCAAGAAAATTGAAGAAAGCAAAAATTAGGGTGTTTTGTTCCGTTTTTTGATAATGGAACAAGTTTGTAAGAAATAAGTTGCTTTGTGCGAAATATTTGGGTGACATGAATCAAATTGTCTTGCAGACTCATGCAGGATATTTTAAAAAAACATTTGCTTTTTGGAAAAATATATTAGATTATGAAATGTAGATAGATTTCTACATAACGAGAAGAGAATGGGTTATTGGGACGAAAATCGTGTATCGGAAGACGATCCGAAGCGAACTTCCTTTGAGCAGTTCGTTGTTAATTTTGTCGTGGCCTTTAGCGGCTGCGCGCTTTTGTTTCTTTTAAATTTTATCTAAGTCGTTGAAACAGCCCGCTTTACGCGGCTTTTTTTTTGCCCTGGAAATGCTGTAAGCAAATGGTTTGTCTTGGATGGGTAAGAAGATTGTAAAATATTTTAAACTATTCCGATTTGGACTTTAAATTTGAAAATTTTTTTTCACATTTGCGGATTTATCACGTACATTAAAGGAGTCGATGGTTGCCTCCATTGGCAAGGAAGGAGAAAGCGACGAGATAATCGTTTGGGTGTGTTGGGGTCAGAAGGAACATTGCTCGTGAGTTAACACGTAGCTGAGACTACGATTTGGGTTAACGAGTGGAAATGAGAAAAAATCACAGCAATGCTAAAAACCCGTCGGAGCGATCCGGCGGGTTCTTTTGTTTAATGCTTGCGAATTGGACTGCTACTTAGATTGGACCACCGCTGTAATATTTACCGGCATTCTTGCAGGATTCCATGTGGCTATCGAACAATTGCTTGCGGGACTTGTATTTGCTATCTTCGGCTTTGAAATTGTAGTAATAATCTGTTTCTGAATGGTATTCGCTGTTTTTGCAGTATGCTGTACTTGTGAACTTATCGTTAGTTGTAGTTCTGGGATTTTCTTCAGTACCCATCACATTTAGCATGATGTCATCGCACCCTGTATAAGTTGACATGCCACGTTTAATTGAAATGTAATGTTCTACGGCTCCAGTATCTGTTACCGTGACTTTGACATCGGCTTCGTAGGACCCGTCGTCGTAATGGCTAGACGTGTGATAAACCCATTCGCTGTCTGTTTCAGCAAAATTACATTTGCTTGAATTTGAATCAGAATCAGTTGGCCAGCAAGATGTAAGAATAAAACTCAAGAAAAAGGCAATAGCAGCACCTATTTTTGTAGCATGCATATGGACTCCTGTTTTTTAGGTTGGGAATAAATATATCTTTTTTATTTAAAACGTAATATTTTGTTACGAAAATTTACATTTTATAAGAGTGTTAAAACAAAAGAAGGCGACCGAAGCCGCCTTTTTAGATTCGTCATCCCGAGCATAGATTCGTCATCCCGAGCAACGCGAGGAATCTAGTGCCTGGAGAACATTACTTTTCTAATTCAGCCATCAACCTCTTCTTTGCGGGGCTGTCCGGGAGCGGGAGGAACGTCTCTTGTGCAAAGGAGCGCATGAGCATTTCCTGGGCGGTCTTTTTCGGGATGCCGCGGCTCACGAGGTAGAACATTTGTTCGGCATCGAGTTCACCAACGGTGTTGCCGTGGGTGCATTCCACGTCGTCGTGATAAATCTTGAGGACCGGCTTCACGGAGACGCTTGCATCTTCGCTCATGAGGATGGTGTTCACGAGCTGGCTGGAGTTGACGCCTGTGCAGTCGTAACCGACGATGACGCTTCCGTCGTAGCTTACGCGTGCAGAACCCAAAAGCAGGTTGCGAGCGAGCTGGGTGCTCACCGTGCGTGGTGCTTCGTGGTAAATCGTGAGGCGGCTGTGTTGCGAGGCTTCGCCATCGAGAATGTGGAGGCTGCGGTAATCGAAGTTGGCGCCTTCGCCCTTGAGGTGGCATTCGACGCTTATGCGCCCGATAGCGGTGTCGCGGCAGATGCTGGAGAATCGGACGGTGGAGCCTGCGGCCTGGGAAATGTTGAAATGCCTAAAGCGGAGCGGCAAATCGCAGGCGGGGTTGGCAAAGAAAATTTCCACGTCGGCGTCTTCGGCGATGTTCAGGTCGAAGCGTTCGGCGGCAATGTCGTGGGCGACCTTGTTGTCGAGAATTTCGAGGCTTACCTTGGCGCCTTTGCCGATGTCTAAGACGGTGTGGCCAAAGTCGTTGTTGCACTTGAGCATCGCCATTTCGGCGGCGCCGTCGGGAATCGTCCGCTTCATGGTGCGTGCGTTCTTGGCGAGCGGGAGCAGTGCCGCAAAGTCATTCTCTTTAGAAAAATCATCTTCGCAGGCGCATGCGTCCGGAAATTCCTGCGTTGGAATTTTTGCTACGGGGAAGAATGTCCACAGTTCGTTGTTACGGCGGGGCATTCCCAGTTGTCGAATACGGGTGAGTGCGTCCATTATTTCTCCTCAATCCAGTCGTAGCCTTGGTCTTCGAGCTTGAGGGCAAGTTCCGGGCCACCGCTCAAGATGATTTTGCCGTGACGGAGCACGTGAACGTAAGTGGGCTTGATGTAGTCGAGCAAGCGCTGGTAGTGCGTCACGAGAATCACTGCCTTTTCGGGCGACATGATGTGATTGATGCCGTTTGCCACGATGCGGAGGGCGTCAATGTCGAGGCCGGAGTCCGTTTCGTCGAGGAAGCTCACCATCGGATCGAGAATGGCCATCTGGAGGATTTCGTTGCGCTTCTTTTCACCACCGCTCATGCCGTCGTTCACGCCGCGTTCACGATAGCGGTCGTCCATTTCGAGCAAGTCCATCTTTTCTTCGCAGAGCTTCTTGAAGTCTTCGTCGCTCATTTCGGGCTGGCCGAGGAAGGCGCGCTTGCTATTGAGCGCCATCTTCAAGAATTCCACGTTGTTCACGCCCGGAATTTCGGTCGGGTACTGCGTGCTGATAAAGAGGCCGGAGTTGGCGCGTTCGTTGATTTCCATTTCGAGCAAGTTCTTGCCGTCCAGTTCCACAGAACCGCCATCGACATGGTAAGCGGGGTGGCCTGCAATCACTTTGGAGAGCGTGCTTTTGCCGGAGCCGTTCGGGCCCATGATGGCGTGGACTTCTCCCGGCTTGACCTCGAGATTAATCCCTTTCAGGATTTGGGTGCCGTCTTCGATACTTGCTTTAAGGTTCTTGATGGATAACATATTTCCTCTTTAATTTTAAAATCTTGTGGGCTTAGCTGAAATCGTCCATGGCTCCGAAGTCATCGTCGGGGACGTAGGGCTCGTCATCGGGAACGTAAGGTTCTTCGTTCGGATCGTACGGTGCTTCTTCGGGTGGTTCGCTTGATGCGTACTGCTCGTCGCCATCGAATGGAGGCGGGGCTTCCATCTCCGGGGGCATTTCTGCTTGCGGAATTGCAAACTGCGGCGAATTTGGTTGCACCGGGGTTGGCGCGGGGACCTGCTGCGAAATTGCGGACTGCGCCGGCTGCGCGTTATTAAACTGCACGGCTTGCGGGCCGTTCATCGCAAGCTCGTTAATTTCTGTGTAAAGCTCGATGAGCGGTGTTTTGCTCTGGATAATCTGCTCGGCGAAAACATCCGGCGTAATGGCGGAAAGCTTGCGTTTTTTGGAAATCGTCTGGATGCCCTGCGTGAACTTGTTCAACTGCATGCGGAGACGCATGCCCGCATCGCTGTCGAGCGGAATGAGCTTTTTATAGCGGTCGCACAGATTGAGCGTGAGCACGGCTACCGTGTCGTAAAATTCCAAAATCTCGTTCGGCGTTTTCCACGTCTCGTCGGGGAGCTGTTCCAAGAAAAGCTGCAACTGCGGTGAAAGCGATTCGTACAAGGTTCTCGGCGAGAATGCGCCCGTTTCGGCGTATTGCGCGAGAATGGACTGGATAAATTCATCGATGAGCGGAGAATCGAAAATCATGATTCCGCTGGCGGCAAAGTCCATGTCGAAATATTCTGCGGCGCGGTCGAGAAGTGTGGGGTTGCGGTAAAGCAAATTTGCAAAACGCACTTCAATCGGTGACAAGAGTTCCCACGGAACGCTCACTTGCGGTGCTGCGGGCTGTTCGGTGGTGGGCGCTTTTTCGCGTTTCGGGTGCGCAACTTTGATGCCTGCGAGCGAGCGCGTTGTGCTGTAACGCTCGGAAACGAGCTTTAAATACTGGTTGCGGAGCTCTGGATTCTCGATGCTCTTGATGAGCGTTTTCGCCTGCGTGATGAATGCGGCGCGGTCTTCGGGGCTGTTGTTCGGCATCGTGCGCCCGAGATAGCTGAGCCAGTCTTCGGCGGTGCGGAGCGCTTTTCTGAAGGCGTCCGGGCCTTGCTCGTTCACGAAGTTGTCCGGGTCAATCTTTGTGCCGTCCGGTCGCGAGAGTGCAAAAACTTTTGGCGAAAGGCCTTTGGGCAGCACGATTTCGAGACTGCGGCGCGTGGCGTTTTGTCCGGCGGCATCTCCGTCAAAAACAAGGTAAGCGGTTTTTGCGTAGCGGGCGAGAATGCTGGCGTGATTCTCGGTAAGTGCTGTTCCCGAAGCGGCCACGACGTTTTGCACACCGCTTTGGTAAAGGCTGATGAGGTCAAAATATCCTTCGACGATAATGACCGCATTCTCCTTCATGATTGCGTTTCGGCTGTGGTTCAGCCCGAAGAGAATATCGCGCTTGCTGTAGAGCGCGGTTTCCGGGCTGTTCATGTACTTTGCCGGTTTGAAGTTCCCGTTTGTGGCGGGGTCGCTCAAGTCTCGACCGCCAAAGGCGACGACGACTCCGGAGAGGTTCTGGATGGCTATCATCAAGCGGTCGCGGAACTTGTCTGCGATACCGCCGTTTTCTTTTTCGACGGCAAGCCCTGCCTTGACGCAATCACGCGGCGAAAACCCGTTGCGGGCGGCGTATCCGATAAATCCTTCGCGACCCGTCGGTGCATACCCGATGTGGAACTCTTTTCGCGTTGCTTCGGAAACGTGACGCTTGTTCAAATATTCAAGAGCCTTGGGACTCAGCGTCAGTTGCTGCTCGAACCAGGCGCAGGCAAGTTCGTTCAGCTTGCGGACCATCGTGCGTTCTTCAAGAACCTCAGTATTGACGTTGTTGCCGAGGTTCGGGAGCGAGTAACCTACAAAGTTCGCGACCCATTCTACAGCGCCTTTGAAATCCAGTTTCTCGTGATTCTCGATGAACTTGAAAACATCTCCACCGGCACCGCAGGCAAAGCATTTGTAAATGCCCAGCGTGGAATTTACCGTCATGGAAGGGGAGTGGTCATCGTGGAAAGGGCACACGCCGACGTATCGATTATTCCCGCTCTTTTTGAGCGGCAAGAACTGCTGGATGACCAACGCGATATCCGCTTGGTTCTTGAGTTCTTGGATGATTTCGTCGGAGTAGAACGGCATGGCACAAAGATAGTAAATAGTGGTTAGTGATTAGTGGTTAGTAGGCGGTAGGACAAATGCGTAAGGCGAGTGAAGCGTTGATGTTTATATTGTTTTTTTCGAAACGAGAGACTAGTCACCCTGGAGTGCAGCGATAGGGGCCAGAGCAGTGTTTGTTGTTAGTGATTAGTGGTTGGTAGGATGGACGTGAAGGTCCTCAGGATGTGCTATATAGAATTTTTTTATAGAAAAGCTCTTAAATTTAAATGAAAAAAGGTAGTCTTGCTTTAGTTTTGTACTATTTTAGAATATATACAGTTTATATGTTTCATTTGATAAATAGCTTTCTATGTTGTTTTTCCATGGAAAAACTGGAAAATTTGCCCAAAAAAGAGTGGCGGATTTTCATGATAAATTTCTTTGTTACAAAAAAAGTTTCTTTATTAAAATTCTACTTGTCAAAATCGTCCGGGGACTCGAACAGTTTTTTCTTCAGATGTTTGAGCCGTCTTTCGTTGGCGGCAATATCCAGGTTGCCCACTCGAACGGCTTCCCGATACAGGAGTTCCTTGTAGCGAATCTTGTTCATGACCACCGTAAGGCGGGCCATTTCCTTTTCAAGAATCTTGCGGCGGTTTTCAAAAAGGGACAGCCTTTGGGAAAGCGTAGAATCGCCCTCGTTGAACCACTCGATGTACTGGCGGATTTCCTTGATTTGTAATCCCGAATCCTTGAGGCATTCAATCATGGTAAGCCAGCGAAGATCTTCGTCGCTGTAGGCACGTACGCCCGAGGCGTTCTTCTTGACAAAGGGAAGCAGGCCCTCTTTTTCATAGTAGCGCAGGGTATGGGCCGAAAGCCCGGTTTTCTTGACAATTTCGCCTATGGAGTAACTCATGTTTACAAAATATAATTATTTCCGCTCAAATGATAGAGTTAGAGTTAACTCTAAATAAAAATTTTCAACTTTTTTCACAAGAACTCAACACCTAGAGTAAGCTCTAGGTGTTATATTTCTTATAGAACATTTTCAAAAGGAGATTTTATGTGCTGTTTTGTCGTGCCCATGGCCGAAGCGGTCGTCACCACCATCGCAACCCTCGTGTTGCAGCAGACCGACAAGTCCAAAAGTGAATCCAGGAACCTTGCAGCCGCGGTTTCTGGCGCTCCGCAGCCCTTCTATAAAAGCCTGCGCCTGCTTGCCCGTATGCTCTGGCTCGTAACAGGCGTCCTGATTATCGACCATGTCATGAACGGAGAACTCATGTGGAGTTATCCCTTCTTTACCGCAGCCACAAGCCCCGAAGGTGTTTCCGAGATGGTGCGGGAAATGTCCACGGTAGGTGTTGCCATGTCGGCATTTATCACGTCCGTATGGGCGGTGATGATTATCGCACGCAAGTACAAGGCCCAAACCCTCGCCAAGGCCGAGATCCACACCAACCACTAAATAAGCAACTGCCTGGATTCTATCGAACCTTCGGTTCTCCAGAATGACAGGCTCAAGGTAAACTATGGATAGAAGAGACTTTTTAAAAACCGCAGGCGCAGCAGCACTCGCTTCCGCCGTGTTCACACCCGCTTTCGCGAAAGGGAAATCCATGGAACAGAAGGAACCCGGAAAGGACGTTTCCAACGTCTATTTCACCAAGGACCTGAGTGCAGCAGGCCTCATCAAGTTGTACAAGAAAATCAACGAGGGCATTACCGGACGTGTCGCCATCAAGCTCCACACCGGCGAAAAGAACGGCCCCAATATTCTGCCCCGCGAATGGGTCAAGGAATTCCAGGCACAAGTGCCCAATTCTAAGATTGTGGAGACCAACACCTGGTACGAAGGCGACCGATATACAACCGAACAGCACCGCGAAACCCTCAAGGTGAACGGCTGGACCTTCTGCGACGTGGATATCATGGACGAAGACGGCGAAGTGATGCTCCCCGTAAAGGACGGCCTCATTTTCAAGGAAATGTCCATGGGCGCACACATCAAGAATTACGATTCCATGATTGTGCTGACCCACTTCAAGGGCCACGCCATGGGCGGTTTCGGCGGCTCCATGAAGAACATCGCCATCGGGTGCGCGGGCGGACGCTTAGGCAAGAAGATGATTCACGAATACGTGAAGGGCGGCCCCACCAAGATGGAAGCGGGCGGCACGGCAGGCTGGAAAACCAGCGGAGCCCTGTTCATGGAAACCATGGCCGATTCCGCAAAGGCCACCTGCGACTTTTTCAAGGGTCACATCTGCTTTATCAACGTGCTACGCCGCATGTCTGTAGATTGCGACTGCGCGGGGCTTTCTGCAGCGGAACCCAAGTGCCGTGACATCGGCATTCTCGCCTCCACAGACATCGTGGCGGTGGACCAGGCCAGCGTTGACATGGTTTATAAGCTCCCGCCCAAGGAACTTCACGACCTCAAGGAACGCATCGAGACCCGCGAGGGCCTGCACCAGCTGCCCGCCATGGAAAAACTGAAGATGGGTAACCGCAAATACAGGATTATCGAACTGTAGCCTAGTTCGCGACGGCACCGTAGATAAATTCTCGTCACCGTCGCGGATTATGTTATATTTCTAGGAAAAGGCAGGTAAAATATGTCCCTTGGAATTCCAGAAATAATCCTGATTGTGGTCGTGGTGCTCCTTTTGTTCGGGGC
>CAMKTL010000022.1:0-60717 GCA_946415675.1 uncultured Fibrobacter sp.
GGACTTGTAAAACTGTTCCAGTTCCATATCCCGCATGAACGGTACCGCACAGCAAATGCCAATCGCCCGGCCATCGCTATTTTTCAATTCAACAACTAAGTCGTCTATACAGCGGTTATTGATAGAGCCCACCACCTTGATATTCAGCGCTTCAAGGATTTCGGCAGGAGCGTCAAGAAGCGAACCCGAATCGTGGTTCCCGCCAATGACGACAACATTTGAACATTTCGTCTGGAGCAGCGAGGCCAAAAAACGGTAATACTGTTTCTTTGCAATATTCGACGGGTTCACCACATCAAAAACATCGCCCGCAATAATAAGCGCCTCGGCACCAGCAGCCGCAATTTCTGTTTTCAGCCACTCCAAAAACAACTCCGTTTCGCGAGTGCGGTCAATATCGTGCATCGTATTGCCAAGGTGCCAGTCCGCGGTATGGATAAATCTCATTATATAAAAGCCTCTATTATTGGTTCGCTATATTATTTATCGTTTTAAATATATAAAATGTAAATGTCTATTTATGACAGAGAGCGTATTATGTAAAAGACGAGAGATAAACCGTCTCCATTCGACTACCCGAATTCCCAAAACCGAGCCTCTAAAACTTATAACCTGATTTTCAATAACTATATTATCAACTGATGGATTACGAATACAGTGTCATTGGTTCTATTTTCTGCAATGGGGAAACTCTCGCCGAGTTTTCTGCAATATCCAATTCGCTATTTACGTACAAGAAATATTCTTTTGCATTGCGTAAATGCGGCGACCGCCTAAGTGTAAGTCTCTACGATGAAAGCGACAACGGCCAGGAGGACAGCAAGAACATTCCCGAAGATGATGTCACCGAGGTTTGCAAAATCCTCTCCGAAAAATTCGCCTGCTTGGTTTCCATGCGCAAGGGCTACGAAGTCTATGGCAACGCCAACGTATTCAACGGCGGTTCCGACTACGAGGTCATCGAGGAAAAATGGTTTTCTGTCGAATTTGACAACGGATGCCAAAAAATGACAGAAACAAAAGATATATTATAACCATGCTATACTTGAAATTTGCGCTGAACATCGAAAACCTCGCCGAAGAGATGATTGACGAGATTTCTAGAGCCTGGAAAAATCCCTTCGAAGCTCCGGTCGTCCTTTTCCCCGATCCGAAACTAGAACAGTGGTTCCGGTTAAAATGGATTCAAAGAAAGGCGTCTCTTGCCGGGTTCAATTCCATGATGATTGACCGTTTTCTCATGGAAATCCTCATCGGCGACGACCTGCACAAGAAAAAGCTGAACGCGGACATGCTCCGGAACGTGATTCTCGCCTACCTCGTCAAAGAAACAGACGGTGTTCCGAATTACATGAAAATGGATGAAGAAGTCCAGCGCTATCTAGTCATTGACGGCAATCTCGACGAAACGCACCTTTTTGATTTTGCAGGCAAGATGGCTTCGCTTTTTTTGGAATACGAAACAAGCAGGCCGCACGGATTTATTCGCAGCGCCAACGGAAGTCCGGCTCCGGGTATTCTTGACAAGTGGAAACAAGGCCACCTCGACACATTTTTCGCCAAATCGAGCAACGATATCTCAAAGCGAGAAATTTGGCAGCGCGAACTCTACTCCGCTATTTTCCACGCCCATGACGGTAAGCAATCCCTATTGTCCGAAGTATTCGAAAACGAGGCCAAGCGGAAGAACGGCGAGCGCACGGAATACATGACTATTCCGTACCTGTATTTCGCCTGCCACGATAAAGACGGGAACGTCCACTTCCACACAGAACGCATCGGCAACACGCCGCTCTTTATTTTCGGGCTTGGCGGCATGGGGCAATTCTACCGCGTCATATTGCAAAAGT
Organism: uncultured Fibrobacter sp.; assembly: GCA_946415675.1. Classification (GTDB taxonomy): domain Bacteria; phylum Fibrobacterota; class Fibrobacteria; order Fibrobacterales; family Fibrobacteraceae; genus Fibrobacter. The sequence continues at coordinate 1,851 of CAMKTL010000022.1, forward strand.
ACGCCGAGACGCACGATGTCCACGCTTACATCCAAAATCCGTGCATGGAATTTTGGGAAGACACGTCAACAATCCACGCCAAAAATGCGACGATCCACAGAAGTTGGGTATCGCGCGACGGACAGTGGCACGACAACAGCGGAAGCATCGAAAAGGTCCGCGAAAAGATGTCCGTCAATATCAAAAACGACAATGCGGAAAACGATATCGACGACATCGCGGAATACACGGCAGAAGAGGCACTAGCCGAAAACACACTGCTTTGCAACTGGGGACGGTCCGGACGCGACAACATCAAGCTCTGGTGCCAAGCCGTGAACTACGATTTTGATTTCAGGACAAGCAACAATATTAGCGACGCCAGCGAACTCCCGCACGATACGCTTTTGCACAAAGTCCAATATGCCATCGCAAACCGCAGCAATATACTGCCGGACTACACTGCAAGCGACAGCAAGCAACAGGATTCCAGCCTAGATATTACCGCTACGCCCACCAAGATTCGAGAAATCGAAGCGTTACACACGTCCATCTGCAAGTTGATGCAGAACGGTGTGCGCGTAAGCGACATTCTCGTCGTCTCTCCAAACCTGGATGATTACCGCACCGCCATCAAGACGATTTTCGACCAATCTCCCGAAAAAAAGAAATACGCCGGCGATAATGCAAAGGAAGGATTTTTGCATATTCCTTTCGCCATCGTCGATTCGCCCGCCAGAAGCTCGCAAACCGAGAACGCATTGGAAAACCTGTTCGCAATTCTCGAACAAGGCACCATCACACGCCCGGACTTTTTCTCGCTTATTCGCAATCCCGTCGTGCAGCAGACACGCCACATCAGCGAAGATGATGTGAGCAAATGGGAGAGCTGGATTGAAGGGACAAACGTCTATCGCGACCGCAAGCACAAAAAAGAAGACTGGCTAGACGGCGTCAGGCGTTTGCTCCTTGCCAAGATGACGAAAAATCCGCTTCAAATATCGGACGACATCATCATGCCATACTCCGACATGGCAACAAGCGACACGCATTCGCTTTGCAAGTTCGTAGAATGCATCGATACCCTTGAAAAATGGATGGAATTCGGAAACGGGCACCGCGTTGCGGACATCGACAAATTAAATGATTTCATCAACGAATGGATTTCGATGTCCAATCCCCTTGAAGATTTTGCAAGCGAATCCATCATCATCAACAACGTGACACAGGCGATTGAAGGACTCCGCAATCAAATGGATGCCGGCCTCACGAGCATCTCGTGGAAAGTTATCAAGCAAACGCTCCTCACGGCAGCGCAGTCTTCCGCATACAGCTGCGGCAGTCTATTCATCAACGGCATCACGTTCATGAATTTTATCCCGAACCGAATCATCCCGGTAAAGCACTTGTTCTTCATCGGTGGCGATTCCATGAACTTCCCTGGAGCCAAGCAACACAATACACTTGACCTTCGCAAGTTCTGTACGCCGTGGCCAGGTGACGATTCGCCCATAGCCAAACGCCGTTACGCTTTCCTCTGCCAGCTCATGAGCACTAGCGAAAGTTTCCACATCAGCTACGTGAATCAAGACATCCGAAAAGACGCAGAACTTTACCCGACCTCGGTCGTAAACGACATCCGGAGATTTCTCGTCAATTCCATCCAAAGCAATTGCGGAAATGAGGCCATCAGCCAAGCCGAGGTATGGCCCGAAAGAAAGGTTTCCTTGGACGAGACCCGCGATTTCGACGAGCTCTACACGCAAAAGAGTCTCCGTAGCAAACGCGCATTCCTCAACATGATGCAAGACGGCTTTGCCCACGTGAGTCCACAAAATGTAGCGCCGAAAAACGTAAGTATCAACATCACGACAAAATGCCCGGAGCGCGTCCCGTTATATACACTGAGCAATTTCTTGAAAGATCCATTCATGTTCCGCGTAAGCCAAATGCTGGCCGAAAGCGACACGGACGATCCCGAAAAGGAACTGTTTGAACCCATCCATTTTGACGCCCTGCAAAAAAGTTCGCTACTCAAGATGATGGTTGCCGCAGAGCTCTCGCATGAAGACGAGGAACTGGAAAAATTCAAAAGAGAATCGCTGTACAAGGGCAACATGCCCGACGGCATTTTCGGAAAGAAGTTCCTTGCCGAAGTAGAAAGCAGCAAGAACGCCATTTTAGCACAAATGGGTGAATCGTTTATCAGTCAAATCAAAGATTCATGGAGCTACAAATCAAAAATTCAGGATATGCAATTCAGCCGCAACAACAGCGAAAAGTGGACTCTGTCCGGAACGCTCGATTGGTGCGATAGCGATAATCTTGAAAAGATTACCCACATGGTTGCCGTGTCCTCTTCGACCAAAACACCATCCAGAGAAAAATTTCTATCGCCTTACGTCAAATCGCTTGCCGTCATTGCAGCACGTGCTAATGGAGCAAGCGCCAACAAAACGCAAACCATCCAAATCTCGATTTACAACGGCGACATTTCCAGCGAAGTAACTACGGCAACCGTATCCATGACGCCCGTCAAGGCCCAAGAGCTTCTGCAAGATATCTATACCGCCGCATTTGGCGATGAAACGAACCGTCCCTTTTCCAAAGCGGTTCCAGCATCGCTCCTAGACTCCACACAAATTAAGGATATCCGCTCATACAAGGAACAGTTGCTGAAAGGGCCTTGGGAATACTTCGACAAGAAATCCCTTTTTGACCCTATTACAGATGTCGGGTTCGATGCAATCGATTTTGCAAATCAATGGAAAGAAGCTTCCGAAAAAATGAAATCACTCATGCAAATGACAATGAGCGAACAAACAAAAGCCAAGACCAGCGAAACAATCAAGGCCGCAAAGAAAAGGAAGGCTTAACCATGGAAAACTTTAGTCTTCGTAATTTTGCCCCATCCAGAAGCCTTTTCATTGAAGCCTCGGCAGGCACCGGCAAGACCTACACCATCCAACTGATGGTCGCAAAGCTCATTAGCCTCGGAACGCCTCTCAAAAAGATTCTCATCGTCACCTACACCGAGAAAGCGGCGGGCGAACTGAAAGACCGTATCCGCAAAAAAATCGGCGAAGTCCTCGACTGCAAAAAAATCGACAAAACCGACGACACAGAAAAGGAACTCGACGAAACTGCGCTGGCACTGTTTTCCAAAGCGTATCAGGATGTCGATAACGCGGCCATATTCACCATCCACTCGTTCTGCCAAAAGGCGCTAAAGGAATACGCTTACGATGCAGGCAGGCCTTTTGACATGTCGATGATAGACGATTTAAAAGTCAGGGATTTAATCGAGCAATACATTCGCGACAAGTGGAGTGACGATTCTTATTTTCAATTCTTGCTCAAAAACGAATCCGCAAAATCCATCGCAAATAAAGTCATCGATGGGCTCGTCAGCATCACCAATTCATATAAGGGCCGGGAAAGCGACCATGAGATTATTCCGCTCGACAAGTCCGAATCCATCGATATTTGCGGAACGCTTTTGGAAAGAACAGACAAATTCGCTTTGGCAGGAGCAAACACATTCGAAGACATTCTCGCCATTCCCGCATTTAACAAAGCGTATTCAATCCTCCAAGATAATCCCTACGAGAAATTTGCAGAAAAATCGAAAAATACAATCGAAGATTTTTTAAACGTCCTTAAAAAATGGGAAAAAGGCAAAGCCCTTTTTTCAGGAGTATCCTTCAAAGACAGCGAATACATTCAAATCAACTGGGCTTCTGATGTTTACGACGCATTCATGGCTTTCAAGACATTGAAGGAGTTACTAGGATCAATTAACAAAATCCTGCTCAACGAATTTTTAGTGATGCAGGCGCCTATCATTTTTGAAGATTGGCAGAAAAAGAAAATCGAAATGAAGTGCCAGTCATTCAACGACATGATTCTCTCGGTGCATCAGGCAGTCCTTGGTAAAAACAGTGAAGACTCTTCGCTCAAGAACAGGCTCCGCGCACAATACACTTACGCCATCATCGATGAATTTCAAGATACCAACCAGTTGCAATGGGATATTTTCAGCAACGTCTTCGATAAAATTTTTGTCGTAGGAGACCCAAAACAATCCATTTACAGTTTCCAAAGTGCCGATGTAAATGTCTATCAGAAAGCGATTCGCGAAATAAGTAACGGCGTATCATTACAGACAAATTTCCGTTCTACTACAGGGCTTATCGAAGGTTGCAATGAACTTTTCAAAGGGGACTTTTTCACCCCCAACGAAAACGTCCCTTCCCTCATCGATTTCGAAAATTCTCTCCCCCCGCAAAATCCAAAGCTAGTTAAGGCCCCACCTAAAATCAACGGCAAAGAAGTCGCCCCAATTTGGATTAGCCAAGAAGATATATCCGAAGTCGATTTTGCGCGAACTGCTGTCAAAAAAATCGTAGAATGGAGTTCCTTTGTCGATAACCAAAAAACAGTTTTACAGGTATTCGATAAAAAAGATTGTACGCAATACAGGAATGTCACATTTAAGGATTTCGCCATACTCGCCCGCAGCCGGAGCGAAATGGAATCCATCGAAGATGCCATGCGTTCCGCTGGTGTTCCGTTCAGCCGCTACAAAGACAGCAACCTTTTCAGCAGCCGCGAATGTGCCGAATGGATTGCCATTTTCAAGGCCATTGATGCACCTGATTATTCTGCTTGGAATAGGCGGCTTTTAAGCGAAGCCCTTATCACGAACTTTTTCAGAACAGCCCATCAAGACATTCACTACGTCGAAAGCGAATCGTTTGACGACCCAAACAATCCTGAACGGCAAAAACTGAATACCTGGCGTGACCTCGCCCAAAAGCGCCGCTATGCCGAAATGCTCGAACGCATTTACAGCGATACGCAAATCGAAGAACGGTTGATGGAAATTTCCAAATTGCAAAACCTGGCAAAGCTCCGTCAAATCGGCAATTACTGTATAGAATACCTCTACAATCACAACTGTTCCATTGAAGACCTTGTTCGACATTTGGAAGCCCTCGCCCGCTACAACGAAAGCGCCGATGACGAAGACGGCAACCTTGTCGAAAAAAGCACGGATTATGACGCCGTTCAAGTCATGACGATACACGCCTCTAAAGGTCTCGAATTTCCGGTCGTGATTTCTGTTGCCGGACTCGCAGGCAAAAATTCGCACATAACGGGTCCATATTTCTATCACAAAAACGACGGGTTGCGGCTTGGATTCAGTGACTACGCCAAATCCGCACGCGAGTGTGAAGAACTCGAAGAATGGAAGCGGCTTTTTTATGTCGATTTTACACGAGCTTCATCCATTTTAATTTTGCCCCGCTACGCGAAATGGAAAAGTACCAAAGGCGTTAAAAAAGAATTCCAGTTCCTCGAAAGTTCCATCCGTAATTTAGTCATTTCTAAATGTCCATTTACGACAACGCTACCGACTAGCAATGAATGGAATCCAAAACAATTGAGCAAGAAAGTTCGCACGGATATTCTAAAGCCGCTCAACGCGCTCTCGGGAATCGGCAACGCAATGACCGCAGACGAGATTAAGGACAAAATCATCCAGCAAAAAAACGCTATGGCCGGTTTGCAGCAAAAACTTGCCGATGCAAGCATCATGCAATATTCTTATAGTTCCCTCTCTGGCAAGGCCGATTCTCTTGTCGATTCAGATGATGGAGATAGGCTTAACCCTGATGGCAGCGATTTTGCAACAGCACGTACGCCGACAGTTCTCATTCGCGACATCGATACAGCGGCAGTCGATTGTTCTATCGCCATGGACAGTTCGCTAGATTACCAAACCCACCTCAACGAGACCGCAAATCGTTTCCCGCGCGGTTCACATGCTGGTAACGCGCTCCACCGCATTTTCGAACGAACAAAGTTCCATCAGTTCGGCATGGAGCTCAAAACGCTCGATGACGCCCTTGCCGATTCGCAGACCAAGAACGTCATCGAAGAAGAATTCAAGCGCGAATCGCTCCCCATCTGGAATCATAAAGACGCATGGACGACAATTGCCACGCACTACGTCTGGAACACGCTGAATGCGAGACTGCCCGAAATCGCGGGTTCTTCTGTTGAAAACGCGCCACAATCCAATGTAAAAACGCCGCAGACATTCGCACTCGTCGATATCCCGCTAAGCGACCACAAGCCCGAAGTACAGTTCAACCTGAACGCAAGCGATGAAATAAATACGACAGTCGAGTCAAACGAAAGTCGCAAAAACAGTGGCGAAAGTCCCGACAAAAGCGACCTAGACGAAAGCCAAAGACACGCATCCAAAGACATTCTCAAACGGTTCTGCAAAGGCTTTATCGACTTGATGTTCGTCCGTACCGTAAGCGGTCAAAAGCGCTATTCGATTCTCGACTGGAAATCGGACATGCTCGAAAACAACACCTACACGCCCGAAGCCGTTAAAGACAAAGTTGATAACGATTACTCCATACAACGAGTCCTTTACAGTTATTGCCTAGTGCAATGGCTCAAGCAGTTCTACGGCGAAGGAACCGCAGAAAACCTGAACGAAGCCGAGATTTTCGAGCATCACTTCGGAGGAATCTATTACGCATTCATTCGCGGAACCGAAGCAGGTACATCCAAGGGTATTTACGCACAAACTTGGAATAGTTTTGCAGACCTCGAAAGCGCCTACCAGAAAATAAAGAAGCTCATGACGATGCCCTCCAGCAAAAAGGAGGAAAACTAAAATGGATAAAAAAGTATTGGCTACCGAATCTTTGGATGAATTCATTGACGCTCTCATTGAAATGCATGGGCTGAATCCGCTCAACAGATATTTATTGAATCTGTTGTTTGAAATCAAGAAAGATATTCCGCTCCAGACGAAAAAATTCCTGGCACTCTGCTTGTCGCTCCTCGATGACGGCAATACACGTATATCGCTAGACGCGGTACAGTTCACCGCCATGTGGGCAAAAAAATGGAACGGTCTTGTTACACTCCGAATCAGCAGTACCGATGAAGAAATGAGCGAAAGCAATTTTGCCACCGCAAGCGACTTTGACGAAATCATCAGCAACGGTGTTCAGGATATTTTAACGGACGATTTTTCGGCCATCATGGAAACCCGCGATTCGGACGTGACTTCGGTAGAAGACGAATTCGGAAAACCATTCGTCCTTGCCAAGCGCCCAAACGGAAAGCACCTTTACTTTACCAAGCATTTCGATGCCAAATGCATTATCGAAAAATCAGCGAAAAAATTATTCAAAAACGGTCGCAAGCCCGCAGGTGACGAAATCGCGAATTGTATAAACAAAATCGCCAGCATCTGCAAGCCTTTCGCAAACGGATGCCCGTTCACCATCAAGAATCGCCAAGCCGAAGCCATCATCCGCGGGCAAACAGAAAACCTCGTCATCACCGGCGGCCCAGGCACCGGCAAGACAACCGTCGTCCTTTACATCCTGTGGAATTTACTTGAAAGCCATAGTGAAATGCTGGATTGGAACATCTACCTTGCGGCCCCGAGCGGCAAGGCTGCCGACCGCATGCGCGAAAGCCTCATCGACGGCCTATCGCGTATCCGCGACGAAAAGAAGACGGGCAATAATGAACGCATATTCCGCAAGCTGAACGAACTTGAAAGCAGCACCATTCACCGGCTTTTGCGCTTTTCCAAAAGCAAAGGCGGATTCACGTTCAACCGGGACGAACAATTCCCGCAAAAATCCATTTTCGTCATTGACGAAGCGAGTATGATCGATATCGAAATGTTCGCAGCCCTTTTGGAAGCTATCCCGGAAGGCGCCCGGCTTTTCATTCTCGGCGACCCGTTCCAGCTACCCTCCGTCGAATCAGGCGCAGTCCTTGGCGAAATCCTCAAAGTCAAATCCGGCACAGATTTTTCCGTCAAGTTGAACGAGTCCAACCGCTTTGACGACAAATCGAATATCGGCAAGCTTGCAGGCGAAATCAAGCTCGTTGCCGAAACCAAGGACAACGCGAACTTTATTCCGCACAAGTTTACAGGTTCCGATGCATTTGCCAACAAACCCGACGGAAACATGTCCCCAATCCCCGACACAACAAAATTCAAAGACCAAGTCTTTTTCAGGCGACTCGAAACAGACAATGCGACCCTCTCCAAAAAAGAAGAAGACAAGCGTATTGATTCATTCATCGCGGAATGGGCCCGCGACTTCGCCAAGCTACCTGAACTCGCCGAAGACATCCACCCAGAGCGCACCGGCACCGAAGCGGATGACCCCGACCACTGCGAAACAGCCCGCAGAAATGAAATTTGGCAGCTATCATTGACCAAGCGAATCCTTTGCGCCGAACGCCGTGGCCTCCGGGGAATCGAGAACATCAACAAGAAAGTCTGCAGCAAAATCAAGAGTCTGTGGAGGGCACACCAAAAAAACAAAGGCGAAACAGTAGAATGGAGCGATACCGGCTATTTTCCAGGACAACTTCTCATCATCACGAAGAACCAGGAAATGTTCAAGCTCTACAACGGCGACACGGGAATCGTCATTTTCGACGGGAACACCCCTTACATCATGCTGAAAAAAACGCCCTCCCGCATTAACGATGAAGGGAGCCAGCGTCGCGACGATTTCATCTTTTATCCGCTTTCGGTACTCCCCGAAGACGCCATCACGACCGCATTTGCCATCACCATCCACAAATCGCAAGGGTCCGAATACAATCACGTCACCATGTTCCTGCCGACAAAAATCGGGCACCCGCTCCTCACAAACCAAATTCTCTACACGGGAGTCACCCGCGCCAAGAAAAGCGTCACCATTATCGCAAATGACGAGACTTTTAAAGCCGCGGTCACTACCGTTAGCGAACGAGATACGGGAATTTCGCTATAGTTTTCAACTTCATTGTTCCCAAAGCCTCTTTTCTGTATATATTTAAATGAGAAAAAGATAAAGGGAGAAATATGGCAACAATTAAAGAACTCAAATCCAATGGCGCCCCCCGTTTCAAAGTTCCGGGCAAAGAAGCAATCTACGACGCCTTCGATCAGTACATTGCAGAAAATTTCCTCGGAGAGACAGTCGAAGCAATCCCCCCGGCACCGAACAACGAAAATGCCGAATTTGCGCCGCAGGTCGTCAAGCTTTATGAACTGGCCAATACCACCAAAGCGAATGCCGGACTTTGGAAAGCCGGCACAGGCACATCTTCCAAAAAATGGGATATGAGCTTTTTGCAAGGGATTCTGAACCAGTTTTCGACACTTCCGGCCGCCACACGCGGCAAGACTGTTTCGGACATCAAGCTCCAACTTGAAGACTTCGCCACCAAGAAGTTCGCCAAGAACCCAGCCAACGCCCGCAACGGTCTTCTCCACCTTTGCAACCCGAATGAATACGCCCCCATCTACTCATTCGCAGACAAACTCGCCATCTGCAAGGAACACTCCCGTCTGCTCGAAGATTTTAGACTTTCGAACCGCTGGGACAGCGGCCTCCTGAAGCTGAAAGTGTTCCGCAAGGACGGTTACATCGCCATCCAAACGGACGAGCAACTCTGCTGGATTTTCGACAAACTTGCGACCATGCACAAAATCGAGGACGAAGAGTTCGACGTATTCATGAAGAACTACTTCACCGCCCCGAAAAAGACAGCACCGAAAAAGAAGTAATCCTATCACGTCGCCCCATCGGGCGACTTTTTTTATTCTGTCATCCCGGACACATTTCAACCTGTCATCCCGGACCCGGGATTTCCTTCTTCAGTTCTTCTTTAAGCTGATGAGCGCAAAAACAAGCGAGACGGCAACACCGATAAGCGGAATGTAGTTTGGAGTTTGCATTTTGACAGTTGACGCGAGAATCGCGGGAACAAGCCCGAAAAGGCCACCGATGCAAACGCCCGCATACCACAGAGATTTCTTGATGGTGAACTTTTTGTAGGAGACAATCGCTACGGCAAGTGGGGCGACAATTCCAGGCGTATAGACGGAATATGCCATCGTCAAAAGCCCAATGATATCCTTGCCCTGAAGCGCAAGGAACGTCGCAATGACGCCGATAGCGACAACAAGCAGACGCACGACAGAAATGCGACGCGTATTCAAGATGTCACTCCCGAAAATGGCGGCAGAGTTAATGAGGCACGTATCCGCCGACGAGAGCAACGCAGACAAAAGCCCAACCGACAAGAGTGCAGCCAGCGGGAGCGGGAGTACATCTGACGCGAGTCTGAATAGTGGGTTCGTCGCAGGCCCCACGCCGGGTGCCATTTCGGAAGCATAAGTAGCGGTCCACATGCCAAGCAAGACAATGACAACACTAAAAACGAGAATCGCAAAACTTCCGGCAACAACGGCTTTACGGGCAGACGACGCATCCTTCGCGACAAGGTTTCGCGAAATCACGTCAGGTCCAAGGAAGTACGCACCGCCGACGGTGAACAACATCACGACCAAATCCGTAAAACCAAATTTTTCGTTCAAGAGATTGAAATTTCCGAAAGTCGCAAGCCCAGCGGATGTTGATTCTACTGCGGAGTGTGCAGCGGTTCCAACAGCCGATTCCGCGGCTATTTGCATCGCGTTTTCCGCTCCCGAAAAACCACCGAACAGATAAACCGCGGCGGCAAAAAATCCAAGAGCCAAAATTCCAAATTGCAGAGCGTCGGTACGAACAACAGAAAGCTGGCCACCCAAAAGCGTATAGACAATGACAATTCCCGCCGTAATCAAAACAGATAGCGTCCCCGCATCGTGCCCCAGCACAAGCCCAATGAACCCAGCGACAGCAGCGAACTGCGCAGCGATAATTCCAATCCACGAAACAGCGATAATCAAAGCGACAAGCTTTCGCCCTGTTTTTCCGACCGTCTTTTCAGCGATTTCGGGGAGCGTGCGCACATCGAGATTGTGAACCGGTTTGCTCAAGAAAGCCGCTTGAAACCAGAATCCAATCGCGCCAACAGCCAGCCACCAGAAGGCGGCAAAGCCGATGCTCTCTGCACGGGCTGCTATGCCCACCGTTGCAGAAGCTCCAAGGACAGTCGCCATGAGGCTCATGAAAACAAACGGGGCCGTTTGCTTGCGACCTGCAACAACATAATCGTCAAAATTCTTGACCTTGAACAAGTCACGAACGCAAATGAATCCAAGGACTAGAAAATAGATGATGAGAAGTTTCATGACCTAAAGTTAGAATTTTACAAATTGCCGTATTCGCCGACATCAGGGATGAGCGAGCCCGATTTCATGTGGTAAACGCGGTTGCTGTAACCGAATGCGTTTTTGTCATGCGTGGCGATAATGACAGAAACACCCGTCCTCGCCAGCCGTGCAAAAAGGCGATAAACCTTATGGCTATTTTCTTCGTCGAGATTACTTGTCGGTTCGTCGGCAATAATCAAGTCCGGTTTATTCGCCAAAGCCCTCGCGATGGAAACGCGACGCAGCTCCCCTCCAGATAGATTTTGCGGATATTCGTTGGCCAAGTGAGATATTCCGAGCTTATTCAACAACGCTCCGATATGCGCCTTATCCACCTTTTTATTATACAAGGATGAAGACAAAGTTATATTCTCGGCAACGGTAAACGCCGGGAGCGTCGCCGTATTTTGCGGAATGTAACCAATACGTTCGTTTCGCAGAAGGGCTCGTTCTTCGTCCTTGAGCGCAAAGATGGGCTGTCCGTCAATTTCGATACTTCCCGACGTGGGCTCGGTTACACCGGCAAGCGTGTTCAGGAGCGTACTTTTGCCACTTCCAGATTCGCCGAAAATGACAGTGAAGTCTCCAGACCATGCGAAGAAATCGGCGTTATTGACCGCATTAAACTTTTCGCCACGTCGTGTATATTGCTTTGTTATGTTGTTTCCATTAAGTATCATTAAGCGTCCTCCTTTAATGCGGTGTAAACGTCAATCTTTCCGACTTTTCTGGCAATGCGGTACGAGGCCAATGTCCCGAAAATAGCAGGGACGAACAACGCTCCGACAATCGCTAGAAAGATGGTGAATACATTCGGGAGTACAAAGGGAATGTTTATATTTTCTTGAATCAAGAACCGGAAAGAAATGATGGCCACAGTTCCCAAAAGCGTTCCGGCAATGGCTCCGCTCCCGCTGATAAGCAGGGATTCACCAAGGACGATGTTCGAGAGTTTTTTGCGAGCCGCACCGATGATGAGGAGCGTCGCGAACTCCTTCTTGCGTTCATTCGTCGAAATGGAAAACGCAATAGTCACAGCGGCAATCACGATGAGCAAGAAAATTCCCGCAATTGCCCAAACCACAACCTTGAACGAACCTGCGGTTGCGATAACGCTATCGAACATGTTCTTACGCGGAACGACCTGCAAGTTGTCAAACGTTCCGTACAGTTTTTGCGAAATCTGTTCAAAGTCGGCATTGTCTTCGAGATTCGCAAGAATTGCGGAAGGTTCATTTACAGATATGAAATTGTATCCCTTGCTTGCAGCAGCCTTGCGGAAAATTTCAATTGTTTCGACGTCTGCAAAAATCGCCTGATCAAGCTTATTTCCTAGCGGTTCAAGGCTTCCGACAACAGTGAATTCCTGATCAAAAAATTTGATTTTCCCAGACTTGTCGATGTTTATATCGCTACCGGCAATAACTGAACCAGGAAGGAAATCTTTTTTATAAGTCTTGCGAATCCACGGCTTGATGGTAAAATCGGTCTTGGAATCAAAACCTATAATGTTGACTTTTTCATCGCAGCAGCTTGCACTAAGTGTCGTAAAGTAGAATTGCGGTGACGCAATGCGGATTCCCGGAATGTTCCGGGTAAATTCCAAAACTTCGTGAGGAAGTGAACTGTGACTCAATCCACCCTGCAAAAGTACGGGCTGGTCACTGACTTCTGTTTCGCCTGGGACAATGAGCAAGTCCGCTCCCATGCGTGAAGAAAGTTGTTCAAAACCTGTATCGAGGCTCTTGGAGAAAAGAACACTTGCAAGCAACGATGCCGAAGCTATTGCCGTCAGGATAACTAATCCCAAACTACGGCCAGGATGGCTCCAAAAATTGGTATATATAATTTTAAACGTTGTGTTTTTCATTGGTAAAATCCTCCGATTCAAAGTTGCGGCTCTCCAAAAAGGCAATATTAGCCACACCAAAAAGTGCAATGATAATCCCGACTAGTTGAAGGACTGGGGACGAAATCGAATGGCAGTGCATAAACGGATGCTTACAGACGCCTACAATTACCGTGGGAACAAGCGATGTCAAGACTCCAGTAACAATCACGACATAGGTCAAAGTTTTGTGAATCTTGGGCAACAACAAGTATGCAATACCGATTAACGCAATTGCAATGCCGACAAATCCATCAACCACAGAAGTGTAATGACAACGCATCACCATATGACCGGGATTGCAAAATGGAAGTAGGACGAATGAAAGTAACGATACGATTGTGCCGAAAGCAACTGTTATAGATCCAAAAAACAATCCGTTTGTCATAATCGCCTCCTTATGATTTGTTCGAAGCCAAATATAGAAGGCAAAAATGAGTTTGTCCAATACTTTGTTTTTAGAGTAAATTATAGAGAAAAATTATAACAAAGCTTTCTGATAAATGTCTTGCATGACAAGCCCTGCAATCATAAAACCGAAAATAGCTGTGGCATGAGCCATGGTTCCGTTGATTTGAGCCTTGCTGCTGCACCATTCGTGATCGACAAGTTCTGCGTTTTTCAATTCCGCTTCGCTTCGTTCTTGACGAATCTTAGGGCACATGCATGCGGCCGTACCGCACGATGAATTCTTGCCACGGTTTTTCAGGAGCTCGTCGCTATAGACGCACATGATTTTTTTCTTGGGCCAAAGCTTTTTGCGTTTAATCTTGTCGCGGAGGGCGCGCCCGAGTGGGCAGCCAGTGACCTTCCAGAATTCAGCGACCTTGATTCGCGTAGGGTCCATTTTTAATGCCGCGCCCATTGACGAAAATACGGTAGCCTTGGTTTGCGAAGCGTGATACAGCAACTGCATTTTGTTTTCGAGGCTGTCAATAGCATCGATAATGTAGTCAAACGTATCAAGTTGGAATTTGTCCGTATTGGCTTCTTCGTAGATGTCTTGCAAGGCAACGATGTTTGCATGCGGATTGATTTCGAGCAAGCGGTTCTTGAGAACTTCGACTTTGACCTGCCCTACTGTTTTTGTGGTGGCCATCAGTTGCCTGTTCACGTTGGTAACGCACACGCGATCCGAATCGACAAGGACCAGTTCCTGAATTCCCGATCGTACGAGACTTTCGGCGCACCAACTACCGACTCCGCCGAGCCCGAAGATGATGACTCGTTTTTTGTAAATACTTTCCATAATGTCGTCTCCAAGCAGGAGCGACGTGCGATTGAAAATACTGGAACTGAGAGACATGGAACCAATTATAGAAAATCCCGGCGTTTCACCGGGACAGTGCTATGCATCGTTTATGTGGTCGGCCGTGTAAGCCTTCAAGTATTCTTCCATCTCGCGAATGTAAATGCGGCAGATGGTGCTTAACATAAAGTTTTTCTTGGTAATATAACCGATTTCCATCTTGCGGTCGTTTTCGCCATTTGCGTTTTTGAACGGTACGGCGACGTAATCGGAGCCGTTGATTTCTTCGCTGATGATGCCGGAGCAGAGTGTGTAACCATTGAGGCCCACCATCAAATTCAGCATCGTGGCACGGTCATTCGCCTTGATTGTCTTGTGGTATTCGTTCGTACTTAAAATTTCTTCGGCGAAGTAGTAGTTACCGCTTTCACCCTGTTCAAAAGAAAGGCACGGATATTCCGAAAGGTCTTCGAGATTCACGTAAGGCTTGTTTGCAAGCGGATTATTTTTCCACATGTACGCATACGCATTGCAGTCAATCAGTTTCTGGAAAACGAGTTCATGTTCCTTCAACAAGTACGTGATATACTTGCGGTTGAAATCGCTAAGATAAATAATTCCTATTTCGCTACGGAGACTCGTCACATCGTCGATGACTTCCTTCGTCTTTGTTTCGCGGAGAGCGAATTCGTAGTCGTCGATGTTGAACTTTTTGACCATGTTCACGAAGGACTTGACAGCGAAGGAATAGTGCTGTGTCGAGACAGCAAATCTCTTTTTCTTCTGTTCTTCCTTGCTATAGCGTTCCAGAACCGATTCGTAGTGATTGTAGAGTTCATTTGCGCGAGCAATGAATTCTTCGCCTTCGGGCGTAAGCGTTACACCGCGACTCGTTCGGTTGAAAATCGTAATGCCGATTTCGTCTTCGAGATCGTGGATTGCAGTCGTCAATGACGGCTGGGATATGAACAACGTTTCGGCAGCCTTGTTGAAGGAGCCTACTTTGGCAATGCCGATTGCGTAGCGTAATTGTTGTAATGTCATTTTTAAGGCTCGGTTAAAGGGTTGAATGGTTGACGTTTCGTTATTTTCCTGCATAAATATAGGAAAAAGTATTTCAAAATCCTATATATAAGATAGGAATATTTAAAAAAGAAGAAGCCTCCAGGTGGATTCTAAGCATCCTGAAGGCCTCTGTTGCACTAGGCGTTCAACCTAGGGCAACTTTTAATCTGTTTAGCGCTTCGACGAGAATGCTTCGCGGGCATGCGAGATTTAGCCTTTGGAAACCCTCTCCCCCTGTGCCAAAAAGAGCCCCGTCGTTAAGCCAAAGGTGCGCTTTGTTGCGAACCAAATCGTGGATTTCACTTGAAGAGAGTCCCGTCCCGTTAAAGTCCAACCATGCCAAATAGGTGGCTTCCATGGGCACAAGCTTTACACCCTTCAAATTATCGCGGGTAAATTTTTCGATGTATTCAATGTTTCCTCTGAGGTATTTCAAGAGAGCGTCTAGCCAGACATCGCCATTGGCGTACGCCGCCTGAGCCGACACGATTCCAAAAACGTTGACTAGGCCATAACCTGTTGCATAGGCTTGCTTGCGGAACGACCGGCGAAGAGCCTGATTTTTTATGAACGCGTGCGCTATCTGGACACCCGCCAAATTGAACGTTTTTGTCGGAGCGGTAACGATAACGGAAATATTCGCCAAAGCTTCGCTCAAGGATCCGAATACAGTGTGCGAACCTTCGAATACAAAATCGCTATGAATTTCATCGCTCACGACAATGACGTTGTACTTTAAACAGATTTCTCCAAGACGCAAGAGTTCATCGCGGGTCCAAGTTCGACAAACGGGATTGTGCGGATTGCAAAGCAAGAAAAGCTTTACGTTGTTCTCCACAATCTTTTTTTCAAAATCGTCAAAGTCAATATGATAGCGTCCGTCTTCGCCGTAAACGAGGTCACTACTCACAAGTTTACGATTGTTGAAGCGAATCACGTCGGCAAAATGCATATAGACCGGCTCTTGGATGAGTACGGAATCGCCCTCGTTCGTGTACGCCTTTATGGCCGCTCCAAGCCCAAACATGACCCCCGGAATTTTAATGACCCATCTTGAACTTTCGATTTCGTAATTGTGACGACGGCGAAAAAAATGGCGAAGCACCTGGAAGTAATCTTCCTTCGTATCGCTATAGCCGAATACACCATGTTTTGCAACGCGAACCAGCGCGTCCTCCACAAATGAAGTTGTCTTGAAATCCATATCCGCAACCCATAGCGGAAGAATGCCGGCCGGATCATCGCCCGGTTTTAAGACACCATGTTCTATTGCAAAATCATACTTAAGGGAATCCGTATGATGGCGTTCAATAGCTGTATCAAAATCGATGTTTCGTTCTTTAATTTCTGACATTGCACGCCATCCTTGCTAGCTTTCGCAGTTACAATTCCCTTGCTAGAGTTTACAATATAGAAGGAATTTATAACTTTGTCCAATACTATATTTTTAGGGCTTCTTATAGTTTCTATCTATAAGAAACATCCGTTTCGCCATTTCAAGATTTTTCGACCAGTCTCAAGGCACGTTGTGCAATTTTATTCCGGTATAAGTTTATTTTCGCAATCGCTTCGCCAATAGGGAGCGCGATATCGAATGCACGTACATTGTAACGGGCCAGGGCACGGATTGCCTGCGGGCCAACCTGCTCGCATAGAACGTAATCCAAGTCGGAGAGATTTTTTGCAGCAGAGAGCATCGACAAATGCTCTTCGTCACGGCTTCCGCAAGATCCGTCACAATGTTCCGGCTTTACGCGAACTTCAATCTTCTCGAATTTTCCGCTAGCATCATCGACTTCATAAATGTCGAATGCCGCCGCATGCCCAAAATGAACGTTGACGTTCACCTCATCGTTTGTCGCCACCGCGACCTTATATTTAGCCATGTGAAAAAGTCTCCTTTACACGGATTCGGTCCATGTATATTTGTGCGCCAATGTCATACACGCCCGGGACGCCGACGGCATCAGCACGGCAGTGCGCGCAATGTTTAAAGACGTTGATAAATACTCCGGCATCTTCCTGTGCAATTGCAAGCGCCTTTGCACTCGGAGCGGGCAGGTCCTTGAATCCGTTCTGAGGAATGAGCGGAATGATGTTGTAAATAATCGCACCCGCTTCGCGAACCGTCGCTGCCGTTTCTTCGATATGCTTGTCGTTGATGCCTGGGCAAAGTACGGTATTCACCTTCACCAACGTCCCGCTGGCGGCAACCTTGCGAATGCCTTCCAACTGGTTGTGAATAAGAATTTTCGCAGCTTCGACGCCAGTATAGGTTTTGCCGCGATAAAAAATTCTGGCGTTAATCATCGCTTCTATTTCGGGATCAACAGCGTTTACGGTCACTGTAAGCGTATCGATACCGACATCAATCACTTCTTCCGCCCTGTCGTTCAGCAAAAGCCCATTGGTGCTCATGCAACGGAGTAAATGCGGGAACTCTTTTTTGACAAGTCGGAACGTGTCCAAAGCAAAAGGCGTCGCCAACGTGTCGCCAGGTCCAGCAATTCCCACGGTGGTAAGTTCTGGTACGTATTCCAGAGCCTTGCGGATGTACCCGCACGCTTCTTCCGGTTTGATCACTTTACTTGTATTTCCAGGAACCTGAGCATCTTCATTGATGCGACGGTCACAGAAGCGACATTCGATATTACAACCCGGCGAAACAGGCAAGTGGATGCGCCCTTTTCGTTTCTTACACGCGCCAAAACAGGGATGTTCTCTAAAAACAGTATCTTGATCTATTGCCATAAAACTCTCAGGTAAAATGTCCCTAACGTACGAAACCTCAAATGTTTCGCAGACAAACTGCCGTAAATCCGGTAAAGTTTATACAGATAATTATTGAACTATTGCCTAGCGTTCTGTAATTTATCAGCTCTTCCGTAAAAGAAGTGGTGGAGAATTTAAAAAGTAGAATGGAGGATTTCAAGATTAAACTAATCGTAAAAAGACAAAAAAAACTTTTTTTCGCGCCCGTTATAGATTGCTGATGAACCCGTCTATAGAAAGAATTTATAGACAAAGGTTTTTTTCAAGTTTTTTATAAAAAAAAGCGTGAGAAAATATTGGAAAACAAAAACGACAATTCTAAAATTTCGCTCACCTAGCGTTTCTGTAGGCAACCAATAACCTAAGGAGACATATATCATGGCAAAACGTTTACGTCAAATCGCTATTTATGGAAAAGGCGGCATCGGCAAATCTACTACAACTCAGAACTTGACCGCAGGCCTTGTTGAACAAGGTAAACACGTTCTCGTTGTTGGCTGCGACCCTAAAGCAGACTCTACTCGTCTTTTGCTCGGCGGCCTTCATCAAAAAACCGTACTTGACACTATTCGCGACAACAAAACAGAGATTCAACTTTCTGACCTCGAAAAGATTGGCTTCAAGGGCGTTCGTTGCGTGGAATCCGGTGGCCCGGAACCGGGCGTGGGTTGCGCAGGTCGCGGTATCATCACGTCTATTAGCATGCTTGAACAGCTTGGCGCTTACACTGAAGATCTCGATTACGTGTTCTACGATGTGTTGGGTGACGTGGTGTGCGGTGGCTTTGCTATGCCGATTCGTGAAGGAAAGGCCAAGGAAATTTACATCGTCGCCTCCGGCGAAATGATGGCTCTCTATGCAGCAAACAACATTTGTAAGGGTATTGCAAAATACGCTGAACGCGGTGAAGTCCGCTTGGGCGGCATCATTTGCAACAGCCGTAACGTTGATAACGAACTCGATTTGCTCCGCGCATTTACTAAGGAACTCAACACCCAGCTGATTCAGTATGTGCCGCGCAACAATATCGTGCAGCAGGCCGAAATCCGCAAGAAAACCGTGATTGATTTCGAACCGAATTGCAGCCAGGCAAATGTCTATCGTGAACTTGCAAAGAACATTGACAATAACGAACTCTTTACCATTCCGACTCCGATGACTCAGGATAGATTGGAACAAATTCTCATCGACTACGGTATGATGGAAAAGGACTACTCCATTTAATGCTGATTGGCAGGAGGTAAAATTCTATGGCATCAACTAATATTAATTTGAACATGACCTCAGTCGAAAACCGTGAATATCGACTGGGGACAATTATCGGCTGGGATGGTAAGGCGAGCGACCTAATTAAGGAATCGGCTTACGATGAACGCAGTGCGAAAAAGCACGGCAGCTGCGCAGGCAAAGGCGCAGGCTGCAAACTTTGCGAGTTGAACTCTCCGCTCAACCAAGAAACTATGTGTTCTAATGCAATTGTGCAGTGTCAGGTGGGCAACTTGACGGACTGTGCGTTGATTGACCACTCTCCTATCGGTTGTAGCGGCGAAAATTCCAAGTTCAATCTTTCGATGCACAATGGACTCCGTCGTCGCGGCAAGCCCCAGCAGAATACGCTGAACATCAGCACAAACTTGAAAGAACAGGACATGGTTTTTGGCGCTTCTGAAAAACTCCGCCAGACAATCCTCGACGCTAAAGAACGTTTCAATCCCAAGGCGATTTTCATCGGCATGGCTTGCGCTACGGCTATTATCGGTGAAGACATCGATTCCATCGCCGAAGAAATGGAACCGGAAGTAGGCGTGCCTATCATTCCGCTGCACTGCGAAGGTTTCCGTTCCAAACACTGGTCCACGGGTTTCGATATCGCATTCCATGGCGTTCTCCGTCAAATTGTGGAACGTCACCCGAAAAAGAAGCAGAATGATTTGTTGAACATCGTCGCCCTTTGGGGAACGGACTACTTCTCCGAAATGCTTGCGCCGCTTGGACTCCGCGTAAACTATTTGCTCGACTGCGCCTCTTACGAAGAAATTCGCCAGGCCTCGGAAGCTGTAGCAACAGCAACCTTCTGCGATACATTGGGCGGTTACATGGCGACAGCGCTTGAAGAATCTTTTGGCGTTCCGCAAATCGACGCTCCGCAGCCGTACGGTATCAAGGGCACCGATGAATGGCTCCGCGCTATTGCAAAAGTGGTGGGCAAGGAAAAAGAAGTCGAAGAATATATCGAAAGCGAACACAAGCGCATCGCTCCGAAGCTCGCCGAACTTCGCGAATTTTTCAAGGGCAAAAACGGCATCGTGATGACGGGTTCTGCTTATGCTCACGGCCTTATCAGCGTTCTTTCGGAACTTGGAATCGGCCACGACGCCGCTCTCGTTTTCCATCACGACCCCATTTACGACGGCGCTGGACAGCATCAAGATACTTTGAAGGAACTGGTGGAAACTTACGGCGACATTCCGCATTATACCGTAAGTAAGACTCGAGCCTTCCAGCTTCCGCAACTTTTGAAGCGTGCCAAGACGGACTTCTTGCTCATCCGCCACCCGGGTCTAGCCTCTGTCGCGGGCCATCTCGGTTTCCCGACACTCACCATGGGCGACGAGCACATTCCGGTGGGCTACCAAGGCATTCTCCGCATTGGCGAAATGTTGAAGGGCGTTATTTCTCGTACAAAGTTCAACCAAGTGCTTAAGCGCAATGTGAAACTCCCGTATTCCGATTGGTGGCTTTCTCAGGACGATCCGTTCTACTTGACGCATCATCCAGAAGCTCTCAATGATTTACCTGAACCGAGAAACCTCAAGTTCAGCAAAAAGAATAACGGTAAAAATCACAATTCGGAAAAAGTATAACTAGGGAGTTTCAAAATGTCAGAATCTACAATCAAAAGAAAAAAGAGTAATTCTATTTCGGACCCCCGATACGCCTGCGCGGTTGGCGCGTCCCATACGGTTGTTGCTATCAAGGGTGCAGTTCCTATAGCAAACTGCTCTCCGGGATGCCAGCTTAAGCAAACCGCATTCCTCACTTTTGAAAACGGTTTCCAGGGCAGCATTTATGCCGGTGCCGGCAACATGCCAAGCGCAAACTCCACCGAAAACGACATCGTGTTCGGCGGCATCAAGACTTTAGATCAGTTGATTAAATCGACACTCAAGGTTTTCAATGGTGATCTTTATGTTGTTCTTACCGGTTGCGTAGGCGGTCTCATCGGCGATGATGTTCCGAGCTTAGTTCGTGAATATCGTGATTTGGGATATCCCATTGTCGCTGTAGATACCGCAGGCTTCAAAGGCAATAACCTCTACGGTCACGAAGAAGTCGTGAACGCCATCATCGACCAATTCGTTGGTGATTACAGTGGCGAACACAAGAAAGGCTTGGTCAATCTTTGGTTCGAGACGCCTTACTATAACCAGAACTGGCGCGGTGATTATCAGGAAATCGCCCGCATCCTCCGTGGTGCCGGTTTCGAAGTCAATGTTCTCTTTGGACCTGAAAACGAAGGCGTCAAGGACTGGTTGCGCATTCCGGAAGCTCAGTTCAACCTGGTGCTTTCCCCGTGGGTAGGGGTGCGTAATGCGGAACATCTTCAACAAAAATACGGCCAGCCGTTCCTCCATATTTCGGAAATTCCTATCGGCGCCGAAGCGACTGCAAAGTTTATTCGTAATGTCGTAGAATTCGCCGGAATCGACAAGGAACAGAGCGAAAAATTCATCGAAGAAGAAAATCGCGTTTATTACTATTACTTGGAACATTTCTCAGAATTCTTCGCTGAATATTGGTTCGGCATGCCCAGTGAATTTGCAATCACTGCAGATTCCGCCTATACGCTTGCCTACACCAAGTTCCTCGTTGACCAAATCGGTCTTATTCCGCGCAAGGCAATCATCACGGACGATCCTCCGCAGAAATTCCGCAAGGAAATCGAAGATGCTTTCCACAACATCAGCGAAGGTGTCGATGTTGAAGTGGAATTCGAAGAAGACGGCTATTTGATTGAAAAATCTATCAAGGAAGTGAATTTCTCTTCTGGGAAGCCCTTAATTCTTGCATCTTCTTGGGAAATCAACATCGCAAACGAAAAGGGAGCTTTGTTCTTCGAGATTACGCCTCCGTCCAGCGAAACATTGATTATCAATCGAAGCTTCGCCGGCTACAAGGGTGCGCTTAATTTACTTGAAAAGATTTATAGCGCATCCGTCGGTGGAAAATAATATCGAAGAAAATGTTAAAAAAATCATAAAGTTGACCCTATCCCCATACGCGAATCATGACCACATAAGTACTAAGTGGTCAAAGAGAATAAATTCAGGATAAAAAAGGAATGTCATGCCGGCCTCTGTGCCGGCATCTCCTTTATATACTATAATAGTTTGTCATTATTTACGTATATCATCTATAATAAAATGTTATATGTAAATAAATTTCTTATACCAAGTGATAAAAATAAAGTATTTTACAAATCAATTTTTCTTTTCTAATTTATACACCGAACTTGAGAACATTGTGTTCCAAGACATTAACAAATCAACACGAGGATACCTATATGTGTTGTAGCTGTAAATTCTCTCGTAATTAAGCCTACATCTTTTTAGAAGGTGAATCGGCAATTTTAAAGGCACGCAGAATTTCACCCTGCGTGGTTACTCAACTCATACACAAAAACAGGAGATTTCCAATGAATTTCAAAACTATTTCCAAAGTCATTCTTTTATCTACAATCACGGCTTTTTCCGCAGAACCCATCTCGGTTACCACGAAATCTGGAGTCAGTGTCACGCTCTACGGCTTTGCCTCTTTGAACGCGGCCTACGAAGATTCTAAAAGCAACAATGGCAACTTTGCAAACTTTGTCGCCGCCTCTGACCTCACCAATAAAAATGATGGCGGTTGGCATTTCACGCCGAACCTCACCCGAATCGGCCTCAATCTTTCGAGCGGTAACGATTCTACGTTCTTCAAGGCGAACGGCAAGATCGAAGTGGATTTCTATGGTGGCGGTTCCGGCAATGCTCCCACTCCGCGCCTCCGCCATGGTTACGGCGAAATTTCCTTTGGCAATTCCGGCTTTTCCATTTTGGGCGGCCAAACATGGGATTTGATTTCTCCGTTGGTAACTCCGACACTTAACGCAGGCGTTCTCAACAACTCTGGTGACGCAGGCCTTCGCAGAGCTCAGCTTAGGCTCACCGAAAAAATCCCTGTTGCTGGAGGCTCTTTGGATATCGCCGCAGCAGTTGTTCGCACTATCGGCGAAAATCAACCTTATAACACCTCTTCTGCCTCAGAGACCGGTGTCGATGCAGACATTCCCACATTTCAGGGACGCATCGGCATTTCGGTTCCTCTGTGGGTAGAAGGTAAAAAGTTCGGTTTGGGCATTTCCGGTCACTACGGCCAAGAAGAAATTGACTTGGATGCCACCGGCGATACTAAGGAAATTCCCACATGGTCCTTCAATGTGGATTTGACTCTCCCCATTACAAGCAACTTTACCTTTTTAGGTGAATACTTTATTGGTGCTAATCTTGATACATACGCGGCAGGCATTGGACGCGGACTTGCGGCAAATACTGAAGATCCAGAAAGCGTAAAAAGCATTGGCGCTTATGGTGGCTGGCTCGCTTTGCAGGCCAAGTTTATCAAAAAATTGGCATTTAACGTAGGAGCGGGCCTTGACAAGCTGAAACGCAAAGATATCAGAAAAACCGGTGGCCGTGAACAAAACTTCTCGTTCTTTGCCAACACGACCTACAATTTGACAGACGCATTCTCGTTGGGATTTGAATACCTTCACGTCCAGACGGATTACTTGACCGCCAACACGATAAAAGAAGCGGACTTGAATCGCTATCAACTATCTGCAACTTATGGTTTCTAATAAAGGAGATTTCCAACAATGAAACAGAATAAATTATACAACCGAATTGCTTTGGCATTCCTGTTTACTCTCGCCTGCGTAACATCCGCCGTAGCCGCAGACAAAATTTCCATCGGCTACCTTTCTTCTACAGGTCAAGGAAAATTCTTCATCGCAAAAGATGCAGGCATTTTCAAGAAAAACGGCCTTGACGTGGAATTGGTGGAATTCTCGAATTCTGGCGATGGCATAGCTGCCGTTCGCGCGGGCAAGCTTGACGCGGGAGCATTCGGTTCTCTCGCTCCGCTCATCCATATTGCACAAGGAGCCGACATCCGAGTTATTGGCGGCATCATGGGTGGCGACCAGGCTGTTATCACACGCAAAGAAAACGCAGGTTCCGTCAAAAAATTGAGCGACCTCAAAGGCAAGAAAATCGCTACAATCCGCTTGGGGACTGCCGACGCTATTGTCCGTGGCGGCCTTAAAAAAGAAGGTATCGATTGGCGCAAGGATGTATCCATTGTAGAACTCAAGAACCCGCCTGCCGTTATCGAAGCCGTAAAGAACGGAAGCGTTTATGCAGGCGTTACCTGGGGGCCGCACGACCTCCGCGCCGAAGAAGCAGGCCTTTCCGTAGTGCTCCGCAGCAAGGACATCAATCCAGGTCACATCTGCTGCCGCCTTATCGCATCACTTCGCAAACTCGAAGGTCGTGACGATGTTTACAAACGCCTAGTCAAGTCGCTCATTGAAGCCGAAGAACTTGTGCAGAACGACCACAAGAAAAGCGTGGAAATTATCGCCAAGTGGATTAAGCTCGACACCGCTCTCGTCAACAAGGCTTTCTACAGCGGGCACGTCACCCAAGACACTGACCCCAACGTAAAAGGAGTCGAGTTCTTCTGGGATTTTCTGAAGGATGCGGAGTTCATCAAGTCCGACAAGAAAGTCTCTGAATACGTCCTTACGGGCTACTATCGCGAAGCCATTGGCGAACTCCGCAAGCAACAGCCCAAATCCGAATTCTACGCTCAAGCAGAAAAAATATTCCAGTCTAGAAATTAAAGGTAAATCAACATGAAAAAAAAGCGAAGTGGTTTCGAAGCAACTAATCTCGGTTTTTCCTATGATGGCAAGCCTATTTTAAAAGACATCAATCTAAAAATAAATCAGGGAGAATTTGTTTGTCTTTTGGGTGAAAGCGGTAGTGGCAAGACCACTTTGCTCAATCTTCTCGCCGGACTTACAAAGCCAAGCGAAGGTCATGTTTATTGGAACGAGAAGGAAATCGAAAAACCTTCTTCTGAAAGGAGTGTAGTCTTCCAGGACTACACCCTTTTTCCTTGGCTTACTCTTCTCCAAAACGTTTCCCTAGCCATTAAAAAGACAAGAAAAGTCAAGGCAAATTACGCCAAAAATTTGGCCGAAGAATATTTGAATTTGGTGGGGCTTTCAGGGAGCCTCCGTAAATACCCCTTTGAACTTTCAGGCGGCATGCGTCAACGTGGAGCCATTGCTAGAGCTTTGAGCGTTGGTGCAGACGCCCTTCTTTTGGACGAACCCTTCGGAGCATTAGACCCTATAAACCGAGCAAGCCTTCAAGACTTAATTCTTGAACTTTGCCGTGGCTCCAAAGATCGCGCAATAACAACTTTATTCGTAACTCACGACATCCGCGAAGCCGTTTATCTAGGAAGCCGAATTATCGTATTAGGCTCCACACCTGGCCGCATTATCGCCGACATTCCTTTGGATTTTCCGGTGAAGAAAAGCCGTAGCGAATGGTTCCGCAACGAAAAAGTCCAACAAACAATCGCAACCATTGAAGAAGCGTACCACAAGGACATTCTTGAAAAACTCGGGCATGTCGTGCAAGGAGGTGCAAGCATATGAAAATTCTTATAAAGTATCTTTCAAAATTTTCAGGAATTCTGTTCCTCTTGTTTTTACTTGGAATCTGGACTCTCATCAGTTGTGGCCCGGAATGGAGCAGCCAATACTTGTTCCCGTCCCCCAAGGTGATTGCGGAAGCCCTTTTCAATTCACGCGAAGAACTTTTGCGGAGCGCTGGGGCTTCGCTTTTAAAGCTTATCCCGGCTTACCTACTCGCCTCTGTTGTCGGTATTTCGATTGGGATTATTTCGGGGTCCGTTCCATGGGTCGGCAACATGCTGAAGCCGATTTCCAGATTTGCATCTCCGATTCCTCCCAACGTTTACATCCCCTACGCTATTGCGATTTTGCCAACATTTTACCTTTCATCTTCATTCATTATTTTCATCGCGGCGTTTTGGCCTATCTACTTGAATACCGCCGCAGGAGCCGCAGACGTTCCTGAAAAATACAAACGGAACGCCGCCATCATTGGGATTGGTCGATTTGAATATTTGTGGAGAATCGTCTTTGTTGCAAGTCTTCCTTCCATATTCTCCGGGCTTTCTGTAGGCATGGGACTTTCGTTCATCATGCTTACAGTTGCAGAACTTTTCGGCGAAAATACAGGGCTCGGGCATTTCGTACAATTTTATGCAGATTATTCCGATTACCCCAACATGGTCGCAGGAATTCTTTGGACAGGCATCGTCGTCTTTGCGATTATGGAACTTTTCGAATTTGTAAAACGCAAAGTGTTATTCTGGACAAAGGCAAATTAAGCCAACGAGTGTTATATACTTGCTCGACTGTTTGCCTTCAATTCTAGATGCTTTTTTGTTCTTGAATCGTTTTTGATTCCTTTAATACCTCTTCTGGCGTAAAATCCTCTTGCGTAAAGAAGAAGGTATTCTTGCCGAGGTCTTTTAAAGATGCTCCGAAATGATAGGCAATTTCATCTATAAACAGAAAACGGTCGTGCATTCCGTAGCTAGGTAGAATTTTAATGGGACTATCGGCGTATTGCTCGTTGTAAATCGCCAAGTCCACCTCAAAAACCTTGCTTTTGTCGTAAGTGTAGATTGTTACAGCAACACCTTTTTCACGCTTGAGCATCATCGCCAAAGTTTTTTCATCTACATATCTATCGACAAGAATGATTCTCTTTTTCGCTTGTCGGATTAGCCCGCATACGAACACATACGCATCAAACTCTTGGTTGTTGTAGAACAAGCCTTTGGACTGCAATTCGTTGCGATCCATAGCCTCGAAAATTGCATCAATTTTGTGGTCATGGTCAAGTAGACGGGCGTCCTGTTCAATTTCCTTGCTCTCCACATTGGCGAGACGGTTGATAAAGCCTCCATTTTGTATCATAAAATGACGCATGGCGACAAAAGCATCCATAATTTGGAGCGATATACGAATAGCCGTTTCACTACGCAAGATTGTAGCTAGCATAGCAACGCCTTGTTCTGTAAATGCCGTTGGCAAAACTGACGCATGCTTTAATGTTTTGAACCGGTCACAATTTGTGACCAGTTCGTTTTTCTCGCCGGCATCTAACCGAAAGCAATTTCTTTCAGGAAATCGTTCGATATTGCGTTTGACAGCTTGGTTCAGCGCCTTCGTTTCCACCCCGTAAAGCGTTGCCAAATCGCGGTCAAGCAGCACTTGCTTGCCTCGGATGACCTGGATCATTTTCTCAACTCCAGATTCAATCAATGGATTTGATTCGACAATTTCCTTCTTCTCTGTTTTTCCCCTCATCGCAGCTCCTAAAAAGATGCCGGGCGGATATGGCTCCTGCCATACCCAATGATACCTTGGGTATCTTTCACCCCCCGGCGTAGGTGTACCGGCTTCACCGCATGTCGTTGCCGTAGCAGAGCGACCCCCCGGTATTGTTTTCAAAAAAATACCATCCTGCAAATGGTGATGCAATGGAGCGGTTCGTTGCCATAAATGCTGATTTTTAACGCAAAAACGACTTTTTTTATCAAATTTGGCGAAATACGGCGCAGATGTAAAATTTCGCTTACATGTATGCAGGCAGATTAGAGGGGGAAGAATCCCCTCGCTTCAAGCGTGTCATTCGATCCCCCCACTAACGGACTTGTTCCGGGACCAACCCGCATCGCCTGGCTTTTTAACGAATTACGGTACACAATTTTTTTACTATCATTCTCACTGACATAGCCCCTTTCCGTTAGGCTTGGGGCGACCGGAAATTTTGAGATTCGTCTCTTATTCTTGGTGCGGAAAATCTGGAAAATTTTTCAAAATCAACTAGGAATAAGACGAGCGCTCACGCCCTATTGGGCGTGGGTCGTTTGTGCTTATTAGTTGATAGGTTTTTCCAGAGCCTCCGCATCAATGAGTACATCGACTCCACGCCTTTTTATTTTTCTAAAAATTCGTGGCCGTTGAATCACTGATGTAAAAGAGAAAATCCCAAAATTATTGGATTTAACTTTTGCTGCGAGGTTCTCGTGCCTACATTGAATTGGCTTGGAAAAGATGCTGTACTGAATCATCATTCGGAAGTCCCGTTCCGCACATTGGAGTTGAACGAATCCTTTAATTGCGAATCTGGAAAATCTGAGAATAAGATTATCCATGGCGACAACCTCGAAGCGTTAAAGGCTTTGCTCCCTGAATATGAGGGTCGAGTAAAATGCATCTACATTGATCCGCCGTACAATACAGGTAACGAAAATTGGATCTATAATGACAATGTAAATAGCCCTAAAATCAAGAAATGGCTTGGTAAAGTGGTTGGGAAAGAATCTGAAGATTTGACTCGACATGATAAGTGGCTTTGCATGATGTATCCGCGTTTAACGTTGTTGCAGAAGTTGCTTGCTGATGATGGTGCAATATTTATTTCCATAGATGATAATGAACAAGCGAATTTAAAGTTGATTTGTGATGAAATTTTTGGTGCTGGAAATTTTGTGACGCAATTTATTTGGCAATCTACTCCTGGATCAAATACTGGTAACGATATTAAGGTTGTTACCGAATATATTTTAATGTACAAGAAAAGATTTTTTATTCCCAATACACGAAATATTGATGATTTTGAGAAATATGATTTAGAAGATGAGTATAAAGATCGTCGAGGAAAATATACTACAAATAAACTTGATAGAAGAATGACGGGTAGTCATTATTCAGAATCGTTAAATTACCAAATAAAAATGCCTGATGGAACTTTTTTGTATCCGGGGTCATCAATTGACAAGCTGAAACATTGGAATTGGCGGTGGTCAGAAGCGAAAGTTGCATGGGGAATAGAACATGGTTTTATTGTTTTTAAAAATAATAATGGGAATTGGTCTGTATATTTCAAACAATATTGTAATGTAAACAATAACGATGAACTTATTGAAAGATCCTTGCCATATCAAAACCTTTTAGAAGATGAAAGTTTCAATTCTGCTCGAGGTACAGCCGATTTGATGAAAATAATGTCCATGAAGGCTTTTGATTATCCTAAGCCTATATCTCTTATTGAAAAAATTCTTAAAATTGCAACAGATAAATCCTCCATTATTCTTGATTCCTTCGCAGGGTCTGGCACGACGGCTCACGCTGTTCTCAACCTCAACAAACAAGATGGTGGAAATCGCAAATTCATTCTTGTTGAAATGGAAGATTATGCCGATAAAATTACAGCAGAACGCGTACGGAGAGTCATCAAAGGATATAAATCAGATGAAAAGCGAGAACTATATTCAAAGGAATTGACCTTAAAAGATATTGCAAATGGTCAAGAAATAATGGATGAATTGAAAGGTGTCCGTGACGAGCATAAGGACGAATTTGACAAGTTTGAAACAACTTTTGAAAATAATTGCTTGAAATTGGCCGGAATAACAAAAGGAAGAAGCGAAGGTACTGGCGGAGATTTCTGCTATTACGAACTTGGACCCGAAATGCTTTTAGACGGCTATCTGAACGAAGCCCAACCTGTCGAGAAAATTCGCGAATACATCTACTACACAGAAACCAATAAATCCATTGATTATCAAAGAGTCGAACAAGTCGGTCATGAATTTTTCTTAGGTGATATTGATAACACCTCGTATTATCTGTTCTACAAAAAATCGGAAGTCACAACATTGGATTTTGAATTTTTGGCAACAATTAAACTTCGTTCAGAACGCTATGTCATTTTCGCTGATAACTGCGTTTTGTCAAAGGACTTTTTGTTTGAACACAATATAACCTTCAGAAAAATTCCGCGTGATGTGAGGAAATTCTAATGATTTTAAAACCGTATCAAAAGCAAATTATTGATGACCTTGCAAGGTATCTTGATATTCTTCATGAACAGCGGAATACCGCAAACGCTTTTGCTGAATTTTGGATAAAGCATCCGCGAACTCCAGTAACTCCAATATTGGGAGATGCTGTCGAACCATACAAAAATAATGTTCCAGGATGTCCACATGTTTGCATTAAAGTTCCTACTGCTGGAGGCAAAACTTTTATTGCAGCAAATGCTCTATCAACGATTTTTAATGCGCTAAGTCCATCCCGCCCCAAAGTTGTTGTATGGCTTGTTCCGTCTAATTCAATTTTAGAGCAAACTATTCGGAATTTCAGCAATCCGTATCATCCATACAGACAACAGCTAAATACGGATTTTGCAAATAAAGTTGATGTATTCGATAAGAAGGCTTTGTTGCAAGGAGCCGGTTTTAACAACACGTCAGTCCGTGAGAATATGACGCTTTGTATTCTGAGTTTTGATAGCCTTCGGGCCAAGAAAAAGGAAGACCGCAAAGTTAATGACGAAAATGGAAATTTGCAATCCTTTGCAAATGATGTCAATGAAGACGAAATATCGTTAATGGCGGTATTGCGCGCTTTTAATCCCGTTGTGATAGTGGATGAAAGCCATAATGCCGAAAGTGATTTGAGTGTAGAAATGCTCAAAAATCTTAATCCAAGTTTTATTCTTGATTTGACAGCAACTCCACGAAAGAATAGCAATATCATCAGCTTCACTCCCGCGATTGAACTTAAAAAAGAAAGCATGGTGAAGTTGCCTGTAATTGTGTATAATCACCACAAAAAAGAAGAAGTGGTGAGTTCGGCATTGGAACTGCGTGGAAAATTAGAAAGAAGTGCCGAATATGCGCGGAAAAATGGAGCACCTTATATTCGTCCAATTGTTTTATTCCAAGCAGAACCAAAAAACAAAGATGATAACGTCACATTTGAACGAGTCAAGTCAATGCTTTTGGAATTGAAAATTCCAGAAGAGCAGATTAAAATCAAAACGGCTGACAAAAATGAATTGTTGAATGTTGATTTGTTGAGCCCTGATTGCCCTGTGCGTTACATCATTACCGTAAACGCTCTCAAGGAAGGATGGGATTGCCCATTCGCTTACATTTTGGCTTCTCTTGCTGATCGAAGTTCTGCGGTAGATGTAGAACAAATTTTAGGTCGTGTTTTACGGTTGCCCAATGTCCGCAAAAATGAAAATGTCATGCTGAACATGAGTTATGTCTTTACGGCATCGGCAAAGTTTAGCGAAACTTTGGATAGTATAGTCAATGGGTTAAATCGTGCTGGGTTTAGCAGTAAAGATTATAGACAAGTAGAGTGCGAAAATGTTGTAGAATCTGCAGCAACATCGGAAACGCAGGCTAATCCTGTTCCGCCCTTGGGTAATTCACAAGAAGATGTTTTTGATGTTTCTCAGATATTCTGGAATGCGGATTCTGAAATTGCTGATGAACCTGCTGTTTCCTCGGAATCGCAAAAAGATAGTGGTGCAGAAGCATCTTCAACAAATTCAAAAACATTATCGCCCAATGCTCCTGTTCTTGCGCAAATAGAGCAAATTGCCAAAAAGGAAAATGAAGCTTTAGAAAAAAAAGTTGCGGAACACCGCTCTACGCCTACACCTCCCAGCGAAATGGAACGACAAGTGAAAATTTATAAAGTTAAGGAAGTCTTCAAAGAAAGTGCTGAATCCGTTAAACTTCCGCAGTTCTTTATGAATTGCATCGCAGAAGATTCGCATGCGGATCTTTTTGGTATTCAGGAAACTCCATTTGAAAAAGATTTGTTGTTGAAAAATTTCCCGCTTCGAAATGCAGATACGAATATCGATTTCCAAAATATTGAAATTGATATGCGAAAAATTGATTTGGATGAATCGCAAAAAGATTATACACCAACGATTTTTAAGGTAGATGCTTCTCGGCAACAAGAAATTGTTCGATGGCTTTTGAATATAGATAACATCGAAAAGAAACGACAAAAATGTGCAAAGCTTTTGCGTGACTGGATTGGTAGCATGTATCCAATTCCTGAACGAGATGTAGTTGAGTATATTACCCGAGTCCTCGGAAATTTCAACGATAGCGAATTGGACCAAATGCTTAATTCGCAGAGTGAATATGCAACTAAAATCAAAGAAAAGATAAATGATCTTTCTGCAAAGTATATAGAAATGGAATTTGACAAAGCTTTGGATCAAGATAAGATTGTTCTTCGTCCTTCGTTCAATATTACGAAAGAGTTGACGCTTTCAAAAACGTGCAAGCCTTTACCTAAAATGCTTCATGAAAAAGAAGACGATGTAAACGATTTTGAAGAAAGTGTTATCAATGCAATCGCCAATTTGGAAAATGTTGAATTTTGGACCCGTAATCGCGAAAAGAAAGATTTTTGCATTAACGGCTTTATCAATCATTATCCTGATTTTATCATCAAGACGAAACGTGGAAAAATCGTGTTGTTGGAAACGAAAGGAGACCATCTCAATGCCGAAAAGAAAATCAAGCTCGGCAATTTATGGGCTGCAAAAGCTGGTAATGAATACCGCTATTGCCTAGTTTATGAACATCGTAAAGTAGAGCATGCTTATACGAAAGATGAGTTTATTGCAACTCTCAAAGAATGGTAATTTCCGTACCGCTGACGAACGGTACGGAAAGCAATTTTTATTTTCCGCAATACATCAGGTGTACACCCTCGAAAGAGGATAATCCAGGCGATGATTTGAAAAAGGCTTCATCGATATCTTTGGGCGAAAGATCAAGACAATACTCGATGCCCGATTTTTTTGCCAATTCTGCAACTTGCGCGGGATCGTAACCTTCAACCATGCACTCGCCACACGCTGCGGCTATTTGCTTTAAGCGGCTTATTTTGGTCGTATTGTCCGTACAGTCGCGCTCTTTTTCATAGTAGTCGAAAACCACCACACTGTTGGGCGCCGCTATTTGTGTAATCTGCGCGATAGTCTTGAAAAAGATTTCAATGGGGATGTAGTACGACACGCCGAGAATCGAAAAGACGGAGCGTTTTTTCGGATTAAAACCGGCATTTGTCAATCTGCTGATGATGCTGTCCTTGTTGAAATCGATTTCAACAAAATGAACTTTTGGCCGTTTCTTTGCGAAAAGTTCTTGCATCCGTTCAATTTTAAAAACTTGCGTTTCGTACAAATCCAATTCAAAGACATCTACATTTGGACTTTTATTCCTAAGAGCAAAGGAATCCAGGCCCGCACCCAAGAGGACGTATTGCACATCCCCCGTTTTCTGTTTTGCTTCGACTATGTCTTCGGCAAAACGGTTCCGCGGAAGAATGATAGGGAGAAAATATTGATCTAACAGGTCTCTAGTAAGGTCATCTTTTGAACTTGACTTTTTTGCAGGGAGATACGTTCTAGCAAGATTACGTGCATGGCGGTATTCCTTCAAACCTATAAAATCTTGTGCAAAATCATCTTCAAAAATTTTTTCACTTTTACCGTGGGTGTGTACGGCTCGCGCAAGAGCGCATAAAAGCGCAGTTTTGCTAATCATAAATTAATACCCTAATTTTATCTGTTACTCATACAATCCCTTGCTGAAGTAGCGATCTCCGCGATCAGGAGCCACAAAGACAATGTTTCCACGCGCACCCGACGCAATCAACTTCTTGGCTGCTGCAAAAGCAGCTCCCGAAGAGGACCCTGCAATGATTCCTTCTTTCTTGGCGAGTTCACGAGCACCACCAAAAGCATCGTCATCATTGATTTTGACAACCTGATCGACCAACGACATATCCATAGTATCGGCGATAAAATCGTTTCCGATTCCTTCGATATTATAATCGCCATGTTCGCCGCCTCCCATTGTAGAGCCTACAGGGTCAGCGAGCACGCCCTGAATTTTCGGATTGCGTTCCTTTAGCGCCTTGAGAATCCCGGAGAATGTGCCGCCACTCCCAGCGCCTGCAACAACGTAATCGATATGACCGTCGAGATCGTCGTAAATTTCCGGACCGGTTGTTTCGTAATGAGCACGCGGGTTCGCCATGTTGTGGAACTGCCTGAGCGAAATGGAATTCGGAATTTCCTTTAAAAGTTCTTCCGCTTTCTTTTCGGCGCCAAGCATTCCTTCTTCACGCGGGGTGTTGATGAGTTCTGCGCCAAGGGCGCGCAAAAGCGTTTGCTTTTCTTGCGAGAACTTGGTCGGCACCACGAATATCACGCGCACACCGCGATTCAAGGCGGCGAAAGCAATTCCGAGGCCAGTGTTACCTGCAGTCGCTTCGATAATCGTTCCACCCGGTTTGAGCGTCCCTTTAGCAAACGCTTCTTCGACCATATATAATCCGGTGCGGTCTTTTACGCTGCCAGACGGATTCCACAATTCCAGTTTTACAAACAGATTAACACCTTCAGGAATACCGCTGTGGGTAAGTTTTACGAGCGGTGTTTTTCCGATTAAAGATTTCATAGATTCATAATAATGCATATTCAGCTCCTTTTTATGCTTGTGCCGCGTCGATAGCTTGTTTTACATCCGAGATAATGTCATCGACTTTTTCGATGCCCACAGACAAACGAATCAAACCGTCGGTAATGCCGACTTTTTCACGGATTTCCTTCGGAATGGATGCGTGAGTCATTGTTGCTGGGTGGCATACAAGGCTTTCGACACCGCCAAGGCTTTCTGCAAGCGAAACGAGTTTCAACGCCTTGAAAAATTTCTTGATGTCGTAATTCTCGCGAAGTTCAAACGAAATCATGGCCCCGCCATTTTTAGCTTGCTTCTTGTTGATTTCGTAGCCTTGTGCTGTCGGGAGTCCCGGATAATACACATGCTTTATCGCGTCATGCTTTTCGAGATATTTTGCGATGGCTTCTGCATTTTCAGTGTGGCGATCCAAGCGCACGCCAAGCGTTTTAATGCCGCGAATCAAGAGGAACGAGTCAAACGGTCCAAGTACAGCACCAACAGCATTCTGCGTAAAGGCAAGGCGTTCGGCAATTTCTTTATTGCTGGTCACCGCAAGTCCTGCAACCAAATCACTGTGGCCGCCCAAATACTTTGTCGCACTATGCACAACGATATCGGCACCCAATTCCAGCGGACGCTGCAGATACGGCGTCATGAATGTGTTATCGACAATCGTCAAGATGTTGTGCTTTTTCGCAATTGCGGCAACCCCAGCAAGGTCGGTTACGGTCAAAAGCGGATTTGCCGGACTTTCCACAAAGAACGCTTTAACGTCAGGCGTAATTTTCGATTCAAGCGTTTCAAGATTCGTTGTATCTTCAATGGAATATGTAATGCCGAGATTCTTGAAAACTTTGTCCAAAACGCGGAACGTTCCGCCATAGACATTGCTCGAAATAATGATGCGGTCGCCTTGCTTAAAGAGCGAAAGAACCGTTGATGTGGCAGCCATTCCGCTTGCAAAAGCAAAGCCTGCGACACCGCCTTCGAGTTCCGCAATCAGCGCTTCCAATGCAGCGCGTGTCGGGTTCCCCGTGCGGGAATATTCCCAGCCTGTATTTTCACCAAGGCCAGATTGCTTGTAGGTAGATGTTTGATAGATGGGAACGTTGACAGCTCCTGTAACCTTGTCGCCATCGATGCCACCGTGAATGAGTTTTGTTTCGATATTATTGAAGTTTGACATTTTTGAAAATCCTTTTTTTAGAAAAAAATATCCCGCTGCGTTTGAACGAGCGGGATTCAGTTAAATAGATTGAATAGTCTAAAAACCAGATGCTCGTTCAACATCGTCTAGAGAAACAAACGGAACAACAAATGGCTTTGAAAAATGGAATCATTTTATAAATACCTATTGATTTTGTAGGATAATATAGACAAATAATTTTTCTCTGTCAACTGATTTTCATCATTCTCGGTTATATAATTTTTCGTTTGTGGGCTATAGGGAAAAACTTTAAGTAATCATAATTTATATAAAAAATCATTTCACTTATCTATAATTCCGCTTGCGACAACACCTTGATTGGCGTACAGAACGAGCACTTGACCAGGGGCCGATGCGAATTGTGGTTCATCGAAGCGAACGCGGATTTTTCCGGCACCGATATCGAGCTCTGTAATTCGTGCGGTTGCGCCTTTGTGCCCGAGACGGATATGCGCTGTGAGCGGTTCATGCAAAAGCGGCGAAGTTTCGAAAACCATCAAGTTCAAATCTACAGCAGAAACCTCCGTGCAACTCAATGCACTTCGCGGTCCAAGAATCACCTGATTGTGATACGCGTCAATCGCCACGACGTAAAGTGGTTCCGCTTGCCCGCCGATATTGAGCCCTTTGCGTTGCCCAATCGTGTAGTGCACAATGCCCTTGTGCTGTCCGAGCACTTTACCGCCGACATCGACAAAATCTCCGGGAACGTTGTCGCTCTCGTCAAACAGCACCGAGTAATCGCCACATTCGATAAAATCCTGGCTTTCGCGTTTGTTCGCAAAATCGTCCCAGCCGATTTCCTTGGCAAGTGCTTTCACGTCGGCTTTCTGCATTTCGCCCAGCGGGAAAATGACGGTCGAAAGTTGCTCTGCCGTGAGTCGCGAAAGAAAATACGTCTGATCTTTGTGCGCGTCTAGAGCTTCGTACAAAAACGGAACGTCGGGATTTACAAAATCGAGTCGTGCATAATGCCCCGTCGCGAAATAGTCGAATTCGATTCCCATCTTGCGAGCCGCATGCTGCAAAGCTCCGAACTTGATACTTTGATTGCAACGGACACAGGGATTCGGCGTTCTTCCAGCGCGGTATTCAGCACGGAAATAATCCAGGACTCTGTGCTTGTATTCTTCGGCGACGGGAACAACATAATGAAGAATCCCTAGACGTTCGGCAACTTGCTTCGCTTCTTCGATATTCTTGTCTTCGCTCGGTCCGTAGCAGCCTTCACGACCTTCGACCGCAGGCATGTTGACGGAACCGTCCCAAGTCGCCATAGTCATGCCGATGACATCGTAACCTTTTTTCTTTAGCAAATACGCCGAAAGGGCGGAATCAACACCGCCCGACAATCCGACTGCAACGCGTTTTTTAGTCATAGGTTATTTGTTGTTGGTTGTTGGATTTTTACGTCATAGCGGGCTCCTGTGCTGAGCAAAGTCGAAGCATGATCCGCCATCTGTTCACTATGACGCAAACGCTAGAAAGCGAATGGAACCTTCTAGCGTTTTTACTCAATAATGAATCATCTTAATGTTTTTTTCGGTTTCTACTGCGAGGCGAATGGAACCGCGAAGCACGTACCGAACAAATTTTATCTAACCACTGTTTACCAACCACTAACCACTTAATCAGCGAAGAGCGGAGTAGAGAGGTAACGGTCGCCGCTATCCGGGAGGAGTGCGACAATGGTCTTGCCCTTGTTTTCCGGACGCTTTGCAAGTTCAATTGCGGCATGCAATGCAGCACCAGAGGAAATTCCAACAAGAACACCTTCTGCCTTTGCGATTGCCTTGCCTGCAGTGAAAGCGTCTTCGTTCTTGACCGCAATGATTTCATCGTAAACCTTGGTATTCAAGGTGTCCGGGACGAAACCTGCGCCGATACCCTGGATCTTGTGCGGACCTGCAGTACCCTTGGAAAGCACCGGAGAAGATTCTGGTTCGACTGCGACAACCTTCACGTTCGGATTCTTAGACTTGAGATATTCGCCAACGCCCGTGATCGTTCCGCCAGTACCAACGCCGGCAACAAAGATATCGACCTTTCCATCAGTGTCTTCCCAAATTTCCGGACCGGTAGTTTCCTTGTGAGCAGCCGGGTTTGCCGGGTTCACGAACTGGCCAGGAATAAAGCTATTCGGGATTTCTTGGGAAAGTTCAGTTGCACGGGCGATAGCACCCTTCATGCCCTTGGCACCTTCGGTGAGAACAAGTTCTGCACCGTAAGCCTTCATGAGCTGGCGACGTTCGATACTCATGGTTTCCGGCATCACGATGATGATGCGGTAACCGCGAGCAGCAGCGACAGAGGCGAGACCGATACCGGTGTTACCGGAAGTCGGTTCGATAATCACTGAACCCGGCTTAAGCTTGCCTGAAGCTTCGGCATCGTCAATCATTGCCTTGGCAATGCGGTCCTTGACAGATCCAGCCGGGTTGAAATATTC
Organism: uncultured Fibrobacter sp.; assembly: GCA_946415675.1. GTDB lineage: Bacteria > Fibrobacterota > Fibrobacteria > Fibrobacterales > Fibrobacteraceae > Fibrobacter. Next base: position 40,127 of record CAMKTL010000022.1, read on the forward strand.
GAGCTTCGCCACAATCTTGGCTTGAAGATTATTTTCCTTTTCGACATGAGCAAGTTCGAGAAGGGGGGTGTGACCAATGAGCTGGTCGGCAGAAGAGTAAATTTTTGACATGGTAGAATCCTTTTATTGGCGCTTCGCGCGCAGTTACTAGTTAATAGTTTATAGTTACTAGTAGTAGTTTGTAGTTACTAGAGATTCTCATATTGAGATTCTAGTAACTAGTAACTTAGAACTAGAAACTTTATTTTTAAATCTGATCCAATGCCTGTGCGAGGTCATTGATGATGTCTTCGTAATGTTCCGTACCGATGGAGAGACGGATCGTTGCCGGGCTGATGCCTGCTGCGGCGAGTTCTTCCGGAGTGAGTTCGGAGTGGGTCGTCGTATAAGGATGGACAACGAGGCTCTTCACGTCAGCGACGTTAGCGAGCAAGCTGAAAATCTTGAGGCTGTCGATGAACTTGAAGGCTTCTGCCTGGCCGCCCTTCACATCGAACGTGAAGATGGAGCCGCCGCCGTTCGGGAAGTAACGTTCGTAAAGCTTGTGATCCGGATGTTCCTTGAAGCTCGGATGGTTGACCTTTGCAACCTTCGGGTGCTTGGAGAGGAACTCGAGAACCTTCTTGGTGTTTTCCACATGGCGGTCAAGGCGGAGCGAAAGCGTTTCGGTGCCCTGGAGCAGCAGGAAAGCGTTGAACGGGGAAATCGCAGCACCTTCGTCGCGGAGGAGAATGGCGCGGATGTAAACGATGTAGGCAGCAGCGCCGGCAGCAGCGGTAAACGGAACGCCGTAGCTCGGGTTCGTTTCGGTGAACTGCGGGAACTTGCCACTTGCAGCCCAGTCAAACTTGCCACCGTCAACAATCACGCCACCGAGAGTCGTACCGTGGCCACCGATGAACTTCGTTGCCGAGTGGATCACGATATCAGCGCCGTGTTCAAGCGGGCGAATCAAGTACGGAGTGCCGAAAGTATTGTCGATGAGCACCGGAATCTTGTGCTTGTGAGCAATTTCAGAAATCGCTTCGATATCCGGGATATCGGAATGCGGGTTGCCGAGAGTTTCGATGAGCACGAGCTTCGTATTTTCCTTGATGGAGCTTTCGACTTCCTTCAGGTCGCGGGTGTTCACGAACGTAGTGTCGATGCCGAACGGACGGAGCGTATGCTGCAAGAGGTTGTAGGTACCGCCGTAGATGGTGCGCTGGGCAACCACGTGGTCACCCTTGCGGGCGAGAGCCGTGATGGCGTAAGTGAGGGCTGCTGCACCAGAAGCGACGGCGAGGCCAGCGATACCGCCTTCGAGAGCAGCAATGCGCTTTTCAAAAACGTCCTGCGTCGTGTTGGTGAGGCGGCCGTAGATGTTGCCCGCATCCTTCAGGTGGAAACGGTCAGAAGCATGCTGAGCACTGTGGAACACGTAAGAGGTGGTCTGGTAAATAGGAACCGCGCGGGAATCGGTTGCCGGATCGGCCTGTTCCTGGCCAACGTGAACTTGAAGAGTTTCGAAATGGAGTTTGTTCTGTGTTGTCATATTATTTAAATCCTTTTTTTGCACTTGGCAAGAAATATCGCAGTCGCCCGATCGTTTTGTTACTGTTGGCGTCGGGCGACGCGATTGTTAATAGGTTTGCTCAATTCTGAGCGTTAAATTTTGGCGGTATTAGGCCCGCCCACCTTTGCTTTGGTTACACATTCGACATCGCATAGCGAAATCCTCCAGGCTTTTATCCCTTTCGGGTCACCTCGTTCGTTTGATGTGCATAATTTAAAAACTAAAACCTACAAAACCAATAGGGAAAACTGCTGGATTATAAATTTTTTTAAGAAAATTGGCTTTCTTATAGAGAAAATCTATAGCGAGACAAAACTTTTTGTAATAGCAAGAGGAAAAAGCGGGCAAAAACCTCATTTTTTCTCCTATTTCAAAATGTTCTATCAAACGTTTCACAAGCGAAACACCCACCGCTTCTTTATGAAATACATCCCACGACAAGACAGAAAAAACGGTACAACCTATTCAGGAAAGCGTTTTTCGAAATCTAAAAATTGACGAAATTCGTTTAAAAACGGCAATTTTTGCGTACGCGCTACATTTTTCTCCAAAAATTTTTCTTTTTCAACACGTTTTCGGAAAAGTTGGCACGGCTTTCGCTTAAGGTACAGCGAGAAACAAAAGGGCCAACGGTAAACGCCGAGCCCGCAACAAAAAGAGGTTAAAATTATGATGAACACACAGATTATTCCGAACGCTTTCTACGGTATCCAGAACTTCATTGACAGCTTGAACGCAGCAAACGCAAAGTGCGATTGCACCTACACGCCGAAGGCCGACTATTACGAAACCGAAAAAGGATTCGCGCTTGAAGTCGAAATTCCTGGCGTCAAGAAAGAAGATTTGGACATCCAGGTCGAAAAGAACATCTTGACCGTCAAGGCCACCCGCGCCCGCAAGGACGAAAAGTTCACTTACGAACGCAGCTTCCGCTTGGCGGATGACATCGATACCGACAACATAAAAGTCTCCTTGGAAGACGGTATCCTGAAATTCGACCTCGCGAAGAAAGCACAGGCCGCAGCCCGCAAGATTACCATTGCCTAACGGCAATCGGGCTAACGCCTCGTGCACTTGCACGGCACAAATAACTTGAACTTTTTCATACCTCCTCCTTAGAACAGAAATTCCCAGTGGCAACACTGGGAATTTTTGCTTATTGCTAAAATTTCTTTTTTGTGCTACATTTAAATTTGCGAATGATTTGCAAATTGACTTTATGCTCAATTAATGGGGGAATCTTACACCTCCATCACCAAGTACCGAAAAAAACAGTCTATCTATGAATCCGACCATTTTACCATACCTCGCAATTCCGTGTCTGTTTTAACAGAATCTACAATAGCATTGCCAAAAACACCCGAAAGAGACCAGTTAATCTCAACAGGGGCAGAAACAGGCGTTTCGGCAGGTTCATCCGAGGAACACGTGCACAATGTCAATAACGACAACATCGCAAAAAACCAACTTTTTCACCAATTCCTCCTTTTTAATACACTTTCATAGACGTTAGGATAAAAAGATTTTCTTTTCAACATCAATTCCAATAACAAGCTCGATATCCTGCTAGAAAAGTCCAAGCTCATGGTCTCTCCCGCGCGATATTTGTATATTCTTTAGCGTTAAACTAGAAGATTTTACGATGGCCGATAAAGAATTGCTCGATAAAGAAGTTTTAAAGACCGTTAGCCGCATTGAACTCAGCGTTCGCGGCACGCTCGACACTGTGATGACCGGAGCTTACCACAGCTCCTTCAAAGGGAACGGCATGGAATTCAGCGAAGTCCGCGAATACATGCCCGGCGACGACGTGCGCACCATCGACTGGAACGTGACAGCACGAACCGGCACGCCTTACGTCAAAAAATTCATCGAAGAACGCGAAATGACCATGCTCCTCATGGTCGATGCGTCCAGCAGCTCGGAATTCGGCTCGGGCAAGCAAATGAAAGGCGAAGTCATGGCAACGCTCACGGCTCTCCTCGCCTTTGCCGCCATCAAGAACAACGACAAAGTCGGCCTCCTCATATACACCGACCAGGTCGAACTGTTCATCCCGCCCGAAAAAGGCCGCAAGCACGTGCTTCGCCTCATCCGCGAAATTCTCTACTTCAAACCGCAGCACCACGGCACCAACACGCAGGTCGCCCTCGAATACGCCGGCAAGATTCTGAACCGCCGCGCCGTCGTCGTCGTAATGAGCGACTTCTTGGACGAAGGTTTCGAAAACGCATTCAAGATTCTCCGCAAGCGTCACGACGTTCTCGCCGTGTCCGTCGTCGATCCGCGCGAAATGGAACTCCCGTCCGCAGGCCTCGTAGAGCTCGAAGACCCCGAAACCGGCGAAACGCTCCTCATCGACACCGGCGATGCCGCCTTCCGCGAAGCATTCGCCCGCGAAGCCAAACGTCAAGGCAAAGCGACCAAGGAACTCTTCCAGCGTATGTCCATTGACTTTGTCCGCATCGAGACCCACGACGACTTCAAGGAAACGGTGGCCCCGCTTATCGAGCACTTCCGTCGCCGCGCCCGCGCCGCTAGCAGATAAGACATTCCCCGCGATTTATTATGTCATTCCGGCCTCCGTGCCGGAATCTCCTTTTTATCAGCAATAACACACAGGCAATAATGCCCAAAGTATTTCATTCAACATTACTTCGTTTATCTCAAAACATGAACGAAGTCTTGCTTTCTAGATTCCAGAGGCGTTCGCTAAAGGCATTACCTAAGTAGACTTTTACCCCCAAGGAAGACTGGATGTGCTTTGTGAATAAATAACTTACGCCAAAATATTGGGCGAATATGTAGGGAAAATCAAAGGTTAACGAGCAGTCTTGATATCCGTTTTCATAACATTTTATATCGTCATAAAGCCAAGGAGAAAAGGCCGACAGGGCGTAGGTTAGAGAAAGCGTTTTTGTAGGGAAAATATTTATATACGCTCCAAAATTACCATTATATTTCCATTCGGAGCAATCGTCGCAATACAAGCTATCAATCCACGTCGTTGACGCTCCTGCCATATTGCCCAGTTCCATATAATTGACTTGTTTCACGGAATAACTAACATTTGCAAATCCGAAAGAAAAAAATCCGCCTACCTCAAAATATTCGCTATTGAAACCGACTGAAGAACGCAGTCTGGGATAAGGATCAAAAGCTGCTCCAAAACCTATGAGTATTCGTTTTGCATTAAGAAAATAGTCGATGGACCCCGTTACCGGAAAAGTCTTGAAATCATAGCGAAGGTCTGCCTTTATATTTTCGTTTTTAGGACATTCCGTGCAACCGTTATCGTATTTGTTTTCTATTCCATGTAATTGCAAATGCCTGTTGCTGTAGTTGCGAATGGTAATATTCGCCTTCCAGACATTAGTCGTATCGTTCCCTATGGGGTACGCCAACCCTGTAAATGTTTCAGGAACAAGAGCTTCAAAGGAACCTTTTTCAATATAACTATAGCTGCACCCCATAAAAAGGAGGTACAAAAAAGAAAAGGCAAGCCTTTTGAGTAACGAGATTCTCATACGCCATAAAATTAGTTTATTTTAATGTTCCGTGTGTATTGTCCCCTAGCATTCCCTTCAGTTCCCGCTTCACCCACTCCAAATCGCTATTCGTAAGCAGCGGAATTAACGCATTGATTTCTTCGATGGGTTTGTCCCACCACTTGAACTTCAGCAACAGCGAAGTCAGTTCTTCATCAAAGCGGTAGCGAATGGTTTCTGCAGGGTTCCCGACCACAACCGTGTACGGCTCCACGTCACAACCGACAACGCTGTTCGCACCGATAATCGCACCATCGCCGATATGCACACCCGGCAAAATCACCGCATTCTGCCCAATCCACACGTCGTTTCCGATGACGGTATCGCCTTTGAACGGCAAATCGCTTTTTGCAGGCGGTTTCATGTCCCAGCCTTCGAGCGTATAGAACGGAAATGTGGAAACCGCATTCATCTGGTGATTCGCGCCGTTCATTACAAATTCTACACCCGCAGCAATCTGGCAGAATTTACCGATAATGAGCTTGTCACCGATAAAATCGTAATGATGCGTCACGTGGCTTTCGAATTCCTAGTCCGCGATGTAGGTAAAATCTCCGACGATAATGTTCGGGTTCTTGATGGTGGGCTTGACGTAGATTTCCTTGTCGTAGCCCGCGATGGGATGAATCGTATTTGGATTAGGAGTAACCATGACTAAATCCCCGTCGCCGCTCTGTAGCCGAGCAGTTTCAAGCTATAAACAGCGGTTCCTTTGCTGATGCTGCGCACGCCTGTGGCATAACCGAAAATTTTTCGCAAGGGAATTTCTGCTTTCAAAAAATGTGTGCGGCCATCGCCATCGATTTCTTTCACGCGACCTTCGCGCGCCTGAATATCGCCAGTCACAAGACCTGCAAAATTCACAGGGCATTCGAGCGAAAGTTCCATAACCGGTTCGTACAGCTGAACGTCCGCAGGTTTCACAAGCTTGGCAACGGCATCGGCGCAGCACTTCTTGATCATCGGCGGGAGCGCCCCTTCGGTCCATTCAAAACGATGGACTTCAAAACGCACACCTACAAGCGGTCCCTTGCCAAGCACGCCATTTTCAGTCGATTCCAAAAGCGCCGAACGCACTCCCGCCAAAATTTCACGCGGAGCATTTTCCATAAATTCTGCGGACAAGCGAATGTCATGGGCGTCACCATCCAGCGGAGAAGCCGAAATGCTAATAGACATTTTATGCGGCCCAATCTGGAACGTATTTTCTACCGGCCCAACGTTACGGCACAAACGTTCTTGCCAGCGCACTTCCGGCTTTCCGGCGCGAACCTCACAACCAAATTCACGCTGCAAACGCTCCAGCAAAACTTCAAGCTGAACCTCGCCCACCGTATGCAAGTACCAAAAGCCGCCATCGTCCTTTTGAACGCGGAAACTCGGATCCATTCGCGCAAGCACAGACAAACTGCGTTCTACATGGGCGTAGTCTTCCACACGTACACATTCCACACGAGTCTGGAGAAGAGGCAAATAACGCTCGCCAATGGAATAATTAACCTCACTGGATCCTTCGTCGCTACGCTCCTCAGGATGACGAACATCCCTCTCGTCTCTCGTCTCTCGTCTCTCCTCTAAAACATTCCCATCCGCATCTAACCTAATCACCTGCCCCAGTTCCGTCTCGAACGGGCTACGCATCGCGTAAATGTCGCCCGAACGGATTTCATCAACAGGCAACAACATGTTCGCCTTGAGTCGTGAAAATTCAAAACCCGTTGGCCAATCACGTCGAGGCAAATCCACATGACTGCGGAACAGCGAAATCTCGCCAATCCCACGGAAATGCCTCAAGCGCACCACCTGCCCAAGCTCATTTTCATCAAACGTCGGGACTTCCGGCAAAAAGAACGAAAGCGCCGTCACGAGACTACGAACGCCAAAGCCTTCCAGCGCAGACCCTGCATAACAAATAACATATTCATCGCTTGATGCAAGCGCTTTAAGCCCGCGCAAAAGCATTTTCGGCGGCACCGGTTTATTCTCAAGCGCAAACGATAAAATTTCATCGTCAAAATTACTTGCAAATTCCACAGCTTCGGCGTAATACTTTTTCAAAAGCGCACGTTCTTCTGCCGCCGACGCATCCGTTGCCCAATCCTCATCAACAGTTTCTTCACCAATATCCGAATGGACCAACCGACTTTGGCTCAGCACATCCAGCATGCCGCACATCTTGCCGTTTTTGAATTGCGGTACAGACATCAGCACCGGACGCACGCCAAGCGTTTCTTCAATGTTGATGAGCGTTTCGTCTAGCGAATAATCGGGATTGTCCAACTTATTTACGAACAAAATCGTACGCACTCGCGATTCGTGCAGTTTGCGAAATGCAGCCACCGTCTGCGTTTCGACACCGCTTGCGGCACTCACCACAAGCACAGCGCCTTCCACTGCCGTAAGCGCCATATCAACTTCTGCACCGAAATCGACATGCCCTGGCGTGTCAATAAAATTGAACCAAGTGTTCTTCCATTCGAAATGCGCTACGCCGCTTTCAATCGTGATGCCACGTTCCTTTTCTTCGGGCATGTAATCCATCGTGGCAAGGCCATCTTCCACACGCCCCGGGCGGTGCACCTCGCCCGTTGCAAAAAGAATCCGTTCAGAAAGCGTCGTCTTGCCCGCATCAACGTGAGCAAGAATGGCGATATTTCGAATAGGCTGTTTCATAGCCTAAAATTTAAATTTTTATAACGCTTTTAGTCTTCCAAAAAATACTGGACGCTCGTGACCACGCGAACATTCTTAATGTAGGGCGTATTCTCGTCGCGATCGCTAATGGAGAACTGGCCCTGCGTCGCTGTCTTGATTTTGCCAAGTTTGCTATCGGAATCCGCAGCAAACTTTTCACCCGCAGCATGGGCATTCTTGTTCGCCTCGTCAATCATCGCAGGCTTGATTTCGTTCAAACCGTTAAAGCTGTAAATCTTGCGGTAACGATAATCATCACCTGCAAACGCAATACCCTGTTTGAGCAAGTCGCCCTGCTTGCCCATGATTTCACGGATGCGGTCCACGTTCTTCGAGGCTACCGTCGTCACTACTGTAGCGATATAGCGGAACGTACGCTTGTTGTCTCCATAACGTTCCCCTTGAACATCTTCAATTTCCGGAGCAGACCAGCTGATTTCCGAATCCGTGACGCCATTATCGCGTAGGAACTTTCCAAGCGCGGCATTCTTTGCCTGCACGCCATCGTAAATGACAGAAAGATCGTTTCCGACTTCTTTATACACAATTGGCCAAATCACAAAGTCCGCTTTAACCTCTCGTTCCGAAAGGCCCTTGACCGACACAACACGGTCGCGATCCTTTGTATGCATCATGGCGCAGTAGAGGAACGCGCCAAGACCGAGAATTCCGATTGTCAATACAACAGCTTCTTTGATTCTGGACATTTCTTTCTCCTTTGGTTAAAAACACCTAATGATTATGGAATTAATATACATTTTTCAGAAATTTTCTTCCACATTTAAAAAAATTCATCGCAGATGGGATGTAGTTGATTAAATCCGTAGAGCGCCTTCACGGCCAATTCATCAAAAAAATTGATTGTTTCAATACAAAAAATATATTAGTCAATATGGATGGTCAATTCTAAATTTGCGTGCGAAAAAAAAAACGAATCAACAAAGGAACATTTATGAAGCCGATTACAAAAGTCCTCACAACCATAATCTTCGCCGCATTCACCGCCATCGAATTCACCGCATGCCAAGACAACCGCGAATGCACTTACGACGCCAACAAAAACACGCTCTCCTGCCCCGAAAAGACTTACAAGACCGTCAATTTGGGCAATAAAATCTGGATGGCCGAGAATCTCGATGTTTTCACCCCGGATTCCAGCGTTTGCTACGGAAACCAACACGACAACTGCAATACGGACGGTCGCCTTTACACTTACGCATCCTCGATTGGCGCCGTATGCCCCACCGGATGGGATCTCCCGACCAAGCAGGATTTCGAGACCACTTTTGCCACCAACGCCCCCGCGACATTCAAGGACTCCGCCGGATTCAACGCGGTATTCGCCGGATTCAAATACTACGATGGCAACTTCGCCGACAAGGGAGCAAGCGCCAGCTTCTGGACAAAAGACAGCTACGACGATTCCAGAGCTTACCTGCTACGCATCACCGACACGAGCGTTACCTACGAGCACTTCAACAAGAACATCTTTGCCTCGGTCCGCTGCATCAAGAAATAAAAAAAAATAAAAATGAATTATTTATAGTACAAGACAACGAATGTACAGATTTTATTTAAGTCGTTTACTATAATTTTTCTAACCACTAACCCTAAACCTCCATAGACCTCAGACGATATACATAAGACGTATTCTTTCGTCTATCGTCTATCGTCTATCATCTAAACTATGAATTGGCTTATTGACTTATTCGCAAAGCCTTCGGTTGGGCAACAAGTTGTTGCGATTGCGCTCACCGCCGCCGTTGGTCTCATGCTCGGCAAAATCAAAGTCAAGGGAATCGGCCTCGGTAGTGCAGGCGCCTTGTTCGTAGGCATCGGCCTTGGGCATATCGGGCTACGCGTCGAGCCGAATGTTCTCCACTTCATTCAGGAATTCGGCCTCATCCTTTTCGTCTATACCATCGGCATGCAAGTGGGACCCGGATTTGTTGATTCCATTCGCCGTCACGGGCTTGTGCTTAACATTCTTTCGACGAGCATCGTGTTACTCGGCGTTCTTGTGACGCTTTGCCTTTACTTTTTTACCGACATGCACGACAATGTCCCCGTGCTCATCGGGATGCTCTGCGGTGCAGTCACAAACACGCCCTCTCTTGGAGCCGCCAACTCGGCCTTTGCCGCCGCCGGAGTCGATACTTCCCTTACAGGCATCGGATACGCTGTCGCATATCCATTCGGCGTCATTGGCATCATCCTAGTCATGATTTTAATGCGAGTCATCTTCAAACAAAATCCAAACAAAGCTGCCAAAGATTACTCTGCAGAAATTGCGGCTACAACCAAAGAAATTGAATCTTGTAGCCTTGAAGTTACAAATCAGAATTTATACGGAACAGCGTTAAAAAACATTCCTGATTTAATTTCTCGCGGTATTGTAGTTACACGCCTCCTTCGTGACGAAAAAATATCGACTCCTAACAGCGAAACCATTTTACAAAAAGGCGACAAGATTCACATTGTCGGCATGCCCGACGCAGTAGCCTCCATGGAAAAGATAATCGGCAGCCGTCTCGAAACGCCCATCACAAAATTGGTGGATGGAAAGGTTGCACAAGGGGCCGCTATTAAAGTAAAAACGATTCTTGTTACAAACAAAAAAATTCTCGGTCACACAATTGGTTCCTTGGCTCTCGCTGAACGCTATGGCGTGAACGTCAGCCGCGTGACACGCAGCGGATTCAAGTTCACGGGTCGCCTTGATTTACGAATCAAATTCGCAGATAAACTTATGGTAGTCGGTACGGCAGAAGGCATTGACGCTGCCGCAAAGGAATTGGGTAATTCTCTTACCGCACTAGACATTCCCGAAATCTTGCCTGCATTTTTGGGTATTTTCTTGGGAGTCATCGTCGGGAGTATCCCCATAGCCATTCCAGGAATGCCAACACCGCTCAAGCTAGGCCTCGCCGGCGGCCCATTGATTGTCGCCATCGTCCTTAGCCGTAAACGCAAAATCGGTCCATTGAATTTTTTCATGGCAAGCAGCGCGAACCTAATGCTCCGCGAATTCGGGCTTACGCTTTTCCTTAGCTGCGTGGGCTTAAACGCCGGAATCAAATTCTTCGACGTGCTCTTGAACGGTGACGGGCTCCACTACATGGCGCTTGCCGCACTCATTACCTTTATTCCGTTAGCGATTGTCGCTGTGGTGGGTCTCTTGGTTTTTAAGGTTAATTACCTTTCGCTCTGCGGTGTACTCGCTGGCGCTACCACCGATCCGCCCGCACTTGCCTTTGCAAACGGGCAAGCAGATAGCGAAGCCGTAAACATCGGTTACGCATCGGTTTATCCCCTCACCATGCTCCTTAGAATTCTGAGCGGGCAGGTGCTAGCCATCCTTTTGCTGCAGGCCCTGTAAAATTTCACTTTATTCCAATGTCAAGATGTCACTGAATCCGGTAACATCGAAAATTTCGCGGATTTCAGCGCAAGCATTCTTGATGACCATCGACCCCTGCTTACTCATAATCTTCTGCGCAGCAAGCAAAATGCGTAACCCCGCCGAAGAAATGTAGTCCAGTTTTTTAAATTCAAAAACAAGCAATTTAACACCTTCGTATGCACCTTGAAGTTCAGCATCCAACTGCGGGGCGGTCAAGGTATCGAGCCTGCCTTCAAGAGTGATTGTCAGGCAGTCATTTTCCTTTTCCTTGATGATATTCATAAATAATCCTCTTTTCTTAATTTATAAACTTTACAGGGTCTTGGTGATGGCAAGTTCGTTGTTGTCGCCGTTCCTGCGGTAGCACACGCTGTCCATGGTCTTTTTGACAATAAATATGCCGAGCCCGCCCACCTCTCGTTCTTCCGCCGAGAGCGTGATATCAGGATCTTTGTTCTTCAGCGGGTCATAAGGCATGCCGTCATCGATAAATGTGAGTTTAGCAGTCAATGTCGCCTTGCGAACCTCGACAATCAGGGTCACTTTCGTTGCGCCCGAGAACTTGACTATGTTGCTGTAGATTTCATCAATGGCGATATTTATCTGCATCTGGGACTTCGCAGACCTTTCCATGTGAGCAAGGATTCCTTCGACAAACGCCGTGAGAACCACCTGGTTCTCAGGGATTACATCGACTATCTTCTCGTAACGTTCCCAAGCATTCCGCATTTGCTCCTTCGCGGACACGTCCATGGGGGAGAAAATTTTATCTACAAAATTCTTAAGTTCGTGTTTTCCACCATTGACCACATCAATCGTCTTCTCATAGCGTTCCCAGACCGGTTCACCATTGCCTATGTACTTCACACTCAACATTGTAATGTCGTCAAATTGCGGTACATCCTGTACGAACAAGTCTATTTCTTTTTTCACAAATTTGCAAACATCCGCCGTTTTCAAGCCCTTACTCTTCGCGAGAGTTTTCAATAGCCTTGCATCGCCAAACAGTTCGTTCTTGCTATTGGTAGCCTCCGTCACGCCATCAGTATAAAGGAACAGCGTGTCACCCGGCTTGAGATCATAAACCTGCTGTCGATACTGAACATTTTCCATCGCTGCAATCACCAAGCCGGACCTACTCGGAATAAACTCAACCGAGCCGTCTTCGTGGCGAACAGCCGGCGGATTATGCCCTGCCGACGCGAATTCAACATGGCCAGAACGCAAATCAATAACGCCCATCCACACCGTCACGAACATATTCTGTTTGTTACGTTTTGCGAGCGCATAATTCGTACTGTTAAAAGTCTTAACAACAGACTTGAGGTTTTTCATCATCGTGCGGAGAATAATTCGCGACACCATCATGAAAAGCGCTGCGGGCACGCCTTTGCCAGATACGTCACCGACAACCACGCAAAGACGGTCGTTATCAATCTTGAAGAAATCGTAAAAATCGCCGCCCACCTCTTTCGCAGGCAATATAAACGGAGCGAGTTCATGGCGGTCATCATCGCAAATCTCGTCTTTCTCGCTTTCGGGGAGCATCGCAAGCTGGATGTTCCTTGCAAAGTCAAGTTCACGTTCAATACGGCCCAAGTTCTTTTGTGCGTTGATATTTTCCTTGATAGAGGCCTGCATGCGAGAGAAGGCCTCAGTGAGCAGCGCAATTTCATCGTGCCCCTTAACATTCGGAAGTTCCACGTCATAATTTCCGTCACCAAATTTATCCACCGATTGCGCCAGTTCCCTAAGCGGACGAGAGACCCTAAACGAAATAACAAGGACGAACACCAGTATGAGGATATACCCGCACACAATCATGATACCGATAAGCCTGAGGAGTGCGCCCTGGTCTTCCAGAAACTTCTGCATGGGCCAAACCACCAAAAAAGTCCAATTGTTCGACTTTATAGTAGTGTAGTAGATTGCAGACAATTCGCCACTTCCGACAAATCCGCGGAAAAGGCCATGTTCCGTTTTTTGGGAAACCCGGTCAAAGTCCCCCCCATTTTCGGTCTTGACCTTCTGCACGACGAGGGTATCGCTCGCTCCCAAGTCAATACTTTTCGGATGCGCCACAATGGCGTTTTTTGCCGAAAGAATCATCGCGTAACCAGAATCAGAAACCGGGATGGAGTCCACCGTATTCTTGAGGAAGTCTATGGACATATCGACAGCCAGGACACCAACCAGCGTTTCTTCACCCAGTTCGTTCTTGCGCATGATTGGGACCGTATAGACGGCAATGGGCTCATGGACAAAAACGCCAATAAAGGGCTCCTGCCAGCGGCTAGTTTTCGCATCTCTAGTACTCTTGTACCACTCCTCTTTCTCGTAATCTGCACCAGTAATCAGCACAGTAGAATCGTTCACATACCGGGCAAGCCTCATGAATTCACCACTCTCGGTCTCGGGCCCCATTCCTGGCTCGTATGCAACGACCACGGCTATAATCTGCGGAACGATATTGCGTGCATTGCCCAGCGATTGCAACAGGAACTCGTCCATTTCGGCCTTGGTCATTTCATGCGAACTTAAGTTCGCCCCGATATCATCACCAATCTTACGGCCCGTATTGAACAGCTTGTCTATATAGGTCACATTCGCTTGGCTGATTTCTTCGCCTTTCTGGATAACCAATTTGGAAAGGCCACTATGCAACTGCATACCGGCTACATAGAAAATCGTGAAGAATACTACAGTGACGCCGATAAGAATCCATACCGACTGCTTGAACGCCAAGCCACGAACATTAAAACTCATCCTTGCCCCTCTTTATAGTCGAACGTTAAAAAGCCTCAACTTAAAATATATTAGAAATTTTCATATATATTTATACGGTCAATCAAAAATGTTTTTGTCAAACGGGTGCTTTATGGAAAAGACGGATATTGCAAAATACGGGCTTCCACCGAAGGAGACCTTGATTCTCCAGGAATACCGCGACAAGCATGCTACATTCGAAAAGCTGTTGGATATAGTCAAAAATATTCTTACGAAAAACATCACTTCAAATCACATCTACATCAACGCCATCGAGGCCCGAATCAAGGCAGAAGACAGCCTTGCGGGCAAACTGGACCGAAAAGCGGGAAAGTATAACGAACTACTAGACTTGACCGACATCCTGGGCCTCCGCATTATCACATTCTACAACGACGAAGTGGACAAGATTGCGGCACTAGTCGGCCACCTGTTCGAAATAGACTGGGAAAACAGTATCGACAAACGCAAGATGCATGACATCCATAGTTTTGGCTATAATTCGCTGCATTATATCTGTCGCCTTCCGAAAAAGCTTTACGAAGATCCTGCATACCTGGAATTGAACGAAATCCGTTTTGAAGTGCAGATGCGCACCGCACTACAGCACGTATGGTCCGTGCTGAACCACGATACAGGTTACAAGACAACCTTTGAAATCCCGCGAGAATACTTGCGGAACATGAACCGCCTGGCGGGTATGCTTGAATTAGTCGATGAACAATTCTGCGCCATTCGTACAGGAATAATCAAATACCGCCGTCAGGTAGAATCTTTGGTGCATTCGGGTGAATTTGACGAGGTCACTCTGGATTCGGAATCCTTTGGAAAATATCTAGAACTGAAACCGTTTGACGCGTTGAACAAGCGCATCGCCTCAATCAACCAGGCAGAAATCCTAGAAGCATCGCACATGAGATTCTTGAGCGTATTTAGTTACTTTGGATTCAAGACGCTTGGCGATGTGGACCGGATGCTAACCAATAATTCCGACGACGCTTATCAGTTGGCGGCATTCCAACTGGCAGGAACGGATTTGGATATCATCAATTCGTCGCTAGGAGTCATTAGTCTTTGTACAGTATATACCCTAAAACAGGGCACCGGTATCGACGGCATTGAAAGATTCCTCGAAGCCCTGAACGGAAAGTCAAAAAATAACCGCACCCGTGCAGAAAACCTCTACCGGGCGGCCCAGACTTTGCCTTTCATGAAAAAATAAGTTTCTTATTTGGAAGCGCGTTTCAACATGCTCACCAAGAACTTGTAGAAGCCTTGAACATGGCTGTTGTCCTGCTTGTTCTTGATGCAAGAAATCACGATATCACGCTTGAGTTCGGCATCGGTTATTTCCAACAACTTGATTTTGCGGTTGTTGATTTTACCCCACGAGAACTCGGGCCAAAAACCCACACCGATACCGCTTGCAATCGCGTCCTTAACAGCGAGGGCGTTGTCACTTTCAAAAATGACGTGGGACTTGAAACCGATCTGACGGCAAAAATCTTCGCAAATAATATGCAGTTGTTTGGAACCGTACAGTCCGATAAAGTTGGTGTCGCCCAGTTCGTGCAGCGAAATGCTGTCGCGTTTCCTGTATTCCGCGGTATTGGGGACGGCGAGGAATATTTTTTCGGAGCACACGAAGGTCTCGACGTCGGGATCCTCTTCTGGACGGTAATGGGCAAATGTTTGGATACTGATATCGTACAGGGAGGATTCTTCTCTCTGCACAAGGTAAAAACGCAGGTTAGGTGGCGCATTGCGCTTGTACTGCACCACAGCATTGGTCACAAACGAAGATGCGGCTAGCACCTTAAGACTAATCGTAACCGTCTGCAAGTCCGATTTTGCCCTGAGTCTTGCCGGAAGGGCTTCGAGGTCTTCGTAGAGCGGCTTGACCTTCTTGTAGAAATAATTGCCGGCTTCAGTCAACTTGATGTTTCGACCTTGAGTCTTGAAGAGCTTGACGCCAAGCTCGTCTTCGAGCTTGTGGATGGCGTGCGTCAATGCCGGTTGCACAATGCAGAGAGTCTTTGCACTCTTGGTCACGTGTTCGGTGCGTGCCACCTCTAGGAAGTATTTAATATGCGTCAGTTCCATCGTTGCTCCTCAGCCGATTCATCATTTTTATTTATGGTTCAATATATAATTTTTTCAACCACTTCGTACTGACAGCTAATATCAACTGAAGGGGCTTAAGCAAAGCATATAACGACGAGGAACAGGATGCATTCGATTGCCATAGCTACTATGTTAACGAGTTTCATGATAAATCTCCTTTGAATAGGTTGACGTTTCTTGTTTACGTCCATAATATACCCTCTGAGATTCATCAAATCAAATACATAATTTCTAAGTTATTAATAAATATTATTGATTAATAGAAGTAAAGCCCTTATTTTTACGGTCGATAGATATTCAATACAATCAAAAGACTTTGTCAATAGTTTCGATAAATTCCGTGTAGGCAAATGTTCCCTTGAGGCTCGTAAAGGCACGGGCAAGCCCGCGGAAATGCCACTCGTGCGACGCCTTATCCTTGACACAGAACAAGTCCCACACCTTATCGCCTATGGCCTGGTAGTCACGGTAGATGGCGCGGATGTTGCTTAATTTGTCCGCAAGAGCCACAATTTTCACATTGTTGTCCGCTGTAGAAAGGCGTTCGATAGCCTCTTCCTTGCGCAGTCGCCAGCTTTCTTCGCGGCTCTTGCCTTCGAACTCGATATCGGATTCCGCTTCAACAAGCTCTGCAATGCGTTTGCCGAATTCACGTTCGATATCCTTGAGCGTGACCTTGGTATCTTCGACGGTGTCATGGAGAACCGTGGCCGCCAGAAGCTCTTGATCGTTGGTCATGGTTGCAGCAATAGCAACTGCCTCCAGCGGGTGTACAATGTAAGGGAAGCCTTTTCCCTTGCGTTCAACCCCTTGGTGAGCCTTGACAGCAAAAACGATTGCCTTATCGAGAATTGAAGTATCCATGTTTAATTCTCCAAGAAATAATGAACATTTGACACTACGCTTACAACTTCTTTAAATCTAGATAAATTTTTTGAGAAAACTAATTTTGACTATTTAAAAAGCTTTCGCTTCCCATCCATAGTCTTGGTACTTGGTGATGTTCTCGTTTACATCTATAATATAACCACGTAAATTCATAAAGTCAAATACATAATTTCTTAGTTATTGATAAATATTATTGATTAATTCTTCACATTAATCTTGACTCCCCATAATACATTATCGGAATAAAAACAAATAGCAACCCCCGAAGGGGTTGCTTGTTTGAGTATTCTTTCTTTTGCTTTTTTATTTCACCTCCTCGACCTTATTCGTCTTAACAGGGATGAAGAAGGAACGGTAAGCGTAATCCGCTTGTTCAATTGCTTTAGCTCGGGTCTCCGCAGACATTACAGTAATCAACGCAGTTTTTTCAAGAATTTCCTTCTTTGTCATCCAGACGAACGCATACCTGTCAGACACGTCTTCACTGTAGCCACCGCCTTTTGTACTTGTGTGATGAGTTACAAGCGAGGCGCTGTATTCGGCAAAGTCAACCGTGTGCGTGTTGATATCGTCATACACACCAATGCCACTGTAAGGGATGAGTCCTAAAGCAATCCGTGCATTCCCTTCGGTATTGGCCAGCACCGCAGAGACTCCAATCTTATAGCCCCAGCTATATTTATCCCTAGAACCACTGACTTTTCCGGCTTTTGTCTTGCTCACCAGACGAGTTACCGTATGAGGGAGATAGCTAGTGACAAAATACTGCTCGTTCTCGCCCTTTTTATAGACTCCGGTAGCACCGCTCTTGAATCCCACAGACTTGAACACATCCATAAGGCTCTTGTAGTGGTCATTCACCTTGTAAGCCTCATAGATTTCATTATAGAAGTCTTCCGGCATACCCATGTTAGATGCATCGCTCCAAATGGCTCCTGCGTCTTTATTCGATTTCGGAGCGGCACCGGCATAAA
Source organism: uncultured Fibrobacter sp. (assembly GCA_946415675.1). Taxonomy (GTDB): domain Bacteria; phylum Fibrobacterota; class Fibrobacteria; order Fibrobacterales; family Fibrobacteraceae; genus Fibrobacter. The sequence goes on from CAMKTL010000022.1 coordinate 58,079, forward strand.
GCCTAGATGCATTCCATTTGTAGGTGTTGTGATTCAACGCATACTTCTTGTCCGCCTGCTTATCGGAAGAAGATCCACTATAGAGCCACTTGTTTCTTAAAACTTCGTTATACTTAATTTGTTTAAGTTCTCCAGAGAAAATTTGTCCACGATACTTAGAGCCATACTTGATATAGATGGGAGTCGAATGGCGGACAATCGGATTTGCATCAACCACGTTGCGATATTCCGCGATATTCTTATAAATACGTTCGACAGCATCGGGATTATCGTCGATCAAGGAGTAATAGAGGACAGATGCTATGGCAAGCTGCATCACCATTTTGGCGTCCTGAGCTCGCATAAGGGCTCGCCAGACATAACCTTCTTGTTCCCAGACAAGGCTGCGATCCGCATACTGGTCGTAAATGCTCAAGAAGTCCGAAACGCGAGCATCCTTACCGGGAAGATCCGTCGTCTTCGTAATCAGTTCAATCAAGTTAATGGCGTGCTGACGGGCAGGCATAACTGCAACAGCAGAACCTACAGATTCATCGCCCCACTTTTTCACCGCCGCCTTGAGCGCTTCGTACTTGTCTTCATCGGTAGGATACTTTACATTGTCATTATTGATACTGATAATCTTGCCGTTCAATTCGTCAAGACCGCACTTCAGGACACTATAAAGATTCTTGCGTTCTTCCAGTTTTTTTCCGTAATTTTCTTTTGCAAATTGGTTGTCAATTTCGGAACGCATTTCCTGAAGTATGGCCTCGATATTCGCAAGCTGGGCATTCACTTGCTGGAATGCTTCTTCTACATTGAATTCCGACTTCTCTTCCGGGAAAAGCCAGCCCAACAAAGCATTTTTCGCCTTGGACCACATTCCCATCGTATAACCATCAATCATGCCATCAAGCCAGTCTTCGCCCTTGCCAAGAATTTTTTCGGCAATTCCCTTGTAGGGAAAATCAGAATCGAACAGGTTGTCAGCAAGCAGCTCGGCACCCGTCTTGAGGAGAGCCTTGCGAGCAGGCACCGCCGTGTAATTGTATTCGGCAATGACCTTTTCGTTCAAGGAAACGATATCGAAGCTAGCCTTGCCAGTAATTTCGATGGTCGGTTTATCGGAGAAAGTCTTCGGCATCGCCACATTCTCGGAAACCGCATCTTTGCCATCAATACTTGCGGCAAGAGGCGAGCTTTCATCGTTCGAGCATCCGGAGAAAAACACCGAGCCCATAATCACAATAGCAGCAATGGACATTTGGGAGAACGCGGTTCTCATGATAGGCTCCTTTTTGAAAGGTTATTGTTTCTTGTTTACGTTCCTAATCTACCTCCCAAAATCCATAATGTCAAATACATAATTTTCATTGTAATTATCAATTATATTGATGATTTAGGGGGCGTTACGGGGGAGTCCCCCGTTTGAAGGGGTGATGGAAGACCCGGCCCTGCTCTTACGAACCCAACTCTGCTAGGGCAACAAAGTTGCCAAGTATCGTATATCGACAAGCTCAGAGACCTTGTACGGGGCTGCAATCAGGGGGAAACTTCCCCCTTTTTTCTATCTTTGTTCCCGTAACAAAAACCCGCGTGTGCGGAAAGGATTAATCTATGTCTAAACTGACAGATTCTATGGAATGGAAGGCCCTTGAGGCCCATGCCGAAGTCGCCAAGACGTGGCAAATGAAGGAACTCTTCGCAAAGGACCCGGCTCGTGCCGAAAAGTTCAGCGCTGAAGCCTGCGGACTCTTCCTCGACTACTCCAAGAACATCATCACCGACGAAACCATGGCGAAACTCCAGGACTTGCTCAAGTCCGCCAACTTCGAAGACATGCGCGCCAAGTACTTCGCAGGCGAAAAGATTAACACCACCGAAAAGCGCGCCGTGCTCCACACCGCGCTCCGCTACAAAGGTAACGAGGCGATTTGCGTCGATGGCAAGGACGTGATGCCCGAAGTCCGCGCCGTGCTCAAGCACATGGAAGAATTCACCCACCTCGTCCGCAGCGGCAAGTGGAAAGGCCACACCGGCAAATCCATCAAGTACGTGGTAAACATCGGTATCGGCGGTTCCGACCTCGGTCCGGTGATGGTTACCGAAGCTTTGAAGCCGTATGCCGATAAGCCGATTGCCGGCGAGACCTCCCCGGAAGTCTTTTTTGTTTCCAACATCGACGGCACCCACATGGCCGAAACCCTCAAGAAGGTGAACATCGAAGAAACGCTCTTCATCGTCGCTTCCAAGACGTTCACGACTCTTGAAACCATGACCAACGCCGAAACTGCAAAGGCTGCAGTTCTCAAGGCATTTAACGACGACAAGTCCGCTATCGCAAAGCACTTCGTCGCACTCTCCACCAACACCGAAGCCGTTACCGAATTCGGTATCGACCCGGCAAACATGTTCGAATTCTGGAACTGGGTGGGCGGTCGCTACTCCCTGTGGTCTGCAATCGGCCTCTCCATCGCCCTCCGCATCGGCTTCGAAAACTACATGAAGCTCCACCAGGGCGCCTACGAAATGGATCAGCATTTCAAGACCGCTCCGGCTGACAAGAACTTGCCCGTCATCCTCGCTCTCATCGGCGTTTGGTACAACAACTTCTTTGGCGCTTCCAGCTACGCCATGCTCCCGTACGACCAGTACCT
>CAMKTL010000023.1:0-59520 GCA_946415675.1 uncultured Fibrobacter sp.
GCCGCGGGCAGCATGGAACGCCGCAAGAGGGAGGGATATTTCTAATGAAAGGCTTATTGAAGTTTATTACATGCGGTAGCGTTGATGACGGAAAGTCGACGCTCATCGGACACATCCTCTACGATTCCAAATTGCTCTATACCGACCAAGAAAAGGCGCTGGAATTGGACAGCAAAGTCGGTAGCCGCAGCGGTAAAATTGACTATTCCCTTTTGCTGGACGGCCTGATGGCCGAACGCGAGCAGGGCATTACCATCGATGTCGCGTACCGCTATTTCACGACGGATCACCGCAGCTTTATCGTTGCTGACACTCCGGGGCATGAAGAATACACGCGCAACATGGCCGTGGGCGCATCTTTTGCCGACCTCGCAGTGATTCTCGTAGATGCATCGCAAGGCGTTCTCGTACAGACGCGCAGACACGCTCGTATTTGCAGGCTGATGGGTATTCGCCACTTTGTCTTTGCCGTGAACAAGATGGATCTTGTGGGCTACAGCGAAGATGTATTCAACAAAATCAAGGTACAAATCGCAGAACTTGCACAGACTCATTCCCTGAGCAACATACAAGTTATTCCGCTTTCGGCAACAGAAGGCGACAACGTTACCATCAAATCGAAAAACATTGCATGGTATCAAGGTCCTGCATTACTTGAATACCTTGAAAATGTCGATACATCAAGCTCTGCACTAGAAAAGGGATTTTACATGCCCGTGCAGCGTGTGAGCCGCCCCGACCGTACATTCCGCGGATTCCAAGGACAAATTGAATCTGGAACGATTCGCGTCGGAGACGTCATCAAATCCCTCCCGAGTTACGAGAAAGCATCCGTCAAAAGCATTCTCTACACAAACAGGAATGTCGAAGAAGCCCACGCTGGCGAACCGGTCACGATTACGCTAGACCGTGAAGTTGACGTATCGAGAGGTTGCGTGCTCGCTAGAGATGCAAGCATCGGTAGCTACAAGAAAATCAAGGCGTCACTTTTGTGGATGGATGACGAGCCGCTTTCGCTAGGCAAAGACTACCTCGTCAAAATCGGGACAAAGATTATTCCTGGAACACTCACGAAAATCGACTATGCCATTGACGTGAACACAGGCGCACACTTAGAAACAGAAAGCATTTCCAAAAACGGGATTGCCGTCTGCGAACTTGTTTTCGCCGAAGCCATTGTCGTTGATCTTTTTGAAAAGCACAAAACGCTTGGCGAGCTCATTCTCATTGACATCGTAACGCATGCAACAGCCGCTTGCGGCGTTGTTGAAGGGCTCTACGAAAAGCAGATTGCTGCAGGCGACAAGGCCGCCTTTGTGCAAGGCGAGCGCCATGGCCGCGGAGAAATTTTTGAAGAATTTTTCTACGATACAGCAACGCTTTCTGTGGTGAAACAGCAGCCCGTCAAGCAGCACTACACTGTCGGTGATGAAATTCCTACCGTAGGCGAAAGCTATCACTATCCCGATGATTTCGACATCATCATCCTGCGCGACAGTATCGCCGTCAAGGTGCGCGGCAAGCGCATCGCGGCAGTTTCTCCTGTTACCGAATACCGCTACGGAAATGTCCCCGTCATCAACGGGCGCGGCTTTGAACTTGCTGTACATTCCGACGAAGAAGTCCGCCAATTGCTCAGCGAATATGATGATATCAAGGACAGCGCCCGCGAAGCGTTCTTTAAAAAGTGGTCACGTTTCGACACCTACCGAAAAGTCGTGATTCACTAATTTTGTTAGAAACGAACTCCTTAATACCACATTTTCTCGTCAGCGATAGTCGTGCTTGGGCCATGTCCCGGGAATACGACTGTTTCTGCGGGGAGCTTAAGGAGTTTGTTTTTGATACCATTTACGAGAGCGTATTCGTCGCCGCCGTAGAGGTCGCTACGTCCGCGGCTCCCTGCGAAAATGATATCGCCTGGGAAAAGGAGCGAAGGTACGTTATTTTGTCCGTTTACTTTGCCCGGATTTTCGCAGAAAAATGTGAGACCGCCTGGGGAATGCCCGGCAACGTGAATCACTTGCAAACGGATTTCTGCAATTTCGACGATGTCGCCGTCATTCAGGTAATTGCCCAAAGCAGGGGCGATGTCGTTGCAGGGGAGCCCGAACATTTGAGCTTGTTCTTGCTGCAGGTCGAGGAGAAATGTGTCGTCTTTATGCGCTTCGGCCTTGATGCCAAATGTACGTTCCACGAACGCGTTTCCGAGAACGTGGTCGAGATGCAAATGCGTGTTCAAAACGCGCACGACTTTCAGTTTTTCGCTCTTGATGTAATCGGCGAGAGCTGCTTGTTCGCGGGTGTTACTAACGCTCGGGTCAATCAAGATGGCTTCGCCTTTGTCGTTGCTTAAAATATAGCAGTTGACGCCGAACGGATTAAATACAAATTGTTTTATTTGCATGATGGACCTCTTAGCGTTTTTTCTTCCGCTTGCGCTTTAAACGTTCACGCTTGACGCTTTCCATGGAAACTTCATGGAGAATGTCAAGAACGCGTTCGCGGGCGTAAGACTTATTGAGCTTCTTGTGCGTGACATAGTCTAGCAAGCACACGCATAAAAGTAACAATCCAACGAAAATCGAAAGTGAAATCGGCCAAAGATGAACAGAAAAATGCGTGGCGACAAGTCCGAATGCGGGTGGCATCAAAATGGAGCCAACGTAAGAACCGGCAAGTTGGATGCTGATGGCTTGGCTGGAGAGCGCTTCGCCAAATCGTGCCGGAGTGGCGTGGATGAGCGAGGGATAGACGGGGGCGCAACCGAGGCCGAGGAGGCAAATGCATACAGGCAACATCCAAAGTGGTAGCGGTAGTGAAAGCACAAGGCAGCCAGCGGCAACGATGAAGATTCCTGCGTAAATGAGACGATGGTCGGTGAATTTAATCGCAAAAAATCCACTGATGATTCTCCCGATCATCACAGACGCAAACATGAGCGATACGATGAATGCGCCGACTTCAGGCTTGAAACCGCAAGCGATAAGGTATGTGCCACACCAAAGGCTTGTTGAGATTTCGAGTGATGAGTAAAAGAAGAATGTGAGGAACGAAAGTTTCATTCCTGGGACGCGGAGAGATTCGCGGAAACTGAGTTGTGCGGAATTGTTGGGTTTGCTGTCGGGAGCTGTTTTTTCGAGTGCTGCGGCTCCTGATACTCCGCTGCGGGCTTCCATTTTTTTCCACAGTGGGAGTGAAATAAGAACCATGGCGAATATGACTGCTAGGAACACTGCCACGATTTCGTATGCGCCACGCCAACCATTCCCCGTCAAAATTGATAACGATAGTAGCGACGGACCAAGCGTTGCTCCGATGCCCCAACTGGCGTGCAGCCAATTCGTATGCTTGGATTCCAGATAAACGGCGGCAAAGTTGTTCATCGCCACATCAACGGCGCCAGCGCCAATGCCCATCGGGATAGCCCACAAACAGAGAATGCCGAATGAATCGGCGAAACCGTAACCGAGTGATGCAATTGCTGTGAGTGCAATGCTGTATGCAACGAGTTTCCCGGTTCCTAGAATGCGGAGAAACTTCGGCGTCAAAAGGCTAGAAACTATCGTCCCAAGCGATGTGATGATGGAGAGTATGCCTGCCGCCGAAATGGGAGCGGAAAGGTCTAGACGCATCAACGGCCAAGATGCCCCGAGTATAGTGTCGGGGAGCCCAAGCCCAATAAATGCAACGTATATGACGACAAGTAAAAAAAACATCGAAGGTAATTTATAAAAAAGATGGCGGCTCAGAGGCCGCCATGACAGTGTTCTGCTAGGGATCCTTCCCCGGACTAGTTCCGGGACTCAGGATGACACTCCTAACCACTAATCACTAACTACTGTTTACTAGCCCTTGATTTCCCAGGTCGTGCCTTCCTTGGAGTCCTTGATGACCACGTTCATTGCGGCGAGTTCGTCGCGGATGCGGTCACTTTCGGCCCAGTTCTTGTTGGCACGGGCTTCCTTACGGGCGGCAATCAGCGCTTCAATCTTCGCGACATCAACGCCGTCGTTCGCACCCTTCTTGGCATATTCTTCACGGGGTTCATCGAGCTTCAAACCGAAAATCTGGTCGAAGTCGGCCACCAACGCAGCCTTTTCTCCGTCATCGATTTCGCTCTTGAGCATCGTGTTCATGATACCGAGCGCACGCGGCATGTTCAGGTCGTCACCGATGGCTTCCTTGAACTCGTTCTGGAAAGCCTTGGCCGCTTCGCTCGTAATCGCGGTAGCCTTGCCGATCAGCGGGTCCGTCTTCTTGTGCAAGCTCTTGAGGCCTTCCTTGGCGCCTTCCAAAGCTTCCCACGTGAAGTTCAGGTAGTTGCGGTAGTGGCTGCCAATCGCGAAGAAGCGGTAGTCGAGCGGGTTGAAACCGCGGTCCATCAAAAGCGTGACCGTCAGGAATTCGCCGCTGGACTTACTCATCTTGCCGAACTTGGTTTCGGTCGTGCCGTCTTCAAGCTTTTCTTCGCTTGCGGTGCGCAGGAATTCACCGTGCATCCAGAAGCGGGCGAACTGCACGCCGTTGGCGCATTCGCTCTGGGCGATTTCGTTCGTGTGGTGCACGCGGATGTGGTCCGTACCGCCGCAGTGGATGTCGAGCGTCGGGCCGTTATACTTCATGGCCATGGCGGAGCATTCGATGTGCCAGCCGGGGAAACCTACGCCCCACGGGCTGTCCCATTCCATGGCGCGCTTCTTGTCCTTCGGGCTGAACTTCCACAGAGCGAAGTCGGTGGCGTTCTTCTTTTCGCCCATGTCGATGCGGCTACCCTTGCGCAGGTTTTCCACGTCGAGGCGCGCGAAGTCGGCATAGCGCGGGAACTTGAGGCTGTCGAAGTAGATGCCGTCGCTGGTGCGGTAGGTGTAACCCTTTTCTTCCAGAGTCTTCACCAGGTCGATCTGTTCCTGGATGTGCTGCGTAGCAGGCGTCCAGCGGGTCGGTTCCTGGATGTTGAGGCGGTGCCAGTCGGCCATGAAAGCATCAGTGTAGAACTTTGCGATATCCCACACGGACTTGCCTTCGCGGGCGGCGCCCTTTTCCATCTTGTCGTCGCCGGAGTCGGCGTCACTGGTCAAGTGGCCCACGTCGGTGATGTTCACGATGTGGTTCACCTTGTAGCCGTAGTACTTGAGCGTACGGACCAGGAAGTCTTCGAAAATGTAGGTGCGGAGGTTGCCGATGTGGGCGAAATGGTACACCGTCGGGCCGCAACAGTACATGCGCACGGCGGGAACGCCTTCGGGGAGAGTGAATACTTCTTTCTTGCGCGATGCGGTGTTGTAGAACTGTAGAGCCATTTTAGCCTCCGGTTAGTTGATTTGGCGCAACTTGCGTCGTTCGCGCGCAAATATAGAAAAAAAGCGCTTTTTTCTAAAGGATTTTCTTCAGCCCTTCGATGTTCTTGAGTACAATTTTCCCACGTTTGATTTCGACAAAGCCTTTGGCGGCGAATTCCTGGAGCATGCGGGCCACCACCTCACGGGCGGAATTCACGTCGCGAGCAATTTCTTCTTGGGTTTTCTTGATTTCGGGCTTGCCTGTGCTTTGGTAGGCGTCAATGAAGTAAGTGGCGAGGCGCTGGTCAAATTTTTTGAAGAGCATCTGCTGGATTGCCCAAATTGTCTGCGAATAACGTTCCGTCTCCTGTTCAAAGACAAATGAACGCACGTAGATGTTCCTTTCCATGAGCCGGGCTGTAACGGATGAAGGAATGACGAGTACGGTCGTATCTTCTTCGGCCGAAACGTTCGCCTCAAATGTCAGCTGGTGAATGACGCACGAAGCGGTTGAAACGCAGAACTCGCCTGCGTGGGCGCGGTAGAGCGTGACTTCGCGACCTTCATCGGAAATGAGGCTGATGCGAACCCCACCCTTTAGGATGAGGATAATCCCGAGGCATGCGGAACGGTCGCTTGTTATGATTTGTGCCTTGTTGAAACTCTTTGTCAAGGCACGCTGGGACACGAGCGCCTTTTCTTCGGAAGAAAGGTTCGCCCAAAACGGAATCTTGGGGAGAATTTGACTGATTGGGGTTGCGTTGAGTCCTGTAATCATAAAATGCCCGTCGATTTTAATATATAAAAAGTGTGCCCCACCAGTTTTGACGCTGGCGGGGGTTGATGGTTAAGGAGACTAGATTAAAGCATTTTCAAGATTTGGCTTTTCGGGCGGACGCCGACGGCGGAATTGACGACTTTACCGTCTTTCATGACGACGAGTAACGGAATGCTGGATACTCGGAACATGCTTGCAAGTTCGCTTTCTTCGTCAACGTTTACCTTACCGACTTTTACTTTGTCCTTGTATTCCTCGGCGATTTCGGAAATGGTGGGCGAAAGCATTCTGCACGGGCCACACCACGGTGCCCAGAAATCAATCAGGACGGGTTTGTCGGATTTGAGGACTTCTTGTTCAAAGTTGTCTTTGGTGATTTGTAATTCAGTCATTGTTTTACCTCTTTTTTCTTGTTTTCAGGTATATTTTAGATTTTACGGTGCTGTAAAACAGTGACTAGGTCACATTAACGAGAAAAAAATTTCATCCTCGCTTTTGCGAGGATGATGCGTGCGTTCGTCTTTCTGAGTGGCGGATTGCCACGAAAAATCCATGATTTATTTAATAGCAATTCGCTTAATAAGGCTTGTGGAACCGTTCTTTACGCGAACTACGTAAAGTCCTTCGGCGATTGTGGAAAGGTCCACGCGGCCGTTCTTGCACTTTGTACTGAATATCGGGCGCCCTTGCATATCGAACATGTCAATCTTTGCGCTGCTCGTCGCAGTCGCTCCTGTTACGAACAACATGCGGCCTGCGAGGTACATGGAAATGCCGTTATGACTTGCGAACATTTTGATTGCATCGGTCGTATCCTTGACGGTTGTATCGCGAACGGTCGTGTCTTTTACTGTCGTGTCCTTTGCCGTGGTATCTTTGGGATTGGTCTTTGGCGGGTTGAGGATTGAATCTGGGTACGGCGTTTTAACTTCAGATGCCGGGTGCGCCTTGAGGCTCGCCATGACGCTGTCGTAAGCGGGCTTCGGCTTGTATTGCTTGTCGTACAGGAGCCCTTCGGTCTTGCCTTGCTGTTCGTCAAGCCAGCTGTGCGCATCGGTAAGTCCCCAGATGACGAATTCGCCCATGTTCGGTTCTTCGAGGAACACGTCCATGAATTGGCGGTACAAGTGTCCTTGCTTTGCGTAGTCGGCGGCGCCGAGCTGGCCTGCCGAACCTTTCGGGAATCCGATGTCGAGTTCAGTGATATTGAGCGTCACGCCGAGTTCCGCGAGTGCTTTTGCGAGGGCGCGTACGTTTTGCGGTGTCGTCTCGTGCGCAATTTCGATGTGGGTTTGCGTGCCCACGCAAGTGATTGGAATGTTGTTCTTTTTCCAGCGCTTGACTTGTTCCACGACAAAGCTTGCCTTGGAACCTTCGCGCAGGCCCCATTCCAGGGAGTAGTCGTTGTAGCAGAGTTCCGCATCCGGGTCGGCTTCGTGCGCCCAGACAAATGCGGAGTCGAGAAATTCAGCGCCGATGCCTTCGTACCAAACGGAATTCGTGGAACGCCAGTCGGCATTGTAATCGTCATTGACGGCTTCGTTCACCACGTCCCATTCGGCGATTTGGCCTTTCCAGTGCCCGACGACTTTGGTGATGTGGTTCTTGAGAACGGCGAGCAGTTTCTCCTTTTGCCCTTTGTAGTTGTTAACCCAGTTTGCGACTTGACTGTGCCAGGCGAGTGCATGGCCGCGAACGCGCAAGCCGTTTGCCTGTGCGTATTTCACCATTTTGTCGCCTTTTTCGAAGTTGAACTCGTTTTCTTTCGGCTCGGTCGCGTCGAACTTCATCTCGTTTTCGGCAACGACGACGTTGAACTGAGTCTTGTGAATTTCTTCGAATTGCGGTTCGATATCGTCGTTGAACCATTCGCTGTTCAGAATGGTGCCGATAAAGCGGCCGCGTTCCTTGGCGAGTTCTCGGATGGTTGCGTCCGCTGCGTAAGCGTTCAAGAAAGTTGCACTCAAAAAAGCGGTGCCAAGTGCAAAGCGTGAAAAAAATTGGAACTTTTTCATCCAGTAATCCTCGATTAACCCATTTGCACCAGTCAAAAAATAAATAAAATAGCCGCAAAAGTCAAAAAATCCTGTTGTATTGGCTTCAACGGAAAATCGGTGGCAGACGGACCATTTTTTAGGAATAGAACTTATAATCCTATATTATGAAAAAATGGAGTGCTCTATGATGATAAAAAAAGTGCCTGTGATTGCTGTTTCAGCAGTTTTGGCTTTAGTGGCGTGTGGTGATGATAATAGTTCAATGGGGCCTGATGGCGGTGCTCTTTCCCCTGTGGGAATGTCTTCGAGTACTGAATTTTTAGGCGGTGAAATTTTAAGTTCTAGTGCTGTGATTCCTGGCGGTGAATTTTCCAGTTCAGATGCCGCGATTCCTGGCAATGTGTTTTTGAGCTCCAGCAATGTAACTCCAGAAATTGGAACTTCTAGTTCCAGTAATGTTATCCCTGGCGTTGTTGTCTCGAGTTCCAGCAATGTTTTCCCCGGCCATAAAGTTTCCAGCTCGAGTAACGTGGTTCCCATTTCCCCTGTTTCCAGCTCTAGCGTTGTCGTTCCGCGCAGTTCGGAATCCGGTGACAACGAAAATGACAACGAAGATGCAAGGACTTTGGATGGCACCCAGATTCTCTTGAAACTTGCTGGGACTTCGGCTACCGTAGAAAACAACAACGGCTGCGTTGAAGTTAAAGATAAAAGCGCAACGATTACTTGCCCCGGCGCCTATTACGTCACCGGCGAATCGTCTGACTTCCAGATTGTGGTGAATACCCCGGCTGCAGAAAACGAAGGCAATACGGGCATTTACCTCTATAACGCGACCATCAAGAGTTCCAACTCTCCGATTCTTGTGGCGAATGCTGACAAAACGGTGCTCCATTTGGTGAAGGGCACGACCAACGTTGTCGAAGATGGCAACGGCAATCACTTATTTACCAAGGTCAACGGGACGCAAGATACCGCGAAAGCCGCGATTTATGCCAGAGACGATATGAACATCAAGGGCGCAGGTACCTTGACCGTCAAGGGCAAATTCAGAAACGGCATCCAGTGCAGCAACGACCTTAAAATCAAGAACGGTAACATCACCGTCGAAGCCGAAGAAAATGCCATCAAGGGCAAGGGCAGTCTCCTGATTTCGGGCGGTACCTTGAATCTCACAGCCAAGAAGGGCGATGCTCTTGAAAGCGATGAATGCGAAGAAGGGACTGACGGCAAGTGCAAAAAAGTTATCGAAGGCAAGGGCGTTGTCGATATCAGGGGTGGCAACATCACCATTAAGGCTGGCGATGATGGCGTTCAAGCGGCTAATTTTATCGTTGTAAGCGATTCTACGGAAAAGGCTACAATCAAGGTGACTTCCACGGGCAAGGGCATGGTTGCAGATAAATTTATTTATGTGAATGGTGGCACGATTGACGTGACTGCTGATGATGACGCATTGCATACAAAATACAAAATTTTCATGAATGCGGGCGATGTGACGATATCCACGAAGGATGACGGTATCCATGCGGATTCTGCCTTGCATTTGATTGGCTCTACAGTCAACATCGTTACGGCTTACGAAGGCATGGAAGCGTACCGGATTTTCGCCGAAGGCGGTGTAACGGCAACATTTGCGACCAACGATGGCTGGAACGCAGCTGGCGGCGCCAAGGAAAATTCGGGTGGATATTCCATGTTCAGCGAGTCTAGTGGCCATGCCGTGATTAGCGGCGGTTATCACTACATCGCCTCGAAGGGCAACATGATTGACGTGCTCGACGCAAACGGCTCTGCAAAGATGACCGGCGGCGTGCTGATTCTCGAAATCACTGGACAAAGCTACGAGAATCAGGGTGGCATGGGCGGATTCCCAGGTGGTGGTTTTCCTGGGGGTGGCTTCCCGGGCATGGGTGGTCAGCAGGGCGGTGGCAACGGATGTCCTTCCAACATGGCTGGCGGCCTCATCGATACGGATACCGGATTTGAAATTACCGGCGGTGTGCTCCTTGCGTTCGGCGACTATTCGACCGATACTCCTAAGTGCGCTTCTGTCAGCTTTACGAGCGACAACTACTACGGCTCAGAAAAAGCTGCATTCAAGCCGGAATATAAGGGTAGCACAATCTTCTACGGCGGCGAAGTGAATTCTGTGAGTCAGGTGAACACTGCCGGAATGAAGGAATTCAAGTTCCCCAACGGCAAAGTTTATATGTACAAGTAGCGCATAGCTGAGGCTGCTTAGGCAGTACTTTAAAGTCAAAAAATACGTGGTCGCGATTCGTCGCGGCTTTTTTTAATTTGCAAAAAAAATATACAATTTTCTTTTTTTAAAACGTGAACTTATATTATAGGGAAGCTTACACTAACATCTGAATATAAAAGTGGCGCAGGTGTGAATTTGTCTTTGTGTCATGTTTATTTTGTAGAATGTAAGGAATAATAAAAATAAGGCTGCGATTCGTCGCAGCCTTTAGTGTAACTACTGAAAAGTTGAGATTATTTTATACTCACCCGCTGTACGGTCTTTGCACTTCCGGCAGTGATGCGGACAACATATAGACCGTCAGGAACGTTCTTCAAATCTACAGTTCCATTTTCGCATTGGGTGCTGAACACGGGGCGACCTTGTAAGTCGAACAAATCGACCTTTGCGGTGGTTTTTAATCCCAAACCGGTCACGAACAGCGTACGGCCAGCAACGTATGCGGATACCATCGCTCTGCTTGCAATCCTTGCAATAGCGTCTGTCGTATCTTTTTTCGTTGTATCCTTGACTGTGGTGTCTTTTTTAGTCGTATCCTTGACTGTTGTATCTTTCTTTGTTGTGTCCTTTACGATTGTGTCTTTCTTGGCCGTATCTTTGGGTGGCTCGAATGTCTGAAGTCTCACCAAAATGCTATCGAAAGCGGGCTTCGGTTTCAAATTGTCATCGTAAATAAGGCCTTTTTGCCTGTTCAGTCCGCCAAGCCAGCTCCATTTGTCAGATACGCCCCAAATCAGGTACGTGTCCGCATTCGGTTCTTCGAGAATGATGTCCAGATATTGACGGAACGTTTGTCCCTGGCGTTCGAGGTCGCTCTTGCTGACGTTGATGCCGCTCTTGAATCCGATATCGAGCTCGGTGATTTTCAGCTTGACGTTCAGCTTAGCAAGTTCCTTGGCCAGCGAACGGAGGCTGTCCGGCGAACCGATAAAGTGCTTGTCGGTGGTGGTGTCTTCTACGTGGGTCTGGGAACCCACGCAATGGATAGGAATGCCGTTTTTGACCCAGCGCTTCACCTGTTCCAGCAAGAATCCTGCTTTGGCTTTCGGGTTGACACCTTGTTCAAGGTTGTAGTCATTGTAGCAGAGTTCCGCATTGGGGTCGGCGGCGTGCGCCCACACGAAGGCGGAGTCGATAAACTCAGGGCCGATTCCCTGGTACCATACGGAAAAGGTACGCCATTGGGGCTCGTTGTTGCTGATGGCTTCGTTCACCACGTCCCATTCGTCCACTTGGCCTTTCCAGTGCCCGACTACGTTGTTGATGTGGTTCTTGAGCACACTGAGAAGTTTCTTCTTGTCGTTCTTGTAGTTGTTGACCCAGTTCGGAACCTGGCTGTGCCAAGCCAGAGCATGGCCACGGACGCGCATACCGTTCTGTTTCGCGTACCTGACCATTTTGTCGCCGTTGTTGTAGTTGAAACGGTTTTCGCTCGGTTCGGTCGCGTCGAACTTCATCTCGTTTTCGGCGACGACAATATTGAACTGTGTTTTGTGAACTTGTTCGTAGTTACCTGGGAGGCCGCCACCAAACCACTGCGAGTTTAGGATAGCGCCAATGTAGATCCCGTTTTTATCTGCAAGAGATCTGAGAGTTTCGTCTGCGGCGAAGGCGCTTGTCAGGCCTGCACCTAAAAGGGCTGTGCCAAGCACTAGACCCGCTAGGGTATGAGTCTTTTTCATCTTTTGTACTCCTCAGTTACCCTAATCCTATATATACCCGTTTCAAAAAATAAATAAAAAGATAGCTGAAAGATGTAAACAAAAATATGCGAAATGACGAATTTTCCTATTTATTTGCCTGAAATTGCCGAATCTTTAAATTTGCTTGAATTTTGCGCTTTTGGGGACTGAATCAATAGTACCTTGTTTTGTGGCAATTCGAGTTCGTGCCTTTCTTTTCTTGTGATGATCATCTTTGTTTATGCAACGGCGTGTAGCATATATGAATTTTTAGTGTAGATTTTTGTAAAAATAGTTAATTTTTGTTAAAAATTTAGATTTTTTGTTGCATAAAGGTGTTGACTAGACGGAATGGTGATTGTATATTTATAATTGTAAAAAGCGATTAGGGAAGCTTTTATGAAACGGATATTGGCTCTTTTAGGTTCTCTTATTTTCGTTGTCGCATGCGGTGACGATTCTTCCAGTGCGTTTGACGCTTTGTCCGAAAATAAGTCCAGTTCTTCCTGTCTTTCCGGCCCCGATCTGGAATCTTCAAGTTCTTCTGCAAAAAAAATGTCGGGAGAAGTCTCTGGCGATCCGCTGCAAATTTTCAAAACGAGGGTTCCGAAAAAAGCGGTTTATCACTGCGACTTAACGCAAGAAACAGGGGGCTTCGAAGGCGATTTCGACCAGAAAGATTGGATTTGCTCTTTTAAGTATGCGGGTATGGAAGGCTATGTTTATGTGCAATCTTCACCTACGGGGTGTACTCCGCATTGGGGTTTTTACCCAGATATAAGTGTCGATTCGGCCGTGTTCTATGTCAACGGAAAGTATGAAACTCTGAATGACGTGACTTATGATTGGGGCGGAAATCACCATAATGATTCGTTCCGCTTTAGCTATGACGGTAAAGTATTTGAATATTCCCGTTCTTCAATAAATGTCGCTTACCGTCCTTGCCAAGAAATGGATTGTCTCAAAGTTTATGAGGCCGATGGAACAACGCTTATAGAAGACGGTTGCAATTTTTATGGTGATGATTTAAGCAAAGTTCGGCAACTGCCGATTGTGTGCCGTTTTGCTAATTTAGAAGATGGCTCGTTTGGTGATTTTACCGACAAATTTGAACTTTGTCCTGGCGATTATCGTTTGGATAAATAATTTGTTAGGAGCTAAGAATGCGTTTGGGTCGTTTTGCTTATGTTCAATTCTTGCTTGCGTCGCTGATGGCTGCGTTATTGGCGTGTAGTGATGACAATCCTGCACTCGTTCTTCCTTGTGATGAACAATCTGGAGAATGTGGCGATGCAGTCTCTAGTTCTTCCTGTCATTCCGGCCCCGATCCGGAATCTTCAAGTGATTCTCATCCTATTTTTATCCAGAATGATGATCAATACACGGGGTTTTACAAGCAGGACGGCTATGAATCGTTCCGCAAATTATCATATAAGTCCAAAACGGAAATGGGTGCGAGCTATTTGGTGAAGTTTGTCATTAGCGATTTTGGTACGGACTTTGCCGAAGTGCATTTTATGAATTCGATGAAGTATTTGTATCATTATGATTTTGCGGAAATGGTGTTGGGTGAAACGCGTTCGCTTGCTGTATTCAATCAGGAAACTTATTTCAGCGCCGAAAAAAATACTGTTGCCGGAACGCTTGCGTATTATGCTTCTGTGGATTCCATGATAGCAATGACGTTCTTCCCGACGGATTATATTTCGCCCAAGCAAGTGGCTGATTCTTATAAGTTGATTGAAGAGCGGATATTGTTCCTCGCCTTGAACGGCACGAAAAATCGACTGTTCTATATGCCTGCAGGTTCCACTGCTGAAAAGGCTGCTGCCGAATATGCCAATGAATTCAAGGCTGCAAATATTCCGGTCTATACGCATGCGGATCTTTTTGGCGATGTGGCGATGCAAATCATGAACACGGGAACGGCTTACGGGACGCTCCGCAAGCTCACTGCCGCGGAACTCGATACGGCGATTGTCTCTTCGCATGATATCTTGATTCTTGAAACGCTCCCTGCCGAAATTCCGCTTGTCGCGGCGACCATCAGCAAGGACGCACAGACGCCGCTTTCGCATGTGAATCTTGCCGCTCAGGCGCGTAAAACGCCGAATATCGCATTTAACGGGAACGAACTCCCCGATAGTTTGCTCGCCCTTTGCGGAAAGCTGGTTAAACTCGAAGTCAAGACGAATTCTTATACGGTAAGCGTGGCGACACTTGAAGAAGCTCAGGCGTTCTGGAACAAGAACGTTCGCGAGCCGATAACGCTGACTTACGACTTGTCGGATTCGGGACTCGTCGATTTTGCAAATCTCGATTTCAAGTCGTCAAAATCGGTGGGCGTGAAAGCTGCAAATCTTGCAGTGCTGCACAAATTGCTGCCCGAAAATACTCCTGATGGTTTTGCCGTGCCGTTCTACCATTACAGTCACTTTATGGATTATGCCCAAGTCACGGAGGAACTGTGCGGACGCTCCTTTGAAGACTGCGGGAAAGAAGGGCGTGCGTCTGAAATTTGTACGCAAGTGAAGAATGCTTGTGTCAGTGCTCTTCGGCAAGCTCAGAGTGCTGTATCTAGGGAAACAGAGCCTGCTGTGGCACCGCGAGCGTCTCTCCGTGGCTACATCACAAACATTATTGCCCGTGATGATTTTAAGACCGATACGCGTCTGCGAGAAGCGATGCTCGACAATGTCCGTTACATGTTCAAGCATATTCCCGTAGATAAAACTTTTGGCGATGCTTTAGATGCGAAAGTTCGTGAACTTTACGGCGAAGCGGGCGTGCGTCTGCGTTCCAGTACAAATTCCGAGGACTTGGAAGACTTCAACGGTGCTGGGCTTTACAAGTCTGTCAAGGCGACGGCACGCGAAAAGGATTTGCCGTCCGATGAAATTCGCAAGGTGTGGGCTTCGGTGTGGAGCTTTAAGGTATTTGAGGAACGTTCCCTCTGGAATATCGATCACATGTCCGTTCAAATGGCTGTCGCAGTTCATGAAGCCTATCCGGACGAAGTGGCGAATGGGGTCATCATTACACAGAACATCGCGGACTATTCTGTGGCGGGTATTTACGCAAACATTCAAGTTGGCGAAACGTCAATTACGAATCCCGAGGGCGGTGAACTCCCGGAAATCATTTCGATTATTCCGTCTCCGCCTCCGCAGCGTGGTGTGCAAAGCGTCTTGTTGCAACATTCTTCGTTGAGTCCGGATTCGCTGATTCTTACGGATGGTGAAATTTACATGCTTTACCAGATGGTCATGCAAATCCAAAACCGTTTTGCGGTGCTTTACAATGTGTATTCCGACGCACTTGCCCTTGACATTGAATTTAAGATCATGGGGGAAGACCGCAAGTTGATTTTTAAACAGGTTCGCCCGTATATTCTTTAAGAGGTATAGATATGAATTTATATAAAATTTTGCCGATTTGCTCATTGCTTTTTATTGCTTGTTCGGATGAAAATTCCGATAGTATATTCAACGTGGAATCTGAAAATTTAATGAGTTCCTCATGGATTGCTTCGAGTTCTTCGAACTCTCGCAATGACGTGAGCAGCTCATCGCAAACCGTCATCCTGAGCTCCAGCGATAATTCGACAAGCTCATCAACCGGATCTAGTAACAGTTCGTCAAGTGCCACGGCGGTCGCCGTGTCGTCATCCGTGACTGCTCCCACGTCGTCATCCTCGTTGATTGTCATTCCCGCCTCGAGCGGGAATCTCCTTTCCAGCTCTTCCCGTCATTCCGGGCTTGACCCGGAATCTTCCAGTTCCTCATGGATTGCTTCGAGTTCTTCGAACTCTCGCAATGACGTGAAGAGTTCATCGAGCATTCGCAATGACGTGAGCAGCTCATCGCAAATCGTCATCCTGAGCTCCAGCGATAATTCGACAAGCTCATCAACCGGATCCAGTAACAGTTCGTCAAGTGCCGCGACGGTTGCCGTGTCGTCCAGCAGCGAAACGCTCGCGGACCCGACGAAACTTTTCGATACCCGCGTTCCAAATCAGGAAGCTCTTTTCTGTATGGACAGCTCTGCTTACACGGTGTTTAAAAGATATGTTGAAGAAAAAGATCTCATTTGTAGCTTTGAATATGATGGCGAAGAAGGCTTTGTGTATGTGCAGAGTAATCCGACAAAATGTATCGGAAGCGAGCTAACCCCTGTATATGATGTTCATAAGGCAGAATTTTTTGTCAATGGTTCCAAGCAAGAAATTACGGATGTGAAATACTACGGTGGTGGATCGCATGGAGCTTATTCCATTAGGTTTACATACAAAGGCAAAGTTTTTGATTACGGTTATTCTACGATGGGCATGGGCGGTCGCCCTTGTCAAGATGTCGATTGTATGAACGTCTATGAAGCTGACGGAAAAACTCTTGTCCAAAATGGATGCGTCAAGAGAGAGCGTTCGCTTCCGGTAGTCTGCCGCCATGCTAAAAAAGACGGAACTTTTTCCAGTTTCGAAGATACTTACCACATTTGCGAATCAGATATTTTTGGGGATTAACTCTCGCTCTGCTTTGTGTTGAACTGTTGCCTTTTAAAGTTCAAAATTCCCGCCATTACAGCCAAGATTATAACGTAAGGCAGCATCAGAAAAATTCCGAGAAAGCCGCCGCCCACTAATATTATAAAAGAGCCTATGATGAAAATGGGGATGAATGGAGTCAGCAGAATATAGAAAGCCTTTGTATCGCTGGATGTGAAGAAAAGGTAATTGTAGCTGAGAATGCAGGTCCCTGATAAAAAGAGTATGATTATAGATAAAAAAATGAAAAATATAAGGAGGTCATCCCCGGTGGAGTGTGTTGGTTCATCGAAGAGGAATGGAATGAGCAATAATAAGGGGAGGGATGAAGATATGATTGTGGCTATTTTGAAACCTTTTGCGGCTTTGCAGGCTTGAGTAAATAAGTCTTTATTTTGCGGTAGCTCGGATGCTTGCCGCTCTTTTTTTGTTATTGCCCGTCCGAAAATAAATACGAACAGTGCCAAAACGAACAATAAGACAAATATTATAAATTCCATTTCTCAAAAATAAATATCTTTTCATTGAAAAAGTTTAATTTGGAGGTGATTATGTCCCGTTCCTTGAAACTTACACTCGCTGTGTCAGCGGCATTTGCCGCATCGGCGATGCTCTCCGCTTGCAACAAGCAAGAAGTCGCGCAGTCCAAAACCCAGCCGGCGCCAGTTGCGGAAAGCGCTCCGCAGCAGTCTAAGTCTGTGGTGGTTTATTTCTCGCAGACGGGAGCGACCAAAAAGTTGGCTCAGGTTTTCAAGGAAGCCCGCAATGCAGACGAATTTGAACTCCAGCTGGTAAAGCCTCTCCCTTCGACTTACGATAGCACGATTGCCGAAGTCCGTGCCGAACGCGAAAGCAAGCAGTGGCCCGCTCTCGTGAACGCAAAGCTCGACGTTGACAAGTACGATACCGTGTTCCTCGGTTATCCGATTATGTTCGGGACGTTTACGACTCCGATTTACACGTTCCTCGAAGCGAACGATTTGAGCGGAAAGGTCGTGGTGCCCTTCTGCACTTATGGCAGTGGTGGCCGCAAGGCAAGTGCGAACGAACTCAAGACGCTTGAACCGAAAGCCAACGTGACGCTCGCTTATGGGATTTCTAACAAGCGAATCAATGCCGAAGGCGGTATCGAAACGGCTAAGGCCGAAGTCGCCGCGTTTTTCGGAAATCTCGAAACGGGAGCGACCGAAGAAACGCTTGTGGGCGGTTTTTCGGAACAGCGCCCGCTTACGGCTGAAGATTCCGCAGCATTTGCTGAAGGCACGAAGGATTATGCGTATTTGAATTTGAAACCGCTTAGCGTATCTTCGCAGGTGGTGGCTGGCATGAACTACATCTTTGTTTGCGAAATGAAGGCTTTCGGCGGTCCGGCGGAACAGGCGAATGTGAGAATCTTCAAGCCGCTTCCGGGCCGTGGCGAAACCCAGCTCATCGGAGTCGAGAAGTAAATTCCCTAGATCCTTCACGGCTTTCGCCGTTCAGGATGACGAGCTTGATTTATAACGGTCTTTACGAAATGTTCGTGTCATTCTAAGGACTGAAAGGACGATATACGATACTTGGGGCTTTAGCCACTTAGTAGAGTTAGGTTCGTAGGAGCAGAATCCAGAGCATATTTTTAGAAAAATGAAATACTTAATATCTGCATTATCTATTGTTTTTGCGGTCTCAAGCGCCTCCTTTGCAGCACCCAAAGCGAACAAGCAAGAACTCAAGGATTCCCGCGACAAGCAGAAATATCGCACGGTCGTTATTGATGACCGCACTTGGATGGCGGACAACTTGAATTACAATGCGCCCGGCAGCACTTGCTATCGGGAAGACGAAGACAACTGCATGGTCTATGGTCGCCTTTACACATGGGAGGCTGCAAAGTCCGCTTGCCCTGCTGGGTTCCGCTTGCCGACAAATGCAGACTTCGAAAGCCTGTGGAAAGCGGCGGGTGGCGATTTCAATGCGGGCTACCTTATCAAGGCGAATTACGGATGGTCCGGCGAAACGAACGGCAACGATACGCTCAAGTTCAGCGCAATGCCCGCGGGCAACATGTTCGATGACGGAACGTACGGCAACGAAAACAAGTTCGCGTTCTTCTGGAGCGCAGAAATCGAAGGCGATAAAGCCTCGGTTTGGTACCTTTCGTCAAAGTCCATGGGCTTTAGCTACATGATGAAACCGAAAGCGTTCGGATTCTCCGTCAGGTGCGTGAAAAACTAAAATTAATTTATTCTAAACACTGGACGTGCAGTCGAAGACGGCGCTTATGCGCTCCGAAAAAAAACTAAAATCAAATAGCTTAGAACGCCTGGTATATCTTGAAAATGGCGAGAATTTTGCCGATAATTGCCGGGATGCCCGGGCACAAGAAGCAAAGTATGACACGCGTCACACGGTTTTTCCACCAGCGCCTGACTTGCCAGATGTCGTCGGTCAAAGTTTCCATTTCGGCCACGCGAGGTGGTCGGACATAAGCTTGCGTGAGTGCCGTGAAAAATCCGACTCCTATCAGCGGTGTGAGGCCCGTAAACGGAGCCATGACTAGCGCCACCAGTATGGTGAGCGGATGGCCGCCAGCGATAATCGCACCAAGCGCAGCTCCTCCGCCGGTGAGCATTGCCCATTGGAGGCTCAGTTGCCCGGCCTTCTCGATTCCTGCGACGTAGCCGACAAAGATGATACTTGCAATAATCAGGAACGTTATGCTCCAGCCGAGAATTTTCCAAAGCGATGACCCTTTCGGGATGACGGAGATGGATTCTTCGCTTGGGAGTTCCTTGTCTTCTTCGATGATGCTTGCGATGCCGCGCATGTGCCCCGCACCTACAACAGCGACGACCTTGTCCCCTTGTGCGTTCTTGATCTTGCTTGCGAGGAACTGGTCACGTTCGTCGATGAGCACTTGCTTGACTTCGGGGTAGCTCTTGCCGAACTCCTGCATCATGGAATTGAGTGCGTCCTTTTCCTTGATTTTCTGGAGTTCTTCTTCGCTGATTTCTGTCTTGTCAAAAATGCTTGCGAACAAACCGGCGAGAAGATTGAACTTGCGGTACCACGGAGTGCATGCCCAGGTACGCTTGAGCGTTATCTTGATATCGCGGTCGGCGAGTACAAGCGGGATGTTTTTTTGGCTCGCGATATCGACGGCTTCTTTGAGTTCGGAGCCGGGCTTTACTCCCGTTTGTGCTCCCATGCGCTTCTGGTATGATCCGAGGACCAAGTTCGCAATGAGGGTGGCGAGTTGTTTTTTTCTGATAACATCCCGCAAATCTGTATTTTTCCAGCGGTCGGGGTCCTGGATGGACTTGAGACGGCCTTCGTCGAGTTCTACGCAGACGGTGTCAGGGGATTCGTTTTCGATAGTGTCGTGGACCAGTTCCTTGGAAACTTGTGAAATATGTGCAGTCCCGACGAGGACGATTTCTCTGTTGTCCTTAGTGTGGATTCGATATACGTCGGACTTTTCTTCCGACTCGGGTTCATTGTTTTCGACTGACTGTGCTTTAATTTCGTTCATACGGTAGTGGTAATGTAGAAAAAGATGGGGGATTTATCCATAAATTGGGAATTTTGAGCACATTTTAGGGAAAAAAAGGAACAACTTAAAAAAATTGTGAGAAATATGTGTATATTTTAGTAGGATTTTTTTTGGAGGCGAACCCCATGAAAAAGTTAACAGTTCTTTTATCTACAATCAGTTTGTTCCTTCTCGGTTGTGCTGGTAGCGCGCCGAAGGTAGATGACGGCGATGCATTGGACAATGCTCTCGTCTCGTTCACGTCTAGTGTCCAGAGTTCCCGCTGGCAAGAGGCCCTTAACTATGTGACGCCGGACGAAGCCCGCCAGATTGGTACTTCGGATGGCTACGATTTTTTACCGGAATATCAGACGGCCGCTAGCCGTCTCCCTCTCTCCACGCTTCGCAAGGCCGGTCTTGGCGTCGATAGCGAAGGTCGTCTCGTGGGCATCAAGGCCGTCATGGACGAAACCAACGAACGCTACAAGGTTTCCGAAGAACAGGCCAAGGTTGGCACGAACCTGAAGCAGATGGAAGATGACCGCATCAAGCGCCGTCTTGAAGAAGGTCAGAAGATTCTCATGGAAGAAGAAAACACGGCCCATCAGGAACCGCAGGTCGAAGTTCTCACGAACCGCCTTACCGATGACGAAAAGCGCAAGTATGGCAGCACCGGTGAACTTCTCGCTCCAGAATCCCGTGATGACAACTCGGTCGAATCTTACAACGATGCTTACAAGTAATTTAGTCGTTTTGGCCTAGCTTTTTGTAGATTAATCCCCGACGGTTGTTCGGGGAATTTTTTTTAGGAGTGTCTCATGAAAGGATTTTTTGCTTTGCCGTTGTTGCTGATTGCGCTTGCCCTTGTCGCTTGCGGACCGGATTGGAGTGTAGGCCCGGAAGATGGTGGCCGCGGTGGTAGCGGAATGAGCCGGAGATACCATTACTATTATGGGGAAGATTGCCGTTACGATTCCTTTGGCCCATATGATTGCTCCGATACTTATGTTTTGTCCCCATCCATGAATGTCGATTTGCGGATTACCCGCGACGGCTATGCAACGCTCTGTGTCGATGACGAATGTTCTTATTACGACCCGGGCGAATATTATGATGGCTACGATCACAGGGATCACTATTATGAATTTTCGGATTACGATACGAGGATGATTGTATATACGGATGGTACCGAATTGGTGTATGTCGATAACTACGACGGAACGGCTTACTATTATTATTACGAGTATCCTTCTGATTACGATTACTAATACAAATATTTTAGTTTGTACGAATATAAGCGTGGCTGGGCTCGTGAATAATATGCTTGGACGATTTTCAAAAATTTTCGTAGCCCTTGGTGCGGTTCTGTTTGCTTCTACGGCTAGTTTTGCGGGCGTCGTTGTCAAGGACAATGAAGTCAAACGCTCGATTCCTAAAGGCCAAGAAATCGTTCTAGATAAGATTAAAGAACAGAATCCCGCCATACTGTTGGGCCGCTTTACGGAGAAAACAGTGAATGCAGATGGGGAAGACGTTCATCCGTTTATTGGTATGGTGGCAAAAGCGTATGCCGAACACTATCCGATAGAAATTTATCCCGACGATATTTGGCTCTTGTTGCTGGACGGAATCAAGATTCATGTCAATAGCAACCGTGAAAAGTTTAGAGATGAATTTGTCGTGAGTGGTGCTGATTCGGCGCTTGCGATTGAGGACAATTCGTTGACGCTTTCGTCGCCGCCAGAAAAATGGGAACAGGATGTTCTTGAAGTTTATGATTCGCTGTTCCAAAAAATTCCTTCAAAGACGCGGGCTTCTTTTGATGTGAATTTTTCGACGACAACTCCGGTGAGTGCTTTTACGTTCAAGGCGATGCTGATGTCCATTGCGTCTAATTATTTTACGTTTGGAATTATGACGGCTTGCGGAATCCCTGAATTTGCGGTCAAGGGAACGATGCGGGATTGGATTCTCCTCAAGGCCCGCTTTAACGAATTGGCGAACATACTCGAAATGGATTGGTGGGCTGGCGAACTCAATCCCATTTTGGATAAAATTATTGAAGCGTTCGGTGGCAAAAAGGATTTGACTTTTTGGCGAGGTTTCTATAAATATATCGAAGGTGAAGGTTGTGGCTGGGGGCCAAAAATCAATGGGTGGATTACGAAATTTTTCCCATACAGGGCGATTGAAGACGACAAAAGGGTCTATGTTCAAAAAACGGATTGGAACGCGGAGCAGGAATTCGAAGATTTTCCGACGGGGAGGGATAAAGTTCCCTTTCTATGGAACAATCTCGGTAAAAAGGTCGAGTTGGAACTAGTTGTTGGATTCTGGGGGCACCATGTTGACAAAAAACGGGGCCGTTTACGCTCTGTCCGCGGTTATATCCTCTCCATTCCCGAAAAATAACCCTGTTTTTGACTTCATTCTCTCGTCTCTCGTCTTTGTACTTTCGCTTCGCTCAAGTACCAAATGCTAGCCTCAACCATGCCCAAGCAAGCTTGGTCGCGGTATTCGGCTTTACGCATTTGTCGTCTTTTTCTATATTTGCTCGCACTCATGAGTAATTCTGAACAATTCGTTATTGCCCTCGACGGTGGCTCCGGAACAGGAAAAAGCACCACCGCGAAGATCGTGGCTAAAAAACTCGGCATCACATACCTTGATACTGGTGCGATGTACCGCGCCGTGACGCTTGCCGCCCTCGAAAAGGGCTTGCCCGCCGAAGAAGGTGCCGCCATGGACGAATTGCTCTCTAACCTCACGCTCGGGTTCGACTCCGAAAACCACGTGCTCATCAACGGCGTTTCCCGCGAAAGCGAAATCCGTGGCATGAAGGTCTCCAGCAACGTGAGCATCTACTGCGCCCTCCCGTCGGTCCGCGCCGCGATGACTAAGCAGCAGCGCGAAATTGGCAAGAAGCAAAGTTGCATTCTGGATGGCCGCGATATCGGAACGGTCGTTTTCCCCGATGCGAAGTACAAGTTTTTCATGGTGACGGACGTGAAGGTCCGCGCCGAACGCCGCTACAAGGAACTCCTTGAAAAAGGCGAAAAAGTTACCCTCGAAGAAGTCCTCAACAACTTGGTCGAACGCGACCGCCTGGACTCCTCTCGTGCGACCGCCCCGTTGAAGAAAGCGGACGATGCTATTGAAATTGACACTACACACATCTCAATCGAACAACAG
Organism: uncultured Fibrobacter sp.; assembly: GCA_946415675.1. Classification (GTDB taxonomy): domain Bacteria; phylum Fibrobacterota; class Fibrobacteria; order Fibrobacterales; family Fibrobacteraceae; genus Fibrobacter. The sequence goes on from CAMKTL010000023.1 coordinate 23,255, forward strand.
GTTCAAAAGATTCTCGACTACGTAGGTGTAGTGGCGTAGCCTGAATCCTTTGTTCCGCAACCCAACTAAACAATATGTCTCAAAATCTCAAATTCGGAACTCAAGAAGATCTCGCTGAAATCCTCGCCGCTCAGGGCGAATGCAGCCCCAACTTCCGTAAGGCCAACGCCGACGTGTATGCCGGCATGGATTGCCTCGAACAGGGCAAGCTCGTCACCGGTAAGATTAGCCAGGTGAACGACCAGGAAGTCCTGATCGACGTGAACTACAAGTCCGAAGGTGTCATCGACCGTAGCGAATTCAAGGACACGGACTCCCTCGAAATCGGTTCCGAAATCGAAGTGTTTGTCGAAAAGCTCGAAGATGAAGACGGACGTCTCATCCTTTCGAAGCAGAAGGCCGACTTCGTGCGCGTGTGGGATCGCATCCACGCGGCATTCGAAAACAACGAAGTCGTGCGCGGCACGCTCACGAAGCGTATCAAGGGCGGTGTGGTTGTCGACCTGTTCGGCATCGACGCCTTCCTCCCGGGCTCCCAGATCGACCTCCGCCAGATCCCGGACATCAACGCCCTCATCGGCCAGGAATTCGACCTCAAGGTCATCAAGGTCAACAAGGCCCGCCGCAACATCGTCGTGTCCCGCCGCGTCGTTCTCGAAGAAGAACGCAACAAGCAGCGTGGCGACGTTCTCGAAACTCTCGAGAAGGGCCAGGTTCGCAAGGGTATCGTCAAGAACATCACCGACTTCGGTGCGTTCATTGACCTCGGCGGCGTAGACGGCCTCCTCCACATCACCGACATGAGCTACAAGCGCATCAACCACCCGACCGAAATGCTCCAGCTCGGCCAGGAAGTCGAAGTTATGGTTCTCGACTTCAACGACAAGAAGGAACGCATCTCTCTCGGCATGAAGCAGCTTAAGCCGCATCCGTGGAAGGACATCGCCGAACGTTATCCGGAAGGCGCTATCGTTAAGGGTAAGGTTGTTTCCATTACCGATTACGGTGCATTCGTTGAACTGGATAGCGGCGTTGAAGGCCTCATCCACGTTTCCGAAATGTCCTGGACTCAGCATGTCAAGCACCCGTCCAAGATCCTCACCGTGGGTCAGGAAGTGGAAGCTGTCGTGCTCAAGGTTGAAGAAGATGCAGAACGCATCTCTCTCGGCATGAAGCAGCTCGAAAGCGATCCGTGGGATTCCATCGAGACCGAACTTCCTCCGGGTGCCCGCGTGGTTGGCGAAATCCGCAACATCGCTTCCTTCGGCGCGTTCGTCGAAATCAAGGAAGGTGTGGACGGCCTCATCCACGTTTCCGACATGTCCTGGACCAAGAAGATCACTCACCCGAACGAAATGGTCAAGAAGGGTGACAAGGTCGAATGCGTCGTGCTCGCCGTCGATAAGGAAAAGCGTCGCATTTCCCTCTCCATGAAGCACCTCACCGAAGACCCGTGGGATACCATCGATTCCACCTATCCGGTGAACAGCGAAGTGAAGGGCAAGATCGTTCGTATGCTCGACCGCGGCGTCGTGGTTGAACTCAACGACGGTATCGAAGGCTTCATCCCGGTCTCCAAGCTCACCGCTGAATACATCAAGGTTCCGGCCGATGCATTCAAGGTTGGCGACGAAGTTCCGGCTGTCGTGACCGAAATCGATCAGAACAACCGCAAGATCTACCTCTCTGTTGTTGACTACTTCAAGAACCGCGAATCCGCTGAACTCAAGGCTTGGATGGACTCCCACAAGCCGGGCGAAAACGGCACCACGATTGGCGAAGCTGTCGCTCCGAAGAAGAAGGCTTCCAAGAAGAAGGCTGCTGAAAAGCCGGCCGAAGAAGCTGAAGCTTAATTTAGGTAACAGGTTATAGGTATTAGGTCTATAATCGCGAGATTTTTGTGTCATCCTGAGCGAAGCCCGTAGGGCGAAGTCGAAGGATCCAGTTAAATCTTGATACTGCTAACCTACATAAAATGCTTAAAGGAACCTCGCGAGAAATCGCGGGGTTTCTTTTTTCTATTTTGTATATCATGACTCGCATTCCTTGGATTGATAACGGTAAGGCTATCGCCATTAGTTTGGTTGCATTAGGGCATATGCAGTCCATATACATAGTCAACGAAATCATTTTTTCGTTTGTGATGCCCGCGTTCTTTTTCCTTTCGGGACTCACTTTTGAACGTTCGTCGAAGGCGCCTTTTGTTGAATTGCTTCGGAAAAAAATCCGCAGTCTCGTTGTACCTTATTTTGGCTTTTCGGCAATTCTTTTCTTGTTCTGGTTCCTTGTGCGCCGTAATTTTGGATTGTCATATCAAACAGATGCTACGGTGTTGGATGTTGTCATTCAAATTTTATGCGGGACGAACAGCACGTTTTTTGTGACGCCTCTTTGGTTCTTGACGTGCCTTTTTATGGTGGAACTTTGCTTTTGGGGACTGCTCCGTTTACAAAAAAAATGGTTGAAGGCCGTTATCATTGCGGTTTTGTATGTCCCGGGGCTCATTTATGTTACTTATATGGACTTGCTCCATTTGCCGCATTTGTTCTGGAACATAGATCAAATTCCTTTTTGCCTGTATTTCTTCGCTCTCGGATATGTGGCGTCGAAGTGGAATGTTGTCGATAAATGGCTTTGCCTGTTAAAAAATAATGTGGGTGCCCTTATAGTGTCTGTTTTGGTGTTTGCGCTAGCGTTTGTCGTTCGCGATAATACGATGTCAATATTCTTGTTTTTGTTCATGCATACAGTGATGATTCACATGGGCTTGCTCGCCTTTGTCGTTGTTTCCAAGAGCTTGAAGGAAAACGCTGTTCTGAATTTTGTTGGACAGAATACGATTACGATTTTCGCATTACATATGATAGTTCAGAGCGTTTTGCGCGGATTGTTCTTTAAAGTGTTGCACGTGACTCCGGATTGGATTGAATCCTCGCTTGTGTTGAGTGTCCTGTTGACATTGGTGACGCTTGCATCCCTCGTTCCCGTAATCCGGCTCATCAACAGGTTTGTTCCGTGGCTCGCCGGGAAAAAGTTAAAAGCCCAGAGTTGATTTAATTAGGAATGCGGAACTCGTAATTAGAAAAATCGCAGCGAAGTCGCCAAATTAAATCCTTCCTACTTTCTACTTTCTACTTATTACTTATTACTTTTCTATCTTGCATTGCATGAATCTTGCTGGAAAGAAAATTCTCCTCGGAGTCTCGGGCGGAATTGCCGCCTACAAGTCTTGTGAACTGTTGCGATTGTTGCAAAAGAAAGGTGCCGAAGTCCGCGTCTGCATGACCGAAGCCGCAACGCAGTTTGTGGCGCCACTTACGTTCGCAAGCCTCTCCAAGTGCCCGGTTTATCTGAAAAACGGAGCTGTCGAGGCGCGCCCGTTCCAGCACATCGATTTCCCGCGTTGGGCTGACCTTTATCTCGTTGTGCCCGCGACCGCAAACGTCATCGGAAAATTCGCTTGTGGCATAGCCGACGACCCCGTGAGCCTCTGCTTCATGAGCTGCACCTGCCCACGAATAGTCGCTCCCGCGATGAACGTCGCGATGTACAATAGCCCCGCCGTCAAACGCAACCTTGAAGTTTTGCGAGCCTTCGAGAACACGACCGTCCTTGAATCTCCCGCCGGAGAACTCGCCTGTGGCGAAGTGGGGCAGGGAAGGCTCTTGGAACCCGCTGAGATTGTGGTTTATTTGGAAGGGGCAAGTCTGCCCCTCGCTTCTGCCGATTTGTCCGCGTCGTGTGATTCTGTCATGCCGGACTCCGTTCCGGCATCAGTTGTTTCTTCAGCGTCCAAATCGTCATCCGCTACCCCTTCGCCTAGGGGCTCCACCCCTAAAACCCCGGATGCATCCGTGTTGCGTGTAAACGAAATACTTCCGACGCAAGACCCGACCCTCCCCGGCCACGGCAAAAAAGTTCTCATTACGGCAGGACGCACCGAAGAAGCAATCGACCCGGTTCGCTACATCAGCAACCGTAGCAGCGGAAAGACTGCCGTCGCGATTGCAGCTACATTCCTCGCGAACGGCTTTGACGTGAGTGTTGTCGCAGGCCCCATGGAAGCGGAATTCCCCGGCGGCGTCCACATCACGAAAATCAAGAGTGCATGTGACATGCACAAGGCTGTCCTTGAACAGATGAATAACGCCGATGTGCTTGTGCATTGCGCCGCCGTAGCCGATTACCGCCCGAAAGTGGCAGCGACCGAAAAAATCAAGGATAGCCGTAGTCAGCTCATCTTGGAACTGGAACCGAATCCGAACATCTTGCGCGATAGCGTCGCCCAAAAACGTGCAGACCAGGTGATTGTCGGTTTTGCCCTTGAAACGGACCACTTCAAGGAACATGCGGTAGAAAAGCTCAAGAAGAGCGGTGCCGATGCTCTTTTGCTCAATGCTCCTGTGGCCGCAAACAGCGGATTTGGATTCGACGATGTGCGTTACACGCTGATTCGTGCGGCGGTTCCCGGCGACTCTCGCAATGTACAGGTTCCCGGCGACTCTTGTAACGCTACCGAGGTTGAAATTCCCGAGATGAAGATGGGCTCTAAAATCGATCTCGCGCAGGAAATTGTAGATTTTACTCTCGAAAAGTTAAAGAATTCCTAGAGGAACGACATGCCCGAAGAATTTGATTTTAGCGAACTTCGCAAGTATTTGCAAGGCCAGATGGACATGGGCGAGGAGGACTTGCTCCTTGACGAACCGTGGACATTGACCCGCAAAAAGTCTGTCGTTTCTGCTGGGGTTCGCCCCGCAAACCCGATGCCACCGCGTCCGGCCGCATCATCATTTGCGCAGCCTTCGGCTCTGAAAAATCCCCCGCCGTTCCCGAATCCCGCGCAGCCTGCATTTCAAAAGCCTGCGCAGCCCGCGTTCGCTCCGGCTTCTGCGGCACCTCCGCCGAGTCCATCTCCGGCTCCAAAGCCGCAACTGGATTCTGCGATGACTATCGCTCCGCGTGCCGTCAAGAAGACGACCGCCGCATACGAACTTGCTGATTCTCTCGGCTCCTTCTACGATGCGCTTAAAACAGACGCTCTTTACGCCCGCACAGCAAACGTTGTTCGTTACGAAGGCCCGGAACATCCGCGTCTCTTGATTTTGCTCGCATCTCCCAAACCGGGCGAACCGACCGGAAATTTTTTCCAGTCGCCAACCGGCGAAATGATTGTTCGTTTGTTCGGGAGTCTCGGCTACGCCCCGGAAACGCTTGGCGTTACGTATTTCTACAAAGATGCCCCGCGTGCGCTATCTCCGATTTTGCTTGCGTCGCTCCGCCGAATGTTGACAAAGGAACTTTCCTTTATTGCTCCTGAAATCATGATTACCTTTGGCGAACCGCTTTTCTATGATGTGTTCAGCAAGGGTAAAAACTTCAATGACCTCGCGGGTACAGCGCTCGACTTCAACGGCGTAAAAACGGTTTCGCTTGTCGATGCCTATGCGATGACTGCGGACAAACAACTCAAATGGCTTACGTGGAAGGTGCATATTCCGCGTAGCGGCCTCTTTGTTGCCAAGTAGCGCGCATTACCCCGCGCACTCTCGCAATCACATTGTCATGCCCCACTCGATGGGGCATCTCCTTTTTATGGCCCATTTCACCCCGCTTTTGCGTCATTTTCAAAAGTTCCATGTAAATTTTTATTGTATATTTAAATCGGTATAGTTATGTCAGAGGAAAATTCGAAGTCATTTGATGGTCGCCAAATGCCCGCCGATGTCGAGGCGGAACGCTGCCTTTTAGGCGGTATTTTGCGTGACCCCGAAGTAATGGGCACCGCGGTGATGGCCATTACGGACGATGACTTTTTCTACCTGGAGCGTCATCAACTGATTTGGAACGCTCTCTGCAGCTTGAATAAGGCTGTCTCTCCCATTGACCCTGTGACCGTTTCGGCGGAACTCACAAAAATGGGCAAACTCGATATTGTGGGTGGCAGGGAATACATCTTTGAATTGATGGAATCCGTTGCGTCGTCAGCGAATGTCCCGTGGCAGTTGGAACACTTGCGCAGCAAGGCTGTGCTCCGTAAACTCATCCGTACTTCTTCTGAAATCATTCGTAAGTCGATGGACCCGGCCTCAACGCCGGACAATGTGCTGCAGGATGCCGAACGCGATATTTTCGCGATTGCCGATAACCAGGTGCGCAATACGCTCAAGTCTATCGACAACTTTGTCTCTCCGCTTCTGGAACGATTGAATAATCGTAAAGATGGCATGACGGGTGTGCCGACGGGCATCACGGAACTCGATGAACTCACGAACGGCCTCCAGAATTCGGACTTGATTATTTTGGCGGCCCGTCCGGGTGTCGGTAAGACTTCTTTTGCGCTAACTGTGGCCGCGAACGCCGCTATCAAATATGGCAAGAACGTCGCGTTCTTCAGCCTCGAAATGGACGGCATGCAGCTTGCACAACGTCTGCTTTGCTCTCAGGCTCAAGTCGATCAGAGTAGGTTACGTAACGGTAAACTCAACCACGACGAAATGAAAAAACTCATTGCCGCCGTGACTCCGATTAACCAGGCTCCATTGTTTGTCGATGACAACGCCGACCTGGGCATCATGGAACTGATGAGCAAGGCGCGCCAGCTCAAGCACAAGGGGCATCTCGACCTCCTCATCATCGACTACTTGCAGTTGATGAAGACAGGCAAGGAAGAAAACCGTGCGGTCGCCATCGGTGCCATTTCCCGTGGCTTGAAGATTTTGGCGAAGGAACTGAGTATCCCGGTTATCGCGCTTGCCCAGCTGAGTCGTAAGGTCGAAGAAAAAGGCCGCGAACGTCCGCAGCTTTCGGACTTGCGTGAATCCGGTTCTATCGAACAGGACGCCGACATGGTGTGGTTCGTGGAACGCGAGTTCGTGCAGACGCACAAGGACGAAGACCGCTACAAGGCAAGGCTTATCGTCGCCAAGCACCGTAATGGTTCCGTTAAAGATATCGACATGAGTTTCGTGCCGGAATATACGACGTTCTACGATGCGACCGACCAGCAAGGTATGGAAGGCGACGAAGATTATCAGTATGGTTCAGATGACGATGGCGGTGGACCGCAGGTCGCCGACTTTGGCAGTTTTTAAGGAAGTGCTATGACGTTGATTCTGAAACCTATAAACTGGATTGGAAAAACGATTGTCGATGCAATAGCCGCGGTTGGCGAATGCATTTGCATCTTGCTTATTACAGTCAAGCAGTTCCGCTATATCCACAAAAATCCTTCCTTGATTGTGAAAGAAATGATTTCCGTGGGCGTTTCTTCGCTTCCGCTTTTGTTCGTGACGTCCATCTTCACGGGGATGGTCGCGACCATCATGGCGGAATTCGAGTTCCACAACCTCGTGTCGGACAAGTTTGTCGGTACGGCCGCATGCAAGATGGTGCTGATTGAACTTGGACCTTTGCTTACGGCTATCGTGCTTTCGGGCCGTGTCGGGAGTGCCGTTGCTGCCGAAATCGGTTCCATGAAGGAGAAAGAAGAACTCTCTGCCTACGTCGTGCTCGGACTCGACCCGTACCGTTACCTTGCGATGCCTCGGTTCTTTGCGTTCTTGACGATGATTCCGTGCCTGACCGCCATCTCGAATGCGCTTGCGTTGATTGGTGGTTGGATTGTTTGTGTACTTGCGCTGGACATCACGACCTACACCTATTCAACCGGTATGCAGTACCTGTTCGAAAACTTGGACTTGTGGGCGGGGATTATCAAGTCTGTTGTTTTTGGAACAATCATCTTTGTCCTCGCGTACTATCACGGGACGCATTCCAAGCCGGGTGCGCATGGCGTTGGCCTTGCGACGATGAGCGTTGTGGTTTCCAGTTGTCTTATGATTTTAGTTTCTGACTTTATTCTTGATGCGTTCATGTTCTTCTAGAGGTTTAAGTTTATGCCGAATGTAAAAATCGACCCGAACGATATTGCTATCCGACTCAAGGGACTTAAAAAGTCCTTTGGACCTCAGACCGTTCTCGAAGACGTGAACCTGGATATTCGCCGTGGCGAAACGATGGTCATCATCGGTAAGTCCGGTGGCGGAAAGTCCGTTATCCTAAAGCACATGATCGGGCTTCTACAGCCGGATGGCGGCGAGGTGACGGTCGATGGCGTCACCATCAGTACACCGCAGTTTTTCGATACACGAACGATTCGCCGCAAAATGGGAATGTTGTTCCAAATGGGTGCCTTGTTCGACTCCATGGACACGGGCGAGAATATTGCTTTTGCCCTGCGCGAACACCATCCTGAATTGTCCGAAAAGGAAATCCAGGATGTGGTGACCGAAAAACTCAAATTGATAAACTTGGTACCTTCATTCCGTACAAAGATGCCTTCGGAACTTTCGGGCGGTATGCGTAAACGCGTGGCGCTTGCAAGAGCGATTGCACTCAATCCGGAAATTCTTTTGTACGATGAACCGACGACGGGTCTTGACCCGATTACCAGTGACGTCATCAACGATCTTATTCTAGATATGCAGAGTAAGCTTGGCGTGACATCGGTCGTGGTGACGCACGACATGGTGAGCGCCTTTAAAGTGGCTGACCGAATAGCCATGTTATTGAATGGGAGAATCATCGAGGTGGGGACCGTCGATGAAATAAAAAATACAAGCAATCCTTATGTTCACCAGTTCATTACAGGACAACGTAAAATTTCGGTGGATGGTGAAGCACAGGAGTAGAATTTAAAGAATGGGGAAATATATGGATAGGAAACTTTTAATACCATTATTTATCTCGTCTGCAATGTTTTTTATGTGGGCGTGTGGCGAAGGCAATGTCGTCGAAGCTACTGATGCTGACGAAATGGCCAAGAAAAAAATGGAAGAAATAGACGATGAAGAATTGGCCAAATACTTTATCAAGCAGTACTGCAAGGGGAAAAAGAACTGCGATGTAGAACTTATCAAAAGTAGCAGTTCCGTAGAGGAAGAAAGCAGCAGCAGCGTCTCGAAGAACAAGTCCAGCAGCTCGAATACCAAGTCTTCCAGTTCCGGAAAAAGTAGCGGTTCTACCAAGTCTTCGTCTTCTACGAAATCTTCTAGCTCCAGGAATGATTCTGGTTCCAGTTCTTCCAAGGGGTCTTCTAGCAGCGTGAAAACGGATCCGCAGCATGTGTCTGGCAAGTGCGAATTGCTGATGCCTGATGTTGTCCATGTGGGTGACGAGGTCATTTGGCGTTACCTGCCGGATGAAGGCTCCAAGGATTCCGCGCCGTTTGAATGGGATTTGAATAACGAAGTCGAAAAAAGCATTGTCGATGGCGAACTTACGGGAACTGGCGTGCCGGAAATTACGGTGGTGTTCAAGAACGCCGGTAAAAAGTTCGGCCCCGGAATTTATTTCGACGGTGAATACTTCGACTGCGACAATCTCGTTGTGTATGCGGAGGGTAGCGGTCCTGCAACATCTTCTTCTTCGACGGAGAAACCTTCGTCTTCTTCTGTGGCAAAGAGCAGCTCGTCTCAGGCAAAGTCTTCTTCTAGTTCTGTACCTGAAGGCCATTGTGCTGTAAGCAAGCGCGAAGTATTTGTCGGTGACGAAGTGGAGTGGTATGTCGCTGGTCCTGACGGTAGCGTGCTTAGTGCCAAGTACAATTGGATGGATCTTGGTGCGGACGGTGTGCTTGTCTCGGGAGAAAAGAGTGGTACCGGAGAAGCGAAGATTGTCGTGAAATATACTACGGATGGTGCAAAGGAACCGATGGTCCAGTTTGCAAAGCAGGGATTGATTACTTGCCAAAACGATGAGGAAGGTGATCAGCTGCTTGTGGTCAAACCTAAGGCCGTAAGCTCCTCGTCCGAGGAAGTGATTCTGGAAAGTTCTTCTTCGGGAGAGAAAAAGTCCAGCTCGTCCAAGGCGAATCCGGGTTCCTCGTCATCGTTTGATCCGGGGATTATCGAGTTGTAGTGTATCGTGTAGATACGATTGTCTGTATAATTAAGTTTACAAACGTCCTGAAAGCGATTTCGGGGCGTTTTTTTTGTGCGATTCCTTGATAAAAATCACTTACAGTGTTTGCATATTGCCTTGATTTAAGTTATTTTTCACCGAAGAGGTTTTATTATTATGAATAAAAAGATTCTTGTTGGAACAGCGGCTTTGGGTATTGCTGCAAGTTTTTGGGCTTGCGGAAGTGGTGAAATTATTAAACCCGATAACGACGATAATACGATGGCTCTTGAGGTGCCGGAGAACCCAACTTTAGGTATTACTAAAGATGTGATGAATGCGACTAATTGCCCGAATTGCTTTGTGGGAGCTCCGTCTAGTTCTTCTACTAAACAGCAACCGAGGCCTCAGTCGTCCGCGACGATTCCTGGTCCTACTTCTACGTATGTACCGCCGGTACAGCAGTCTTCTTCTTCGGAGTTCCAAATTAATCTGTCTTCTTCGGCTCCGTACTCTTATACGCCGAGGTCGTCGTCCGATCCTGGTCCGGGCCCTGGCCCGATATTTGTGTCCTCGAGTTCTGAAACTGTTATCGAAGCGAACCAGGCTGGAACTTGCGCTCCGGACCCGTCGAAGGCTACAATTGATGTTGGTGGTTCGACGACATGGAAATATACTCGTGGCTCCGGTGTTGCCGCTGCGTCTTTGCTTAGTGCTGTGTTTGCATGGGAATTTGAAGGCGGTACGCCTCCTACTGCAAATGCGACTGGTGCAAGCGGTATGAGCCAGAATGTTTCCTACACAACGTCAGGCCAGCATGGTGCCAAACTGACTCTCACGATTGGTGCGAGCCATTATCCGATTACTTGCTCTCCGGTTCAGGTGAACGGTGCGAAAATTACAGGTTGCAAGTGCACTGCCTTGAATAAAAAACCGGATATCGCTGCTGGCGAATTGGGTGCTTGGACGGTGACGAACTGCAGCACTTCTCCGGGTCATCAAATTGTTGGATATGAATGGTCTGGGGCTACTGGTGACGGTGCTGGCGCAACGCAGGCATTTACGGCGAAGAACCAGGCTGCGGCTCCGACTGTGAAGGTAGCCAATGATGATAACACGGTTGTCGCTGTTCCGTGTGACACTGTTATTGCTATCGATGCTAACGATCCGGATTACATCTTGACGAAGCAGGATACGAAGATTGCGTTGCCGAAGGGTGAATCGACTTTGGTGCTTGACTTGCCGAAAACATGGCATGGTGCTGAAGCAACTGGAACATGCACGCTTAGGTGTGATGGTGCAAACCAGCCTATCACGATTACCGTGGGTACGCAGAGTTCCAAGGCAGATTATTCTGCTACGCTTTCGATTCCGGTTGAGAAGACCATTAATAAAACAGCGCTTAACATTAAGCTTGACGTCGGTGCAAACTGCCAGATTGCTTATTAGTCTAACATTGTTGGTGAATTTCAAAAGACCTCCCACTCGGGAGGCCTTTTTTTATTCCTTATTTTATTTGCGATTTGTCTTGAATTATGTTATATTTAAATTGAGGAGGATTCATTATTATGAATAAAAAAATTTTTGCCGGAACTGTGGTTCTGGGTGTTGTTGCAAGTTTTTGGGCTTGCGGAAGTGGTGAAATTATTAAAACCGATGACGACGATGATAGGATGGCTCTTGAGGATCCGGAGAACCCAACTTCAGGTATTACTAAAGATGTGATGAATGCGACTAATTGCCCGGTTTGCTTTGAGGGGGCGTCTAGTTCTTCTACTAAACAGCAACCGAAGCCTCAGTCGTCCGCGACGATTCCTGGTCCTACTTCTACGTATGTACCGCCAGTACAGCAGTCTTCTTCTTCGGAGTTCCAGATTAAACTGTCTTCTTCGGCTCCGTACTCTTATACGCCGAGGTCATCGTCTGATCCTGGTCCGATAATCGTGTCTTCGAGTTCTGTTGTTGTCGATGTGAACCAGGCTGGAACTTGCGCTCCGGACCCGTCGAAGGCTACAATTGATGTTGGTGGTTCGACGACATGGAAATATAATCATGTTGGCTCCAGTGTTGCCCCCGCGTCTTTGCTTAATGCTGTGTTTGCATGGGAGTTTGAAGGCGGTACGCCTCCTACTGCAAATGTGACTGGTGCAGGCGGTGTGAACCAGAATGTTACCTACACAACGTCAGGTCAGCATGGTGCCAAACTGACTCTCACGATTGGTGCGAGCCATTATCCAATTACCTGCTCTCCGGTTCAGGTGAATGGAGCGAAAATTACGGGTTGCAAGTGCACGGCCTTGAAAAAAACTCCGGATATTGCAGACGGCGAAATGGGAACATGGTCGGTGACGGGCTGCTCTTCTAGGGGGCATCAAATTATTGGGTACGAATGGCCGGCTGGCTTTACGGGTGATGGTGCTGCTGCAACGTTCGCTTTTACTGCAAAGAAACAGTCGCAGGCTCCAATCGTGAAGGTCGCCAACGATGACAACACAGTTGTGTCTGTTCAGTGCGAAAAAATTACCGCAGTGGATAGAAATGATCCGGATTATGTGATTGATGGTACTGCAGCAGGTACGTTTACGGTTGGACCGGGTACATACAAGATGACCTATGCTTGCAAGACAAGCACGTTCTATCAGCGTTCAATAATAATTGAAGCTCCGAATGGACCGGTGACGGCATCTGTTGCTGGAAAGTCTTACTCTGTTAGAGCAAATGGTCGTGCTGAGACATATAAATCTACAACATCAAATCATCCAATCGATGTTGAAATTCTATCAGGCACAGCTAAGATTTCTTGCGAATAAGAATTTAACTGATGTTTTTAAAAAGACCTCCCGCTGGGGAGGCCTTTTTAGTTTCGATTATTTCTTTTTAGGGGTGACCTTTAGTTTTTGGATTCTTTCAACTTGGCGAGGAATGTCTTTGTTTCTTTGGTGACGATTCCCGAAAGCAGAATCAGCGCGACTAGGTTGGGGAACGCCATGAGTCCGTTGAAGATGTCGGCGCTTGTCCAGACGGCGCTTACCGTGAGATACGGTCCGATGAAGATGGCAAAAATATAAAGCCAGCGGTAAACGAGAATTGCCTTTGCGTTCTTGCCGCCCATCAGGTATTGCAGACATTTTTCGGAGTAGTAGGCCCAACCGAGAATGGTCGTGAAAGCGAAGAATACGAGTGCTGTCGCAAGAAAGTATGGCGCAACCACAGCTCCGCCGGGGATGATTGCGAGTCCGCGGGAGAACGCTTCCATCGTGATGTTCACGCCTTCGAGCCCGAGCTTCGGATCCCATGCTCCCGAGACGACAATGGCAAGACCGGTCATTGTACAAATGATAATCGTGTCGAAGAATGTACCCGTCATGCAGACGAGGCCTTGGCGAACGGGTTCCTTTGTCTTGGCGGCGGCTGCGGCAATGGGAGCGGAGCCTAAACCAGCTTCGTTGCTGAAAATTCCGCGGGCGATACCTTTTTGCATGGCGATAAAGATGGAACCGACTGCACCGCCGGTGACTGCGGACGGGTTGAACGCTGCGCGGGCAATTGTTTCGATGGCGCTGGTGACATGCGAAAAGTTGAGGAGCAAAAGCAGCATGCAGGTGAGAACATAGACTATCGCCATGATGGGAACGATGTATGTCGAAACCTTCGCAATGCGCTTTAGGCCGCCAATGATGACTGTTGCTGCGAATGCGGTAACGAGGAAACCTGCGATGGCGGTGGTGACGCTTATGGAGTTCCCGCCAATGTTGACAAATTCAGCGGCGTTGGGGGTGAGGCGGGCCATGGCGCTGGTGATGCCGTTGACCTGCGTGATTGTGCCGATGCCAAAGAGGCCTGCGCCAATGCCAAAAACGGCAAACAAGACGGCAAGCCATTTCATGTTCCAACCGTAACGTTCCTTGATTCCCGTTTCGATGTAGTAGAACGGACCGCCTAGAACTTTGCCGTCTTTGCCGGTCTTGCGGTATTTGACAGCGAGGAGGCCTTCGGCGTACTTGGTCGCCATGCCGAGAAATGCGGCGACTTCCATCCAGAAGAGAGCGCCTGGGCCGCCTGTGCCAATGGCGGTTGCGACACCGACGATGTTGCCCGTACCGATGGTGGCTGCAAGCGCCGTGCAGAGAGCGCCGAAACTCGAAACTTCGCCGGAGCCGTCTTTTTCGCTATGTACCATGAAACGGAGCGCGTTGTGCAAGTTCATGACTTGCAGACAACCGAGGCGAATCGTTAGGAGGATTCCTACGAAAAGGATGATGACTATGAGGGGGACTCCCCAGACGTATCCATCGATGGAATCGAGGATGGAATTGAGTGTTTCCATAGAATATCCTGTGATGAGGATGGTTGTTTTAGTTGACGGCGGAAAAGATAGAAATATCTCTTATATGTAAGTTTGTCCACCGATGTTCTTTTCTATATTTACTGACGGAAATTGACTAAAATTTTTAAGCGAGGATAAAACACATCATGTGCGAAAATTGCAATTCTACTAAGTCCCCGGTGCGTGTCCGTTTTGCACCGAGCCCCACAGGCTATTTGCACGTTGGCGGAGCACGTACCGCTATCTACAACTATTTCTTTGCGAAACACATGGGCGGTACGTTCTACCTGCGTATCGAGGACACCGATCGCAAGCGCTATAACGAAACAGCATTGCACGATTTGATGCGCGACCTCAAGTGGCTGGGCCTGCAGTGGGATGAGGGCCCGGGTTGCGAAGGCAACTGCGGTCCGTACTTCCAGAGCGAACGCCTGGACATTTACCACCGCGAAATCAAGAAGCTCTTGGATGCGGGCTGCGCCTACTACTGCTTCTGCACCGAAGAGCGCCTGCAGGAAGTCCGCGCCGAACAGGAAAAGAGCCACGTGCCGGTCACGGGTTACGACCGCCACTGCCGCAACATTAGCCGCGAAGAAGCCGAAGCCCGCATCGCTGCCGGCGAAAAGGCCGTGATTCGCTTCAAGGTGCCCGAAACCGGCGTCACCGAATTCGACGATATGATTCGCGGTCACATCAGCTACCAGAACGAACTCCTGGACGACCTCGTGCTCATCAAGCGCGACGGTTACCCGACTTACCACTTTGCAAGCGTTGTCGATGACCACTTGATGGGCACGACCCACGTGCTCCGCGGTGACGAATGGATCAGTTCCACGCCGAAGCACGAGCTGCTGTACAAGGCTTTCGGCTGGCAGCCGCCCGTATGGTGCCACCTGCCGGTGATTCTCGACAAGAATGGCGGTAAGCTCAGTAAGCGCAAGGGTGCCGCCTCCGTGGGCGATTTCCGCGATCTCGGCTACCTGCCCGAAACGCTCGTGAACTACCTTGCCCTCCTCGGCTGGAACCCGGGCGACGACCGCGAAGTCATGACCATCAAGGAAATGGTGGAAAGCTTCACGCTGGAACGCATCAACCCGAAGTCCGCCAGCTTCGACGAAAAGAAGTTGCAGTGGATGAACGGCCAGCACATCCACATGTGCGACGATGCTTTCCTCAAGGGAATCATGAAGGAAGGCCTCGCCGCGAAGGGTATCGACCTCTCTAACGAACCGGAAGAGCGCCTCGACGAAATCGTGAAGCAGTTGAAGCCCCGCGCCCACTTTGTGCAGGACCTGGCCGACATGGCTGTTTATTTCTTCGTGGCTCCGACGACCTACGACGAAAAGGGCGCGAAGAAGCACTTTGGCGAAGGCTCCAAGGAAGTGGCGACGCTCGTGCGTGACATGCTCGCCTCCATCGAAGACTTCAAGACTCCGGTGATCGAAAAGGGTTTCTACGACCTCGCCGAACGCTGCGGCCACAAGGTGGGTGAACTCGTCGGTGCGCCGCGTCTCGCAGTTTCTGGCGTTACTGCAGGCCCAGGCCTTTGGGAAATGTTCGAAATCATCGGCAAGGACGAAGTGCTCCGCCGCATCGACGTGGCAATGCCGCTGATGAAGTAATTAGGAATTCAAGTAGTTAAGAGTTCTGAGTTACTAGTTACTAGAATTTCTTTTCTAGAATCACTATTAACTAGTAACTATTAACTAGTAACTATTAACTAGTAACTATTAACTAGTAACTCAATAATGCGTCAATATTTTCCGTATCGTTTATACTCTCGACAGCTGTTCTGCAGGCATTGCGGGCAGGCTGTGCTCCATGACGTGTGCGCCATGGAAGAGTTTTCGACGTATGGGGGAATGGAACGCGGAATTCCGTTGCTCTGCGTTTGTACGCAATGCGCTACGTTCCATGTCGCGTTTTCGCAGGAGTTTGCATTTTGCTGCAAGGACAAGGAAAATGCAGAGTATGCCAAAGTTTATGGGCATAACCGTATTTTCCCAGGGGATTGGATTTATTTTGACGGTGCAACTAGGCCGGGTGTCGTAAAAAGTTTTTTCCAGTCTGGAAATCGCGAAGTCGTTGTTTATAAGCAGAACGGCTTTTCAGAAGAAAAGTATGAAGGACCTAGAATTACTATAGAACATGAAGTGTCGCCTGAAGGGTACAGGCTTTTACCTGCGCAATGTGTACATACGTTGCTAGGGGACCATGTCTATCATGTACTTCGCAAGCAGTTTGGAATTGCCGTTGGTGTGGTTAAAGACGATACTAAGGATAAACTCGTTGTAAAGATGGATGATGGAATGCTCATTTTTATGAGCTATCCCCGCTATGCCGAAAACCCGCCCAATGACGAGGTGATTTCTGTTGTTCGAAAACGTCTAGAAAGCTTGTCCAATGGACTTAGCGAAGATATTTCGGTTGAGGCTGGGCAGGGAATTGTCTATTTGCGCGGGTTCGTGAGCAGTCTTGCGATAAAACGAGCCGTGCAGTCGTGCGTCAACGATATTGCGGGCTTGCGCGGGTGCGTGAATTTGGTGAGGGTGAGAAAAAATTCCAAGTTCTCCGATCGAGAATTAGAACGAAAAGTTTGGGATGTTCTCGATGATTCTTCGAATCCTATTTTCAAGTATGGTGTAGAAGTTAAATCTGGAGCGGCTAAAGTTTCGTTCTTTTACGAAGATGAAATTTACCCGACCGAACTGAAATCTCGCATTGAAAATATCCCAGGAATTATTTCGTTGAATTTAATTGGGACCGCTATTCTAAAAGAAAATATTGGAAAGCGGGATCTTTGCCGCAAAATTATGGAAAGAATGGCGTCACTACGGATACTGAGTAATTCATTTGTTCGTGTTACCTGTGTAGGTGACCGGCTTTTAGTGGAAGGCCGAGTGAATAATGTTTTGCAAAGAGAGTTCGCGCTTCTTGCGGTGGCGGGGCTTTCCCGGTCTGTTGCGGTCGGAAATCGCCTTAGAATATTTAAATCTTAAAAAGAGAGGGGCAAAATGGCTACTGGATACGAAAAAATCAATAAAATCAAGAACAAACTTCGTGTGCCGATGACTGTCACGATGCTTGCAGATGCTATGGGGTGTGGCCCCAGAACGATTTTCCGCCATTTGGATGCGTTGCAGCAAGAAAACTGCGGACTCCATAAATTCAAGAAAAATGGCGAAACGTTTTATGTTATCCAAACCGAACAGAAGGTGGATTTCAATCAGAAAATCGTAAAGCAGCTCGAAAAGCTGAAGAAGACGATGAATGATACGACACCTTTGGATTTGAAGAACAGAAAGCTTATTGATAGCGTCATTACGTCAATGCAGACGACCGATCCCGATAATTTTAAGGCCGAAGCGATTACGCTTGACCCGAATTATATTATGGATTATGGCCCGTTCTGTGATCACAAGGCTCAAGATGCGACTGTGTCGAGACTCTTAAAAGCCATCCGTGAAGGTTTTAAAGTCAGAATCACGTACAAGAGTACAAATGAAGGCTCGGAAAAAGAGACGAAAGAAGTGAGTCCGGTAAAGCTCATTATGCGTGTAGATACGCTTTACTTGATTGCTGCCGATGATTCTTATCCTGAAACCCACATTTTCAAGAATTATCTTGTCGAAAATATTGTGAGCATGGCACAGACGAATGTCTCGTCCATTGCGCTGCGTGAACCGTTTAAAGCCGAAGAGCATTACAAGTATGCTTTTGGAAAGTACGTCTCTACGGAAAATCCGCAGGTGGTATCGCTCCTCATCAAGTCGGGTTGGCTCAAAACGCAGTTCCTCAAGTCTCGTTTTTCTCCGGTTGCAGACATCACTGAGGACAGGGAAAAGAACATGATTGTCAATCTGAAGCTCCGCTTGACTCCGGATTTTAAGACATGGCTGTTCGGCGTTCTCTCGGATGTGAAAATCCTGAAACCGGAATCGTTGAAAGCGGAAATGATTGAAAAATTGAAATTGACTTTGAAAGAGATGAAGGCTTAGTAATGGAATGCCGTCTTTCTGATTACAACTTTGAATTCCCGAAAGAACTGATTGCAAGCCGCACGGCAGGCAAGGGCAAGACGAATATTCTCTATTGCCCGAAAGATGGTGGTGAACGCCGCATCATGAAGGCTCCAGAAATTGTCGATTTATTCCGTCCGGGGGATTGCCTTGTGGTGAACAATACGAAGGTGATTCCGGCGCGTCTCTATGGTGAAACGTTGTTTGGCGGTCAAGTCGAAGTGCTGCTGGTGCAGGCGTTGAACCCGTCCGAGGCGGGGGAGGCCCGATTTGAAGCGAAAGTGCATCCGGGAAAGGCGTTCCAGGTGGGGCGCGAACTCAAACTTGCCGGAGTGCGCACGTTCGTGGAAGAAGTTCACGAAGAAGATGGCAACCGCGTTCTGCGCTTTGAAAAGACTCCTGCCGAAATGGAAGAAGTCATGAACAAGGAAGGGCATGTTCCGCTGCCGCCTTACATCGAACGCCCCGATGACGAAGACGACAAAAAGGCGTACCAGACTATTTTTGCAAAGTACGCCGGAGCCGTTGCCGCTCCGACCGCGAGCCTCCATTTTAGCGAACAAATGCTCGAAGACTTGAAGGCGAAGGGTGTCTATGTCGCTGAAGTCACGCTCCATGTAGGGCCGGGCACGTTCCAGAATATTTCCGTTGAAGATTTTTCGCAGCACAAGATGCACGGCGAACATTACGAACTCACCAAGGAAAACGCCGACATCATCAACAAGGCCAAACGCGATGGCGGACGCATTGTGACTGTGGGTACTACAAGTACGCGTGTGGTCGAGACGATTGCTGATGCAAACGGATTCCTGAAACCGCAAAAGGGTGTGACGTACGCGTTCTTCTACCCGGGATACAAGTACAAGCTAATTGACGGCCTTTTGACCAATTTCCATTGGCCGAAAAGTTCCCTCATTTTGCTGGTGTCTGCATTCTATGGCCGCGAAAATACGCTCGCTGCATACAAAATGGCCGTAGAGAATAAACTTAAACTGTTCAGCTACGGCGACGGAATGTTGATTCTTTAACCTGTCACCCCGCGCTGCACTTGTTGCGGGGTCGGTTTTGTAAGTATTATTTCGCGGTAGAAGTTTCTGATTCGATTTCCAGTGCTTGTGGAATCTTTTCATCCTTGCACAGGATTTCTTCGCGAATTTTGAAAGTGAAGTCCTCCAGATTGTTCTCGAACATTTTTTGGAAGGGCTTCTTTTTTTGTACGCGTTCCAAAGCGCAAGAGCAGTAGTTGATGCGCTGGATGAGCTTGACTTCGTTTGTCGGAATATCGTGGGCGAATACGCATTCGTGCATGATGGCGTATTCCATGGGGCGGTCGTAGCGGAACTTGCACTTGTTGTTTGGAAGGTCTGGCTGTGCCGCTATTTTTTCGATAATCTTTTCGGTCGGGACGCCGCTGCCAAACCAGTTGTTCGCTTGATACCCCAAGAAAAAGAAAACAAGACACACGATAATACGGATGGTATTCCGCTTGCGATACGCCATTCTTGAAAAGCTGCGTTCAAGGGCGGCAAAAGTTTGCGTCGCGTGTTTCTTGGCTTCGTTCAAGTCATCGGTTTCGTTAGTATTGTTTTCTGTCATAGCTTTTCAAGTGTCCATATTTCGGGCAAGGTCCGGTATTCGTCTGCGTAGTCGAGACCGTAACCAACCACAAATTTATCTTCAATTTCAAAACCGACAAAATCGGCGTGGAAGTCAACCGTTCGTCGTGATTCTTTGTTCAACAGTACGCAAGTCTTGATGGAGGCTGGGCTGGATTCTGCAATGGCTTGCACGAGTGCGAACATCGTGTTGCCCGTGTCGAGAATATCATCGACTAGCAAAATACGCTTGCCCTTGATGTCGAGCTTTTCGAGCCCGCTGATTTGTACTTTTCCACTGGATAGTGTGGAATCGCCGTAGCTTGATGCCCTGATGAATGAAATTTGCAAATCGGGCTTTGCAATTTTCCGTGTAATGTCTGCTGTAAACATGTAGCTGCCGGTAAGTGCAGATAAAATCACGTCGAAATCGCAAGCCTTTAATTCTTGGGCGAGCGATTCCAGGCGATTGCTTATCTGTTGCGCTGTAATGAGAGGCGCGTTCGACTGCTTGTACAGCATATTAGACATTGGCGACCTCAAAGTTCAGCCATTGGAACATGGGCTTGAGTGCCGCGAATTTCCCCTTCGGCTCTGTCTTGTATTCCTTGTAGAATGCGAAGACGTGGTTTTCGAGGGCTGTTTTGTTGATATAGAGTTTCAACCAATCGGCAACAGTGATGAGGTCCGTGATGTAGTTGAGCGTTTTTGCGTTGTACTTCTTGGATACTTCATCGATGAGCTGCGTTAGCTTGTGGTGGAACATACGGCCAAGCCCGCCAAAACTGAACTTGGTGTTGAGCGAGGTTGCCTCGGTGATGAGTTCCTTTATTTCTGCAATGGTAATCTTGCTGTGTTCATTCAGCAACCGCAATGCGGCATGGTGGATTCTCGCGTTGATTTCAACGGTGAGAATCTTTCGCATGGTGTCCGGCAGCGTGTGGTCCGGGTCGGCAAGGCTGTCGATGGAAATCCCGTGATTTAGGGCGAAACCGGAGAACGACTTTGTGATGCTCTCGAGGTGCTTTTGCGTTGAAAGCTGGTTGATGCGCTTGAGCGAGTCGCTGGCGAGGTTGCTCATGCGGACAACGTAAGCCGTCGGGTAGAGGTTGTGCAGTTCGTCCGTTGTCATGTTCGCGTCGCTGACAAAGGAAAGCCCGCAATCTTTTTCTTCGCCCATCATGACGATGATGTTGACGCGGCTTAGCGAGTCTGTAACGACGAGGTTTGTCGTGACGCAGGATTCGCCGAGGTCGTTGTCTTCGTAGGTGGCGCGCACCAAAGTCTGGCGGCGGCGGGATGCAATCTTTGTCGCCGTGATGCGGGAATCCTTGTTCAGGTAGTCGTCCTCAAGTTCGAGGTGGTAAATTGCGGCGCGTTCGGCCATCTGCTTGATGACGGAGGGAACGTCTTCTTCGGCGTACTTTGTGAAGACTTCGGCGCCGTTCCACTTGTGTTCGTTACTTGTGGCGCGAGCGAGGATGTAGAGAACTTCGCTCTTGAGGTTGTCTCCCATGGGGAGGAACGGCTTTAAGAGCTGCATTGCGCGGAGTGCGTAACGCATGTTCTGCACGGGTTCGAGACCTTCGATATCGTTGAAGAACCAGCCGCAGCTCGTGAAGCTGAACAAGCAGAACTTCTGGATTTCGAGAAGTCGGAGCGCCTTTATGCGGTCTTCCTTGCTTTCGGGATTCTTGAGCGTTTCCTTGAGGAATTTTTCTTTGCGGGATTCATCTTCGGGAGCGACAATTACCTGAATGTAATTGTTGCGAACTTCCCACGGGTCGATTTTTGAAAGCTTTTCGAATTCGCGGACGAAAATGTTGTCGGCGACTTCCTTGAGATGGTTGAAAGCGTCGCGGAGCGGGCCTCTCCACTTTTGGTTCCAGTCAGGGCCACCACCGGTGGAGCATCCGCAATCCCTGTACCAGCGACCGACGCCGTGAGCGCAGCTCCAGGCACAGCCTTCGCCGTAGAAGTTCTTAAGTTCGACTTCGTATTCGGGCGGGAACTTTTCGAGGAACCAGCCGTAGTTGACGGGAATCATGTTGTTCTCTGGAGCGAACCTGTTGTAAAGCCATGCGGCGCACATGTCGCCAAACGGTTCGTGATGGCCGTAGGATTCGCCATCGGTGCCGATGCTTACGAGTTGCGGTTCGTCGCGATTTGCATTCCAGGCGCTTTCGATGCGGTGGCCGAACGTTCCGGCATCGCGGAGCAAGTGCTCAAATCCGACAGCGCTCGAAAGCCAGGGGTTGTAGAAGAACACATCCAGGTATCCGTCGCAGACGAGGTTCCCTTTCTTGTCGCGCGGGTAAATGCGGTACGGGCGTGTGGTGTCGATGTCAGTATTGCTGCAGTCCGTCCAATCCTTGTCGCCGAACTTGCGGAATTGCGCTGCTTGCGTGGGCGAGAGAATGGTAAACTTGATGCCAGCCTTGATAAGTTCGACGACTGTCTCGAAATTGATGGCTGTTTCGGCAAGCCACATGGCTTCGGGCATGCGACCGAAATGGAACTTGAAATCTTCGATGCCCCAACGGATTTGAGTTCGCTTGTCTTGCTCGCTTGCAAGCGGCATGATGATGTGGTTATAGACTTGTGCAATGGCGTTGCCATGACCGTTTAAACGTTCTTGGCTGCGTTTGTCGGCTTCTTGAATGCGTTTGTAGGTGTCAGGCGTGTTGGTGCGGATCCAACCCATCAGCGTGGGGCCGATGTTGAAACTCATGAAATCGTAGTTGTTGACGATATCGACAATCTTGCCGTTGGAATTTAGAATACGGCTCGCGGAGTTGGGGCTATAGCACTCGCTTGCAATTCGGTCGTTCCAGTCGTGGAACGGACGTGCGCTGGGTTGGTTCTCGATGATGCCAGTCCAGGGGTTCTCGCGAGGCGGTTGATAAAAATGTCCGTGAATGGTAAAATAAAGGGGGTTCTTTACGGTCATGATTTAAAAATAGAAAAAAGGTTCAAAAACGAACCTTTTTTTTAGAATACATGTTACAGCGAACTCTATTTTAGGCGAAAAACCTGCATCGTGTTGTGACGTCCGACGCTTGCCTTGACGATGTAATTGCCAGCGGCGAGCGATTGAAGGCTTAAACTATGCGTTCCTGCCGAAATATTGCCCTGCAAAAGTGTTGCAACGCGGTGACCGGTCAAGTCAAAAACGGTGACTGTGGTTCGTCCGTTTTGATTCGTAGATAGCGAAAGAGACTTGCCACTTATAGAAAGGTTTATGTTGTTTGAAATCTTGAAGGGGCGCTTTTGAACGGAATTGTGTACGGTGACTTTATCCCAACCCGGCATATTGTCAAGTGCAATGATGCGCTTGTCGTCGAGGTTTTTCTTCCACATGTCCGTAGGAGTCTTTTCAAGGAAGTTTCCGCTCCAAGTCTGGCTCCAGGTCATCCAGTAACTCCAATTGGCCTTGTCTTCGGCAATGCTGTCAACGTCTGGAATGGCGCCGTTTTCACTCAAGGCAATCATCTTGTTCGTGCCGACATCGCTCACGATTTTGTTGTAGTAGTTTGCACCGGAATTATGGTTGTTGAGCGGGTCGTAAATGTCAACAGCGACGATATCGACATATTCATCGCCAGGGTACCAACTTGCATTGAGAGCGGAGTAATCGTAACCAAATTGCGGGTCCGTATTGATGTTCCAGACCCAAATCAAGTTCTTGAGGCCGTTTGTTTTCACCATGCGGTTAAAGACGAGGCGGTAAAGTTGTTTGTAGCAGTCGCCACTGCCGACACCCCACCAGAACCAGCCACCGCTTGCTTCATGAAGCGGCCTCCAGATGACGGCAATGCCTTTCTCCTGCAGTTGCTTGAAGTAACCCGAAACGATATCCACATCGGCGACGATGTCCTTGTATTCCTGCGAGGTCTCGTTGAGTTCTTCGCATTTGTCGCCTTTGAATGCCTTGGTGTAGTTAAAGCAGGTGTTGTTCTCGCTCGTGCCCTTGACGCCTTCGGTGCATCCGCTTGCCTTGAATCCATTGTTCGGATAAGCGTCCTTGGTGTAGAAAACAGTGTCTTCGCCGACTTTCCAGTGCCAGGTATAGGTCGGAATGCCGCCCATTTTCCACAGCTGTTCGGTCATCAAAAGGTTGTTTTCGGTGTACCCCTTGAACCAGCCTTCTTCGTGGTGGCCGCCTGCCGCAAAGAGCATGTCGAAGCCGCCAATAGCGGGGTAGTGTCCCGAGCGCTTGTAGAATTCGGCAATGTCGGTCTGGCCCTTCCACGAGACTTCTTCATCGCTGAACTTGCAGGAATCGGCGGGTGTGCAGCCGCCTGGCGGAATGAGCCGCATATTGCCGTAATCGTAGTTGAAATTCTGGTCGCTAATCATCATGCCGCTGACGGTGTTCTTGCCAAAATTTTCGCGGAGGAAACTATAGACTTTGCGTGCCGATTCCGTAGCTTCGGGCGTGACGGGAACTGCGCTGATTGTGTAAGTTGGATCCGGATGGCGTTCGACGGTAATGTAATCAACACCGAGAGCGCCGCCGTTACCGACGGTAACAGTGTTCTCGCCTGCGCGCATTTTGGCAGAAGCGGTAATCACGAATGCGGAATCGCAAGTGCGCGGCTTGGTGAGCAAAGAGCCTGCTTCTGTGCCGTTCACGACAATCTTCGATTCAAACCAGTCGTACTGTTTGATGAGTACTTTCGTGGTGAAGTCATAGACGGCCGTTTCTTCGACCTTGACTTTGAATGTAAAGCCATCTGTGCCCGGTTTCACGTACTTGCCGCCAGAGAACCCTTCGGCAGATACGATTGAGGCCGCGTCAACGCCGGGTTGACTTTCGGCTTCGTAAGTTGTCGGTGCGGCATAAGCTGATGATGCCGCGACTGCTGTGGCAATAGCCATTGCGGAACAAACGCCCGCGATTAATTTACATCCCATAATCATACTCCAATTTAGTTACTAGTTAGTAGTTACTGCGCCCTGCGGGCTAGTTACTAGAGCAATGTTGTGCAGCTTGGACAATCGTCATCCTCGAAGCGAAGCGTAGGGGATCCATTGTTTCTTGTATTTACACTGTCATTCCCGCGGAGGCGGGAATCACCATTCTCAATTATTTTACCAGAATCCTTCCGTTCTGCGTAAATCCTTTCCCTTGCACTTTTACGATGTACTGCCCAACGGCAATCCTGCTCAAGTCAATGCCTGCGTTTGCGGAGTTGACCGTTTCTTGCAAGACGCGGTTGCCCTGCATGTCGAAAATCGCGACTCTTGCGGTGGCGTTTGCGATGTTTGAACCCGGAACGCTAATTTGTAAATTCTTGCCGACAACAGACAAACTTGCGGCAGCCTTTTGCGCGTGTAGCCTGTTTTCGATGCTGGTCGTGTGTTGTTCCTCGATTTTGTACTTGTCCCAGCCGGGCATATCTTCGAGCGTCAAGGTGTATTCGTTGTTCATCACGGTTTTCCACGATTCCTTGTTGTTGTCGTTTGCCCAACCTTCCATCGCGTAGTCGCCGTACCACGGCATGAACCAGCTCCAGTTCGCTCCATCGGCCTTCATTTCGTCGGGGTAGGGTACGGAGCCATTTTCACTCAGTGTCACGATTTTTCTGCCGCCGAACATTTCCTTCACGGTTTCGAAACTCCCCACGAGACTGGAATGATTGGCTTCGCGCGGGTAGTAATAGTAATCGCGGCCCACGACATCCACATATTCGTCGCCCGGGTACCAGTCGAGAGCGTCGGATGCTTCGTCGGTCGTCCACACCCAAATTAAGTTGTGCAGCCCTTTCTTGTTCACGAAGGTATCGAACATGAGTTTGTACAAAGCGACACAGGGCTTGGCGCCGTCGGTGCCCCACCAGAACCACTTTCCACTTGCTTCGTGAAGCGGACGCCAAAGGACGGCGACACCTTCTTTTTGCAAGGTCAATAGCGAGTCGGCTATCATTTCCATATCGCGTACAATAGCCTTGTATTCCGCACTTTCTGTTTTCCACTTTTCAGTCGCTTCGTCGTAAGCCTTGGTAATGCTGAATTCGGTGAAAGGCGTGTTGTTGCTAGATTCAGTGTAGAACGCTTCCACGTCGTGCATCGGGTCTTTCCAATGCCAGTTGATTTGCGGAATGCCACCTTTTTTCCAAACGTATTTTGCCATTTCGAGAGCGGCATGCGTGTAACCCTGATGCCATTGCTGGTCAGAATTCTTGCCGGTCGCGTGCAAAAAGTCAAAACCCACGAGAACCACGTTCTTGCCGCTGGCATCATGGATGTACTTGAGTTCTTCCTGCGTTTCATAGGTTTGCGGAGTGTATTTGCCATCGTTTTCCATGGTGCGATTTGTCATGACGCCGCTAATCACGTGCTTGCCGAAATTGTTGAGCAAGAAGTTGTAGAGTTTCTGGGCACTTTCGGTGGGTTCGGGTGTAACAGGTTTCGGCGAAATGTTCCACGGGCTTGCCTCGTATTCCGTGAGCTCGATGTAGTCGAGGTTTACCCAGCCCCAGCTGTGAACAATCCCGATAATGTTTTCGCCCGCGGTGAGCTTGATTTTGCCCGCGCCCTTGATGGTCTTGAAGTCGTCGGAAATGCCGAAAGAAATTTGCCCGGCAGAAACTCCGTTCACGGTCAAGTTTTGAATCTTGCTGCCCGATTCCGTTGGCAGTTGGTACGTTGCCCAAAGCGTGTAATAGCCCGTGGCAGGGATTGTCACCTTGAATTCCAGATTGCCGTCTTTCATTTCGACGAACTTGCCGCCGGACGCCTTGGCGTTTTCGCTAACGACGACTTTGTGGTCGTCGGCGGGGACTGCGTTTTCGGCCTCGATGCGGATGGGAGTGCCTGCGGCAAATGCCGTGGTTGCAAATGCTGAGAGCGCTGCGGTGACTGCAAAACTAGTGTAATTGAAAGTCTTCATAAACATGCCATATCTCCAATCGTAAATCTATATTCTTGCGTTGTAAAATCAAATAATTTTATTGTTGCATTTTCCGTAAAAAAGAGTCCCGAACCGCTCGGGACTCTCGCTTGTTGCTTTGTAGTTGGTACACTCTACTTGATGATAATCGGCCTCGTTGTCGTGGCGCCAGCCTTCATGCGGATGATATACTGACCCTTCGGCATGTCGGCGAGGCTGAACATGTAACTGCCGGCTCCGAGTTTGCCGCTGAAAAGTGTCGCTACGATTCTTCCGTTCATGCCAAACACATCGACACTCACGTTGCCAGCCGCGCCTGTGGTTAGCATAATCTTGTCGCCGATGACGCTGAACTTGGAAGCCTTAGCGATTCTGCCCTTCGTCAAGCTTGTTTTTCCCGAGGTGTAGTTCTCGTCGAACACAATCTTGATTTCCGGAATCATCTCTTCGGTGTTCTCGTAGCCGCGCTTGAAAGCATCGTACTTGTCCTTGTTGAAGTCGAAAAGCGTCGTGGCGCCAGCCTTGATGTCATCGTAAATGATGGTGCCCGTGTAGCCCGCGGCATAGTTCGCAAACGTGATGCTGAGCGTCTTATTGCGGTCGGCATGTTCCGAAATATCGATGGAACATGTGACCTTTTCGCCAGCGGGAACCTTGCAGCTGCCGCTCGTTTCTGTCCATGTCCAATCATCAGTGAGCTTGAAGATAAGGTAAAGGTCCGCGTCAGAGGAACCGTTGTTTTTGGCAGTCCACGTAAACGTCGTTGCGGAGGAAAGGTCCCAGCCGCCCTTGTTCTGGTATTCCACCTGGGCGTTGTCCCCGCCGTAAGTCACAGCCATCATGCCGTTTCCACCGTTGCCACCTTCAATGTTCACGTCCTTGATCTTGATGCTTGCTTCTTCTTTTGCGGCGAGAGCCGTCATTGCCTTGAGCGCCGGATCAATCGTGTAGCTGTAACCACCGAAATTCGCTTCGGTCTTGTCGCCAATATACTGCCAGGCGAGAGCACCCGCATAACCGCCGTCAAACGCCTTGCGGTAGCATTCTTCCGTCGAAATTTCCGTCTTTGCTGCAAAATTCGAGCGATACGTATCGCCCTTCCAACCGCTTGCCGGGAATTCGCCAATAATCATCGGCTTGCTGTCATAGCTGTACTTGGCGGCCATTTGGGCTGCCGTATTCACGAACGGACTCACCGCATCGTTTTGCCAATACGGATAGTAGTGCGTCTGGAAAAAGTCGAGCGTACCGTTCGCCTCGCCACCCGCAGCGATAAGCGCCGCGTCGTTCCAGTGCTTCTGATACTGGATGTTCACGCTACCCGTCGAAACGAGAAGTTCCGGGTTCGTCGTGTGAATCGCCGCTGCAACCTTGTTCGTAAACTTCTGGATTTTGGCAAGCGCCATCTTCTTTGTTGTCCAGCCGCTGCATTCTGTTGTCATGCCCTCGGGCTCGTTAAAAACTTCCCAAGTCATGAGCGCCTTGTGATTGCCTATCGCCTTCACGACCGGAATCAAAACGTTGTCTATAAACGCCTTGGTTCCTTCGTCTTCGAAAAGCTTTTCGTTAGCGGAAATGTCGAGCTTTTCGTTGTAAAGACCCCACTGGTTCGGTTCCATCAAGTTGTGGCTGAAAAGGCACATTGAAACCATCACTCCGTATTCCTCGGCAATGTCCAAAGCCTTCTTCATGTTCGCGATAGTGTTTTCTTTCGGGCCCGTGACCAAGTGCGTCGCCTCGTCAATCGTCGGGCTCTGACTCATGTTGTTGAAAAGCCACCAACGAATCGCGTTGCCACCCGCAGCACGCGTACCCTCGACAGCCTTGCGCCAGGCGTTCTCGTCAAGCGGACTTGCACCCACGTCGGAGTTGTAGTCACTCCACGCGAGATTCGTGCCCGAGAAGAAAATCTTCTTGCCGTTGTACTGGAGATCGGTCCCTTTCACCGTGAGGCCGGGAGCCGCGAATGCAGCCGTTCCAAGCAGGGATGCTGCAATTAAAGTCTTGAAACAGTTCATAAATTAACCCTTGTATATCCATATAGAAATTAGATAATTAGAGGTGAAATAGGGCTTTTTAACCCTTTGCCTGTTGACAAAAGTCACTAAAATGTCCACACCTAAAAACGGGTTGTGACAATGAGCAAGTGTTTTAGAGAATTGTAAGAAATTTGAAGGAAACGACGGAATTAAATGTGACTGATTGCACAAGAAATGCCCCTGGACTAAGGCCCCTGAGCCAGTCGAGTCTGGAACTCATCCCAGGCAGCTTCAGCAATGTCAAGGAATGGGGCCAGTCTGACCTTGCGTTCAAGGCCAAATTCAAGGACGGTTCCGAATTTTTCGTGGGCATTCTGCTAGAACACAAGTCCTATCGCAAAAGCGATGTGCTCTCGCAGATTTACAAGTACACGTTCGAGATTATGGTGAACAAGAACGCAACCGATTTTCGCTGGCTACAAACGAAGGCTATTGTTATTTACAACGGCCAGAATGATTGGGACCCGTTGGCTGAATTTCGCGAGAATCACAGGGATTGGGGGAATGGCGATAATCTGCCTTTCGAATGTGTTCTTGTGAATTTAACTGATATCCCTGACAAGTTGTGTTTTTCGGAGGCAAACATCGAAGCTGCTGTTGGCATTTTGGTGATGAAACACGCTTTTGACGTGGATGGGCTAAAGAGCGTAGTAAATAAGCTCAATATGCTACTCTCGAAAATGGAGAACGAGGCTAGGGCTACCTTGGTGGATAAAATAGTGTTATATTTAAGAGAGTACATAGACGAAGATGTCGTAGAGGAGTTGCGTGTGCAAATGAGTATCGGACAGGTCTTGGGTATACCGACGGCGGGCGATCGCCGCCGTGCCGCGGAACGAGCCGGCCTTCGTCGTGGAATGAAACGGGGCCTGCAAAAGGGCATGGAAAAAGGTCTTGAGAAAGGGTCGATCCAAACTTTAGCCGACAATGCAACTGTTTTGCGTAAAAAAGGTCTCCCAGAATCGCTTATTGCTGAAATTCAATCGGAACTTGAAGCCCTTCGGCAGAGCCGCCTTGCAAAGAAGTAGAAAGCCGAAAGGGCGTGGAATCTAGTCTTTTTAGGCATGCCCAATTTTCCTGTGTCATTCCGGTCTAGTGCCGGACTCCATTCCTGTTTTTACTATTATTCCCATTGACATTGCATGCTTTTTGCGATAGGTTTTCTGAGTACGGTTGGTTGGTTTCGTCAAATTAGATTGAAGGGGTCGTTTTTTTTGATTTTTTGAAAAAAAAACTTGTAAATGTCATCTTTTGACATTCTATGATATTATATTGAAAAAGTATAAAATATCGAGGGCAAAATGAATCAAAATACATCAATTTCCCAATTCATCGGGCTGTACCCGGTTTCCAAAACCCTTCGCTTCGAATTGAAGCCTATTGGGAAAACACTTGAGAAAATCAAAGAAACCGGCATCATTGAAAATGATAAAAGACGTCACAACGACTATTTTGGCGCGAAAAAGATTATTGACAAATATCATAAATATTTCATTGACGCTGCTCTTAGTAAGTTTCCTCGCATAGATTGGAACCCTCTTAAGGAAGCTATTGAAGGATCTCTTGATAGATCTGATGCAAGTAAAAAGAAACTTGAGAAAACCCAGACGGAATTTAGAAAGAAAATTGCTAAAGCTCTGACTAGCCATGACCACTATAAGGAACTGACTGCACCTACTCCTAAGGATTTATTTTTGAAAGTGTTCCCAGACCATTTTGGCAAGCAGGCTGCCATTGACACGTTTGATGGTTTCTCGTCTTATTTTACAGGTTTCCAAGAAAATCGGCAAAATATTTACTCGGACGAAGCCATCAGTACCGCTATCCCATACCGTTTAGTTCATGACAATTTCCCAAAGTTCTTATCCAACATCGAAGTTTACAAAAATTTGAGCGACTACGCCCCCGATGTATTGTCTCAAGCAGAAAATGAATTAAAAGATTTTTTGAACGGGAAATCGCTTGCTAACATTTTCGATCTTAATGCGTATAATGATGTGTTGACTCAATCTGGAATTGATTTCTTTAATCAAGTGATTGGGGGTATCAGTGGTGAAGGTGGCGAGAAAAAGACAAGAGGCATCAATGAATTCTCAAATCTCTATCGCCAACAGCATCCTGAATTTGCACAAAAGCGTCTTGCGACAAAGATGATTCCTCTTTACAAACAAATTCTTAGTGATCGCGAAACAAAGTCTTTTATTTTGGAATCCTATTCCAATGATTCTCAAGTTCAAGAAAGTGTGAAAGAATTCTTCGAATCGCAAATCCTGAATTGTGATATTGCCGGTCGTAAGGTCAATGTCCTTAAAGAATTGTCTTCCTTGATTAAGCGAATCACAGAATTTGATTTGGGAAGCATATATGTTAATCAAGAAGAACTTTCCAACATTTCCTTGGAACTGTTTAAAAGTTGGAACACAATTAATGCAGTTTTATTCAAAAATGCCGAAAATAGAATTGGATCTGCAGAAAAAGCTGCAAATAAAAAGAAAATAGACGCATGGATGAAGAGCAATGAATTCTCCATAGCAACATTGAATCTTGCTATTGCAGAAAGTGATTCTGAAGAGATTTCAAGAGTTAAGATTGAATCATATTGGAATGATTTTGAGGCGAAGGTCCAAAGTATTCTTTGCGGAGACAACCGAAGGAATCTTGATGAATTCCTCTCAGCAACTTTTAACGAGAATAACGCATTAAGAGAAGATTCTGAAATCATTGGAAAACTGAAGGCTTTCCTTGATGCCTTAATAGAAATCATGCATTCTATCAAGCCCTTGATTTCTGATGCAGAAAATCGAGACTTGTCTTTCTACAACGAATTGATGCCGTTGTACGACCAACTTTCTCTCGTTGTCCCTCTTTACAATAAGATTCGTAATTATGCAACCCAGAAACTGACTGAATCTGAAAAGTTTAAGTTGAATTTTGATAATCCCACATTGGCAGACGGTTGGGATCAAAACAAAGAGGATGCAAACACAGCCATTTTGCTTCTGAAAAATGGATTGTATTATCTCGGCATCATGAATGCCAAAAACAAGCCTAAAATCAAGGATTTCAAGACTTCTGAAAGCGAAGATTGTTACGATAAAATGGTGTATAAGCTGTTGCCGGGTCCGAATAAGATGTTACCCAAGGTTTTCTTCTCCGAAAAGGGGCTAGCAACCTTTAAACCGCCCAAAGATATTCTTGACGGCTATAACGCAGGAAAACATAAAAAAGGCGACTTGTTTGATATTGATTTTTGCCGTCAGTTGATAGATTTTTTTAAGGAATCCATTGCAAAGCATCCTGATTGGAAGAAATTTGATTTCAAATTTTCGGATACTTCTTCCTACGAGGATATTGGTGGTTTCTACAAGGAAGTTACAGATCAAGGCTACAAAATCACCTTCTCCAAAATTCCCACATCGCAAATTGACGAATGGGTGAACGAAGGAAAGCTTTTCCTCTTCCAGATTTACAACAAGGATTTCGCTCCTGGAGCAAAGGGCTCTCCAAACTTGCATACCCTGTATTGGAAGTCCGTATTCTCTCCTGAAAACCTGAAAGATGTTGTTGTCAAGTTGAATGGTGAAGCCGAGCTTTTCTACAGACCTAGCAGCGTCAAAAAACCTTATAGTCACAAAGTTGGCGAAAAACTCGTAAATCGAATAGGAAAAGACGGTCTTCCTTTGCCGGAATCAGTCTTTGGCGAATTATTCCGCTATTTCAACGGGAAACTTGGCGGCGAACTTAGCGATGAAGCAAAAAAGTATCTTGATGTAGCTGTCGTTAAGGACGTAAAACATGAAATTGTAAAGGATCGCCGTTATACACAAGACAAGTTTGAATTTCATGTGCCGCTGACTTTGAATTTTAAGGCCGATTCAAAGAACGAGTATATGAATGAACGTGTTCGCCATTTTTTGAAAGACAATCCTGATGTAAACATCATCGGCATTGACCGTGGCGAACGTCATTTGCTGTATATGACATTGATAAACCAAAAGGGTGAAATTCTTAAGCAGAAAAGTTTCAATATCGTTGAGTCTGTCAACTACCAAGCAAAACTTGTTCAACGTGAAAAGGAACGAGACGCTGCTAGAAGGAGTTGGAGCAGTGTTGGCAAAATCAAGGACCTTAAAGAGGGCTTCTTGAGCCAGGTAATTCATGAAATCACTACAACAATGATTGATTATAATGCCATTGTTGTTCTTGAAGATTTGAACTTTGGCTTTAAGCGCGGCCGATTCTGTGTGGAGCGACAGGTTTATCAGAAGTTCGAAAAGATGTTGATTGACAAACTCAACTATCTTGTTTTCAAGAATAAGCCTGAAGGAGATGTAGGTGGCGTTCTTAAAGGCTATCAGCTTGCAGAAAAATTTGATAGTTTCCAGAAATTGGGCAAGCAGAGCGGATTCCTATTCTATATTCCTGCTGCATACACCTCAAAGATTGATCCGACCACAGGTTTCGCGAATCTATTCAATATGACGGAATTGACTAGTGCAGAAAAGAAAAAGGAATTCCTTTCTCACTTTGATGATATTACTTATGACAAAAAAAATGACAGATTTTCGTTCAGTTTTGATTACAAGAACTTCAAGTGTTTCCAGACAGATTTTATCAAGAAGTGGACTGTTTACACTCAAGGCAAACGAATTGTGTATGACAAGGAATCAAAATCAGCAAAGGAAATTTTCCCTGTTGAAACCATCAAGACCGCTCTCGCAAAACAGAACATAGCTTTGACAGACCAATTAGATGTTCTTTCTGCAATCAATTCTGTCGAGGCGTCTTCTAAATCAGCGTCTTTCTTTGGCGATATTTGCTATGCGTTTGAAAAAACGCTTCAAATGCGTAATAGCATTCCAAACACTGATGAAGATTACCTTGTATCTCCTGTAATGAACAAAAAAGGAGAATTCTATGATAGTAGGTCTTGTGGCGATACCTTGCCAAGGAATGCAGATGCAAATGGAGCGTACCATATTGCACTTAAGGGGCTATATCTAATAAAGAACGTATTTGACGCTGGAGGCAAAGATTTGAAAATTTCGCACGAAGATTGGTTTAAATTTGCACAGAGTAGAAACATCTAAATCCTCTAACCAATCCGGAGGTTAAATCTCCGGTTTTTTTTATATATGGATAACTACATTCTTATTTCTACATTGAATGATTTCATTTTCTGTCCTTATTCCATATATCTTCATAATGTCTATATGGAGACAGATGAGTCCATATACTATGCAACGCCGCAAGTTAGAGGCAAAATAGCCCATACCGGCATAGACAAGAAAACCTATAGTCCGCGAAATGACTGTATTACCGCTTTGCCGGTTTTTAGTGATAAATATGGACTTCTGGGTAAAATCGATTTATTCAAGGTTGGCGAAAAGAAATTAATAGAACGAAAGTATCAATTAAAACAAATCTTTCGTGGACAAATCTATCAACTATGGGCGCAATTTTTCTGCATGCAGGAAATGGGATATGACATTGAAAGTCTTGCTTTTTACGAAATATCTACAAATAAAATGCATCCTATTGATATGCCAACTCAAGAAGATGAAAAAGAGTTTTCTGATTTCATAATCAGGTTTCGAAACTACAATCCTTCTGATTCAATAAGCGTCATTGCTAGCAAATGTCAACATTGCATATACAACAACTTATGTGATAAAACGGAGGTTGAAAATGTTTACCAGTAAAGACATTGAATGTCGAAGCATTTTCGTCATCAATTGTATAAAGGAACGGAACCTAAGGGTTTCTTCAGGAGAACTACTCCTTGAAGAAGGTGATGAACACAAAACACTTACAAAATTTCCTTTTCAAAAAATTTTAGCCCTGTTTATCATTGGGCCAATTACAATAACAACTCCACTATTGGAAAAGTGTAAAAAATTTGATGTGGCCTTAGTTGTAATGAAATCTAATTTACGTCCAGTCTTCTTTTGGGCAAACCACGCCGAAGCGAATTTTTTGCTGCATCAAAAACAGTATTTCTTTGAAAAAACAGACATTTCTTTCGCAAGAGAAATAGTTCGAAATAAAATAATGAATCAAAGGAAAACTCTAGAAAAAACCAGATTAAAAAGTTCAAAAATCTTAGAAGCCAAACAAATATGTGATAACGCACTCGATAATCTAGGTGGCATTGAAGATTATAACGAACTCATGGGGACTGAGGGGTATATTTCAAAAAAATTCTTTGAAAGCTTTTTTGATGGTTTCAATTGGACTGTCAGACTTCCACGAGCAAAGAATGATGCTATAAATGCAACGCTAGATATTGGTTATACAATTCTATTCAATTATATTGAAGTATTTCTACGATTATTTGGGTTTGACCCGTATGTTGGAGTTTATCACCGACTTTGGTTTAAGAGAAAATCTTTAGTATGTGATATAATGGAACCCTTCCGTTGTATAATTGACGCGAAAATTAGAAAAGCATTGAATTTAAAACAAATTAAAGAAGATGACTTTAATATTGTAAAAAAAGAGTATCTATTGAAGTTTGAAAAATACTCTGATTATTCAGCTCTCTTTTTTCAGGATTTAGTTGATTATAAAAAGGAAATTTTCAAATTTGTTCAGTCGTATTACAGAGCTTTCATGAAAGAACGAGCAGATTTAATGGATTTTTTCATATTGGAGTGAAAATGCTATTAGTAAGCTACGACATAAAGGATGACAAACTGAGAACGACCTTCTCAAAGATGCTTCAATCAAATGGAGCTATACGCCTTCAATATTCAGTGTATGAAGTTAATCATACACAGCGATTTCTAGACATCTTGAAGATGGAAATAGAAACCTATTTCAAGAAAGAGTTCTCTCCAGATGATAGCGTCATATTATTTGATGTCGATGTTAAAAAGACAATCAAATATGGCAATGCGGTTCATCGTGATCAGGATTTGTTGATATTCTAGTGCAAACCGAAGTCTTTATAATGTTAAGAATCTAGAACCTCTTTTGGTGTAAATGTCCTTAAATCAATGCGTTAAAAATAAACTTTGAAAAAGTGCTTTTTTGTTTAGTATGGTTTTCGAAATTCGGGAAAAGAGAATTTTTTCCTTGAAAAAGAATCAAAAAAAGCTATTTTAGAAACATAGAGGCTATAGGCCAAAAAAAATTTCTACTCTTGTAGATAGCCATTGTCGTGGCGGTAGTCTCTGGGGGCTATAGGCCAAAAAAAATTTCTACTCTTGTAGATCCGTGACACGCAGGGAAAGGGTCGTTGGGCTATAGGCCAAAAAAAATTTCTACTCTTGTAGATATTGATTATCAAGATGACTCCAATGGAGGCTATAGGCCAAAAAAAATTTCTACTCTTGTAGATCTCGAAGATTTCCACCACCGAATACTTCGGCTATAGGCCAAAAAAAATTTCTACTCTTGTAGATATAATATTGTTAAATTTAATCAGCAAGGGCTATAGGCCAAAAAAAATTTCTACTCTTGTAGATAAAAGTCGTTCCACGGTAG
>CAMKTL010000024.1:0-56602 GCA_946415675.1 uncultured Fibrobacter sp.
TAGTTGTCACCCCAGTAACCCTTGCCGTTCTTGCCTTTCTCATGCTTGTTGATGTCCCTGCTCGGCACATAGTCAATTGTCGTGATGGCGGCACCATCAACGCCACGGAACACCGTCAAATATTCCTTGCCCTTGAGGATAAGGCCGTTACCATCGCGGTAGTCGGCAGACGCATTACCTATAGCCTTGCCCGTACCGTCAATCGTACCGTCGGCGGTCTTCACGATCATCTCGGCCTTGCCGTCGCCATCGTAGTCAAATACCTGGAACTGCGTGTAGTGCGCACCCGCGCGGATGTTCTTGCCGAGGTCGATACGCCACAGGCGCGTGCCGTCGAGTTTGTACGCATCGATAAACACCGTACCCGTATAACCCGTCTGCGAGTTATCGTGGGCATTGCTCGGATCCCACTTCAAAATGAGTTCATATTCGCCGTCGCCATCGAGGTCGGCAGCGCTCATGTCGTTTGGGGTGTAAGTGCACTTTTCGCCGTTGGGCATCGTCTGCGCAGCAGGCACTTCCAGTTTAAGGGTCTTGTACGGGAAGGAATTTCCGCTATTCGAAACGGTCTTGTCCAAAACGAGCGAAACGGGAGATTTCGCCTGCTCCTTTCCATCAACCACAGCAGCGACTTCATACTTGGACGTCGTTTTTCCGCTCTTGTCCAAGTAGTTCGTGCCAGCGTTTTTCGTAATAGAGGCAATCTTTGAGCCATCGCGGTAAAGATTAAACTCCGTAGCCGGGTCATCCGTACCGAGCAGGCGCCAACTTACCAGCACTCCGCTGCCCACATTGGATACGACAAGACCGCGCGTCAAGTTTTCCATTTGACGAGGCGCGGCAAGAGAAGGGACGACCAAACCAACTGCAAGCAAGGAACTTGCAAAAATCGTCCTAAAACACAATTGTGATCCCATAAAACAACACTCCTACATTTTTGGCTATTGTTCTTGCTTAATATAATCTATTTTTTAATAAAAAGTCCACATTGTAACATATATTTATATATTTTCACAACACGTCCACAAAAATTTCTATTTAATTGTCAACATTTTATTGTCTTTTTTTTGAAAAATTTGGTAAAAAGAGCGATAGTTCAGTATGATTTAAATCACACAAGTCGTTCCTTTAACTATATTTGCGCCAAGTATGCCGCACTGGTGGAAAAATTTTTCATGGGAATGGCTGTTCGACAACATCGCAGCCCGTTCTCCGACGTTTGTAAAAATCATGGTCGTTACCGGAAAGTCGTTTTTCTATTATCATGGAACGACTCGTGCGGCAGCATTGACCTACACGACTCTTGTAGCCGTCGTCCCGCTTCTCATCATGCTCACCTCGATTTCTTTGGCGGTCGGATTCGGAACCTTCATTTCGGACTACCTCCCTATCGTGCTCGACATGCTCAATTTGGACTGGCCCACAGAGCAAATCATGGATATCGTTGAAAATGCGGAACACATTCCCATAGGAAAGCTCGGAGTTATCGGTGCAGCAGGCCTTTTTGTCACGTTCATCCTCTCGTTCGGGAGCCTGGAAACGAACTTCAACGTAGTCTGGGAAAACAAGACCTCCAGAACGCTAATCCGCCAAATCAAGGTCTATACGCCGTTCCTCCTCATCGGGGCTGCATTCGTCGGCATGTTCGCAGGCTTCATGAACCATGTCCAGAACGTAATGTCCGCCATTATCGTCGATGGATTCCACTTTTCTCCAGAAGTCATCAAGACTTTGATTTCCGCGTTCTGGTACTCCACGTTCCACATCACGCTTCTCCTTGTCATTTTCCTGATGCTTTACGCATTGCCCGCACGACCGAATGGCCATAAGCCCTATACTCGCAAAAAACTCTTTTTGGCATCGATGCTTTCCACGCTGATTTCTTGGCTTGCCATCATCATTTACGTCAAAATTTTAATGCTCATCCAGACAACAATGGTCACGCGTATGTCCATTTTTTATGGATCGTTGGCTTTCATTCCACTCATTCTCTTCCTGTTCTTTGGCGTCTGGTCTATCATCCTGTGTGCCAACAGCCTAGTCTGGACGATTTGCCACTGGCCGGCAGTCAGCACAAAGAACTGGCGATGGGAAGCAAAAACGGACGAACTATGAAAAAGACAAAAATATGGACTGCGATTCTTGCGGCACTGACCCTTACCGTAAGCGCGAACGCAAAGCTCCAGGGTTCCGAAGACTACCAACCGAAAGAGGAATCGAGCTCCGAATGGAGCGCGCTCCTTAGCGTAGGCGGCGGCAACTCGCTGATTGCCCGCGACGGTACCATATTCATGAACCTCCGCGTCGGCGTCGTGCTGAACCCGTACATCAGTCTAGGTGCGTACTTTTCGACCATCCTCAGCGACGTGAAAAACCCGAAAGTTCGCCACCCGCAAATGCTCGATTACCATTCGTACGGCATTTTCGCGGAACCGGTCGTTTTCCGCAACGGTTTGTTCTCTATTTCACTCCCGATTAGCATCGGCGGCGGCAGCGTGAACTTCATGAACAAGGGCGACGAAGACGGATTCAAGTCCGACGACGCATTCTTCACATCCGACTTTTCGGCACAGTTCAACTTTCGCGTGACGAAGCTTCTTGAAGTTTCGATTGGCGGCGGCTACAGGCTCTTCGCCGGCATCGAAGAAAACAACCTGAAGAACAAGGATTTCCGCACACCGTTTGGCGAACTGAGATTCACGTTTAAGGAGTTTTAGGAGTTAGGAACGTCATCCTCGACCGTAACGGATTTTCGCAAAAGAATTGCCCGGCAGTGAATGAACTGCGCGGGCAGTTTTTGTTATTTATCAATTCTAATTTAAACTAGTCCTTTACACAACGAACTGAAGCCCCGCTAGACTTGGAGTTGACCTTCAGGATTGCATTGTTGTTATAGTTGCACAAGCTCACAGCAAACGCATCGACGCCATTGTACTCTGTAGAACTCCAGAAGGTAGCTTCGTCGCCAACTTCGTAATACTCCCCAAGTTTGCGCATGCCGCCAGCGGGCAACGCCGAGAACGAGAAAGCATCCGTACCGTTGCCATCGCTATCCCATCCTGACGAGGATTTAAGAACATAACCCGCATTTGAGTAGACCACATTAATAGGGATAAACTTATCAGGCGTAGAATCATCAACGAAAGAGAGCAAGGCTTCCCATTCCTCATTATTTGGCAAATGCCAGCCTTTGGGGCAGACACCTTGAATATTACCCGACGGCAAGGAACAGTTGTGAAGATAGCCGCAAGCAAATTCCGATTGGCCCACCGCAGCAGCCCATGTGTAATATCGACCATATTTAACACAGTTACTTGCTGTATCGTTATAGCAATAGCTATCTGCCGTTTCGTAATTCAGATTCTGAGCAATCCACGTCTGCGAACCGATTTGGACCGTCTTGTAAGTTTGACCATCACGAGCGTCCGTCATGATTCCTGTAGTCACTTCGGCAGGCTCAGTGACCCTGTTCGATGATGACGAAATCGTTTTTTGACTGCTACTGGATTTTGACGAACTATCACCATCATCCGAATTATTCGCCGAGGTTGACGAATCATTTCCGCAAGCAACAAAAAATAGAGAAAACAAAAAAAGGAACAAAGTATTTTTCATAACTGTAAATATAACACTCTTGTGACGATCTTTCGAACCATCTTTTTTTGTAAAAAAGTTTTTCCATTATTCTTGCTAACGGTTGATTGCAAAATTTAGGCTATTTTCGTTTTTCGTGATTATCGTTTGTAGATTTAACATCAACCTATAAAACAGCAAAAAGTCCAAAAGATTTCGGACCATTGACATCAGATTTTTCAAAACTTATTTTTAGAGGCAAAAGGCACACAAATGGCATACAAGGCATTACAAATAGCTCAATTGCTTTTATCAAAAGCAGCAGAAGGAAATCAGGAATTGATGTCCAATCTCAAGCTGCAGAAAATGCTTTATTACGAGCAGGGATTCCACTTGGCCGCATTTGACACGCCTTTATTTGACGAAAATATCGAAGCATGGATGTTTGGCCCCGTAGTTCCCGAAGTCTATGAAAAATATGCAAAATATGATGCGAAAGGAATTGAACCGCCTTCCCAAATAGACATCAAACTTAACGAAGAAGAAACAACTTTGTTCAACAACGTCTTTGATGTTTACAACCAGTATTCAGCCGTAAAATTAGTGGAAATGACACACAGCGAGCCGCCATGGAACTCAGTTCCTCCTGGCAAAGGAAATATTATCAGTCAAGAATCAATGAAGAAATTCTTTTTAACAAGGCTCGCCTAAATCATAAACAATGACGCATAAATTTAAAATCATTCCACCAATACAAGGAGTCGCTGCAGTTTCTAGAACAGCCGTATCTAGCAACGATGTTCTTTTTTCATTCAAATATTTGGTTGAAGAATCATACAACAGGTGCAGCAACTCAAAATTTTTTACTGATTTATTAGGGCGATTCAAAAAATATTCGACATTAGGTTGGCAAGGAATCCGCGCTTCTGGGCGACATCAGCAATCATTGAAAGCTAGTGGACTCCTGCGGAGTCCCTCACAGTTAGTCCTTTAGGCAACGAACTGAAAACCTGCCGGACTTATGGATGTGGTGACTCAAGTATGCATTGTCGCTTATGTCGTGCAAGACCATGTGGTACGCGTACTTGGAACCATAGCTTCCGGAACTCCAGAAGCGCGCGTCGTAGCCCTCGTCGCCGTAACCTATATTGTCGAAAGACCAACCGCCAGCAGGCAACGCCGAGAACGAAAACGCATCCGTGCCATCACCGTCTCTATACCAACCAGAGGTGGACTTGAGAACCCTGCCAGCTGTCGACTCGAACCACAACCACTCCGTGCTGTCAATCCTTTGACCACCAACTGCTGTGAACAGAGTTTTCCATTCTGTCGTATCGGGCAAGTGATAACCACTGGGACAGACTCCGCGAACAGGGTCTGTACTCCACCAGCAAAACCTGTCATAACCACAGCCCTTGCCGTTCGAACTCCATATACCAGCACTATCCATAGCCGCAGCCCATGTGTAAAGGCGACCGTACTTAGCACAGTTACTTGAAATATCTTTATAACAATAGCTATCTGCCGTTTTGTAGTTCAGGTTCTGAGCCATCCATACCTGTGTGCCAATTTTCACCGTCTTGTAGGTTTGACCGTCACGGGAGTCCGTCATGGATCCCACAATCACATCGGAGGAATTAACAACCTTAACAGACGAACGACTAGAATTAGACGAAATTTTAAATAGTGGTGTTGACAAATCGCCACATGCAACAAAAAATAACGCGAGCAAAGAGGGAATTAGCAATTTCATGACAGGCCGCTTTCTAGAATAAATATTTTGAAGATGTTTTCATTATTGAGAATATAGTATTTACACACTTAATAATTATCTTTTAAACGATGCTTGATTACATTTCGATTCGTGGTTGCAGACTTCATAATTTAAAGAACGTCAACGCCCAGTTTCCGCTGGGGAAAATTACGGTTGTATGCGGACCGTCGGGTTGCGGAAAATCGACGCTCGTGATGGACACGCTCCACGGCGAAAGCAAGCGACGTTACCTTGAAACGCTCTCGCCGTTTGCAGCAGATTTGCTCGGTGGCAAGCGAAGCATCCCTCTTGACAGCGCCGAAGGACTCCCGGCAAGTTTAGCGATTGCCGCCACGCGCGGAGAAGCGCCCGCGAAAGCATCTGCGCTTTCGATTGCCGAATGTGACAATGCATTACGTACATTGTTCGCCGCATTCGCAAAGCCTGCCTGCCCGATTTGCGGAGCTCCGATGGTGAGCCAGAGCCGAGAAGAAATCATCCGCGAAATCGCAGGAATGCCCGTAGGGACTAAGCTACAGTTTTTGGCAAAAATTGATCCGTGCGGTCACACGCTGGATAAACTGTCCGCGGTGTTTTTGGCACAAGGTTACACGCGAGCCATTGCTGACGGCACCATGTATTCGCTGGCAGACTTGCTCCCCGGCGAAAGAGTCTTGACGCCCAAAGAATTCTACATCATCGTCGATAGAATTATCGTCCGCGAAAACACCCGCACGCGAATTGCCGAAGCGGTTGACGGCACGCTAAAGCTTACGCATTCCGCAATCACGCTTGACATTGCAGGCGAACGCAAATTTTACAGCACAAAGCCGTGCTGCCCGAACGCAGGCGACGAACAGCACCAATCGCAAACGTCCAGCGAAGCCGTCACAGCGCTAGATGCTCGTTCGTTCTCGCCATACAGCCGCACAAGCGTCTGCGAGTACTGCGAAGGAACCGGTTTTATTCAAGGAAACGCAGCGGATAGCGACGAAGACGAAAACACGAATTGTCCGCATTGCAACGGATTCCGCCTTAAAAAAACGTACTTGAACGCAACCATTGACGAAATCAGTTACAAGCAAATACTCACTACGGATTTTGCGGAACTGCCCGCGCTTCTGCACAAAATTTTCGACGATAAAATCGGTCAAAATTTAAAAGCGACATTCAATTCGCTGCTCGACCGCATCGAGGCCATCAACGATTTGGGCATCGGCTACCTCACGCCGGGACGCGCGGGACAAACCCTCTCGGGCGGCGAATTGCAAAGGCTCAAGCTCGCAAGTCTCAGCACGGGGCACTTGAACGGACTATTGATTGCACTTGACGAGCCCGCCAGCGGCTTACACGCAAGCGATGTCGCCGCACTTTGGAAAGTCCTTGAAAAAATTCGCAAACGCGGAAACACCCTCGTGCTCATCGAACACAACCCGCAAATCATCAAACGTGCCGACTACATCATTGAAATGGGTCCAGGCGCAGGCGAAAAAGGCGGCGAGATTCTGTTCCAAGGCAACCGCGATGAAGTGCTTGAAAATCCGGAATCGCCAACGGGAATGTGGATTAGGAAATTAGACGAGAGGCGAGAGACGAGAGACGAGAGAGGAGATTCCCGCTCGGTGGCGGGAATGACGAGCAAGGGTATCAAGCGAGAGGCCACTTGTGAACTCGCATTTGATACCCGTAGCGGTCATGCACGAAGTGCAATGACAAGTTCGGAAAACCCAGCAATCCTCGTCAACAATTTCGCGAAGTTCGACATGGCTCCGGTGAACGCGGCTTTCCCCATCAATAAATTCAGCGTCATCACAGGCCAAAGCGGCAGCGGAAAATCGACACTCCTTTTTGAAAACATCGCGAAACGCGCTAAAGCAGAAGAATTCAAGAGTCTAGGCATCGACGCTCTATCCATCCTCACGACCGGAGACTTTCACGGGAGCAGACGCAGCACGGTTTCAAGCGCTATCGGTCTCACCACGCTATTGCGCGACTTGTTCGCAAAGCTCCCCGAAAGCAAGGTGCGCGGCTATACAGCATCCAAATTCACGACGCACGCCCCCGGCGGCCGCTGCGAAAACTGCAAAGGCGAAGGCGTCATTTACGATCCGCTCGGCTACGAAGAATCCGAATGCCCCGTTTGCCTCGGCAAACGCTTCCGCGACGAAGTTTTGGAAGTCCGCTTCAAGTCTCTTTCCATCGCAGACATCTTGGACATGGAAATCGGCAGTGCATACAAACTTTTCACGAACATGAAGCCGTTCGCCGAAAAGCTCAAACCGCTCGTGGATACAGGTCTCGACTATTTGCGTCTCGGACAAACTACAGCCCACCTCTCCGGCGGC
Organism: uncultured Fibrobacter sp.; assembly: GCA_946415675.1. Classification (GTDB taxonomy): domain Bacteria; phylum Fibrobacterota; class Fibrobacteria; order Fibrobacterales; family Fibrobacteraceae; genus Fibrobacter. The sequence goes on from CAMKTL010000024.1 coordinate 7,672, forward strand.
GAACGCGCAAGACTCAGGCTTTCCATTACACTTGCACGTGCCAAAGCGCCAAACACATTGTTCCTCTTTGACGAACCCGCCCGCGGACTCCATCAAAAGGACATTCAGCAGTTGCTCGGCCTCATTCACGGACTTTGCAACGCAGGCCACACCGTCATCGCCATCGAACATGCACAAGACTTTGTAGATGCGGCCGATTACGTAGTAGAACTGAAGCGAAAATAGTAGGCAGTAGGAAGTAGGCGGTAGGAAGTTAATTGATAATATTAGGAGTTATCTATTTGGAGTTTAAAAATGAAGAATAAAATTTCGCACACATTTGCAATATTCATCGTTAGTTTTCTTTTCGCTCTCGCTGGAATTTGCTCCGCATACGCAGCACCGCTATTTATCGGCTATTACCCTGATTGGGGCAAATGGCACAAGCCCGCATACACTGTAGATAAAGTACCCTACGAAAAACTGACGCATGTGCTTTGGAGTTTCATCACACCCAATACCGACGGAACGTTACGCGGAGACGCAGCAGACGACCCGAACGCTTTAGACGAAATGGTAAAGCTCGCCCACGCCGTTGGCACAAAGGTCATCGTCTCACTCGGCGGAGGCGGTCAAAGCGAAAACTTCGCGCCAGTCGCCAAAGACAATACTCTCCGCCAAAAATTCGTCGCAAACCTCGTAAAATACGTTGCGGACCACAATCTCGACGGCCTCGACATGGACTGGGAATGGGAATACAATCCTGTGCCCGAAGCGGACACAATCGCTTACAGCAAATTACTCACGGAGCTCCGCGAAGCTCTCCCCAAAGACAAAAGCCTTTCAGCAGCACTTCCCTGCTCACCCTATTACGGGAAATGGTTCACCGCCGAAGTCCTCGTCAAGAATCTAGACTGGTTCGGGTTCATGACCTACGACATCACCGGCGACTGGGACGAAAAAGCCATGTTCGATTCGCCACTCTACCCGCACGAAGGCTACACCACATGGTCGTGGGAAGAAACTCGCGACTACTGGAAAAAACGTGGTGTGCCTACCGAAAAAATGGTGTTTGGCATTCCCTCGTTCGGCTTTGAATTTCAGGGAGCGACAGGCCCTGGCACGAACTTCACCAAGGGTTCCGCCAAGCAAGTACCGTACAAGGACATAGCAACAAACGCAGAATGGGAATTCCACTTCGACAGCATATCCGTGGAGCCCTACGGCGTATCTTCAACTGGATACGTCACCTTCGAAGACCCGCATTCATCCGCCGTCAAATCGCGTTGGGTCAAAGAGAACGGTTACGCAGGCATCATGGTCTGGGAAGTTTCACACGACTACATCGAAGGCGTTGGCAACCCGATTCTCGACAGTATCGCGGTTGTGTTACGCGAAGGTACTACGGGAATCCACGAATTTCACAAGAAGCGTGCGGCATCCAGGCAAGACGCATTGCGAATGCCGAACGCACAAACTAAGCACGTAAATGCGCTAGGGAAAAGAATTCAAAGCGCAGACCGAGAACATCGCTGGAAAAATCGGTTCGAATTCAGGGTAGAACCGTAGCCTTCGCGCAAGATTTTCTCTAAAAAAATTCTTCAAAAGCCTTGGAGTTAGCGTAATAATCATTGCCGCGCTTGTCAAACAGCGCAGGACCCCACGCGCCACCGATTGTCGGTTCCCAAAAGAATGTACCAATCCAGCGATTGAGTTTTTTTACGTTTTCTCGAGTTTTTTGGCGGGACTTGTCGAAGTTGTAATGGTTATCTTTATCGCCGCCATTGTATTCTGCAACGATAAATTCGAGTTTTGAATACTTTGTCGTCACCGTATTGAACAAATTCATCCAATTGTCAGGACCACCGTCACCGTAAGCGGTGTAAGCAGAAAAGCCCATCACGTCTGCCGGAATTTTATAATCGTCAAACACGACACCCATCCACCAAGTGACTGTATTCGCTTGGCGGATGCGTTCGATGTGGAGCACCGTTTTCGTTGTCGGCGAAACTTCCTTGACGGCCTTGATTCCGGCATTGAAATACTTGGCTGCATTCGCCTTGCCCGCAGCGGTTCCCATATCGCCATTGACAGAAGTCGCGGCCTTATCGACACCGTTTCCCCAGCAATCTGTCTTATTGTTCGGCTTGTGAATCAAGATTCCAGGAGTCGTTTCGTTGCCAATCTGCACCATGTCGGGCGTCGCGCCAGCATTCTTAAGCGCATTCATTAAATCTTTAGTGTAAGCATAAACAGAATCCGCCATTGCATTGGCGTTGTTCACGCCGCGCCAGCGTTCCGGGATAATCTGCTTGCCAGGATCTGCCCAAACGTCGCTGTAATGGATGTCAACCAAGAGCCCCATGCCAGCGGCTTTGACTTTTTTTGCATAAGCGACAACGTGGTCTTTATCACCATACGCTTCAGCATCGTGTCCGCAGCCATTCGCTGCATAGCCGTACTTTGCCTTGGGCGATACAAACGTGCGCAAACGAATAGAATTGAATCCGTGATTTTTTAAGATGGTAAAGATATCGCTTTCCTTGCCATCAACATCAAAGAATTTTGCATTTCTTCGTTCGTATTCCTGGACTTCAGAGATATCGGCACCGTTGAAGAAATCAATTTTTATAGGCAACGCTGATGATGAGCTGGGAGTTTCAGAAGAGGAGCTTACCGATGCCGAAGATTTTACTGAAGAAGAGGATTGAACCGCATTAGAAGACGATGAAGAATTCTGCAACGATTCAGACGAAGTCGGTTTTTCCGCAGACGACATTGCAACGGATGAAGAGGATTCTTTTCCCGCCGGCAAAGAAGTCTCCGAAGACGAAAATCCGCCAACATCCTGACTAGAGGACGAAAGCCCGACTAAGGATGAAGACGATTCAAAATCCGCAAACGAGCTCGACAAATCTTGGGAAGACGATTCCGGCATGTTCGAAGACGATTCTTGCGCAGAAGAACTTAAAGCATATACAGGCGACAAAGTCGTATCATCGCCGCAAGATTGTACAAGTAGCACCAAGGAAGCGCAAAACGCACACACTGTAAGATTTTTCAAAAATTTCATACCAACCCAATCCCTTCTAGAAGGAGATTCCTGCCCGGTGGCAGGAATGACATTTTCACGCAATACATTCACAGGAATGACACCATAAAAATACATCTTAATTGCCAATCCTCAAAATTTTAAATTGTAAAATTCTCGCATAAAAATTAAATTTCAAGCATGTTCAACGCGGATTTACTCACATCGGCTAAAGTTCAAGGTTTTATCGATCTTGCAACCCAGAAAAAAATGGACGCGTTGCAGGTTTCGACGCAGCTTGCCAAGAATTTCAGCAACGAAGAACGAATCGCCATCATGGACTATATGGCACTTGTGCCAAAATTCCGCGAAAAGTTCTTTTTGAAGGATTCCGAATCCAACAAAAAAGAGAAATCAAGCGAAAAGTTTCTCCTTTGCGACAAGCTTGCCCTAGAACAGAGTACCGCCCAGGACATCGGGCGATGGAAATCGATGCTGTGGGAACAAGCCCGCCAAGCAAACAAGGACAACAGCGAAAACACCAGAAATGCCGCCCCCGTCGTTCACGATCTATGTTGCGGCATGGGAGGCGATTCATTTTACTTGCCCAAGGAATTTACCGCCATCGGTGTAGATCTCGACGAGAACCGCCTAGCGATGTACCGCTACAATAGCCGAGTAATGCGAGAGTTCGGCGATTCTCCCGCTGACGGAAATGCAAAAAACGCGGAAAACACAATTCTCGCTGATGTCCGCGAGGTCGCCAAGCAAAACGATTCAGAGGGAGCGCCCCTCGCTCTGAGCAAAGCCGATTACTTTACGATTGACCCGGCACGCCGCACCATCGAAGGCGAAAACCAGCGCGACCTCCGCAATCTCACGCCCACATTCGAAGAAGTTATCGAAATTTCGAAGCACTATAAAGGCGGCATGGCCAAAATCCCGCCCGGCTACCCCATCAGCGAAATCCCCTGCGGCACAGAAATCCTCTACATCGGGCAACGCACGGACTGCCGAGAATGCTTGGTGCTATTCGGCGAACTCGTTCAAAACCCTGACCACGTCCGCGCCGTGATGGTCGATAAGAACGGGGGAACGCTCGCCCAGTGGATCTTTGAACGCGACGAGAAACGCGAATCCCGCAACGACAGCGAACAGTCACAATACGACCACAATTACGAACTTGAAGGCCGCGACCGCGTTTACCGCACATCGAGCAGCGAATCCGATTTGCCACTTGGGGGCATTTCAAAGTTCATCGCGGAACCCGCACCGGTGCTACTCCGCAGCCACCTCTTTGGAGTGGTCGCTCTCGCACACGACGAAACGACACACCTAATTTCGCCGGGCATCGCTTATGTGACCAGCGAAAAGCCGCTCCCCTCGCCCGCTTTTGCCAACTACGAGATTCTAGAGTCGTCCGAAATTTCGACAGGTGCCGTCCGCGCGATGCTCAAATCGCACGACATCGGAAAACTCACACTCAAGCTGCGAGGCGTCAAAGTCGATCCCGACCAAGAAATCAAACGCCTCAAGCCCAAAGGCAAGAACACCGCAACGTTATTCTACACGCGCCTCGACGGTGAGAAAATAGCGATACTTACAAGGAGAATCGAATAGCACGACAAAGACTTAACTGGATCCTTCCCCTTTCATGCAGTGCATTCCAGGGTCAGGATGACGTAACAAAAGAATTTAACATTCTTATCAAATTTCTACTATTAACTAGTAACTAATAACTATTAACTGCGGCAAAGCCGCCCGCCCTATGCCCGTCAAACTAGAACAATCTTGGCTGAACCTGCTCGCCGACCAATTCGAGCAACCGTATTTTAAGCAAATCAAGGCAAAGCTTTTGCAGGAACATGCAGAGCACCATGTGGTGTATCCTCCCGGACCGCAGATTTTTGCCGCCCTCGACTATTGCCCCGTCGATAAAGTCAAGGCTGTCATCATCGGACAAGACCCGTACCACAATCCGGGACAAGCCCACGGTCTTTGCTTTTCCGTACCGTTTGGCATTGAGCCACCGCCGTCTCTCATCAACATTTTCCAAGAACTCCATGACGATCTCGGCATCACGCCGCCGCCACACGGAAACTTGGAAGGCTGGGCACATCAGGGCATTTTGCTTTTAAACGCATCGCTTACCGTGCGTGCCCACATGGCAGCAAGCCACGCCGGCATTGGCTGGCAACAGTTTACGGACACGATTATCCAGCGACTTTCACAAGTCCGCGAGAACCTCGTCTTTTTGCTCTGGGGCAGCTTCGCCATCAAAAAACAAGTGCTCGTAGCACCCAACCGCGGACACCTCATCCTCACCGCCCCGCACCCGAGCCCGCTCTCGGCATACCGCGGATTCTTCGGTTGCAAGCACTTCAGCAAAGCAAACGCTTACCTTGTCAGCAAAGGACTTGAACCCATCGATTGGAGCATAAAATAGACGAGTGAACGCCGCAAGCGGCTACAGACGAGAGACGAGAGAAAAAACAAGAGGAGATAGTTTATGTCCAAAAAGGAATCGCTTAACGAGAACATCGACAAAGAAGAAAACCGTAACAAAGTCATCATCAAGACTAGTGTTGTCGGGATTGTCACCAACGTCATTCTCGCGAGCGTCAAGGCAGTTATCGGCCTTATGGCAAATTCCATCGCCGTCGTTCTCGATGCCGTGAACAACCTCTCGGACGCACTTTCGTCCATCATCACAATTGTCGGCAACAAGCTCTCGCGAAAATTGCCCAACGAAAAGCACCCGCTCGGTTACGGTCGCATCGAATACCTCACGGCCATGGTCATCGCATCCATCGTGATTTACGCGGGCATCACCTCTTGCGTAGAATCCGTCAAGAAAATCATCCACCCCGAAGAAGCCGATTACTCCACCGTTTCACTTGTCATCATCGCTATTGCTGTTGTCGTGAAAGTAGTCCTCGGGCGTTACGTGAAATCGCAAGGTGAACGCGTGAATTCCGGTTCGCTCATTGCGTCCGGCTCCGACGCGCTCTTTGACGCCATCCTCTCCCTTTCCGTTCTTGCTTCGGCACTCATCTTCATTTTCACGGGACTCTCGCTCGAAGCCTACGTCGGCGTTCTGATTTCCATCTTCATTATCAAGGCCGGCTTTGAAATGTTGAAGGACACCGTCAGCGACTTGCTTGGCAAGAAAAATGACAACGAACTCACCAAGCAAATCAAGAGCCTCATCCGCAGCGAAGAAGGCATCCACGGTGCATACGACCTCGTCATCAACGATTACGGTCCCGAAAAGAAACTCGCCTCCGTGCACGTGGAACTCCCCGACACCATGACCGTCGCCGACCTGGATTCCCTCACGCGCAAGCTCGAAAAGAAGGTCTATCGCGAAACAGGCGTCATCCTCACCGCCATCGGCGTTTACTCTTACAATACCAAGGACGACGAAGCCTCCAAAATTCGCAACACAATTTCAAACAAAGTCAAGTCGCACGATTGGGCACTCCAGATGCACGGTTTTTATGTAGATATCGAAGCCAAAGAAATGCGCTTTGACGTGGTCATTAAATTCGGCGTGAATGCCCAAGAAGCCCTCGAAACCATCAAGAGCGAAGTGGCGCAGCTCTATCCTGACTACAAAATTCAGGTTACACCCGATATCGATTTGGGATAATGAATTATAAGAGACGAGAGACGACAAATGCGTAGGTCGAGAGTCGTAGCCATGCTTGCATGGATATGACCGAGGCCAGCATTTGGGACTTGAGCAAAGCGAAAGGCCAAAGGCAAGACTAAATCCCCTAGTAACTAATAACTAATAACTATTAACTATTAACTAGTATTTAAAATACTATATTTGCGGCATGACTCACAAAAACTCAATGGCACGTGTCGTCCTTTTCATTTTTGTCGGCCTGATTTTAGGCGGCATCATGGGCGAAGCTCTCGGAGCTTTATTCGGCGAACTCGGAGTCCTCTTGAACGCTGGTGGCTACGATAACAGCGTCCACCATATTTTTACAGCGTCATGGGATCCTTGTATTGGTTTTTCTGGCGACACGCCGCAACCTGTCATCATCGACTTGTATTTGGTCAAATTTGCACTTGGGATTGGTTTTAAATTCAATCTCTTGAGTGCAGCAGGCATGATTTTAGCAATTTACATTATGAAATGGTCCGGAGAAAGATAATGCAGACTATTCAGGAACTTCAGGCTCAACTGGCAAACGGCAGCACCACTGCCGAAAAGCTTGCACAGGCTTCCCTCGAAAAAATTGAATCGACAAAGAATTTGAACGCCTATATTTCGGTGCTGAACGACCGCGCTCTTGAACGCGCTAAGGAAAGCGACAAGCGCCGCGCCGAAGGCAAGTCTCTGGGCGCCCTCGATGGCATCCCGGTCGCCGTGAAGGACAACATGTGCTTGACCGGCACCCGCACTACAGCCGCCTCCAAGATTCTCGATAACTTTGTTGCCCCCTACACTGCAACAGCACTCGAAAAGCTCGAAGCCGCAGGCGCCATCATCGTCGGCAAGACGAACATGGACGAATTCGCCATGGGTTCCAGCAACGAAACCTCTTACTACGGCCCGGTCAAGAATCCGCTCGACGAATCCCGCGTTCCGGGTGGCTCCTCGGGTGGTTCCGCAGTCGCCGTTGCCTCTGGCACGGTTCCTTGCGCTCTCGGTTCCGACACGGGTGGATCCATCCGCCAGCCGGCTGCCTGCACGGGCGTCGTCGGTTTGAAGCCGACCTACGGCCGCGTTTCCCGTTACGGCCTCCTCGCCTACGCAAGCTCTCTCGACCAGATTGGTCCGTTCGGTGCAACCGTTCGTGACTGCGCAACGCTCCTTGGTGCCATCTGCGGTATCGACCCGCACGACAACACCACGAGCACTCGCCCGACCGAAGACTTTACCGCAAAGCTCGGCACAGGCGTTAAGGGCAAGGTCATCGGCGTTCCGAAGGAATACTTTGGCGAAGGCCTCGATGCAGAATGCAAGGCCGCCATCGAAAACATGCTCAAGAAGATGGAAGCCGAAGGCGCCACGATCAAGGAAGTGAGCCTCCCGCACATCAGCTACGCTGTGTCCAGCTACTACATCATTGCAACGGCAGAAGCAAGCTCCAACCTCAGCCGCTACGACGGCGTGCGTTACGGCTACCGCAGTCCCGAAGCTCGTAAGCTCTTCGACCTTTATGCCAAGTCCCGCAGCGAAGGTTTCGGCAAGGAAGTGCAGCGCCGCATCCTCCTCGGAAGCTACGTTCTCTCCGCCGGTTTCTATGACGCTTACTACGTGCAGGCCCAGAAGGTCCGCCGCCTCATCACGGACGACTTCACCGAAGCATTCAAGACTTGCGACGTGATTGCAAGCCCGACGATGCCGGGTCTCCCGCTCAAGTGCGGCATGAACGAATCCGATCCGATGGCCGTTTACCTCTCCGACATCTACACCGTTAGCTTGAACCTCGCCGGTCTCCCGGGCGTGAGCGTTCCGTGCGGTATGGCAGGCGGACTCCCGGTTGGCCTCCAGTGGATTGGCAAGCCGTTCCAGGAAGCGGACTTGCTTGCAGTCGCCGAAGCAACGGAAAAGCTTGCCAAGTGAGTGTCGCGCAGTCAAGTTTACTTGACTGCATGACCGAACGCAGCAGCGGACGCCGAAGGCGTCAACGCTTGAACAAGTAAAAAAGCGCGGCTTTAAAAGCCGCGACTCTCGTTATGCAGAACGCAAAAACGACGCCCAATAAGGCGCCGTTTTTTATACAAGCTTATTTCGAAATTGGTGTTCCGTCAAAAAGGTCTTCAACAGCCGTTTCCATAAGATTTTCCCAACTGGATTTTGCGACTCCAAAGAAATATCCTTCGTTAGACTGCAAATTTCCGTATCCTAAACGCTTGTGAGATTTGGCATCATAAAAGCCGAATGTGGCCTCAATAAATAAATCGCCACTATGCATCATGTAACTCAACAAAACACCCAACAAACCCGCACCAGAATTAACCGCATTCACATTCTTAAACGTTAAGGCATCCAAAACCAAATAAACATCGGCTTCCGGTAAAACTAACTGTTCATTATCTCCTGCAAAAAAATCCTTGTCGTCAAGACGCAATTCCGATTCACCCATAAAGAACCTTGCTGGGCCCCCTGCACTGCCCACAGGATAATGCACGACATCAACACGCATTGGAGATCCACTCTTGGAATTCACTTGAGCTTCAATATTTTTCTTGAATTCCTGAGTCACCCATGTCGGAAACGAATTTACATACTCAGGTAAGTCGTCCTCGACATCATCCATATTCTGCACGACAGGATTTGTATAAATCAAAGCGATACTGGCAGGGCGCGAAGTCCAAGACTCAGAAATAAAGCGTTCTGAGCCCGCACAACCAACCAAAGCAAATAAAGCCAAAGAAACAAGAACAAGCTTAAAATTTTTCATGCCAACTCCTTCTGCAATTAGAGTCCTAAATACAATTCATTTGTTTAGGCGATGCGGTAAATATAAAATAAATCTGCTTATTCTTCTCGGTGTTCGTACAGATAAAGGTTCGCTTCGGACACCGCAAGTTCCGAGCCCTTAATAATCCATTCGTCGTCGGTTCCGCTACGATAACTCACGAGAACGCTATAGTTCTTGTCGGACTGTAGAATTTCCGGCGGTACCGTCCAAAAGTTTTCTGTCCCAACGACCATTTCAAGCGTGTGAGCATCAGCGCCGTCCACTCCGCGAATCTCAATTTTCTTGACCATGTCCTTGGGATTACGCACCTGAATAATGCTCCAGAACGTGCTAGCGCCCTCTTTAACCCAAATGGATGTGGAATCGCCCCACACGCCTTTAACGCCTTCGCAACTCACAAATTCCCATTCGCCGTAATAACGGCCTACCAAATCACCCATGATATCGCTTGCCGGAGCACCGCCCAAATCCACACCGCAGTTCGCATCCGGGCAACGGTCGGTTATGCGCACAGTCACTTCTTTCCAGCCATCCGGCGTCTTCGCTTTCACATGCACACAGCCGCCGCAGGCAGCGCCGCCATTCCACGGGCCTTTATCATCGCCGGGTGAGACATTCACATGAATTGCCGCGTAATACTGGATATTCGTCTGTCCGTAATTGCAGGCGCCGCCAAGACTCGTCTCCTTATCCTTGACGCTCCCGTAAGTTGTCACGGAACCCTTACCGCCATTTTCAACGAGCACCGGGTCTGCCGCCGTATAGCTGTCGCATTTCGTACAAACGCCATTATCAGAAGAACCCGCAAGTTTTTCAGAACTGCTCGATGACTCCGGCACTGATTTTGCAGAGCTGCTCAAGTCCGTCGCCGAAGACGATTCAGCGACTTTTTCCGATGACGAAGTCGCTGGCTTTTGCGATTCACTACTTACAAAAGCGCTCGACGAACTCGCAACAGATTTTGCGGAACTACTTGACACAACCGATTTTTCAGAAGAAGAACTTGCTGATTTTGCAGAAGAGACTACCCCAATTGATGAAGAAGACTCTTCGCTCACAGTCACCGGCGTTCCATCCGACGAATCACCGCACGCCCAAAATACGAGCAAAACAACACAAAAAAGAAAATCTAATCTACGTAAATTCATAATCATCCAACCAAGTATTAATATACATCAAAATAAACACCCCCTTCTAAGTACAACGAAAAAAAATTATAATTCTACTAAAAGAGAGTAAAATCATGCAAAATCAAATCAAAAAAGATATTCACGAAAACATGCCACACTATATCGACATGCTTTCGAGCCTGGTAGCCATTCCGTCCATCAGTTTCGACAATTTTGACCAGAAATTTGTTTTGGACTCCGCGAACGCCGTCAAGGAAATGTTTGCGAAGGCAGGACTCACCAACATCCAGTTTTTGATGCCACCAAGCGGACGTCCGAGCGTTTACGCCGAAAGCCTCACCAGCCCGGACAAGCCGACCATTCTTTTGTACGCCCATCACGACGTGCAACCGCCAATGCGTGAAGCATTGTGGGACACGCCGCCGTTTAAAGCCACGCAGAAAGGCGACCGTCTCTTTGGCCGCGGCACCGCCGACGACAAAGCAGGAATCATCACGCATCTCGCGGCACTTGAACAAGTCCGCAGAGAGCTTGGCGAAAAAGGCCCAAACCTCAAGTTCATCATCGAAGGCGAAGAAGAATCTGGAAGCGCAGGCTTCGAACATATCCTCACGAACAACGCGGAACTTTTGAAGTGCGACGCCGTCATTGTCGCAGACCTCGGGAACTTCGCGAAGGGAACGCCATCCATCACGACGACGCTCCGCGGCATGAGCGCCATCAACGTGACGCTCCGTGCGACAAAGGCGCCACTCCATTCTGGCTCGTGGTCCGGACCGATTCCAGACCCAGCCCAAGCGCTGTGCCGCATGATTGCAAGCCTCACCGACAAGGACGGCAAAATACTCATCCCGCATTACGAAGACGATATCGTTCCGCCGACAAAGGAAGAACTGGAATCTTACAAGTCGCTCGGCATGACCGAAAAGATTTTCCGCAATGACGGCGGCGTTCTTGAACAAGTGAAGTTGAACGTGCCCGAAGACGAGATTTTAATTTCGCTGTGGCGCCGTCCGAGCATTATCGTGAGCACTTTTGAATCCGGCTCCCGCGTGAACGCCGGCAACGTACTGCAAGACAGCGCCTACGCCCGCATCGGAATTCGCCTTGCCCCCGGCATGGACGCCGTCAAATGCACCGACATGCTTGCCGACTTCCTCAAAGCGCAAGTTCCAAACAACATGGAAATCACCATCGACAAAGAAGACGGCGCGAATCCGTTCGTCACCGACACGACGCACCCGTTTTTCAAGAAGATGAGCGATGCCATGACGGATGCCTACAATTCCCCCACCAAGTTTATTGGCTGCGGCGCAAGCATCCCCGGAGCAGAACTTTTCCGCAACACGTTCGGCGACATTCCCATTTTGCTCACCGGCCTCGAAGACCCGGAATGCAACGCCCACGGCGAAAACGAAAGCCTTTACTTGCCCGACTTTGAAAGCGGCATCGTCGCAGAAGCGCTTTTCTTTGCAAGCATTTAGCAAGAAGGAGAAAAAATGAAACGTTTAAAACTCGTCGTACTGACAGGCGCCGGAATCAGCGCCGAATCTGGGCTTCGCACATTCCGCGGAAACGACGGCATGTGGGAACACGAGAACATCGAAGACGTGTGCACGCCGGACGCACTCCGTCGCGACCCCAAACGCGTCAAGGACTTTTACAACTTCCTGCGAAAGGGGCTCCCCGAGCACCAGCCGAACGCAGCACACATCGCGCTTGCCAAACTCGAAGAACGCCTCGGCGATGAATTCTTGCTTGTGACGCAGAACGTCGATGACCTGCACGAACGCGGTGGCAGCAAACGCGTGCTACACATGCACGGTGACTTGATGAAACTCCGCTGCACCAAGCACGAACATGAATTCGATTTTACCGGCGAAGAAACGATGGACACGAAATGCCCAATTTGCGGAAGCCCCGTGCGCCCGGACATCGTATTCTTTGGCGAGACGCCGCTATACATGGACGAAATCCAAAGCGCCCTCAAGAGTTGCGATGAATTTGTCTATATCGGCACAAGCAGCGTTGTGTATCCCGCGGCAGGTTTCAAGAGCTTTGCGCATTCATACGGAGCGAAAGTCACTTGTTTGAATCTCGAAGCGCCCTACGGCGACCCCTACACGGACGTTGTCATTCAAGGCAAAGCCACAGAAATCGTTCCCAAATGGTGCGAAGAATTTAAGTAAGCAGTGGTTAGTGATTAGTGGTTAGTAAACAGTAGAAAGTAAGAAGTGAAGCCATCCTGGAAGGAGTCCGCAGAGACGGAGTTATTCCTTATTTTCTGCCGAATCGTCCTTAATCAAACGCACATACGATTGCGAATGCGTACTGAACGTTATTCGCCCGGGGAAAATTTCAAAGCAGAATTTATCTTCAGCCGTCCAAAAATGGCTGAAGTAGTTATTGCTGATACCCGTATTGCTTTTCACCGGAGTCGCTTCGAAACCCAAGTTATCTGTCGGGGTCACGCTGCACTTTTCCCAGCCGTTCCGCGACATCAAAACACTCGACGCATCGCCCAATCCCAGGTTTGATGCGGTTTGAACAAGTTTTTCAAAGTCCTTTTTCTTGGGTACTCTCCACCCGCGAACCGAGCAGTACTTATTGACAGAATTCCATTCGTACAGGCCCTCGCCACAATAGCCGACGCACTTGTATTTCAAGGGTTCTTTCATCCATACCTGGTCGCCAATTTTCACGGTCTTATAGACTTGACCGTCACGAGGATCTACAAAATGGCCTTCAAAGAAATTTTGGGACAACGGGAATATCTTTTTCCAGATATACGTTTGCAAAGCGTCAAGCATCTGGGCACATGGTTCAAAAGACATTCCTAAATCCACACAGAGACGCTTCAAGCACGCTTCAATGACTTCTTGCTGTTCGCCATCCGAGAAATCCTTCACGGCAGACATACTCGACGGAATATGTTTCAGAACAAGCAAAAACAAGCGGTCTTTTGCATCTTCAAATTCAGGAGCTTCCAAATTGCGCAGTTCATTTTCTAAAACAGAATCATCGACAAAAAGGCCTTCGCCCACTTTTTGCAACAACGTATCAAACAAGTCGTTCACGCCCTTTTGGGGAACTTTGACAGCCGGCCTCACCAATTTCGCGCCGCAGAACGGGCAATTTTCCATTTTATCGAGTAAAGCTTCAAAATCCTTTAAGTTTTTATGGCATTGGTTGCAAAACATGAATGTTTTCCCCGAAAAGATTATCGAATTATCAACAATTCAAAGATAATATTAATTTGAAAAAAATTATGATACTCCACTCAAAAACCATTTTTTAATGCAATAAAGAACTCTCACAACGATTAATCATTATCCTAAAATTACTCGACTATTTTCCCGCATCATTTAGAACTATGCATAAAAGAGTCTATAAATTTTTTCCATTTGTTTGAAAAAAACAGTATGCAAAATGTTCCGCGTCTGCAATTTTTGGCGGAAGTTCCGCAGAGAGACATTTTTCGCGAACTTCGGTAGAAGCCTGCGCACACTTGCAGCAACGGTCGGCAAAGCGGCAACCTTGGGCAAAATCTTTCGGATGCGGGACAGAACCGGGAATTGACGAAAGTGTCCGCAAGTCGCTATGGCTTTCGGGGATTGCCGCCAAAAGTCCTTGCGTATATGGGTGCATCGGGTGGTTGATGACTTCGCGAACGGGACCTTCTTCGACGATGCGACCGGCGTACATCACGGCCACGCGGTGGGCGTACTGCGAAACGATACCCATGTTGTGCGTAATGAGGAGGACTGCTGTTCCCGTTTTTTCGGCCATGTCCTTGAGCACGGCGAGCACTTGAGCCTGCACGGTCACGTCCAGGGCGGTCGTCGGTTCATCGGCGATAATGAGTTTTGGCTTTGGCAAGAGCGCCATCACGATGCAAACGCGCTGGAGCATGCCGCCAGAAAGTTCATGCGGGTAAGAATTCAAAACGCGGTCGGGATCGGTGAAACCGGCTAGGCGGAGCTGTTCGCGGATAAGGTCTAAAGGAGGTTTTCCCCGGAACAAGTCCGAGGCAGGCTTTTCAAGTCGGGAATGACAATCCTTTGAGGAATGCGCATTTGCAGACTGTGAATTTGAGGAATGCGCATTTGAGGACTGCGCAGAGTTCGACGATTCGCGAGAGACTGCGAACTTGAAAACTTCGAGGAGTTGCTTTTTGATGGTGACGACTGGATTGAGCGCTTGCATCGGTTCCTGGAAGATGCACGCAATTTCGGAACCGCGGACTTGCTGGAGTTCCGCTAGCGAAAGCTTTACAAGATCACGTGAAGTCTCGCCAGCATTGAACAGAATCGAACCGTTCACGATTTTCGCACTCGGCCAGGGCAGCAAACGCAAAATGCTCATGGCGGTCACGCTCTTGCCGCAACCGGACTCGCCCACCAGTGCAAAAAATTCACCCGGATAAATGTCGAACGAGACACGGTCCGTCACCTGCAACGGTAGCACACCATCACACGAGTTGCCGTTCTTGTCAAACCCGAACGCCACAGAAACATCATGTAATCTCAAAACTGCATTGCTCATATTCTAAATTCTTATTGTTCAAAATCGATACAAATCCGCAATGTCATACCGCACTTGTTGCGGCATCGCCTTATGCAACACTGCGTAAGAAGATTCCGGATCGGGGTCCGGAATGACAAGGTCGCATCGCTCGCCTCTTTCGTCTCTCGTCTGTAGGGCAAAGCCCGTTCTTTCGTCTAATTTAGACATACCTATCCCCCGACTTCGGATCCATGGCATCCCTCACGCCTTCGCCGACAAACGTCGTGAGGAGTAGCGTTACGAACAAAGCAGCAACAGTGCTCACGGATATCCACGGAGCGTAGAGGTTGTTTAGCCCCTGGCTCATGAGTTCGCCCCAGCTCGGCGTGGGCGGCTGGAGACCAAAGCCCAAGAAGTCCAGCGACGTGAGGCTTCCGATTCCGCCGATAAGCGTGAACGGGAAAAGCGTCACGACGGGCGTCATCGCATTCGGCAAGATTTCCTTGAAGAAGATGTGGCGATGCCCGAGCCCAAGCACCTTCGCGGACATCACATACGTCATGCTACGGAGCTTCAGGAATTCCGCACGCATGTAGTAACTGAGCGAAAGCCAGTTGAACGCGGCCATAATCAAAATCAAAAGCCAGAAACTGCGGCCGTAAATACTGCCGATGAGAATCACCACATAAAGCATCGGGAGCGAAGACCAGATTTCAATCATACGCTGCATGCCCGTATCCCAGAACTTCCCGAGGTAGCCCTGGATGCCGCCAATCACAATGCCAAGGAACGTCCCTAGCACAGTCAACAACAAGCTAAAGCTGATGCAAATGCGAAACCCGTGAATCAAGCGGCTCAGAACATCGCGCCCATTGCTATCCGTACCAAGCCAGTGCTTTGCGCTCGGCGCAAACGGAGGGGTTCCCTCCTCGCTCAGATCCGCCTTCAGCGGATCGTGCGGCACTGGCGGCATGAGCGTCCACATCTCGGGGCAACCTCCAGCACGCGGGAATCCGTCTTCTTCGTCCTGCTTGCATTCGGCCACATCAGCAAAGAGCTTCGCGTAATCCTGTTCCGTCTTGTATTCGCCACCGAAATCCGCCTCGCTGTAACGCGCAAACGCCGGGAAATAATTCTTACCGTTATAACGCAAGAAGAACGGTTCATCATTTACCGTCCACGGGCTCGTGAGCGAAAGCAAGTACGCCACCACTAGAATCACAAGCGACCAAAAGGCGCGCTTGTTCTTGCGGAAGCGTTTCAGACGGTTCAAAGTTTCTGTCGAAAGTCTAAGTTTCATTTATACAAGTGTTCTGCTATAAGTTCCGTGTATGGAGCCCCCGACTGTCATCCCGGACTTGTTCCGGGACGGGGATGACATAAAAAGGTTCGGTGCATTTTCGCATCTTTCATGGCATCGTTTTTGCGACAGTCCAAATACATTTTCTCATTTTCCGGTTCATTATTTTTGCGATTCTATACCGTGCAAGGAGCCCCGGCGCATTTTATTCCTGCGATGCGCATCAAATACTCGACTCGATAAATTCCTTGCGGAACGTTCCGTTTCCAAGCAAAATATCAATCGGCAGCTTGTGGAATTCGTATTCGTACGGCGGCTGTTTCCAAGCAAAATCCTTCGGGTATTCGTTGAAAATATACTGCAACAGTTTCACCGCCATCTCAAAACTGCGGAACGAATTACGGTCAGTCACGTGAATCTGAGCACCACCGCAAATCTGCCCCGCGCCCTTGTGGAACGTCGGCTGGAAATAGTTTTCGCGGAAATACACGCCCGGAAGCTTGAGCCCGTTCATGTACTTGCAAAGCTTGACCGCATCGATAAACGGCGCACCGAAAATTTCGAACGGACGCGTCGTGCCACGGCCTTCACTCACATTGGTCGCCTCGAACAAGCACATTCCCGGATACACAATCGCCGTATCGAGCGTCGGCATGTTCGGACTCGGCAAAATCCACGGGAGTCCCGTTTCGTCAAACCACATCTTTTTATCGTAGCCGTCCATGTGCATCACATAAAGTTCGCACTTCGGGAATCGTTCGGCCTTGAACTGTTCGGCAAGTTCGCCAATCGTCTTTGCATGGCGCGTGCGAATGCTATGGAGCCCGACAAAGCTCGTATAATTGAGGTCGAGCACCGGCCCTTCTTCGTCCACGCAGTTGATCGGATTCGGGCGATCCACCACGACCACCGGGATTCCGGCTTTTTCGCACGCCTTCATGCAAAGGAACAACGTCCAAATGAACGTGTAGTAACGCGCACCCACATCCTGCAAATCCACAAGCATCGCATCCACGTGCGAAAGCATTTCCGCCGTCGGCTCGCGATGTTCACCGTAAAGGCTATAAACCGGAATATGCAATTCCGGATCCTCGTAGCCTTCCCATTCAATCATGTTGTCTTGCGTATGCCCCTTGATGCCGTGCTGCGGCCCAAACAAAGCCGAAAGCTTAAAGAGTTTGCCGTCGTATTCCTTGAGCAAATCAAGCGTATAACGCAAATCGGCACAAACCGAAGCCGGATGGAGCACCGCGCCCAGACGCTTTCCGCGAAGCGCTGCCGGGAAACTTTTTTCGAAATGAGAAAGAGCTAATGTTACCATGTTTTTAAAGGTAGTAAAAAGAAAATCGCCCACGAACACAGGATAATACCCGAGGTCGTTAATAGCTATTTCTGAGACAGTCTATAAACAAAACAAGTTTTTTCATGCAAATCAACCTCTTTCTGTAGGGAGAGGCTTCGTGCTACTCTTTGTTTTTGATGCAGCGAACGGAAACAGGGGTACGTTTATTAATATCTTCAGCGATGTAGGAGTCCACATCATCACTTAACACATATTGAAAGACTCCATTTTGAAACACTTCCGATTCAGTCGTGGACCAGAAGCGAGTAAAATAATCTCCATCTCCAGCAGAGGTTCCGGCAGGGACGGCAGAAAAGCCGAACTCATCTGTAATTTGCTCGCTACGACCCCAAACTTGCTCGAAACGACCAAAATTCCATGCACCCTTGGCCTTTAAAGCCTCTGCAACCGTGTTGGCTTTTTTGTTTTTCTCAACATAGATGTCTAAAGTTTCCCAATCCTTTTTATTGGGTATTCTCCATCCTTCTGGGCAAATGCCTTGCACAGGATCTTCCAATAAACCTTTAGCCTTTTCATTCTGGTATTTCTGCGGCAAAGCAACTGCGGTCGTCCATAAATACAGCGTTCCGCCTTTTTCGCAATTTATGGGTTCAGCAGCCTTGCATGATGCTCCTGTTATAGAATCCGTGTCGTAGGATAGATTCTGGGCAAACCATGTTTGTGTCCCGATATCTACAATCTTGTATGTTTTTCCATTTCGATTATCCGTAAAAGTCTTATAATCAATATCCGGATTTGTATAATCGATAGTTTCTTCATCGTAAATTGTTGCAAGACGCCAGTCAGACGCACAGATGTATTTTAAACCTCTTCCGTCTATAACAACCTCGCCATGGTTTTTTCTTGTACATGATTTCTTTAAATAGATTTCGTTATCAGTAGCGTCATTCCATGTTTGGAAATAACATACGTAGTAATACACCGTTTGATTTACATACATAGAATCCATTTTTCCGAGATTGTCTTCGGTGCACTTTTCAAAGGCTGAACTCGAGCTGCTTGCAGCTTTCTTGGAGCTGGAGCTGGACTTTGGCAAGTTACAGGGGCCGGGAGGGTCTCTTTCCCATGCAAACGCAGACATCCATGTGTGCGAATCCATTCCGTCATACTTGGTAAAAAGCTTCGCGAGAGTCGTGTCAAAGTCTTGTTTCATATTGGCGTCTTCGGAGCACCATTTGCCGTCCAGACAGCTTATAGCGTATTTCGAATGGAGATAATCCCATATTTTGTACGACTCCGGAGTTGCCAGCACATAGGGCAGTGTATAGGCGTATATGGAATCTATGTCAACCAGACAGCCGAGGGAATCTTGCGGAAGGTACCAGTTTGTGCCAACACGAAGGGTGTCCTGGATGTAATCGTAGTATATCTTGTGCACAACCTCGTCGGTTCCCCTTTTATGAGCGCGAATTATTACAAGGTAAGACAGCAAATCGCTTTCGCGCAAGATATCAATTTTCCCATTGAGTTCGCCAATGTAGGGCGCTTCGATGGTCTTTCTAAAAGACACGGAGAAAGGCTGGAAATAATTGACCGAATCGACCTTGGCCGGGACTTTCCACGATTGGTAATACAGAGCGCAGGTAAGCGAAAAATCCTTACGCGTATCCGTAAACGAGGTAAGCTTGGTGCTGTCCGCGTTTATGTGAGCTAGGGTCCCCAAGCGTTTATTGTACTTATCGAATGTTATAGGGATGATGAGGCTGTCATCGCCGCTCATCAACTTGCATCGGGAGAGAGTCGTATCGCCTTCGTAGTATTGCGGAGCCACGCTAGGAAATATGGTGAAGAACAAGGAGCCATTCTTGTAGCTGAAGGAGTTTATTCTCGGGGAAAAACTCAGGTAAAAGCGATCGACATGCTTGAATATTTTCCCAGGATTTTCGGATGGAACGATGTCAAATGTGACCGTTGTCCGATTACAGGTTGACTCTGCCGAGATTTCAATAGTATGCTTTTCTTCGTCGGGCAGGGAGAGTGCCTGCCGTCCCCATTTCGATTCGACCGTTTCGACCTTTTTACCGTCAATCTTGTACGTCAAGGAACTTGAATCCTTACATTGGTGGAATCTTGGAGAAACATCAAAAACGACGGTGTCGATATAGAAGTTTCGTTCAATGGTATAATGGTCGCCATCGCCAAGTTCTCCGTTGAAGAGATAGGAATCCTGATATGCGGCGAGTTCGTAGATTTTGTCCGTTCCGTTATAATGGAGGATTTTTACGTAAAGCGAATCGGCACGTTCAATAGGCTGTATAGATTCTTTCGGATTTTCTGAAGGGAACGTTGACGAGGAGTCGCTACACCCAGCAATCCATGCGCATAAAAAAATCAAAAAAAGAACTTTTTTCATATGTCACTCAAATTCGTTTATTGGTACTGGTAGTAACCGTCGATATAAGAATAAAGAATGATGGCCGATGGCCGGAGTGTTACGTTTTCCTTGGCTTTCGGGATAATCTTGATGGAGTTCGTGTTCTCGCACAATCCGAATACGGTCTGGTTGTCAAAAGTGAAATTGCCATTGTCATCGATGTCAACTTCGTCACCAGCACTGACCTGTAGGTGGCGTAGCGAGATTTTCTTATCGAAATAGGCGGTATCGAAACCGTCCAGATGCATTGTGGACGTGCCTGTACGTTTTACCATTCGCGGCAGTTCCGTATCAGCCTTGGCAGAATCTACAGTGGCGTTACCGAAGGTGCCCGAAAGTGACCAATGAATTTCTACAGGTTCAGGCTTGACAATTTCGGAAGGGTCATCCGATGTGCAGCCGTAAAGAGCCAACAAAATTGCAAAAACCAGAAACTTCTTCATTATTTTACCATTAATTTATTTGCGCATATAATAGGAAAAGCCTTTCTAGAGTTAAAAATACATTTTTGAGCGCAAAAAAGGGACATTTCTTGTTCGGGATAATCCATGAGGCAGCGAATGGAAAAGGCAAAACAGAATTGTAATCAACAGAATTGAATCCGGGTACTGAAAAAAAGATAAATAATGCTATAAGACTAGATAGGTTTACTGTCGTAACCGCAGTTGAAAAGCGAAAAACATGCCGCGGAAACGCAATTTTTATGAAAAAAAACGATTTAGCTTGACAGAGCCCTCCAAAGAGTGTATATTTGAGCAGTAGCACAAAAGTGCATATTTGGAGATTTTATGATTGAGCGAATCCGAGGCATTTTGGTACAGAAAACCCCTACGTTTGTAGTCGTGGAATGCGCCGGTGTCGGTTACGGCATCAATATTTCGGCCTATACGGCAGGCAAGCTCCCCGAAGAGGGCGCCGAAGTCACTTTGCACACGAATCTCGTGGTACGCGAAGATTCCATGACGCTATTCGGTTTCGCCGACACGACCGAAAAGAATCTGTTTCTCATGCTTTTGGACGTGAACGGGGTCGGTCCCAAGATGGCGCAGCGCATTTTAAGTGGCGTGACGCCCGCCGACCTTTTGAACATGATTGCTAGCGACAACAAGGCTGCCCTTAGCAAAATCAAGGGGCTTGGCAAAAAGACATGCGAGCAGATGACGCTGACGCTCAAGGATAAAGCGGGCGCAATGTTGCAGTCGTTGGGCAATGTCGAAGGGAGCGGTATCACGAGCGTCGGCGCACTGACAGGCGCAAAGTTGGAGGCGGTTTTGGCTCTGCATACGCTTGGGGTCAAAGACCCGGCGGCAGAGAAGGCGGTGGTCAAAGCAGTCGAAGTTCTCGGCGACAGCGCGGACGCGGCTGCACTTATCCCGGAAGCTCTCAAGTATTTGTAATTTGTAATTTGTAATTAGTAATTAGACGATAGACCATTGACTACTGACCATTGACCAAGAACTAGAATATGGAAGATCAGCGTATAATTTCTCCGCAGAAATGCTCTTTTGACGAAAGCGATTCCGACCGGAACTTGCGCCCGCCTAGCCTAAGCGAATTTACAGGCCAGGACGACATCAAGGAAAGTCTTTCCATCGCCATCGAAGCGGCAAAGCACCGCGGCGATGCTCTCGACCATTGCCTTTTTGCGGGCCCTCCGGGACTCGGCAAGACGACGCTTTCGAGCATCATCGCGAAAGAAATGGGCGTGAACATCCACATTACGAGCGGGCCCGTTCTCGAAAAGGCAAGCGATCTTGCAGGGCTTCTCACAAGCCTGCAAGAAAACGACATTCTGTTCATCGACGAAATCCACCGCTTGAACCGCGTCGTCGAAGAATACCTCTACCCCGCCATGGAAGATTTTAGGCTCGACATTATGCTGGACTCTGGTCCTGCGGCAAGGAGCGTGAACCTTCCGCTCAAGCATTTCACGCTTGTCGGCGCCACAACCCGCAGCGGGCTTTTGACAGGCCCCCTCCGTGACCGTTTCGGCTTACAGTACCGTCTGGAACTTTACAACGAAAAAGACATCGTCAAGATTCTCATGCGTAGCGCCCGCATTCTGGGCGTTGAACTCACCGAAGATGCAGCCAACATTCTCGGCGGTCGCTGCCGCGGAACGCCCCGTATCGCAAACCGCGTCCTCAGGCGCTGCAGGGACGTTGCGCAAGTGCGCGGCACCGGCGTCATCGACGAACGCGCCGCCATCAAGACACTCGAAATGCTCGGCATCGACAGCGAAGGCCTGGACCCGACGGACCGCAAAATTCTTTCGCTGATGATAGACAAGTTCGGCGGCGGCCCCGTGGGCCTCGGCACGATTAGTGCAGCGATGGGCGAAGAACCCGACACGCTCGAAGAGGTCTATGAACCTTACCTTATCCAGAAGGGGCTGATTTCGCGAACACCGCGTGGCCGCATCGCGACGCCGAACGCCTACAGGATGTTGCACAAAGAAATTCCGCGATCACTCCAGAACGAACAGACGGAACTCGAACTATAAGCAGAATCAACGCTGTTCCGTGTAAACCGACCCCGGCACTGAAGGCAGAGGTGACAGGCAAAAACGCCGGGATACAGGCAATACGCAGCATGAAAATTACAGAACGCAAGCCCCTAGATTCTATCTGAATTCCGGCGCGATGGTCAAAATCATGCTCAAGCCATGCCATCCGTGGAATGCAAACTGAATACGGAACAAGTACATGTCCGGCTTGCGTACGCGAACACCAAAGCCCCATGAGTTGTACAAGTTCTTTTTCGACCAGTGGTCAATCCGGTCGCTAATCATGGCGTATTCATCGAACACGACGCCATCGACAAGCCTATCTACCGGCCAACGGTATTCTGCCGAAATACCCATAATAAAGGGACTCGACCACGCTCCCGAATACCCACGCAACGGATACCGGGCATTCAACCCCGGGAATGCCGTATAAGGCGCACCGCCCTTTTCCATTTCCCACATTCCCAAGAAACGGTACTGGAAAGCAAGTACGCGACGTTCAAATAACGTTTCGACCAAGTTTTCCGGGCGCCACACGCGAAGCGCTTCGTTCAACGAAAAATCCGTATAGAACTTTCTCGTCTTGCGGGCTTCTTTTGCCGAAAGCACATACTTCTGGGCACGCCCGATAAAGAAGTAGATTTGGTAAAATAGTTCCGCCCTCACGTAATCGTGATTTTTTCCGCCATCATCCAAGCCCTCTTCGCGGGGCAGTCCGGCACGTGTAAAATCATTACGGCCAATGCCACCATACTTTCCCACAAACACATACGAACCGCTGATACTCAAGCGATTGCCTCTCGAAGGTGCATACGGGAAATCCAGATTGTCGAACACGAGATTCGCATAAACAGGAATTTCAAAATGACTCTGATACAGTCCGCGGTCGGCAATCGGGTATTTGACATCGTCAAGCACGGAATCCTTCGTATCCGAAAAATCCGCAATGTGGTAGTCAAATTCGGCACCGACGCTAAAGTTCAAGTTTCGCGATTCCGTCAGCGGGAACCCAAGCTTTGTATCAAAGAATATCGTCGTATCTGCCTGGACAAACGATTCCCTGGATCCCGGAATGACAAATGCATTATTCCTGTCCATGTAGATGCCTGTACTGACAGCGCCATACATGTTCTTGCCAAAAAGGGACTGTTTGGAATAACGCATCTTAAAGTCGATATCGCTGTTCGCATAGAAACTTCCCTGCAAAACCGCGTAATCGCCCTGCTTAAAAAGGTTCCTGTGGCGGTAGTACCCTCCAAGCATCGTGGCCGTTCCCGGCTTTAAATTGAATGTCGGATAAATCAGGATATTCCGGTTTTCACCGAACGTAATCAAATCAACCGTTTTTTCGACAACACCATTCTTGATGGCATAATGCAACGGCTCCGAAATCGGATAGACCAACACTCCAAAAAACGGCTGGACAATATGGATAAACGGCCAAGAAATGACCTCGGTAAATGACATGGACTCCGAAGAGGAATCCTTGGCAACCTTAGCCGCCTTCTTTGCATGCGCTGACACGGACAGCACACCCACAAGCAATAGTATCGTCAAAAACCGAATCATTCCACTGCAAATTATAATTATATTGAGTACGATGTTTTCACTTTTTTCAAAAATTATCAAAAAATTAGCGACCTATCCCAAAATCATCCTCACGGTATTCTTGGCGATAGGCATCCTGAGCATTTATCCCATCATGCACCTGCGCTGGGATTTACAGTTGCAGGACACGATTACAAGCGCTCGCGAACCCAGTAACGTCCAAAAAATTGAAGATACCTTCGGTGGTCTCGGAAGTCTTATCGTGATTCTGGAATCCGGGGACTCCAGCGCGAACTACCGCCTTGCACGAAACCTTGCGCAAAAGATGCAGAAGGAGCCTTCGGTCCATTTCGCCGATTTCGAAACGGACATCGAGTTCTACAAGAAATACAAGTTCCTGTATGCCAGCGAAAGCGATATCGACATCATGGTGCAGCGCATCAAGGACCTCAAGCGCGATTACATATTAAACAACAATCCTCTGTTTATCGACCTGAAAAGCGCGATAGACTCGATTACACGAACCACATCGGAAGAACGCGAACAGCTTTTGAGCGACCTCGAAAAAAAGTATTTCGACAAGCTTTCGACAAGCCATTCCAACAAGACGGGGACAATCCGCATTGTCGAGATTTACCCGACGCACTCGATTTCCGACCTCAAGGCCAACAGAAAACTTTTCGGCAAAGTGAAAGAAATTATTCAAGAAGAAAAAGGGAAAGACATCTTTCATATATACTATGCAGGCAAAGTCTATGAATCCATCCAGACCGGCAAGCGACTTTTGCCAGAAGCGAAGATGGTCGGTATCGTCACTGCAGTCCTTATTCTGCTGCTCCTCATTCTCCATTTTTACAAGCAGCCGCAGCTCATCTTTATTTCGGCGCTCCCCATCGCGACACCCATCGTGACGACAATGGCTTGTTCGTACCTGTTCTACGGGCGCATCAATCTCTTTACGCTGTTACTTGCAATCGTACTCCCCGGACAGGCCCTGCAAATCATCAACCACGTTCTCAACCGCTACTTCCTTGAGCGCGAACAGAACTTGAGTCCGCAGCTTTGCATCGAAAGCGCACTTCTAGGTATCGGGCCCTCGACCGCCGTTTCGAGTTTTGCATACGCGGCCCTATTTGCATGCCTCACGCTGATTCCGCTCCCCGGGCTTCAGGAATTGGGCGTACTCGGCTCCACGGGCTGCATCTTGAACTGGGCCATCACGCTCCTTTTCTCGACGGCGCTTTTGCAGGTCACGCAGCGCAAAAAGCCTTTCACAGTCACGCATGCGCAGATCCATCCCGAATACAAGATGTACATGCTCTCGAACCGATTGAACTGGATTATTTTCTCCATAATTATCGCGGCAAGCCTTGTCGGGCTTTACATCGGCGGTACCCGGGTGCACATCCGCAACGATTTCTCGGCAACCGAAATCAATTACAAAGATTCGCACATCGATTCGCTGATTGCAGAAACCGGATTCCTGAACAAGACGCCGATTATCGTCATGCTACCAGACCGCGCCGAAAGCGAGACCCTGCTGGAACAGTTCAACAAGCTCAAGGAAAACGGCTCCATTTCGACGGTCAATTCCATCTTTACGTTAGCACAGTTCTCGCCGAACCTGCAACAGAAAAAAATGGACAAGTTGCGCCAGCTGCACAGCATGGTCACCAAGGAATTCCGTGAAGCGCTATCGAAGAGCGAACGCGAAAACCTGGAAAAAATCGAGCAGGCTCTGGAATTCGACGAAGGCGACGAGTTCGAACCTCCCGAGTACATCGCGAAAAAATTCCGCGACAAGCAAGGCACACAAGGTCGATTTGCGTTCATCTTCACCGACATCAATGAAAATCTCGGAAACGAATGCACCAAGCTGAACAGGGAACTTCACCAAATCAAAGGCATCCGAAACGGGACATACCTGATTGCAGGGACGCCCATCACGCGAGCCATATTCTGGAATAGAATCACCAACAACCTAAGCTGGCCCATAGAAATCGGCGGATTCCTGGCATTCCTGTTCATGCTCGTTTATTACAACCGCCTCAGCCGCGCCATATTCACGGCTCTCCCGTCCATTTTTGCCACAAGCTGGTTCCTCGCCTCGCTTAACGCGTTTGACATACAAATTTCGGCCTACAGCGCCCTCACGTTCCCCATTCTCATTGGCGCAAGCATCGATGGTTCGCTACAGTTCTTTACTGCATACTACGAAAAGCAAAAGGGAACAGCGCTCACCATTTTGAGGAGCAAGTTCTTCACCATATTCCTCTCGCAGATGGCGGCCCTTATCGGAACATACGGCATGCTCGTTTCGTCGCATCCGGGACTGCGCAGTATGGGCAACTTTTCACTGATGGGCATGATTTGCATATTCATCGCCCAGTTCACCATATTCCCCCTTATCGCAGGATCTCTAGACCAATACCGTCTGAGGCAACGAAAGAAAAAGGAAAATACCAAATGAAGTCCCTTTCCGATAGGACACAAAACATAGCGGCGTCGCTCACCGTCGCCATCGACACGATGGCAAAGCAAATGATAGCGGACGGCAAGGATGTCGTAAGTCTCGGAGCAGGCGAGCCCGATTTCGGCACGCCAATACAAATTCAGGATGCGGCTATAGACTCCATACGCGCTGGTAAAACGCGCTATACCGCTCCCGTAGGCATTCTCGACGTGCGCAAAGCCGTCGCAAAAAAGCTAGAAGACGAAAACGGCCTCCATTACGACGCATCGCAAATCATCATGACAAGCGGCGCAAAGCACGCTGTTTTCAATGCGCTAGCCGCCCTCATCAATCCGGGCGACGAAGTGATTATTCCTGCTCCGTACTGGGTCACTTACCCGGAACTCGTCAAGTGGCTTGGCGGCACGCCTGTATTTGTAGAAGCTGGGCTTGAAAAAGAATTCAAAATTAACGCAGATGACTTGTGCAAAGCCTGCACGCCACGCACCAAGGCAATTCTCTTGAACAACCCGTGCAACCCGACCGGCGCCGTCTATAGCAAGAGTGAGCTCGAAGCTCTCGCCAAGGAAATCGTCAAGCAGGACATCTACTGCATTTCGGACGAAGTATATGAATACTTTGTCTATGATACGGAATTTGTGTCGGCGGCAGTGTTCCCAGGAATGGCAGAACGCACCATCGTGATTAATGGTTTTTCCAAGTCGCACTGCATGACCGGCTGGAGAATCGGCTACGATGCAGCCCCCGCCGCAATCGCAAAAATCATCGGCAAAATCCAAGGGCAGGCAACGCACCACCCGAGCAACGTGGCACAATACGCCGCCCTCGGCGCACTCAACATGGACAAGAGCAACGTCCATGCGATGCAGGCTGCGTTCCGCAAGCGCAGGGACTACATGCTAAAGCGTACCTCGTTCCTATCGACAAAGCCCCATGCCCCCGAAGGAGCATTCTACCTATTCGCCCCTGTAAGCGATTACTACAGCAAAAAGACACCCGACGGAAAAGTGATTTCGAGTTCGATAGACTTCTGCAGTGCGCTCCTCGAAACCAAGGGGCTCGCGATTGTACCAGGCGCCGCCTTCGGCGACGACAGCTGTGTCCGTTTTTCGTATGCCGCAAGCGATGAAAATCTCGCGAAAGCATGCGACCGATTTGAAGCCTTTGTCAAGGAATTGACGTAAAGACATGTTTCCCTTCCGTCTCGTAACGCCGAATCCGTCGGTTCCGTTTACCATCGGGCGCAAATCGGATAACGTTTTGCACTTCGACAACCTGATGGTTTCGCGGTACCATGCAGTTCTGAACTTTACAGACGGGAAATGGATTTTAAAAAGCCTCACCCAGAACAGCATTACCATGCTGAACGGGAAGAACGTCGATACGGCGACGATAAGCGACGGCGATGTCATTCTCATTGGGCCGAGACAGTTGCGAGCGACTCTTCGTGGCACAAGCCTCACGCTCCTCGTGATGGAACGCGAGACCGCAGGCGATATGCTGACGGTTCCGCTTGCAGCAGAATGGAAAAGCATCAATGTTCCGGGGATTTCCGTAAAGGCGCAGGCGCGACTTGTGACGGAACGCGGGAGTGGGCCGGACGACGGGAACCGCGCAAGTATTGGGAACCGCGCAAGTTTAGGGAACCGCGCCGAAATCAAGTTCGAAAGAGCTATCGTTGACGAAGGCGGCAAGCGCACGCGCACCGTCACCATGCAAAACGGAAGCGCGAATCGTTTTGAATCCGCCATCGTCGGTTTCCGTAACAACGACCTGCTGATCGAAGCGAAGAGTTCAGGCTTCGACGTGAACATCAAGAACCTGAATGTTTTCGCCGGCAAAAAACAGTTATTGAGAGGGATTGACTTAGAGCTCCCCGCAGGCGAAATCCTCGCCATTATCGGGCGTTCAGGTCAAGGGAAGTCTTCGCTGCTCAAGCTCATCCAGGGCATCAACAGTTGCGACAAGCAAAGCGTTGTCCGCATCGGCGGCGTCGATTACCGCAAAAGCGAAATCCGCAGGCGTATCGCGATACTCCCACAAGATCCGCCACTCCGCCCGGAACTGACCGTCGAAGAGACGATTCTCGACGGAGCGCATTCGTCGATGGACGTCAAGCAGTTCAAAGCAGACGCCCTCACGCGACTCGAAAAGTTCTGCGAACTTTTCGGGCTGAGCGACCGCCGGCATAACCTCGTGAAAACGCTCAGCGGCGGCGAAATGCGCCGCGTCGCCCTCGCCCGCGAACTCATGGGCAACCCCGGCCTCGTCATCTTGGACGAACCGCTTTCCGGCCTCGACCCGTACAACTCACGCATTCTTTGCACGCACTTGAAGCAGCTCGCGTTCCTCGGCCACACCATCATCCTCACAACCCATAGCTACGAAGCGCTCCAGATTGCAAACAAAGTCCTGATACTGCACCAAGGTGAAGAAGCATTCTACGGAACAGTTCAGGCAGCCTACACACATTTCAAGACGACCGACCCGCAAACGCTCCTCACCTCCATCAGCACAAGTGATGCCGCAGAATGGCGTGAATCGCATAAGACCGAGCAGCGAATTTTCGACACCAAATACTTCTTCGAGCGTACGAAACTCCCCCACAATTTTGCATACACGGTCAGGCTAACGCTAAAGCAGTGGTTCCGCGACAAAGGACGCATCGCCGCCCTCTTTGTGCAGCCAGCCATCATCGGGTTCCTCCTCTCACAGATATTCTCCGAGAAATCGTCATGCTGGACAGTCGCATTCGCCATCATCCTTTGTGCAAACTGGTTCGCCCTTTCGCTCTCCATCCGTGAAATCGTCCAAGAAAAGGATATACTCCGCGACAAATTCCGCCGAGGCGTATCCTCCCTTTCCACACTTACAGCCAAGTTCACACTCCCCGTTGCATTTACACTGATGCAGACCGCAATCGTCTATGCGTTCATCAACATGCGCCTTACCGTAAGCCCAAGCATAGCTCTCGTTGCAGCCGCATTCGCATGCATCGCCATCCCCGCCACAGCGGTCGGGCTATTCACGAGTTCTCTTGCGAAAAACACAAGCCAGGCCAACGCCTTCTTACCACTTCTCATCATTCCGCAGGTCGCCCTCGCCGGGGCACTTGTTCCCCTCGACCAAATGCAGCCCATAGGCCGCGCCCTTTCGAGCATCGTCTGGTCGCGCTACAACCAAGCATCGCTCCTGAACATTTTGCTAGAACGAAAAGATGACATTCTAAATACAGCCCTCGCCCTCATCATCGCGCTAGCTTTCTATATTGTAACAGCAATTCTACTACACAGATTAAAGAAACCAAGATGATCCATCCCGAGCAACCTCAATCCTTTCCGCGCCCATTTAACGAAAACTACGAACTTTTGGGAACACTCGGCAAAGGCGGAATGGGCTACGTCTATAAGGCCCTCGACAAGAAACTCAAGCGAGAAGTCGCCTTCAAGATTCTCGACTCGACTTCTGACGGAGAGGCCATCAAGCGTTTTTACCTCGAAGCGCAGGCGATGAAGGAACTGGACCACCAGAACATCGTCCACGTATTCGACTTCGGGCAGCAAGACAAGCAGCTATTCATCTCGATGACATACGTGCAGGGCATTTCCCTCGCCGAAATCCTGCAAAACAAAAGCAAGCTCTCGTTCGAAGCCATCGAAGTCATCATCAAGCAGATTGCACGCGGACTGCTCTACGCCCACAGCAAAGGCATAGTCCACCGCGACGTGAAGCCCTCGAACATCATGCTCACTCGCGACAATCGCGTCTATATCATGGACTTCGGCATCTCCTACATTCAAGAGATGGAGAAGGAACGCCTCACCCGCACCGGCATGACGATGGGCACTCCCGAATACATGTCTCCCGAACAGTGCCACGGCGACGAAGTCACGCTCCAGTCCGACATCTACAGCATGGGCGTCATCCTTTACGAAATGACATGCGGACGCTTGCCCTTCGAAGGAAGCCGCCCCGTAGAAATTGCGCTCAAGCACGTGCAGGAACCGCCCCCCTCCCCCGAACTCTTCCGCGAAGACATCCCCGCCGGACTCTCGGAACTCATCCTCAAGTGCTTAAAGAAGAAGCTCAACGAACGCTTCCACGACATGCAGGAATTTCTGGACGAGTGCGACCAGGTTTTCCCGCAGCATGACACCCCGCACCAGACACCGTCTATCGCAAGAAAAACCGGAGCCAACAGGCACGTTGCCGCCTCCATCGCCGAAACAGCCAAGAGTTTTGGTCGCGGGCTCAGCCCACACAAACTAATCATCGTAGCGTTTTCGATACTGTTCCCGCTCATCGTGATTCTGCTCATGCTGCTCATGTTCACGCACAAGCCGATGAATACTTTGCACGAAATTGAATGGATGGAAGCCGTCGGCAACCACGAGACCCAGGCTATTGAGCCCGAAGTCACAGGAGGCTACCCGCTCACGAACCTGAACGACGGCGACCTCACCACCGCGTGGCTCAACACGATGCCCCTGAAGCCGCTGAACCCCGTACTCGTCACGTACTTCAGCAAAAAAACTCTTATCCTGAATATCGGTATCGCAGTCGGTTACCAGAAATCCGTCGATGACGCCTTCGGCGACCGATTCCGCATATTCAAGAAACCCCGCATCCTCACAGTCGAAACGAATGACGGATTTAAACAGAGACTCCGCCTCGACAACATCAAAGGCATGCAGTATCCGAATATCCAGGCCGTCGAGACAACGGAACTCCGGTTCTATCTAGACGACGTCTATGAAACCGACAACAACGATTACGCCATTTCCGAAATTCGCCTCCTCGGCATGGAAGTGAAGTGATAAATAGTAGGAAGTAGGAAGCTGGAAGTTGGAAGTTGAAAGCAGGATGTTGGCAGTGAGCTATTGCTCATCTACGTCATCCTGAGCAAAACGATATATGAAACTCGGCTCTTTAGAGCCCTAGTTGAATTAGGTTCGTAGGAGCAGGATCCAGAACATTCAGGGGAGCAAATGATTTCGAAAAAAACAAACAACCGTCCAAAAGGAAATTTTGTCGAAACCCAAGCAGCCGCGTACCTGAAGCGCGAAGGCTACGACATTTTGGCACGCAACTACGCCTACCGCGGTGGAGAACTCGACATCGTCGCCCGCGATGGCGAGACCCTCGTCTTTGTCGAAGTCAAGTCCGTCTGGAACAACCAGCAAGGAAACCCCGCCGCACGCGTGAACGCCCTCAAGCAAAAGAAAATTTGGCAGACAGCCTGCCACTTCTTGGCCACGCAAAAAGCGCACGCCCCCAAAAGCTTCGACGAACCCTGCCGTTTTGACGTACTGACCGCTCGCACCTATCAAGAACCCCTCCAGTTCGAACACTACAAAAACGCATTCGAAGGCAAAGAAGTCATACCGAGATGCTGAGGTCGAGAGTCGCGCCCGAGTTTACGAATCCAGAGCGTCCAGATTAGTCAAGTGACAACAGTCACATTGCCATGTCCGACACTAGTCGGGACATCTCTTTTTTATATATTTTATCGCCAAAAGTGAAAACCAAAATAATTTATGCGAATCGAAGTACATCCAGATAACCCGCAGCCCCGCATCGTAAAGCAAGCCGCCGAGATTCTCGAAGACGACGGTCTCGTTTTATACCCTACCGAATCCGGTTACGCCATCGGCTGCAACGCCGAATCCACCAAGGCCATCCACAAGCTTTACGCCCTCAAGAAGCCCATGAAAAAGTTTGTCATGGCACTTATCGTCCCCGACATCCGATTTGCCACCGGTTACGCACGCGTCAGCAATTTCGCCTTCAACATCATCAAGCAGCGCGTTCCCGGCCCATACACATTCATTCTCCCCGCCGACCCGCACATCGCGCGCAAGCTCGACGTCAGGCGCCCCGAAATCGGCATCCGCATCCCGACGCAC
Source organism: uncultured Fibrobacter sp. (assembly GCA_946415675.1). Classification (GTDB taxonomy): domain Bacteria; phylum Fibrobacterota; class Fibrobacteria; order Fibrobacterales; family Fibrobacteraceae; genus Fibrobacter. The sequence goes on from CAMKTL010000024.1 coordinate 40,237, forward strand.
CCGTTCTTCGCAGAACTCTTCCAGCATTTCGACAAGCCCATCCTCAGCACTGCAGCCAAGCTCAGCGAAGAGGACATCTACGAAACCGACGACATCTGGAACACGTTCCAGCACTCCGTCGATATGATGGTCGATTGCGGCAACATCGAAATCAACCCGACGAACATCGTAAGCCTCGTCGGCGACAGCATTGAAGTCATCCGCGGAGAGTTAGTGTAAAAGAAAACGAGTAGCGCTCGGCAGAATGCGCCAAAAATGCGCAGATTTTACTTAAGAGAAAAGGGCCACCGAAAGGTGACCCTTTTGCTATACCCGGTTCGCGAGTCGAACGCGAGTTTAATCCTTAGGAGGGACTCGTTCTATCCATCTGAACTAACCAGGCTAATTAGCGAGCACGAAGATAGCATATTTTAGGGCTAACGTCAACCGAAATACACAATTAAGACGTAGGTTAACATTGGTTTAATCCTTAATACAACGGACGGAGAAAGCCAGTTCCTTATAAATGGGTCCTTGATGAGTGCTATCGTCCTCAAAACCAACAGCGGTGTAATACGCGAAGTTATCAATATTCTCTGTAGAACTCCAGAAAAAAGCGATTCTTTTCTCATCCGCAAAACCTACTGCACGATGTCCAGCAGGCAAAGCTTTAAAACCATAGGCATCGGTGCCGTTACCATTATTTTCCCAGCCACTAGCAGACTTGAGAGCGGAGCCCGCCGTTTCTATTCCGCCAACCGTCAAAATTAAAGAATTCCATTCTGTTGTATCAGGCAGATGCCAGCCTCCAGGACAAGCCTTTATAGCGGCATTCCAAACATATAACAGTCCGTACTTGGCGCAAAATTCCGCTTTATTTTCATAACACCAAGTTTTTTGAGCAAGTGAACCCTTAAAGTTGAGATTTTCTGCCATCCATTCCTGATTGCCAATTTTCACAGTCTTATAAACTTTACCATCGCGATAATCAGCGAAACTTCCATAATCGTAAGAATCCGACCTATCTGTTTTGCTCGTGTCAGCCCCTCCAGATGAAATATTGCCATTCATGTCGCTCGAAGAAGAAACAACAACTTCTCTGAATACTGAACTGCTAGAGGTTATAGTATTTGAAGAGCTGAAATTTTTTGCGGAAGAAGATGTCGCAGTATCATCGGCTGAAGAGTACTCCGCTGATTCATCGTCGGTACGTGGCGCAAAGGTGCTGTCCGCCCGGTCATCCCCGTCAAGCGAGGACAGGCGCCGGGAATGACAAGCCTCAGCCGGGGACGACACGCCGCATTTCGTGTAAAGGAATTTCCTTACGCTTTCGGCTCGGTCTCCCCCGCTTCTGGCTGCGGTGAAATTTTCGTCCTCGCAAGATAGAGCTTTTCCGAAATCTTCGTAAACGCCTCGACCACATCCGGGTCGAAATGTTTGCCAGCGCCCTCGGTAATGATGGACATCGCCTTCTCGTAACTGAAGGGTTTCTTATAAACTCTCTCCGCAATCAAGGCATCGAACACGTCCGCCACCGCCATGATTCGCGCTGAAAGCGGTATTTCGTCACCCTTGATGTGAGTCGGGTATCCAGAGCCGTCCCATTTTTCGTGGTGGAAGCACGCCATTTCGATGGACTCATTCAGGTAATTGGTATCGAACGTATCACCGGCATCCGCAACAATCTTCCTGAGGATTTTTCCGCCTTCGGTCGTATGGCTCTTCATGATGGCGAATTCTTCGTCCGTAAGCTTGCCATTCTTGTTCAGAATCAAGTCCGACACGGCAATCTTTCCGATATCGTGGAGCGGGGCCGCGCGTTTAAGCTTATGGATGTAGGCATCGGTAAGGACACCCTTGAACTTGCCTTCGGCTTGGAGTTCCTTCGCAATCGCTTCCACATATTCAGCTGTTTTCTTGATGTGGTCGCCCGTGCTTTTGTCACGCGCTTCGACCATCTCGGCGAATTCCATAATAATGAGTTCTTGCATGCGGCGGATGCGGTCGTTTTGGTCCTGCACCTGCTTGATAAACTCGAACGAACTCTGGGCCATGCCGTTAAACGAATCGTACAGCATGCCGATTTCGTCATTTGAACTTATCCCAATTTTTCCGATACGCTTTGCAGAATTGTGGATACCGTCGAGGTCAACACTTTCGGTTTCAAAATCGATTCCGCTTGCAAGCCCGATATCCAAGGAGAACTTGTATGCGGCCAAAGACATCTTGTTCACAGGAATCACGACACCGCGTTTCATCACTTCGATGACGATGCTCATGATGATAATCGAAAGTCCAAAGAATAGCGAAAGCAACTTGATGAAGAACATCGCCTCATCCTGGACAATCGATTCCATGGAAATGTCTGCCGCGACATACGCAACGGTTTTGCCGGACGCATTTCGTATCGGTCTATAAATCGTCAAGAGCCAGCCGAACTGGTCGTCCGAAACAATCGGGTCAATTTCGCCACCTTCCAAAAGCGTCGGCAAATACGGCATGAAAGATTCGTCAAAGGCCACGACGGAACCGGGTTCACTGCCAGGTTCTCCATCTATGTCCAAATCGAATACGACATGGCAACCATCCTTTTCTATCCGATAGACATAAAGGAACTTTGTCTGCGAGAAACTCGAGCGAATGCGTTCAAGCATGCTCCTTGTTTTCTGGTACCCTTCGACTGCATAGCCCCTTGCAATATAGTCATCCACCTTTTCGGCATCGACCGCCACCATGGCGGCCTCAGTCACGCCTTTCCCGATACTTATAAAGTTATTGATGGAATTATTGCGATACAGGAAAAATCCGATGGTACTGGCCAAACTTCCCAACAGAATTTCAGCAACAATCACGATTATAATGACTTTGTTCAGCAAGGAATGCTTGACCATTCTGTTCATGGCATTGCTGCTGGGGTCACTGTAAATCTTTTTCAGTTTTTCTTTGACTTCTTGGGGAATAAAGTGGAATATCAGGACCGCAATCACAACGATGGCACTCTTGTCGAACACGTCAATGACAAAGTCTGCGAGGAGTTGCGATATGAACCTTCCCCAATGCATCACATCGTGGAACGCAATCGAGAACGGCGCCGAGATTCCCTCTCCAAAATTGAATCCGTAAATGGCATAAGTAAATACAGAGCCCAGACCGCCACCGATAAGCGCAAACGAAAAGATGACGATAAGCAGTTTCCACGCTTTCTTGAAAAATCCCCAACGGAAAAAGAACGTGGCCGTAATTGCAATAAGCACGCTCAACACGCCATAGTACATGGCGACCGGCTCCGAAATTCCGTTAATGACATTTACTCCGAAACCGACGACAACCGCAGGCAGGTAACCACCGAGCATGGCGGTAACCACTGTTCCAATGCAATCCAAATAAAGCGGCAAACCGATAGCAAGAGCAATCTTGGCCGGGACGACATTCAAAAGCAGGCCAACCGCAATAAGCAGAAACATGCTTTTCGAATGCACCAAAAAGCCCTTAAACTTGCCCAGGGCTATCTTAAACCAATCTATCAAAACATACTTTCTCATACACAAAAATCTTTCCTCTTTCTTACTATTTAAGATAAATAAAAAAAGGCCCCAACGTTCATTCAAAAAAAGAAAAACATGCAAAAACAAGCGTCATCCATTCAGGATGGCGCTATTGATAACACTAAGGAATCAAATTTATTTTAACGGTATTCGAACTTCGCTTCGAACAGGTGTCGGCAGTCGTTGCCGTCGTTACCCCAATGCCCCGATGACCCTGCAAAAACCTGGATTCCGAGATCGGAGGCTCCGGCGACAAGGCGGTTCATGCCCGCAATTCTCCAGATTCCGCGCAAAATATCGTCGCATTCTTCGCGGCTCAACTTGCAGCCATCCGTTTGGCCGGCAAGCATATACAGTCCGTCATGGATAAACGGAGCCGCATTATAGACATCGTCGCCCTTCTTGACATCGGGGATAAAGGCCTTTGCAAAAGCCGGAGCAGACGCCCCGTCAGACATAAAGCCTCTCCTGAAACGCACTGTCAGCATAAAGTCACGGATTTTCTTATCGGCCTTGGTGTAGCGAGCGCCCTTGACATACACGTAACGGTCCAGCTTGCAAAAATACATCTTGCCGTTGCCTTCAAATACAAGCGGGAAATCAATTTCAATGGAATCGACAGTAATGGAATCCCTATCCTGCTGGAAATTTTTTCGGTTCGTCATCTTGTCGATGAACATTTTTAAATTAGCCATAAGCTCCTTCTTGGTGCAACGCTATTGTTACACGCCGTCTAAAAGATACGATATTGCACGCAATAAAAATGTAAATAAAATTTATCGAACAACGTTTAAGGATCGACTAAACATTCCGCGACAATCGTCCGAGTCCCGTCGTCCAGTCGAGCCTTGATAAAAGACTTGGCATTCGCGTTCGGGAGTTTCTTGATAAGCACTTTGGACGTAGCGGAATCCAGCAGTTGAAACCGCGGAGGCGCCCCGCTCACAATCGGGATTTCGCGCCGCGACACGTAAAGCGAAAAATGCGACGTCTTTTCCACGCAGTCAAACTGCACCGGGTCATCGGCCTTTAGAGAATCGTTTATTTGCAAATTCCGCTCGGCATACGAACCAGAAAAGCAATAGCCCCACCTCATTTTTTTTGTCGGAATCGTAACCGTACATTCGAATTTTCTCGATGGTCCCACATGAATTTCAAGGCCGAAAATCACGCCGAACATGCGGTCAAGATTGGGAACGGACCGTTTGTCACGCCCCACAAAGGCAACATTTCCGTTTTCTGAAACAACGACCACCGGAAACTTGTCGTACGCAATGCCGTCAAAACAGGTCACATTCCAGACCTCAGCAATAGACGCTTTGACATAAAAAAACAATACCGATTCACACCTAAAGGCATCCAAAGGCGCAATAAGCTTCACTTTTCCGTCGTAAATACGACACTGGGAGTGCTCGTTTTTTAGGATTTCCGCAGTCTTGCTCGACGGGATAACCTTTAGACCACACGCGCTCCCATTAAAGTATTCATGACAAAGCGATACATCTACAACTTTAGTGTTTTGCATCCCAACACATTTATACATACATATTTATATGTATTCTTACCCTTAATAGAATTTACAGTTTGAGCGGAATATAATTTCAAGTCACACTTTTAGCAAATTGTAAAATAATTTTTTCTATTTTATCTTAGAAAATAGAGTTTATATACACATTGTTAACAAAAAAATTCAGAACAAGCGATTTTATTTAAAATTTTATGCAAAATACCTAAAAAAAATTTTTCATAAAAAATTTCCATTAGGTTATTGCCAAATAGACCTTATCCGAATTATATTGTGAGAAAATGTTTTAGTTTTAAAACAGAATACAATACACCTCAAACATAATGCTGCACGGACCTGAAAAAGGACTCATCCCCTGATTCACGATTCTTGCAGCATTCTTTTTTTGCAAAATGAGGATAAAATGCAGCGAAATTAAGCGCTCACGCTCAATTCGCTAACAGCAAGGGCAGGAACCTTGTACATAGCGAACGGGTCGCGGTATTCGTTACCGACTGCCACGATGTTCTTGAGGATGTCGAAGAAGTTCCCGCTAAGCGTCACGCCATCAACCGGATGCTGGATTGAACCATTTTCGCACCAGAAGCCGTGAGCTCCGATGCTGAGTTCGCCGCTCACAGGATTACAGCCGGAATTACCTTCCAGACGCACGACGAGCAAGCACTTCGGGAAAAGCTTTAGAAGTTCCTCGGTCGTCATCGTTCCCGGCGGCACAAGCATGTTGTAGAAGCTCGTGGACATCTTGCTGCCAAAGCTGCGGGCGCCGCTGCCGGTCGTTTCGCATTTGGCTTTGGACGCCGTTTCAAGGTTGTAAAGGGCGGAATTGAAGACGCCGTTTTCGACCACCTTGACCCGCCTTGTCGCGCAACCTTCGGAGTCGAAGTAGAACTTGTGTTCGAACATTTCGCCAACCGGGTCGTTCCAGAGAGAAAACACGTCGCTTGCAATCTTTTCGCCCTCCTTGCCATCAAGTCGGGACTGACCTTTCTGCATGGTTTCGGCGAAGAACGGCTGATTGTACATGCCTAGGAAGCGTGCCGAGATGCGTTCCGAAAGGACGACTGGAATCTTTCCGCCTTCGATTTTCTGGGCGCCAAAGAGTTCCGTGGCGTATTCGGCGGTTTTGCTTGCGATTTCTTCGACCGTAAATTCGTTCCAGTCGCGGCCGTTCTTTACAAAGTTGCCAAGTTTCTTGATGCCATCCCGGCTTGCCACGGCTCCGGCACCAGCAGAGGCACAGTTCGAACGAGCCTCGTAAAAAAGCCCCGTGTTGTTTGCAACGATTGAATACTCTTTTTCGATATCGCCACCGAGATACGGGATGTTCTCGATTTCCTTGGACTTCGCAAACGTCGCCTTTTCGAGTTCGATGCAGAAGTTCTTCATCGTCGAAAGGTCCAACGATTCCAACGCCGGATTGTAGTTCGGTTCACCCTTCGGGAGTTCTACCGCCTTGGGGAGCGTAATGTCGATTTTTTCGGTCCACTGCGTGTGGCAAAGAGCGTCCTTGAGCGTCTGGCGGAGCGCTTCGTCAGTAAGGCGTTCCGTGTGCGCATAACCCGGGCGTCCGTCCTTGATGACGCGAACACCAAGCCCGACGGAATCCGATATTTCCGTATTCTGCACCTGTCCCTGAAAAACAGAAAGCCCTTCGGAATGCGCATTGGAAGCGATAACATCGAACTGTTCGGCTTCGCCCTTGGCGAGGTCGCACATGAAATAGACTGCATCTTTAATATTCATATCGCAAAATCAAAATTTTAATTATTTACAAGTCAAGTATACAAAAATAGAGTATGGAGATTCCCGGTCAAGCCGGGAATGACAGCGCGAAATGTCATCCTGAATGATATAAAAGTGCGAAGCCTTTTCAGTCTTTAGCCCCGACCGGAGCCTGCCCCGGACTTGTTCCGGGGAGCCGGGGGAAGGATCCAGTGACAGATCCACTCAAAACTTAACTGGATTCCTCAGGGCTACGCCCTTCGGAATGACGATGCACAAAGGCGATACCGCATGACGTCATGCGAATTGTCACCCCGACCAGAGCCTGTCCCGGATTTATTCCGGGATGCCGGGGTCGGCTGAAACATTCTTTATTTCGCAGCCTTGCTTTTGCGTTCGAGCATTTTCCAGTAGGCAGCGGGGCTCCCGGTCACGGATTCAAGCGCATTCGCGATTTCCGTCGAGATGCTGATTTCACCTGCAATCAGCTGGTCGAGCATTTCTACAGAAACGCCCACCCTGCGTGCAAATTCCGGCTTGTCGATTTTAAGCCATTCAATTCCTTCGAGAATCGCCTGTCCCGGCGTTGGGGTTCCATGTCTTGGCATAAGCAGTGGTTAGTAAACAGTGGTTAGTAAATAGTGGTTAGTGGTTAGGTGTTAGGTTTTTAAAACGTCATTCTGAGCCATTTGATGGCGAAGAATCCAGTGAGCTTTACTGGATCCTTCCACCTACGGTGTCAGGATGACCAAAGCATTAGAATTTCACATTCTTTCGTCTTTCCTCTAAAATTCCACGTTTTTCCAGCCTTCGGCGCCGAAGCGGAGGTCGCGTTCGACGAATTCCCAGATGAGGAGCTTTTTGCCCTTGAGCACACTTGCCTTGCGGGCAAGCTTTTCACGGACGAGCGTCGAGGCACCGCCATCACTTACGATGGAAGCTACCGGTCGGTTTACGTTCTTCGCGAAATGCGCAATCCAACCGGCGTTCACAGGGGAATCGGTCTGGTAAATGCGGCTGAAGCTGTCACCGAGAATCAAGATTTCGGACTTGCGGAAATCATCCTTAAAGGGAGTGATTGTAGTGTCGTAAAGCACGGTGTCTGGTTCACAAAGCGCGGACTGAGCCGTAAAGCAAGAATCGTTCTTTTTGCAAGCATTCTTAGCAGCAGCAACGCAAGCAGTATCCATCGGGAGTTTTTCGGTGCGTTCCTTGATATTCTGTTGCGAAACAACGTGTCCCGTCACTTTCTGTACCTTGAACACATTGAACTTGTTAAGCCCACTCATCTCGCCCACATCGCCCATACGGTCCGCAAGGGAATCGGCGGCAATGTAGCGCACTTCATCCTTTTCGCGGAATTTAACAGTTCCTGCATCCACCATTTCGCGGACCTTCTTCGCGATTTCAGCAGCAGCTAGCTCAGCGCCGCGCGGGGTCCAGTGCGTGTCATCGTTCAGGTAAAGCGGACCTTCTTCGGAATCGCGGGACTTCGCAGCCAAAAGCGGCGTATATAAATCCACCGTGTTAAAACCAGCACGCGTGAGCGAATCCAAAATCTTCTTGCCGTGCGACTGGAGCCCAGCGGCATTCCCGACGGCGGCAGCATTTCCAACCGCGGCAGTTCCGGCGGCATCCGAATTCTTGCCCGTCAAGCGTTCGGGATAAATGCTCGGCTTGCCCGGAGTCACCACCACCAAGAGTTCCACGCCTTTCGCCTTGAGCTGGTCGCGGAACCGTTCAATCGCCTTCACCGGATTGTCGAGCTTTGCACTGCGCACATCCAGCGGAGACGGCTGCACCAGGAATTCCACATCCTGGCGGTAGAAAAGCCAACGGTCGGAAGCCGCGGCGGTATCGCGTCCACAGCCCGCACCGATGCAATCGCCAGCAGCGCCAAGAACAACCTTCTCGCCCGGATCACTAAAGAGATTCCAAACCGCAAGCTGATACTTCGGACGCAACGAGAGCACAATAGCGCTCTCATCGTCAATCTTATTTTCAAAAGCACGCAAATAGCGGCTCGTCCACACGCCGTAATGTTTCACGTCCAAGAACGCACGCCACAGCGACACATGACCAAGGTCAGCCACGAGAGCCTTGATGCAAGAATCCGCCTGCGGGAACGATTCCGGTTCGTCCTCCAGCTTCGATATGAGCGTATCCGCCAATTTGAGGCTCTTGTAACGCGCTTCAGCGGTATCAAGTTCGGCATACGTATTCACCGAAAGCACCGCCGCCTCCAAGTCCGAAAGCGAAGACGTCACAGGTTCCAAAGCATCAGCCGTCTCTGCTCCAGCCGCAATCGCCTCGCGAGCCGCACGCCACTTGACATCCAGCGAGTCCGCAGCCGCAGCGACCTTTTTCTCGCGCACAATCGGAGTGTAAACCACGTCCTTGAAAATGTCAAACGGCTGGAAGCGCTTTTCGCCACGCAAGTCGGCAACAGCCTGCACGCCAAACGGGAGCAACAACAAAATCGAAAAAATAACGACAGGGATAATATATTTCTTATTCACAGGAGATAAGATAGAATTTTGTGAAGTAGTTACTAGTTGATAGTTAATAGTTACTCGTGATTATAGCATGGTGAATAGGAAATTGTGCAAACACAATAAAAAATTATTCTTGGGAATTAGACTTGACTTCGGTCCCCTTGGCGTTATTGCCGATGTTGCGGATTAAGCGGAAAGCGCTGGAACAACCATCATAATAATTGGAAGAGATGTAATCGTAGGAAATATACCTCCAATCGGAATGAGCATCACCTTCTTTCAAATAAGAGGGGCAAATGACATTGTCAGCGCATGCCCCGCTTCTGCCTAAAAATATTTTACAAAGAATTCTTGGGACAAATGACCGAAAAATGCGTGTTAATAGTATAGGGACCAAATTATACCCATCCCCTAAAGGAATGTAAATGACCGGAAATAATACGATTTCAGAAAAGAAAGCCTACTACATCGTCACGAACGCGCAGGGAGAAGAATTCTTACTCCCGTATTACAGTGAAACGTTCCGTGTGCTGATGGATGACAAGGACACCATACGCGATATGCTCAACTGCTTGCTTGGGCTAGACCGCGACCACGAAATCATTGATCTCGACTACGAGTTCGAAAAGCCCATTGACGTTTTCATGCCGGAAGATGATTCCGCACGCCTTGACGTGTGGGTAACCACCAAGGATCACCGTTATTTTAATATTGAGTTGCAAAATCGTAGCCATCCATTCTTTCTTGACCGTCTCCAACTCTACAATTCCTATCAAACGTTACGAGGCAAATACGAATATAACCGCTCGATGTATTTTAAACTGATGGACGAAAAGGAGCGTAAGGTCCATTTCTATGAACTTCCCGAAACGGTATCCATCTGGCTTTGTAATTTCTCGATTCTCAAGTCAAAGGAAATTTTTAAGGATACCTGGACGGTCTATAGCGAGGACGAAGTTCACCATAGCGACTCAACACATCGGGTTCTTCCTGTTTTCACAAAAAATAAGTATATTATGGTTGACTTGCCGAACTTTAAGAGGATTCGCAAGAACGTCAGTTCACGTGAGGACTACTGGCTGAAACTCTTGTCTCAAGGCCCTCTTGAAGTTCCCGAATCGAAGGACCCAATCTTTAGGGACGCGCTCAACCGTTTGCGCGTAAGCCGCATAAGCCCTGAACTGCTTAAAGCCTTGGAGGAACATATGTTCGACAAACACGCTGATGAAGCTATCGAAGCCGAAATTTGGCTCAAAGCAGAAGCTAAAGGGCGAGAACAAGAACGTGAAGAAAATAAAGTCGATACAGAAGCCGTTCTGCGAGCCAAGGGTCTTTCTGAATCGTTGATTACTGAAATACAATCCGAGCTTGAAGCCCTTCGACAAAATCGTCACGTAGAGAAATGAACTTCTTTTCGCCCCGCTTCAGCGTAGCAATTTCACTAGGCGGGGCTGTTTCGCTACTCAGAATTGGACTGCAATTCGGTGAAAGTTTTTAGAAAGGTGAAAACATATGTTCGATAAACACGCTGACGAAGCTATCGAAGCCGAAATTTGGCTTAAAGCAGAAGCTAAAGGTGCTGCCGACGAACGTGCGAAAAACGAAGTTGCAAACGCAGCACGCGACAAGAAAATTGCCGAATACCTTCGTTCGATAGGCGTTTCGGAAGACGGCGTTGCCAAGGCACTTTCTATCAAATAACAGAGAGTCCACCCTGAAGTGCGTATAAAAAGAGGCCGTTGGGCCTCTTTTTGCTTTGCGTGGCGCCCTACAACAATCTGCACATGCGAGCAATTACCTAAAATCCCCCAAATTGTGCATTTTATCGCCATAAACGCCAAAAAACATTTTCAAAAAATGAAAAAAAGCTAAATTTGGCACACTATGAATACTTCATTGAACGATTTATGGGTTGGGGTCGATGTTGGCTCCACCACCGTGAAAATTGCTGTAGTCGATCCCGAGACATCTAAGCTTTTGCATTATACTTATCAGCGCCACAATGCCATGCAGGCGCAAAAAGTCCATGAGGTGTTGCGCGAGGCGCACGCACTTTTCCCGGGCAAGAACTTCAGGGTCGCTTTCTGCGGTAGCGGCGGTCAGCCGTTTGCCGAAGCTACGCACGCCTTTTTTGTACAAGAAGTAGTCGCAAACGCACTTGCCGTACGTGCCACTTATCCCGAATCCAGAGTCGCCATAGAACTCGGCGGCCAAGATGCCAAAGTTGTCTTCTTCGAAAAAGACAAGACCACCGGTAAGCTCATCGCCTCCGACATGCGCATGAACGGTGTTTGCGCTGGCGGTACGGGTGCATTTATCGACCAGGTGGCGGAACTCCTCCGCATCAAGACTGAAGTATTCGAAAGCTACGCCAAGCGTGGCCAGAAGGTTTATGAAATTTCGGGCCGTTGCGGCGTGTTCGCCAAGACGGACATCCAGCCGATGCTCAATAACGGCATCGCCAAAGAAGATATCGCGCTTTCGAGTTTCCACGCCATCGCAAAGCAGACCATCGGCGGCCTCGCCCAGGGCATGGAAATCAAGCCGCCTGTCATTTTCGAAGGTGGCCCGTTGACGTTCAACCCGACTCTCGTTCGCGCATTCAAGGAACGCTTGGGCATCTCTGACGAACAGGCGATTGTCCCGGAACATTCCGAAGTGCTCGTCGCCATGGGCGCCGCACTCGCTAACGGTTCCATGTTCGCGAACCAGGAATGCATGTACCGCGAAGAGGGTTCGCTCGACGCACTCGTCCACTTTAGCGAAACTCGCCAGGCCGAAAACAAGGCCAAGGCCGCATCCGATCTTTTCTTCAAGAACGAAGCCGAATACAAGCTGTTCCTCGAAGAACACAAGATGGCGGACAACCATTATCCGCAGCCGCCTTCCGGTTCGACCATCAACGCCTACTTGGGCATTGACGCCGGTTCTACAACCACGAAGTTCGTGCTTCTCGACGAAAACGAAAAGGTCATCGACGGATTCTATGCCAGCAACGACGGTGAACCGCTCGCCGTGTTGAAGCGCGCCATGGTGGACCTCGCCGACCGTTACGAAGAGTACGGCGTGAAGCTCAACATCTTGGGCGTGGGTACAACCGGTTACGGCGAACAACTTTTCGCAAAGGCCGTCCACGCCGACTACCACACGGTAGAAACGGTCGCCCACGCGAACGCCGCCCAGCGCCTCTGCCCCGACGTGAGCTTCATCCTCGACATCGGCGGCCAGGACATGAAGGCCATCTCCGTACAAGACGGTGTCGTCACCGGCATCATCCTGAACGAGGCCTGCTCCTCGGGTTGCGGTTCGTTCATCGAAACTTACGCCCGCAGCCTCGGCATCCCGATGGAAAAGATTGCGGACATGGCGTTCAATTCCAAGAGTCCGTCCCAGCTCGGAAGCCGCTGCACCGTGTTCATGAACAGTTCCATCATCACGGAACAGCGCGACGGCAAGCAGCCCGAAGACATCATCGCGGGTATCTGCCGCTCCATCATCAACAACGTCTTTACGAAGGTCATCCGCATCCGCAACCTGAACACGCTCGGCAAGAAGGTCGTGGTGCAGGGCGGTACGTTCAAGAATAACGCCGTTCTCCGCGCATTCGAACAATATACGGGCCTCAAGGCCATCCGTCCGGAACGCCCGGGCGAAATGGGCGCTATCGGTATCGCGCTCCTTACGAAGAAATTCATGGAAGAAAAGCGCAAGACCGACCCGGAACTCAAAAGCAAGTTTATCGGCCTCGAAGCGATGCGCACCTTCAGCTGGCACAACCAGCCGGGACAGCTTTGCCAGTACTGCACCAACCACTGCTCCCGCACCATCGTCACCTTTAGCGATGGCCAGAGCTTTGTCACAGGCAACCGCTGCGAACGCGGTGAAGTCACCGCCGACCCGAACGATCCGGCCACCAAGAAGCTCATTGCCGAAATCAACAAGAAAATGCAGTCCGTGCCGGACATGATCAAGCGCACGAACCAGCTTTTGGTCAAGGACTACGCCCCGCAAATTCTCCTGCCGCAGAACGGAAAGACCATCGGCATCCCGCGCGTCCTCGAATTCTGGAACAGCCTCCCCTACTGGAAAGCGTTCTTCACATCTCTCGGCTATACGGTCGTCGTGAGCCGCCAGAGCGACTACAAGATGTTTGAAGCCGGGCTCCACAGCGTGCCGTCAGATACAGTCTGCTTCCCCGCCAAGCTCGTCCACGGCCATGTGCTCAGCCTCATCGACAAGAAAGTCGATAGGATTTTCTTCCCGATGATGATTTCGCTCCCCAGCGACCACACCAAGTTTAATGCCACGACGGTCTGCCCTGTCGTACAAGGTTATCCGAACATTTGCCAGAATACGGACGAACCAGAAAAGAATTACGGTGTCCCGATGGACCAGCCGATTTTCCACTGGGCAAACACGAAACTCCGCCGAAGCCAGACTATCGACTGGTTCCACGACAACTGGAACATCGACAGAAAGACTTTGGACAAGGCAGTCACCGAAGGCGAAAAGGCTCTTAACAATTACCGCACCACGCTCCTCGAAGAAGGCCAGAAGATTCTCGACGAAGTGAAGGCAAAAGACAGTTTTGCCGTGGTGATTGCGGGCCGTCCCTACCACGCCGACATGCTCATCAACCACAACATTGCAAGCCATTTCACGGCGATGGGCATCCCGGTTCTGACAACAGAATCGCTCCCGGGCGTGTATGACCAGGACGTTCCGAGCCACACCCGCATGGAAATGAAAAATACATTCCACTTGCGTATGTTGGGCGCCACGATGATTGCGTCGAGAGACCCGAACGTGGAACTTGCACAGATTGTGAGCTTCGGTTGCGGTCACGACGCCGTGTTGACCGACGAAATGATGCGCATGATGCACCGCGATTCTAACAAAGAAATGCTCATGCTTAAGCTCGACGAAGGTGACGCCCGCGGCCCGGTCGGCATCCGCATCAAGAGCTTTATCGAAACCGTGAAGGCCCGCCGCGCAGCAAACTTGCCCGATAAGCCGCCTTCAAACGAACCGCAATTTCACACACCGTTCTTGGCAAGCGACAAGACAAAGCGCATCATCTTGACGCCGAACCTCTCGCCCGCTTTTGCCATTCTCGCCAGTTCCTACATCCAGGGCAAGGGCTACCTCTCGGATTACCTCCCGGTTGCAGACAAACGCGCTATTGAACTCGGCAAGAAGTACGTGCACAACGACATCTGCTTCCCCTGCCAAATCAACATCGGCGAATGCCTCAAGTGGCTCGAAGAACACCCGAACGTTCCGCAAACCGAAGTTTCGATGTGCCTTGCCAAGAACTGCGAAAACTGCCGCGCCGTGCAGTATTCCGTACTTGGCCGTAAAGCGCTTGACGAAGCCGGCTACAAGGACGTTTCCATTATCACTACGGGCCTCGACACCACCGGTATGCATCCGGGATTCCAGCTCGGGCTTGACTTCCGCCTCCATGTGCTCTGGGGTCTCGTCTTCATGGACGCCATCGAAACGATGTACCGCGCACTCCGCCCCTACGAAATCAACAAGGGCGACACCAAGAAGATTTACTCCAAGTGGATGCCGGAACTGATGAAGACGGCAGCGACGCTCAAGAAAACCGAAATCGGCACGCCAAAGCGCCTTGTCGAGATGTTGCGCACTTGCATCGAAGAATTCAACAAGGTCGAAATCACGGAAAGCCGCCAGAAGGGCATCCGCAAGCCGCGCGTTGCCGTGCTTGGCGAAATTCTCATGAACTTCCACCCAAGCGCAAACGGTCACATCGAGGACTATCTCATGGACAACGGCATGGAAGTTTATCTGAACGGCATGACCGACTTCTTCCGCGTCGATGAAGTTGTCCGCAGGGAAAAGCTCAAGCGCGGATTCTCGGCCAACCCGATTAGCGACCGACTTGAAGGCGGTGTCACATCAAGGCTTTTCGCCCACGCCGCAGAAACCGTCAAGAAGACAATGCAGTCGTTCAAGCTGTATGAACATCACGCCGACTGCTTCGAGCTCGTGAACTACCTCGATGGCATTATCGACCCGACGTACAACACGGGCGAAGGCTGGCTCATCCCGGCAGAAATTCTGTACAACTCCAAGCACGGCATCAACAGCTTCATCATTGTGCAGCCGTTTGCCTGCCTCGCAAACCACATCAGTGGCCGCGGACTCACGAAGGCCGTGAAGGAACGTTGTCCGCACGTGCAAATCCTGAGTCTCGACTACGATCCGGATACCAGTTTCGCAAACATCGAGAACCGCTTGCAGATGCTCATCATCAACGCCCGCGAACTCGAACGTGCGAACAAGGTAAGGCCATAGGCATTGAGCAGTAGGAAGTAGAAAGTTACAAGTAACGCAAAACGTCATTCCGGCCTTGAGCCGGAATCTCCTCTAGCAAAATCAGCTCGCTGTAAGGCGGGCTTTTTGTTTTCTCCCCTACATACAAAAAGACTTCCTCTTTCGAGGAAGCCCTTTTCACTTTGACATTAAATCGTTAGCGCATTAGCGAACTGCAACGCGCTTCGTAGCGAGGACCTTGCGGCCTTCGGAGAGGCGAACAATCACAGCACCCTTGCCCGCAAACTTCGACATATCCATGCTCATGGAAGCACCGTAGAATGTTTCGGAGAGGAGCATGTTACCGCGAACATCGAATACCTTCACAGACTTAGTGCCATTGGAGGTCGTAGTAATGTTCAGAGTGTTGTTCACGATAGCCATGTTAGCCTTGACTTCGGCGGCAGTAACGACACGCGTCGTGCCATTGTCGCGGCCAAGAGCCTTCTTAACAAAAGAGGCATCGCACGGCGTTTCGACCCACCACCATGTCTGGGTGGCTTCTTCGTTAATCCACTGCGGAACGCCTTCACGAACGCGATCCGGATTCATGGTGTAGCACTTGCCAGCGGCCATTTGTCTTAAGCCGGAGTTGTAGCAGTTCTTGTCGTAATAGCCTTTGCCGTTCACAAAAGCGATGCAAGCAGACACGACGATTTCGCTAGAGCTGGAGGATTGCACGCTGGAGCTGGATTCAACAGAGCTGGAGGATGCAACGCTAGAGCTAGAAGCGACAGAACTGGAGGATGCAACGCTAG
>CAMKTL010000025.1:0-56294 GCA_946415675.1 uncultured Fibrobacter sp.
ACGAAATCGAAGAAATCTACGACGCCGTCAAAGACGGAACCCCGATAACCATCAAACCTTAGAAAGCCTTATTCACCCAAACAGGAATTGACTTCGGCGGCCGCCCCATAGTAATAGGCAACTATACCGCCGCCCTGGTCGCACTTTTTTCCTCCGGCGGGACATCCCGAGCCAAAAGTGGCCTTAGAGACGCCTTCTATGTTTTGCGCTTCACAGGTTTCCTTGAATTTGTCCGTAGTCCTATAGGATGTCGGAACCTCGGAACAAGACGCGGAACCGTTCCCACCGGGCAATTCCACATAACACGAAACGACACTACCAGATCCAGAGCCGGATCCCGATCCCGTCTCATCAGACCCTGAAGAGGCACTGTCATCGCAGCCGTAGAATGCGAAACAAACAGCAGTCACGGCCGCTATCGCCAATAAAGCTTTTCTTGTTTTCATAAGAGTCCTCTTTTTGATAATAGGTTTGTAATTAAAATATATCCTTTTCTCGTAAAAAAAGAGTCAACAAAAAATTTTTCAGGCCCCTGCTGTGACCCCCTTCATATAGCAAGTTCCCAAAAAATGTTATTTTTAACAAAGTCCTTACCAAAAGGAATCAAACCTATGAATAAATTTTTCCTAGCCTCGCTATCTGCAGCAATCTTCGCTTTCTACGGATGCGGAGATGATTCCTCCTCAAGTGTAAATCCTCAACCAGAATCTTCATCTTCTTCACAAGAGGAATCCTCCTCCAGCGAAGTCGCCATTAAGACTGGCCCTACCATCAAGGACAGGGGAAATTTGAAGGCGATAAAGAACTACCCCGTCGCCAAATACAAGAATATTCAGGAAAGCGGCGCCGCAGGATTTGCAGCCGCCTACTGGGACGCCTGCCGCCCCAACTGCTCGGACCCCGAACTGTTCAAGAAATTCGGGGCAAACCCGTACAAGGACTCCTATGGCGCATCCAAAAGTTGCAGCGTGCATAGTTACGAGATTCCGGCATTCACGCTGGCAAAGGGAAGCACCTCCGGAACATACTCCGCTGTGCCCAACGCCTGCGGTTACAAGACTCCTTCCCAGGGAGCATTCACGTGTACTGACATGGCTCCCGTAGCCGTAAACGACACGCTCGCCTACGGTTTTGCGGCCGGCTACTCCGAAAAGGAACTCCTGTGCGGAAAGTGCTTCCATATACAGTTTACCGGAGAATCAGAATACACGAAAACGTCAACCACCCCAAGCATCAAGGGCAAGCACATGATTGTCATGGTTTTGGCACAAGGTTCCGACGGCCAAAGTACACAGGTTGACCTGATGATTCCGGGCAGCGGCAACGGAGCATACGATGTCCTCCCACAGATGGTCCCGAATAACAACACCAAATGGGGGGAACCATACGGGGGATTCGCAGCGGAATGTTACAACAAGCTCGGTTATGAAAGCAGCAAGCCTGAAGAGATCCAGGAATGTATTCGGGAAAAGTGCCAAGTCGCTTTCGACGGAGAAGACAACCTGCTCGAAGGCTGCCTGTGGTCTGCCAACTGGTTCTACGGAGCGAATATGCCCAAGCACAGGCTAGAAGAAGTCGAATGCCCACAGTACCTGGTAGATAAATACAAGTCCACAATCAATACAGAAGCCGACAACAATTTCAAATACCAAAATGACTGGTCTATCTACAATCCGGGCGATTTCGTAGAAACTGTCGAATAAATAAAATTTTTCAGCTTTAACTTTTACATGCGATGAAAATCAAACGAATACTCCTACTTTTACTAACATTTCTTTTGTTATCTTGTTCATCGGATAAGGAATCCCCCAAAGCCATGCTCTCCTCACCCATCGACAACATTCTCGTAGAAAAGGCGAAACGCCAGATGCACTTGCGCAACGGTGATAAAGTTGTCAAGACGTACAGGATTTCGCTTGGCAAGAATCCCGTGGGTGCGAAGATCAAGTCCGGTGACAACAAGACGCCCGAGGGCAATTACACCATCGAGAGACACAATCCCAAAAGCGTCTTTCACTTATCACTGAAGGTTTCGTACCCGAACGCGGAGCAAATCAAGGCCGCGAAAGAAGGCAATTATGAACCCGGCGGCGACATCATGATTCACGGCTACCCGAACAAGATTCCCGCTTTCCTCTTTAAATTCTGGCACAAGTGGAAGGACTGGACTGCCGGCTGCATCGCTGTCACCAACGACGAAATCGAAGAAATCTACGACGCCGTCAAAGATGGAACGCCGATATCCATTTTACCTTAGCAAAAATCAAAATTCTGTAAAATACAAACTATAAGCTATATTACTCATCATGAAAAAGATTTTAATTCTATTGACCGCGGCAACAGCATTCTCCTGTAGCGACAAACAAGCCCAACAACAGGTCGCCGTTAACAACCAGCCCGCCACAGTCCAGCAAGAATCAAGCCGCAATACTTTCGACGCCAAAGCCATAGCAAAAATCCAGACTTTCTACAGCAAACATATCTTCGGAAACGAGTTTGCGAACGATTCCGTCATTGCTAAGTATTGCACAAAGAGTCTCGCCCAAGAGCTTTCAAAAGCGTACGACAACGAGTTCAGCGATGGTGGCGGTTATGCGGTCTGGAAATTCCGCAGCAATGCGCAAGATGGCAAAGACATCCACGAAATCGAAAAAATCGAACCTCTTGGCAATGGCAGATACCTCGTTCATTACAACGACATGGGCAACAAAGGGGCACACACCATCACTATCGTCCAGCAAGACGGCGAGATTTTCTTTGACAAGCTGGATTAATCTTTTTTTGCGATCGTAAACCGCAAAGGCATTTCAATGGATATCAATGTTCTCCGGGCAACAGAAGAATGGCAACGTGCGGGCGCATACTCCGTGCGCATCCAGGGCATGAACCGGCAGCACCACATTTCGCTCCGCGATGAGTTCGACGAGCACGACTGCGACGGCACCAAGTACATAGTCTTGCTGGACGACGAATATCCGGTCGCCACCTGCCGTTTCTACGAGTTTGACGCTGACACGGCAACCATCGGCCGCGTGGTCGTTCTGCCGGAATACCGCGGGCAAAAGCTCGGCGCCATGGCCGTGCGCGAAGCCGAAAAATGGATTGACGAATGCGGCTACAAACAGATTATCATCGACAGCCGCATCGAGGCCATCGGCTTTTACGAGAAACTCGGTTACAAGAGCGCCGGTGAAAAAACTCACCAATCCGGCGTTTTCGAATGCACACGGATGAAGAAAGTTTTATAGTGAAAACCGCGTAGTGCCAGACGGCTACCCGCGATACCTGGATTTATACCCGTGATTTTCCTTGGGTCGCAGGTCGTTCGGGTACATCACATCGGTGTAGATGTCTTCTTGCAGCTGTTTCACGAGTTTGTACACTTCCGCATAGTTGGCAATGCTGTCTATGGAAATGCCCGCATTGGTAGAAGTCCTGCGACCGTTCAGCGTCGCCGGGTTCGCCTGTGCCGAGGTCGTGATGATATCGCCCACGCCAAACCACTGGTCAAAAATGCCGCGGTGCAAATCCACGTGCGAAAGTTCCGCGAAGGGCTTTGACTGGTAAGTCCTGGCAAAGACACCTCCGGAAGCGTAGATTCCTTTGTCCGTAACGATGTAGGCCTTATTGCGGTACCGTCTGAACGAGAGCAGCGCCCCGCCCAAGTAAATCCACACAGGCATCAGGTGGAGCGCCATGAAGGGAACGATAAATAAGGCAGCCTCGTTCGCCTTGTCCGAAGAAAAAGCGGCCCTGATAAAGAATAAATCAAACAGAGCCCAAACAAGCGCAAACGGAAGCAGCGGGTTGAAGATGCATTCGAAAATGAAGCACCTCTTGTCGGGCTTGCCAGCATAGAGAATTTTTTCGTCCTTCCCTATCAAAAGCGTAAGTTCATTATCCATATCACACCTCGATTCCATAACTTAAATATACAACTATCCGGTAAACTCCAAAACAATTTATATTTTAATTGACACCCAATGACTTTGCAACTGCTACTGGAGCATAATGGAATTTACAGGAGAATAACAGCGATGCCTAGATTTTCACACATCATCCTCGCATTTTGCCTTTTCATAATTCCGGCACAAACTTTTGCCATGAACATCTGGACGTTCCCTTTTGGCATTGCGGTTGGAGGCGGCTCGGGCATGTTTTCTGCCGGAATCGACTGGATGTTTCCTGCCGCGCACACTCTAATCTACAGATCTCCCAAAGACTATCAGAACCACAAGATGCCAACGCATGAGTTTTGGTGGACTCTCAGGAGCCGTTATATTTACGACTACGATGAGCATCAAGCGGGTATTTTCTTGCAACCAAACGTACACTATTTATTGAAGGTCATCGTACTGGATTTGGCCGTAGGGCCTGAAATCGGATGGAAAACCCAGACCGGGTTTGACTATGGTGCATCTGTTCGAACTGGGTTAATGGGTTGTGCCCAGGTTGAAGTCGGGCGTTTTTTCAATTCAAAAAAGACATACGTCAACTTCCTATTCAATTTGCCGTTCGGCCCCATGCTTGGCTGGAAACTGATCGAGAAAAAAAAATCAGAATAAATGATGGAGAAAATGTATATGGATAAAAAATTGGAACAAAAAAGAATCGGTTTCAAGGTCGCTTTTTTCATGGCGATTCTGATGAGTTTCGGACTTTCGCTGACCGGGAACTTGATGGCGGATCGACCGCCCGAAATGCCCGTGATAGCCTCTGTCATCGGTTTCCTTGAATGTTTCGCATTGAGTTTCGCGATTAGCTTTGCAATTGGGCTCATCGTGCCGATTCCCAAAGTGAACGCGGCCCTCGCCCGCAAGTTTCACTTGCAACCGCGGACTCTAAAGACTCATTTCGTGGAATCTCTCGCTTCAAACTTGATTTACACGCCGATTATCACGGCAGCAATGGTTACATTCGTGTATTTCACCATGATTCCCGACGGCCACAAGCCCCCGTTCCTGCCAATGTTCATCCATTCGCAGGTGGTGTGCTTTATTGTGGCGCAGGTACTAATTATGGTGTTCGTGCCGATTATCTTAAAATTGGTGTTACCCAAGAATTTGCCACACTAATATCGATTATTAACTTCGTCCCAGTTGACGATACTCCACATCGCCTTAAGATAATCCGGCCGGCGGTTGCGGTAGTCGATGTAGTAGGCGTGTTCCCACACATCGAACGTGAGGAGCGGTTTGAGCCCCTTGGTAATCGGGTTCTGCGCATTGCCCTCTTGCGTAATCACGAGCTTACTATTAGCGTCAGCAGAAAGCCATACCCAACCGGAACCGAAAAGCGAGGCTCCCTTTGCCTGGAATTCTTCTTGGAATTTTTCAAAGGAACCAAAATCACGGACAATAGCCTTGGCTATACTCCCTGTCGGGACGTTGTTCATCGTAGCGGCCTTGAACTGCAAGAAATACAATGCATGGTTCAAGAACTGCCCCGCATTGTTGAATACGCCGCCTTCTGAGGTTTTCACGATTTCTTCGATGGACTTGCCTTCAAAGGCGCTTCCTGGCAAAAGCGCATTCAAGTTGTTCAGGTACGTCTGCAAATGCTTGCCAAAATGGAACAGCATCGACTCCTGGCTAAGCACCGGTGCAAGATCTGCCATCCCATACGGGAGCTGCGGCATTTCAAATTTTCCGTTAACTGGCTGAATCATAAGAACTTCCTCCTTTTCGTTATAGATTTTTATCATTGCCCTGGCATCAAATATACACTATTCAATGCTTAATGGACAATCAAAAAAGAAATATCCCGGCACTCTTCGACGCAACACAGTGCATCGCAGGGCCAGGATGTTTGAACAGCACTGGAGAAGGGAATTATTCTTCGCCTTCGTCAGCAGATTCTTCGGCGACCGGAACGGCAACATTACCGAGCAAGACGCTCACGTCAACGGACTGGAGGCCGGCAAGGCTCTTCACGCCCGTTTTCTTGTCTTCTTCGACCTTGGCAAATGTCGAAAGAAGCACGTTAGCGGAACTGGCCTCGAAACGGCGAGTCTTGTTCGCAATGCTGTTTGAGCCCTTGGTGGCCGGGAAGAACTTGGCTTCAAGCCTTGCCATGTCCTGAGTATTCTTGACCGTCTGGAGGGCTTCGCAAGCGATTGCCCAAGTGGACTTGTTCATGTCAATTGCGTTGTTGACCAGTTCAAGGACCATGGAATTTCCCTTGAAGGACTTGGCCGTCGTAGCTTCGTAATGTTCCCTAGCCTGGTTGACATAGTTACCCTTCTGCATGAAGAGCATGGCAATAACACCAAAGACGAGAACGGTAAGAGCAATGGAAATATTCTTTAAATTCATGACGTTCTCCCTTATTCGAAATGATATTCACCCGGTTTTTCGATTTTAAGTTTGTTCGCAAGATTGAACTGAACCAAGGCGCTGTAGTCAAGGCTCTTGAGCTTGCCCTTGGCAAATTCGAACTTGATAACGCAATCCTTACCGCAGGCCACCTCTTTGACGCCCTTGTCATTCTTGAGGAGGATGGTACCTTCGGCAAGACCAGCCTTCTGGAATATGCCGTTCTGCACAGCGTCGTTGATGCCAGCACTGGTATAAACGTGGGAAACCTGTTTGAATCGAGCATCCTTGTCAGCTTCGATGGCGGCAATGCTCGTATTGAATGCGCCTTCGGTCTTTGCACCGGAGAGTACCGTATGAACAAGTTTCCAAGCCATGCTGTACTGATCGATGGAGCGCCACTGTTCCACGAGAACCTGCGTATTCTGTTCCAAATAAGCCGATTCCTGTTCGTTTGCAGTGCGTTTTGCCTGTTCCTCATAACCGCCCTTAAGCGTCATCAGGATAATGATGAGTGCGACGAGGATGACTACGTCAACCACGACGAGAATCTTCATTTTCTTTCTATCCATATTGTTCCTTTAAAAAAGACGTTTCAAAAACAATTTAAACTTTAATTTAAAAAAAACAAGAAAAATTAAAGTAAAATTAGAGAACACACGCCCCTATTTTTTATATTCTTCATATATGAGCGAAGATATCAACAAAATACCGTCCCAAATCATCTATAACAACCTTAAGGAGATGATTCGCGCCAAGAATACCGCGCACGAGTCCATTTTTAAATTTCACTGGAAAAAAATGTGGCCGTTCAGCCTCATCTGGCCGCAAGTTGATTTTATCCGAATCGTTAGACTCATGGGAGAATTGCGCAAGAACGTAACTTCACAAAAAGCACTCGTAAAAGAAGCCAAGACCAAAGCAAAGCCCTACGAAAAAACGTTCCTCGATACCGTGCCCGCGTATCTGGACAGTCTCGACGCCTCGTGCAAGGGGCTTGCCGATGTCGCTCAGTGGAAACAGGACATGCTAGAAAAGAAGCTGCACAACGACGTAAAAATGGTCCGCGATGTTTCCGAGTACAATCAGATTCTCAAGACTTACGAAAAAGCGCAGAAAGATTTGGTGCAAGCGGGAGCATTTGTCCGCGCCGGTTGGGTCGAAGCCCTTAAGGGATTTATGGACGAGAACGAAGGAGAAACGTGCAAGCCGTAAAATCGAGAGCCATAAGCGTCATCATTCCGCTGTACAACACAGAGGCGTTCATCAAGGATTGCCTCGACAGTCTCGTTGCACAGACTTTTTCGGACTTCGAGGCCATCATCATCGATGACGGTTCCACCGACGGTGGTGCAAGAATCGCCGCCAGTTACGCCTCGTCCGATGCACGTTTCAGGCTCATCGGGCAGCCGAACAAGGGACTTTCCGAAGCACGCAATACGGGGCTCAAGATTATGCGCGGCGAATACGTGACGTTCATCGACAGCGACGACTGCGTAGCCCCGAACTTTCTCGAAACGCTATTTTTCATTGCGCAACTGCATCAAGCTGATATCGCCTGCTGCACCTTCCAGAATATCGACGAAAATTACCAGGCCGACGGAAGTACGCCCAATACCGCTATATCCAAGATTTTAACAGCCGAAGAGGCCACAAGAATCGCGCTGTACCAAGATTCTCTGCCGGACTATTCCGCATGGAACAAGCTGTACAAGGCAAGCCTTTGGAAAGAACGCCGTTTCCCTGCCGGTATGCTATTTGAAGACTTCGCTACTGTTCCAGAAGTTCTGTTGAGTGCAAACAAAGTAGCCACCACGAAGTCCAAGCTCTACCTTTACCGCAAACGTTCGACGAGCATTCTATCATCGAATTTTACGCTCAAGAATACGGTTCTGCTCGACATTGCAGAAAACGTTTTCGAAAAAATGAAGCCGGTATCGAAAAAACTTTACAGGGCATCCCGCAGCATGCTTGTGAGTGCAAGCTTTAGCATCTTGATGCGGACAAAGGACACCGAAGAATTTGCCGAATGCCGCAAAAGAGCTTTTGCTCACATCCGCAAATTCCGCTTTGGCACGTTTTTCGACTCGAAAATCCGCATGCGCAACCGCATGGCCATTCTGCTTTCGTACCTTCCCCGCTTTTTGTTCCTCAAATTTTTGAAGAAAGGCATTGCGTGATTCCCTTGACGCCAAAAGAAGTCGTTATTCACATGGCGCGGCGCATTCTCGGGGAGAACCGCGTTCACGACTATTTAATTCGGCGAGGAATCGAGCTAAGGCATTTGAAAGACGAATACGAGGAAAATCACGAAATTAGCGAGCGTCATAATGTTGCGGACCAACGCAAAATTGGCGAACGTCATGCCTGTAAGCAAACTCTGATATTCATGGCAGACGGCAAATGGATGCACGGAGGACTCACGGACAGATTGCGCGGGATGACAAGCGCATACAAATTCGCTATCGAGCACAATCTCGATTTCAAAATTTACCACACTTCACCGTTTTTACTGCAAGAAATTTTGCAACCGAACAAGGTCGATTGGATTATTGATGAAAAAGAAATAAGCCACGACAGCAGCGTCGCAAAGCCCGTATTGCTTTACCGCGAAGATTTTGACAACGATTCGGCGCTCGAAAGACAACTGGATACAAGCCATGAGCAGTTTCACCTGTATTCGTGCATTGACACTGTAGGCGAAGATTTTCCGGAATATTTCAACGAGCTTTTCAAGCCAGCACCGCTATTGGCTCAGGAGCTTTCGAATTACGACGAATTGCTGGGTTCCGGTTACACCGCAATTTCGTTCCGCTTCCAGAACAAGCTTGGTGATTTCAAAGAATTCACGTTTAAAGAATTGCCAGAAGCGGGCAAACGAGAATTGATGTATGCGGCTATCAATGTTTTGAAGGAGATGCCCCATCAAGTGGGGCATGACAAGACTCATGCGGATACAACATTGTCAAGCCCGAATCTTTATCATACCGACACAAAGGCCGAGATAACAAAGCTATTGTCCGGGAAGATATTGGTGACAGCGGATAGCCCGACGTTCCTTGCGGAAGTGGAAAAAATGCCGAATGCCGTGACTGTCAAAGGCAAGAGCATTCACATAGACTTTAACAGTTCCAAAAAAGCGACGGATTATTTGAAAGCGTTCACGGAATTTTTCCTCATTTCAAGAGCATCGAAAGCAATACTCTATCGCAATCGCAAATACAAGACGTATCCGTCGAACTTTCCGAAGTACGCAGCAATGCTTGGACATGTGCCGTACGAGATTGTGGAAGAATAAAAAACGCTCGGTTAAACCGAGCGGATTTTTACTGTTATAAGGCAAGCACTACTTCACCATAATGCGCTGGGTTTGTTGCTGGGAGCCGACACGGACGCGGATGATATAAACACCCATCTTGGGCTGTTTCATCGTCACAGCATTCGTCCCTGCAAGAGTCCTTGCAGACGCAGTCGCAACAACCTTCCCCTTCACATCCAAAAGTTCCACCTTAGCGCGTTCGCCGGCAAGACCTTCAGACGCATCGAATGAAACATGCAACTGGTTGCCAACCGTCATTGAACGGAGTCCCTTGATGAGAGATTGCTTCGCTGCTACAACTGGAGCGCCCTTCGTCACCCGCACCGTCGCCGTCTTTTTGCTGGAATTCAACGAAATCGGCAACGATTTTCCTTCGTGCATTTCGGTCGTTTCACCATCAACCGTCACATAAACGGAATAGCCGTTCGCCTTGACGCCATCGATTCCCGCAAAGGAGAGGAAACCTTCACGACTATCCGATGCAGAAAGATTCACCGTCCATTCCATCTCATCGCTTGCCGCCCTGATAGACTTGGCCAAAGCGCGCTTGCCCTCGACAATCGAAAGATTGACATGGTCGCCCATGCTTGCAGGCGGTTCATCAGCGACGAACGGATTGTTACCAACACCAAGAATATTCCAGGAATCACGTTTGCCGTTCTTGTCCGAAAGCACAGCCTGCAAAGTCCAGCGTTCTGCAGTCGAAGCCTTTGCAAGCGCACTCTTAGCAGCAACCTTTCCCGAAGATTCCAAAGCAGGATAAGCATAAATGCGTTTTTCACGTTTAGCAGAAGCCGTATCAAATACCGGTTTCGCAGAAATTTTCCACTTTGTCTTCTTCGAGACCCGAGCCCAAACGGCCTCGTAAGGAGCCAAGTAACGAGTTTCTTCAAGAATTTCTACATAACCACCAGTTTCCGGGTCATAGCGATAGAAGCGGACTTCGGATTCTTCGTCCACACCCTTGAGCGCGGATTCGTTCATACTGTACAAATCTACATACCAACCATGCGGATTTGCCACAAGATTCCAGCCAGATTGCTTATGTTCCAAATTCCAGACAATATCCTTGCCATCATCTTTAACATTTTTCCGCATAACGAGGGAACCACCATTCCACGGGCTGAACCAGTAGCCTCGATTACCGACAATTTCATCGCCACGTTTAAACGAGTGGTACTGCCAGTATTCACCAACGCCAGATTCATCCCACCAGTAGAAGCTACAGCCTTCATTCCAGCTGATAGAAGATGTATCCACGGCAGCAAGGGAAACCATCGTCCATTGATTCGCCTTAAGTGATGCAATCTGCGAATCGATAGTAAATTCCTTGCTGAATTCATCCGTTTCCTCGCCGTCGCCAATCGAGAAAACCAACTTGAACGTGCCCGGGTGCATCACGAAGAAAATGACCTCGTTTGAAGAAGACGGTGCAACAGATTTGCTAAGCGTAGTATCGATGACAGGCGTTTTTTTCTCTGCGATATCGACAATCTTTACCTTCGCGAAAACATTTCTCATTGCATCAAAATCGCTCGTCTTGTAAATTAGACGAACGGCATTACCACTCTTATCAAAGCTCTTTTTAACAATCTTAATTGGAGAATCATTACTCTTGACAAAGTAAGCCTTGAATACAACATTTTTCATATTCTTCGGCAAATGGTCCCCATCACGGAGTACAGCAACCTTCTTGCCATCGCGCTGAACAACAAGCGAATCCAGCTTATAACCTTCATCAGGAGATACGGACAAAGTCCAATTGGCGCTATCAATTTCAGCAGGCAACAGCATCGTTCCCTTCTTATTGAATTTGTGGATAACTTTAGACTTCCCGATTTTTTCAACAAACTGCACTTCGCCGTGTTTCATTTCCGCTGTAGCACGGGTGATATTTCCAGCGCAATCTTCCACCTTGTCCGTCCAGCGGGCAAACAGCTTTATGTCGGAGGCTGATTCAATGTCAGGATAAACCGCATAGAGAGCTTTCAGCAAATCTTCATTCAACTCTGTCCAGGCTGTCCCGGATTCCGAATTGACGTTCCAACCGGCAAGGCAACGGTCTGAATCATAGATCATTGTCGGGAAGGAGATTGCATTTTTATCGATAGAAGTATATTTGCCTTTTCCCGTCCAGTCACTTCCATAGAATACTGAATCTACAGAAGCGACATCAAACACAAGATGGAATTCAACAGGTTCGGCCTCGACTTTCAAAGTGATATTTTTCTGGTTGTGGCCCACAGTAAACGTCTTTCCGTTTTCAATATCAAAAGATACATTGCCATTGGCATCGACACCGATCACGTTCTTTCCAAACTTGTACGCTTTCGTTCCGTTGAACTTGACAGCAACTTCAGCGCCCTCTACAACAGGCATTTCAACACCATCCTTGTCCACATCGAATTCATATATCTTGTTTTCAAAGGAATAGATAACCTTGAAAGAACCCTGTTCAGCAGTCATGCCCGAAATAACGTTAAACGTTTCGGGTTTGCAATCACCGCCCTTCGATTTCCAAACCGCATACAACGTTTTCACCGATTGACCCGCATTTACAAGAGCATTGAGTTTGCGGATAGCGCTAATATCGTACGAAAGGAGTTCATTATCGCCCTTTGCATCCAAAGCCCAGCCAACAAGGCAAGCGTCCGTGCGACCCATAACATTGAGCGATTGCAAGTCCTTGGATTCCGACACATCGCCCAGCGTATAGGATTCACTCTTTTTCCAAGTCGGGCCGACGAATACAGCCACATTTTGAGGAGCATTCAAATCGTAGATGAACTCGTAAGTATTCTTGAGGAGCGGGGCCTTGATACTTTCGATATCTGCCTTCACGGAGAAGAAGTCACCGGAAATTTCATTCCATTTCGTTTCAGATTTTTTGCGGTAACTAAAGTTTGACTGATTATCAACAATGACCCCGGCACCACTCTTAGCAACAAACGACATGCCCGTAACTGAAATATCCTCGTTGATGGAAGGAATCACGATTGTCGCCGTAGAAGCCTCGTATATGCGCTCAGGCGTTTTTTCTCCACCGCCCAAATCAAACGTTCTAGTAAATTTATACGTACCCTTGTCCGTATCTTCGAGCTTTACGGTCAAGCCATCGTTGCACACGTTCCAATAGGCATACAACATTATTGAGTTTGCCGGATTTTTACCAAGCATTTTAACCTTGTCCATAAACAAGTCGTTCATTTCGTTATAAACGCCATTGGCATCATCATTTTTATCGAACGTGTAACCCTGCATGCAATAACCATTGCGGTACAAAGCCATCGGGAATTTTTTAACGTGGCTTTCGATATTATAGTTTGCCTTGACAGTCCAGTTTTTATCAGCATCTACGGCAAAAGCGTCCTTCGTCATGTAGGTCGCCCAAGAATCTCCAAAGAAGGGCTTTGCGTTGATACCCGCAGCATTTTCGTTAAACACGACCGTATATTCCACCATCGAAGCCGTAGAATTAAACGTATATGTCGGCACGGCGGAAATGCCCTCTGTAGAAACTTGCCAAGCCCCAGCAACCTGCGCCACATCCTTCGGATTCGAAGTTCCCGAAGCTGTCGCATACGTGTAAGAAAGCTTGTACGCAGCAAAATCCACACTGTACCCGGCTTCAACATCAGTCATTACTTCATCTATGTAGAAGTCGAACGCATTACCGGCAAGAGAAATACCCGCATCAGGAATCTCATGGCGCAAAGATTTGGAATCAAACTTCTGGTACAACACGAGAGTCGTATGCGCATTGCCGTTTTTCAGTACGACAGTCGGAGTCGGTGCCTTACCTGCACAATCATTCCAAATCGCATGGAGATTGGTCGGAGCATTTGCATCCTTGCTAAAATCAATGTAGTTCGTAGCATCAAGCGCAGGGAAAATCGGGTCTCCAGTCTTAAATGCATCTGCCTTGACTGTAGTCCAACCGCTAAAGCACTTGTCTGTACGGAACGGCTTCCAGAATTCAACGACATCCTTTTCTTTTTCCATCTTGAGCGAACCGGCCGCAACAGAGCCCACAGGCAAATACGTTTTCGAAGAATCTTCAGACGATTTCAGCGACAAGTCGTAAGTCACATAAACGGGTTTGAGTTCGACAAAATCAACAGCCATGTTCAAACCGTTCATGAAATCGAATTCACTGCCATTCAGCAAAACTTCACTGGCGGTCCCGACTTTGTAGGACAAGACATCAAAAACGTAACCATCATTAGCAACCGCTTCCATCGAAAGCTTTACACCCAAATCGTTGCCATCGCCGTCGAATATGCGAGGCAGGTCAAGATACAAATTGCCAGAAGCGTCTTCTTTAAACGAATGCGTAATTTCAATAAAGTCCGGATCACCAGGAACCTGAGGCTCATAGGACAATCTCTGCTTGAACGTCAATTCGCCATCGCCAGAACGGCTCAACTCGACTCTTTGCGTCGTTGGCGTAACTGAGCCCACAGGGCAATCCGGATGATCTATATCAGGAACAAGCGTATTGACATAACCGCTTTGAGTTTCTATAGAAACCATGTACAGCAACTCGTCCTTGATATCAAAAGTTTTCTTAGATTCGTTTTCGGGTTTCCAATAGATGCGGCACCCCTCGGAGTTGTAAAGCGTCGGAGCTTTGACGGTTTCGATGGTTACGTTTTCCTGCTTTGTAAACCAGTCCGGTTCATACTTACCGGCAGCGGTTTTCTTATTTGCGACAAACAAATCCTTATTGCGCATCGATTCAGGAATGGTAAATTCCACATTGTAATGTTCATTCCGCTTATATTGAATTTCAAAAGAAGTTTTGCCCATATTCTTTGTTGAAATTCTCAACTTCCTCGTATCGGCATTATATCCCCAGAATTCGCCCGCAGGCGCAGCATCCCAGTTTTTGTTATACTGGTTAACGACGATCGTATAGCCAGGTTCAGGTTCGAAAGACACGTCAAAAGTCAAGGTATCATCACAAGCAGTGCCAGGCCGATAAAGAACATGCCGATAGCCTGTTACAGATGAATAAAACGACTTCGACTTTTGTTGAATTGTCGTATTTCCGACAGTCTGCGAAAGCACGATGCTTCCATGATAATCATCTGCAGCGGTCAGCAGTTTTTTGTCGTCACCATCGCCGTCATAGGCGTAAATGTTAATCTCCGTTGGATCAACGCCACTTCCAATTTCCCCTTCCGGGTTTATCGGATAAAGCGTAAAACCAATCACATTCTTATCGCCACCCAAAGCGTTTTCCAGCAATTTCGATGTAAGTTCATTAAACGCCACGGAACTCATAGGATCAACACTAAAGTTAAACTGGTCCCGAGTTTTGTGGCTCCACAAAAACGGATAGAACTTTGATTCTGAAGTGGAATAGATATACGATTTCGGGAAAACTCGTTCCGTTTCGCTCAAATTCACAGTCTTTTTTAAAGAAGACGCCCAACTGTCACCAAAGACAATCAAAGGATTACTAGCCATAGCACTTTCGAAATCAAACGTCACCTCGTAATCTATCGGGGTTACAGACGGAGTAATTCTCATCATGAAATCGGAAGATGCGGCAGAAGCAGATGACAAGCCCTTATAAACAGAATCCATATAAAGGGTGTCACTGGCGGAAAGATTCTGCAATACCCAAATTTTATTTTTATCGTAATTGTTAGCAAATTCAGTCGGCGTCATTAAATATTTTTCCGAAGCATGGATAACACTGCTACTTGTAAATTCCGAAGTTTTACCAAATTCAACCATCCATCCGTCAAGTTGGAACCCGACGCCATTCAATTCAACCGTATAACCTCTGGCCAACGGCATATTCACGGTTCCATTAGCAACAACCGTTTTCTGGGATATCAGTTTACTCCACTTTCCATCGGCACCATAACCGAAACCATTGACCATAATAGAGATGTCGGCATTGTCATTATTAACATCTACGATTTCCGGATTTATAGCTTCGATGTAATAAAGATGAACCGTAGTTTCATAATCATTTTCAAAATCTAAGGCTCCAATATCAGAAAGCAAATCTTCAAATTTATTCAAACTGCCAGAAAAAATTTTTGTTATATCAGATACAGATGTATTTTTACTTTTTATCATATAAGCCGTAGGCAAAATAATAGATTCGTCCGTACCATCACTTATCATAAAAGGCGGAACAAGTACGTTGGCGTCACTTGCGCTAATTTCACTGACAGGAGCAAGTAGATAGCCGAACTTATAGCCATTAAGCATGGCCACCCCATTTTTTTCCATTATCACTTCGTCCGTACCGGATTGACAAGCGCCAGAGCCATCATCCAGACAGAAATGATTGACAATTTCGAACAACGCACCGTCTTTATACGTATAAAAGGTATTCCCATTACTATATATCTGGTCAACACTCAATGCTGGCGACCCCTCCCAAGACGCACCTGGTTTCAGAAGACTTTGCATGATTTCGACTTCATCACCATCAAGTTTGCCTTCGCTATTGGTAAAAAGGAGCAACGCTTTATCGCTGGATCCTTTATAGTAATCGGATTCTTCACAATTGAGTTTGCCATCTGAAATGGCATCGCTTAAAATTTTCTGATGGGCGGCATCGGCTTTGTTGTAAAAAGTGGTCAAGTTAAAAGCGACCGGATAAATCGGCTTGGAAACAACGGCACCATTGCCCGTTAAAAACGGCAAATCATTATTTACTCCATCTTTCTGGGTCCAAACAGCTTCGTCCTTGTTCATAAAAGACGCAAAACCAGGAGTTTTCATATCGACAGGCCCTATAACTCCATTAAAGAACACATACACTGAAGTTGTAATAGTATTGCTATAATCATACCCAAAAGCACCATCTGGAGAAAGAAGGTAATTATCAGGACTACTCTCAACCGCATTTCTAAAGTTATATTTGACATTAACCGATTTTTCGTCATATGTAGAATTGATCCAATTTTTTTCATAAAGGCCAGTTTTACCGCTGTTATCAAACGGTCCAATCCCTATTTTTGCAGAATGCTTCGTAGCATCATAAGGTCCGTAATGGTAATTGAACTGCACACTACTCACAAATTTATCGTCTGCATCCAAAAATTCAACGGCAGAGAGAAACATCTCACCGACAAGATAACCCACTTTTTTTTCATCAGTAGCTCCAGAAACATCACCAATAACATAATTATGTTCAATCGACAACTTTAAATTATTTGATACTGAATAATTAATAAATCCTATCAAGCCCCCAACAACAGATTCAGTCTTTCCACCACCTATTACATTGGCATTAACACCAGTCTTGGTCATTGTAAAAGCAGTCTTTTCTGCAGAGCCTTCGATTATATATCCCACAACACCACCAACAAATAAAGAGCCTTTGATAACAGATTCGGTAGTTCCCGTTTTCCCGATATAAATTTCAGAGTATTCTGTAGCGTCAGCGTTTGTTCCGGTGTAATAGACTTGGCCAAACAGACCACCCGCATAAGCAGCCCCTTGGATATCCAAATCAGTCAAATTGCAGCCGGTAATCTTTCTTTTACTATCATACGTCAAATGACCTACAATTCCACCAAAATAATTATTACCGTTTGTAAATACAGGTTCATCACTGCTGTTAAGAGCTTGTGTTATTTTCAAATTCTGAATATCAAATTGGTTAAAAACATCATTAGTAGAATCCCCATCCAAATACGAATCATAGGCAAACAGCTGACCGACAACACCACCGGCATAGTTTCCACCATTAATCACAATATTCGTCAACGAAATGTTGCTGATATAGCCGTAACCATAGCCTAAGACCGCACCGGCATAGTTCCCCAAAAATTCAGAATTACTCACATGAATATTTTGATAAGCGTGTTTTGTTTCATTATTTTCCGCAACTATGCCAACCTTAGAATTACCATTTGTAGATTTAAAATAAACATTGTCAAAATCGATACTTTGGACATTCGCGTTTCCATTCAAAAAACCAACCTTACCATCAATAGTGGATATAAAGCAAAGTCCAGAAATTGTATAATTATGCGATGTCGATGAGCCGTAGAGAAGAACTTTATTGCTATTTTCTAATTTAAGCATCTTGCCATTGAAGGCGTTTTTCCCCTCTATACAGGCATCACCTTCCCTTCCTGCAAAACTGATATTCGACTTCACGGCGATATAGGAATCAGCATTCGCCGGTTGGTTCAGCCAATCGTTAACGTAAGTGTAGGCATCACCGTATTCGCCACTGCCCGGATTATGCGTTGCAATTTGATCATACCATGAATCAAAGCAGACTTCGCCAGTTTCTCTAGTTTCTGTCGATGTCCTTTGACGGAATTCAAGTTCAGGTTTACCGTCATCCGCATTAGTTGTTGTTATAAAGCAGAATTGCAGGCCGTCTCCCGGATCAGCGGCGTTGGCAGAAGGGACCCCGAAGGATGTGCTCAAAAGGAGGAGCACAGTAAATACGTTGAGAAACAGATTTTTTTTCATAAAAAACCTTTCTGAAAAACACACAAAAATAAATATACAGTCTTCTTACATGAACGCTACAGCATATTTTTTTTCCATGTGCCCAAAAACACACTTTTTCACAGCTATATACCGGTCCAAGCCACGTTTCCGCTGTCAAGCATTTAAAAATGCAACAGTTTTTTTGGAATAAAAAGCTTGGGCAAGCGAAGCCAGAAGCGCGGTGAAAGCGAAATCACCTTCGGAATCAGGCGGATTGCATCAAGTTTGCTTTGGGCCGCCACGGCAGAAAACCAATTGGCCTTCCATGCGCGGACGGCCTTCTTGTAAAGCGGATGCGCACTGTAATTTTCTGCCAAAATACGCAAAATTTCGCTGTAAATGCGATTATGATCGACATGCAAGTTGTCACCATGTTCGCGGTAATAGCAACACACGAAATCCTTCGACACTGGTTGAGATCCATAGTTGTGGAGGATTTTCAAGTATAACGGATAGTCCTCGAAGTAATAGCGCTGGTCGTACCCGCCTATCGCCAAAATTTTCTCGCGCACAAACATTTCGGCACAGCCATGCAATGCCTTCTTGCCCAAGAACGATTCTTCAAACGAAATCTGCGGGACGCTCCGCAAGTAGCGCACGTCCAGCTCGTTCCCGATTTCTTCGCCTTCGAAGAACGGAATAACTTGCCCAAAACATGCTGCAGCATCGGGGTGAGCGTCCAGAAAATCGCTCTGTTTCTTGAGCCTGTCCGGCGGCATGATGTCATCGGAGGAAAAGGAGCAGACATACAGCCCACGAGCCATCGAAAGCGCTTCGGAATACGTGGCGACGGCACCCTTGTTCGACCGGTGGACATACGTAAACCCGAGTTCATCAGAAAGATTCTTTAAGATTTCCGGAGAGCGGTCCTTGCTCCCATCGTCAATGACTATCAGTTCAAAATCGACGCCTGTCTGCGCCATCACGGAACGCACAGCCTGCTCGACGTAAGGCTCATGGTTATAGCTAGCAATGATTACGGAAACTTTCGGCGTCATGGTTTCCTCAATTTAAAAAATATCATGCACAGAAAGACGAACCGCTAACTTTTAGACCATTTTAGACGGCCTACGACAACGAGCGAAACCACGAGAGTCAAGAAATTTTCAAGCGCATAAGCCATCATCGGGCCGTTGAATTCGTACAATTTCACAAAAGCATAAGTCGCCCCGGCGAGAACGAGTTGCGAGCAAATTTCAATCGTCAGGAATTTTTTCGTTTCACGGCGCGCTATCAGTACAAGGCCAAGCGCCCAGCCGCCAACGCGGAAAAAATCGCCCAGCAACTGCATCGGGATGTAGTCGGCCGCACCCGAGTAGGCCGACGAAAGCATGACCATCACGAGCAGCGAACGGCCAAAATAAAGCACCACGACAGCCACAAGCGCAAGCGCCATCGACTTTAATAAAATCGGGCGGAACATGCTCCAAAACTCCGATTTCGTCATTTTTGCAGAGACTTTCGGCAATATGATGACGCCGAGAATGGCCGAGAAAAACGCCACCATGAAATCCGAAATCTTCCAGATTCCCTGCCAAATGCCGGCCGCATCCCAACCCAGTTCCGTTCCAATCGTCGAACGCATGAACGTGAGCACCACGGGGCTAAGAACCATCGGGACAATCCCCATCAACGCAAAGGACATCCACGGAGCGCGAATGTCAAGTGCGCTCTTGCGAATTTCACGCAAGCTAAAACCGGCACGGGCTGCAATTTGCGCTGCAAAAATCCCCGCCACCACGGACTGCGTCGCGACGATAGAAAGCACACTGAGACGCCCCGTCCAGAGGAAGAACGCCACCCAAAGCATCTGCCACAGCGACGACACCATGTTGATAAGCGCCCAGCGGCGGTAATGCCCAAGCCCGTTCATCACGGATGCCGTAATCGTAATGATGTTTGTCGCAAAGACTCCCGGCAAGGCAAAGAGAATCGCCGCCTGCACAAGGCGCGGATGGATGCCCGGGAAGAACTTTTCGAGCGGGACGATAAAGCAAAGGACCAAAGCAACCGCAAACGTCGCAATACTTGCAAAAGTCGTCAAACGGAAACCGCCACGCCACACACCGTACAACTGTTCCAGATTATTCTTGTTCTGAGCAGACAAGCTCACCCAGCCATTCTGGAGA
Organism: uncultured Fibrobacter sp.; assembly: GCA_946415675.1. GTDB lineage: Bacteria > Fibrobacterota > Fibrobacteria > Fibrobacterales > Fibrobacteraceae > Fibrobacter. Next base: position 20,244 of record CAMKTL010000025.1, read on the forward strand.
GCCAAGGATGATGTCGCCTGCCCCATCGTCATGAAGTTCATGAACTGGCCGACACACGCAAATGCGCTCGGCGGTAGAAACACCGCAAGCAGCTTGTTCACGACAAACACGCGTAAGGCATTCAGGAATGTCACCATCCCGGAACCCATAAACGCTTTCATAAAATCTACAGGTTCACGCGATGTTTTCCCGGAGTCCGTTCCGGGGGCATCATTTTCTCTTACCTTATTACTAGAACTCATTAATCGCACCAATCACTTCGGAAACCTCGTCATCCGTAAGCACAGGACTCATGGGAATACTGAGCACCGTCTTTGCCATAGCCTCGGCAACCGGATAGCCACCGCTAAACACGCCCGCATACGCCTCCTGCAAATGCGGAGGAATCGGATAATGGATAAGCGTCCCGATACCGCGAGACTTTAGGTATTCCTGTAACGAATTGCGCATAGCCTCGTCGTGCAAACGGACAGCGAACACATGCCATACGTGCTCCGACGGAATCGCAGGCATTTCGGGCAAAATAACTTTTGCGTTCATTATTTCACGGCAATAGCGGGCCGCAACCTGACGACGGCGCTCGTTCCACGCATCCAGATGCGGGAGTTTTGCAAACAAGAGCGACGCCTGCATCTCGTCCAGGCGGGAATTCACGCCCATGAATTTGTTCACATACTTCTGCTCCGAACCATAATTTCCGAGAGCGCGGACGATATTTGCAATATCAGCATCGTTTGTCACGACCATTCCCGCATCGCCAAGGGCGCCCAAATTTTTTGTCGGGTAAAAGCTAAAGCCTGCAGCAACACCGAACGAACCAACCCCGCGTCCATCGCCAAGGCGAGCCCCATGCGCTTGGGCGCAGTCTTCAAAAACGAGCAAGCCATGCGAATTGGCAAATGCACAAATTTCGTCCATGTTGCACAAACGCCCGTACAAATGCACCACAAGAATTCCACGGGTCCGCGCACCGCAGGCATCCTTCAAGCGTTTCGGGTCCATGTTGTAGCTGTTTTCTGCAGGTTCCACAAGCACAGGCTTGAGCCCGGCCGCACTAACGGCTAGCACCGAGGCGATGTAGGTATTCGATGGCACGAGGATTTCGTCGCCTGCATGCAGTCGCCCCAGTTCCATCGACGCACGCAGCATGAGCGTGAGCGCATCCAAGCCGTTCCCTACACCAACCGCATACTTGACTCCACAATAGTCGGCAAAAGCGCGTTCAAAAAGCTCGCCATAATGGCCACGGATGTACCAGCCGGATTCCACCACGTCTGTCGCGGCTCTATCCAGCTCATTCTTGTACGGCTCATTAATTTTTTTCAGGTCTAAGAAAGGAACCATCTTGTTTGTTACTATTTAATAGTTAGGAGTTATCAGCTAGCAGTAATTTAGTTAATCGCATAATTAATTTAGTTAATCACTTATCAAAAAAAAAATCGGCTCCGATAAACAGAACCGATTACTGAGCTACGAAGGGCTCGAACCTTCGACCCACGCCTTAAAAGGGCGTTGCTCTACCAACTGAGCTAGTAGCCCGAGCAGGTGCAAATATATAAAATCATTTTAAAATTGTAAAGGGATTAGAAGCCAAATCGAAAAAAAAGAAAAGAATGCAAAAAAATATAAATCTTACGCATTCTCCTCCAAAACACTCCGTGACTTTTTATAAATTTACATCATGGATTTATTGAAAAAACTATCAGCATTAGCAGCTCTCGCGATCGCGTGTCAGGCTTCGGATTTTGGCTACTTTTCAAAGCACGATGCGGGGCAAGAAGTTTTTTCATTTTTATCGACTTTTGACAGTCCGCGAAATGCGTCTCTTGAAAAGTCTGCTTCAGCACTCCCGACAACCGACCCGACTATCACGCAGTTGAACCCTGCAGCAATCCTCATTGCCGACGGGAAAAAGCGCGTTGCGGAAATTCACTGGCAAACTGGTGAATTTGCGGACAACCAAGGGACGATTTCTTACACAACGCAATACAAGAAGTTTATCTTGCAAGCGTCGTACAACTGGATTTCGTACGGCACGATTGTCGGCTACAACGAACTCGGCGAAGAAAACGGCAGCGAATACAGTCCGCGCAGCCAGCTCGCAACGGCAACAGTAGCCTTCCCGATGAAGCATATCCGCTTTGGCGCAACGCTCAAGTTCGCCTCGGACAAGCTGACCGGCGACACTGGAGACCAGACCGCCATGGCAGCCGCGTTCGACTGGGGCTTGACTTGGATGTCCGATACCAAGAACTACGGTTTTTCTTTTGTCGCTAGGGACTTCGGCGCCATGATCCGTGGCTATGTCGAGAAAGATGCCGACGATTCCTATCCGCTGTCGCAGACATTTGCCTTTGGCGGATTTTTGAAGCCCCGCAGCGTTCCGCGCTTGACTTTATTTGCCGAAGCGGACTTTCCGCGATACGCCGAACCTGACTTGAACCTCGGTGCCGAATACGCTCTCGGTGAATACTTCCGTATCCGTGCTGGGTTCACGCGCACATGGCTAGACCTGAGCCGCGACATCAAGGAACTGGCCTCCTCTGCTAGCAGGCCTGACGAAACGAACGAAGCCCGGATGTTCAGCGTCGGTCTCGGTTACACGTCCAACTTGTTCGCTTTCGACTACGCATTTTCTTACCTCGCCCAGAGCTTAGGCTTCGAGCACAGGCTCGGTCTCCGCGTCGAGTTCTAAACTTTCCGAGACAAGCGATGCGGCAGTTCGACGTTTTTGTTTTTGACGAAAACTTTGACGAGACGCAAGGACAAATTCCCCGACCGCCATTCACGGACCCAGAGCTGGGTTGGTTCTTTACAAACGATTGGAACAAGCTCCTCAATAAAATTGAAGGAGAATGGGTCGTATTCGCCCACCCGAGCATCAAGATTGACCGTGATTTTTTGAACAACGTCGCAGAGGTCACCGACGGGTTTCCGATGGTCGATGCTTTCGCGCCCCGCATCCGTACATTACAGAGCGCCAAAGCAACGGACGCCATCACAGACAAAAGAAAATTCTTAGGCGGTTATCTTTTAAGACGCTGGACCAAGGGGTCCGGTTTTGTCGAAATTGACGAGAACGCCCCTATGCGCTACGTTGCAGCTCCGCACCCGTATCTCGGGATTTACTCAAGGCGCATCATCCAGCGTACAGGCGGATTCGACACATCGCTCCCGGCAAACGTAAGGCTCGCGGACTTCACGCTCCGCATGATGCACGCCGGCGGCAAGATGTTTTCAGTCCCTTACCTCGTTGCCCAAGCGACAACGGACGAAGCGGAACGAATCATCGGCATTAGCGCGGCAAAGACGCAAGCTCCGACAGCGCAGGACCTCAAAGCGACCGCCCTCGTTTTATCGAAAGCATTCGGCATCGAAGCTTCCCTGCCGTTTGCACTGCGCCATCCGTCAGTCATCGCCGCACTCTTCGCAAATCGCAAAGCAACCAAAGAAAAACGCAAGGCAGCGACACTCCTCTCCAAGCTCACCGCGAAGTATATCGCGGAAGTCACAGAATAAAAGTTGGCAGAGAACAGAAATTAATTACTAAAGATTGGCTAGTAGTTATAGAAAACGACTACGGTATCAACTGACCCCGGCACTCTGTGTGGCTCGGAACTTTAGTTCCGTTTACAGTTCTTCTATGATGAATCAGCCACCGATGTAACTTGCACATCCATAGAAATTTTAATTTCGTTATGGATGTAGCTGGGTGCTGAGGCCGGGGTGACAGCGTAGCGTAAGATCGGGGTGACAAAGCAAAAAAAATCACCCCGCTCGACTGAGCGGGGCTTAAACTTTTTAGCGGAGGTGCGGATATCTAAGTTGCGTCCGCACCACTAACACTAATCGAGCCTAAATTAGCCCTTGTAGTTGGTGATAACGCGAGCCATTTCGCAAACCTTGTTGCTGTAGCCCCATTCGTTATCGTACCAAGAGCAGACCTTCACGAAGGTCGGGTCGAGCTGGATACCAGCCTTGGCGTCGAAGATAGAAGTGCAAGCGCAGTTGCGGAAGTCGGTAGAAACAACGGCGTCTTCGGTGTAACCGAGAATGCCCTTGAGTTCGCCTTCAGAAGCTTCCTTCATAGCGGCGCAGATTGCTGCGTAAGCGGCGTCCTTATCGGCAGCCGGAGCGTTCTTGAGTTCAGCAGTGAGGTCAACGAAGGAAACGTCGGAAGTCGGCACGCGGAGAGACATACCCGTGAGCTTGCCGTTGAGTTCCGGAAGAACCTTACCCACAGCCTTAGCAGCACCCGTAGAAGACGGGATGATGTTTTCGAGGATGCCACGGCCACCGCGCCAGTCCTTCTTGGACGGGCCGTCAACGGTCTTCTGAGTAGCAGTTGCAGCGTGAACGGTGGTCATGAGGCCACGGACGATGCCGAACTTTTCATCGAGAACCTTGGAGATCGGGGCAAGGCAGTTGGTGGTGCAGGAAGCGTTGGAGATGATCTTCTGGCCAGCGTAGGTCTTGTCGTTCACGCCATAGACGAACATCGGAGTAGAGTCCTTGGACGGAGCAGACATGATCACCTTCTTGGCACCAGCCTTGAGGTGAGCTTCGGCGAGTTCAGCGGTCAGGAAGAAGCCGGTGGATTCCACGACGACGTCAACATCAAGAGCGCCCCAAGTGATTGCGGACGGATCCTTTTCAGCGAAGATCTGGATCTTGTTGCCGTCAACGATCATGAAGTTGCCTTCAACCTTGATGTCGTGGTTGAAACGGCCATGGACGGAGTCATACTTCAACATGTATGCGAGGTAGTCCGGATCAAGAAGGTCGTTGATACCGACAACCTTAATGTCATTTGCGAAGTTTTCCACAGCAGCGCGGAACACCATACGGCCGATACGACCGAAACCATTAATACCGAGTTTGAGAGCCATTATTGGATCCTTTTGTTTATTGTTGAAATTGCTTCCCACCCTAAGGGTGGTGCTTTGCTGGCGTCAAAGATATAAAAATCCGAGGTTTTTGTGTAGTACCGACACGAAAAAAGGGGGTTTTTGCACTCGAATGGAGCCCCAACCACCAATTCAGGTCTCCAAGAAAAAAAATCAATTATGACGCCACGGAGCCTTCATCCTTGACATTTTATCAAAAAGAATTCGATTTCAACCCTATAAAAAGCGATTTTCCCAATTTATTTTATAGTAAGTTAGGTTCAAATGGGAGGCCTTATGACGTTTTCAATTAAGGGATTTTCTCTTTTTGCGTGTTCTATCGCATTTCTGGGCACCCTTGCCGGTGCAGCAACAATAAACGTAAACATGGACAAAGAATACCAGCGCATCAGCGGATTTGGCGCCGCATCGGCATGGGCAGGTTCCATCACCGACAAGAATGCCGCGTACCTTTGGGATTCCACTAGTGGCGCCGGATTTACGCTGCACCGCATCCGCATCGCCCCGGACGGCACCACCTCCGAAACGAGTATCGCCAAAAAAGCGAGTGAATACGGAGTCAAAGTCTGGGCTGCCCCGTGGACTTCCAGATACACTGTAAATTACGACGGCAACAAAAAGCACCTAGATTTCAATCACGCCCAGGACTGGGCCAACACCATCTTAAAGTTTACGCAAGACATGCGGAAGGCTGGAGTTAACCTATACGCAATTTCATCGCAAAACGAGCCCGACGGCACCGGCGACAACCACTACGAACCCGATGAATTGGCGCGTTGGGTCGGCGACTACCTTGGCCCCACCCTCGATACCACGGGCATCAAAATCATTGGCACCGAAGCCATCAACTGGTACGGATTCCCCAATTACAAAAAAGCCTTCTTCAACAACCCCGCCGCCATGAAATACACGGACATTTTTGCAACGCACGAATATGGCGGAGACCCGGCTGCCTACCCCGAAATCCACGAAGCCGGCAAGGAATTCTGGGAAACCGAAGTCTATGATCTTGGAAGCAACAAGGAAGACGTGGGTATGGGAAGTGCACTCCGCGTTGCAAACATGATTCACGACGCCCTAACTATTGCGAACATGAACGCCTGGCATTTCTGGTGGATTTATTCCTGCAGCGAACCCAGCTGCGGCAACGGGGCCATTTGGCCGCAAGGACAAGGGAGCCCCGACAACGTGGAACCCACCAAGCGACTCTGGGTCATGGGGAACTTCAGCCGCTTCGCACGCCCCGGCGCAAGGAGAATTGACGCCACCAAGGCCCCCGAAGCCAATGTAAAGGTCACCGCCTACCGTGACACCCTCAAGACGAAAATCGCAGTCGTCATTCTCAATTCCAAGAACGAGGAATTCAAGGCTGACTTTGACTTCGGAAAAACAAAAATTGGAAGCTTCAAGCCCTACGTCACCGACGACAAGAGCAACCTCAAGGAAGGAAGCGAAGTCAAGGTTGACGGAACAAAGTGCAGTTACAGCGTCCCGGCCCGCAGTGCAACGACCGTCGAATTCGTTCTGTGGCAAGAGCCAAAGGTAGAAACGCCCCCCGATACGGCAAAAAGCGACACCAACCACGTCAATACCACGGATTCTACAGCATCAATTGCCTTCGGGAAACTTTCAGTACCCCAAAGTTTCCAAAGCACATATAAAGTATTTAGCCCGCTCGGAGCGTTTATCGGCGAATTCCAAGCCGAACATATCGGCGAACTCCGCAACGCCATGACAAACGCAGGCTTAAGCCGCGGCATCTATATGGTCAAATGCGGCAATGCAAAAACGCAACAAATAATTTTGAAATAGCCCGGCAAAGCCACATTCAAGTAAATATAAGTTAACACAGAACGTTAAAAGTAAAATTATTGAGCATTGCTTACGAAGCAATGCCTTTCTTATATAGACACGAAAGACGAAATTAAAAATTCTATATTCTAAAACAATGAATAAGTCGTTTTTTAATTCCCGCTCTAGCCTTTGTGCATCCCTTTTCGGGCTCTTTTTCCTCATTTCTTGTGCCAGCAACACCCCCGAGGTGAACACCAATCCCTCGCAGAACGTTTCTGAATCGACCGAGACTCCTTCTTATTACGAAGACGAAGCCTCCGATATAGATTATACGTCCGAAACTACGGTAGTCCCCAAGGCTACTGGCGGTACAATAGAAACAGACGGTTACACGTTTACCGCACCAGACAACGGATGGACAGTCATCGGCGGCGAAGACAATGCCCCTTACGAGTTCTACAATCCGCAAACCGGACGCCGCGCCGTTCTTGTCGAGGTGACGCTCCCCGAAGGCGAACCGCAACGCCTTATGGATCGCGCCCAAATAGAAATGCAGTCGTTCGAATCGAGCGGCAAGAAGGCGACGCTCTCCGAGACGTACCCCGAAGAAGCTTTCGGCACGACGGGCGCATTCTTCGACATCGCAGGCAAACGATACGATACGCCTTACGAAGCGGTCGGTCTGGTCACTGGCGCCGGGAACCGCATTTTTACGCTCACGCTTTCGGCCAATGACGTACAACTTCCTGCAGGCGCCCTCAAGCAGGAATGGAAAGATTTCTTTGCTTCTTTCAAGCTCAAGGATGTCGTGAAAGAAGCCGTCTCGGAACTTTCCGCCGAACGCATCATGCAATACACGAGCGCCGATCTCGGTTACACCTGGAGCACAAAGGACACGCTTTGGCATAACTGGACAGGAGTCGCAAAGCAGAACGAAGACCCGGACTTGGTGCTTTCCAACAAGAGCGAAGACATTTCGCTATTCGTTTATGGCGCCATCGTCCCCAGCGAGGAAGTCGGCCAACAGGACATGTTCAAGGTGCTTCTCAGCCGTCTCGGGCTTTCGCTTAACGAACCGTCCATCGAAGTCCAGCGCGTGAAAGTCGGTGACCGCTACGCCCAGGAATTTACACTTACGCGAGTCATCAACAAGTTTGACTTTTATTATACAGGCCGCTATTATTACGATAACGGACGCGGCATCCTCATCGCCACCTGGACGCAGGGCATCAACAAGAAGAAATACGCTTCGGTGATGAAAAACGCCATCGAGGGTCTCAAGGTCGGAGCGAAACCGGAACAGGCTAGCGACGAAGAAGCCCGCAAAAAACAGAACAAGTTCAACGCAGCCGTCATGAGCCAAGTGGGTATTCTCCGTTTGCTCGAAGACCAACCGTTTGTCGCCCTCAGCTATTTCGAGCGCGCCAACAAGATGGACCCGGAAGAACCGCTCTACCTCATCAACTGCGGATTCGTCTATCAGATGAAGGAACTTTACGGCCCGGGCATCAGCTATTTCACTAGCCAGATGGATCTCGTGCGCAAAAACGGCAAGTTGCTCTCGATTCTTGGCGAAATGTACGAAGCGCTGTTCGATTACGGACACGCCCGCGAATGTGCCGAAGGAGCCCTCCGCTACACGCCCAACAATCCGGAATACGTCATCAACTTGAGCGATGCGCTTTGGGGTCTTGGACAGCGTCACCAGTCCCTTATCGTCGTGCAAAGGCTTTACGATACGCAGCCAAGCTCCCGCCTTGGCGTCTATCTCGCCAAGACCTACATGGGACTTGACCAGTACGCCGAAGCGGTCGATATCCTTTATGCCATCCGCGGTCGCTTCGGCATGAGCAAGGAACTCGGCGAAACGCTCATGGACGCCCTCATGTTCCTCGGACGTTACGAAGAAGCCCGCGCGATTAGCGAAGAGACGCTCGCCAAGGCCAAGAACGACTACAAGATTTGGACGATGCACGGCAAGATTCTCTTCTACAGCCGCAATTACCGCGATGCCGAAAAGGCGCTCACCAAGGCGCTCGCCCTCAAGCCGGACAACGAAGACGCCAAGAGTTTCCTCTCTGCGACCAAGGCCTACCTTGGCAAGGCGGACAACCGTACGCTCCAGAAGCCGATTACCCCGGTTGAAGAACGCACCGCCGACCTGAAATCGCTCCTCCGTCCGCAGGCCAAGAAAGCGGCCACCGAAGGAGACTTCCCTGCCGTCATCCATTATCAAAAAGAAGCTCTCAAGGCCGAAAAAGGCGCCAACTGGGTCCGCAGCGAAGAAATGTTGCTCGAAATTCTGGACCAGCGCGGAGCAGCCATCTATCGCGAATTCACGTTCGACTTTTTGCCGGGCTTCGACCGCATTTACCTGAACGCCCTCGAAGTCTATGACAGCAACTGGAAGCTCAAACAGAAGGCCTCGCTGAACGGCGCCTATATTACATACGCCACAGAAATCGGCGGCGGCAACGAAAGCCAAACGGCGCATTTCCCACTTTCCGAGATTGCTCCGGGTGACTTTATCTACATGCAGTTCAGCCGTACGAACCTTGAAAACAAGGGCATGATTCCTTATACAAACTACGAAAGCAGCCGTGACGTGCCCGTCGGGGAATCCGTGTTCCGCATTTACGCCGATACGACACGCTTTGTCACCGAAGAATACGGTCCGCTCCAGAAGACGACATTCAAGGGCGGCATCGAATGGAAGATTGAAAACCCGGTTATCGTCCGCAAAGAACTCTACATGCCAGTCTATCGCGACTTCGGTGCCGGCCTCATGCTCACGGGCAAGCAGGAATGGCGCGATGTGGGCGACGATTACCAGAACCTCATCAGCCACCAGTTCAAGCAGGCCGTCAAGGTACGCGAACAAGCGTTTGAAGTGCGCGGCAACAAGATTGGCGACGAGGCCGTCAAGGCGATTATCAACTTTGTCCGTCACGACATCCGTTACCGCGACGTGCGTTTCGGCGGCCACAGCCTGATTCCGCAGACCGCAGAAGTGACCCTCAAGGAACACCGCGGCGACTGCAAGGACATGGCGCTTTTGCTCAAGGACATGCTCGAAGCCATTGGCGTGAAGAGTTACCTCACGGCCATCCACCTGACCGAAGAAGGATTCTTGAACTTGCCGACCATCCAGCAGTTCAACCACATGATTCTCTACATTCCGAAGCAGGGTAAGATTAGCGAACGCTGGGTCGATGCCACCGACAAGACAGGAAACGACCGTCCGGTTCCGCTCGACATGGAAGGCAAGGTCGCACTCGTCATTGACGGAGACCAAAGCCATGTGGTCACGACGCCGATTCTCGAAGATAACCAGGAACATCAAATCGCAATCCAGCACGACCTCTTTATCGGAGAAAACGGCAAATGCGAGTTCCGCGATTCCGTGCAGCTTCAGGGCAAGTTCGCAAGCGCCATCCGCAACAAGTTCTTTGGCCGCGAAGTCAAGGAACAGGAAAAGCTCTTGGAACAGTTCCTCGCCGCAGGCGTGCCTGACGTAAGCATCGGCAACATTCGCATCGAGAACCTCGACCAGTTCAACAAGCCGCTCATCATCGTGAACACGTACGTTTCGAAGGGATACTTCGGGCAGGGCGGTTCCGAACTCAAGGGACGATTCCCGAACGTCTGGGAACGAAGCCTATTCAAGCTTCCGAAGGTCGCCAAGCGCCACCACCCCATCCGCATGCCGCACGAAACGCAGTTCAGCTTCAAGCTGAACATCAAGGCTGCAAATGGTCACTCGGCAACGCTTACAGAAGCAAAGCCGCTCAACCGCGCCCCAGATTACGTGAGCTTCGAAAAGCAACCGAAATCCAAGACGTCTAGCGGCATCAAGTGGACAACGTTTGCACTCTACGCCGACCCGACCGAATACGAAAAAATCCGCGAGGAATGGAATTACTTGTTGAGTGAAACCAGCCCGATGATTACGGTGAGGTAAGACGAAAGAACGCCGCTACGCGGCTACAGACGACAAATGCCAAAGGCGAATGTTGCAGGGCTGCTTGCAGACCTATAACTGAGCCAAGCATTTGGGACTTGTCCAAAGACGAAAGATTATAGTTTGGCAGCGAAGCTGCGACTTTTCCTCTCTCGTCTTTGCTCTTCAAGCCAAGACTGGTCGGCTCAGCAATGTATACGCAAGCGTATTCGCTGCATTCGCCTCTCTCGTCTTTCGTCTACCAGCGAAGCGATCTCTCGTCTAATATAACCATTGACCAACAACCATTGACTAACTATGCGAGCATTAATTTTCTCCGATATTCACGGTTCGGCCTTGGCTGCAAGGCAGGCGTTATCGTTCTTTGAAAAGTTCAACTGCGACAAGATTTTCTTGCTCGGCGATACGCTCTACCACGGTCCGAGGAACCCGCTCCCTGCAGGACACGGCCCCATGGGCGTCGTCGAAGCGCTAGCCCCGTACAAAGACCGTATTGTCGCCGTCCGCGGCAACTGCGATGCCGAAATAGATTTGATGATGCTCGACTTCCCCATCGAAAACGAATACAAGGTCGTCGAAGATTGCGGATTCCATCTGTTCCTTAGCCACGGACACATCTATATACCGGAATGTTTCCCGCGAAACGCGCTCGAAAGCATCGAATCGACTGGCGCCGCCCAGTCCGCAGAATTCGACATTGCCGCAAAACAAAAGCCACAAATCGATGTTTATTTATACGGCCACACGCACATCTGGAAGCTCGAAAAGAACTTCCGTGACGTGCTCATCGTGAATCCAGGCTCCACGAGCCTCCCGAAAGGCGGAAACCCGCCCACATTTGGATTCTACGAAAGCACCCCCGCCTCAGCAAACGAACCCGCACACGCCAAGTTCAGCATCCACAAGCTCGAAGACGGCACGGAACTTGCGGCATTGGCTATTTAATGATATGAGACGGAGATGCCCGATCCAGTCGGGCATGACAATGCTATAAAAGCCGTATCGTTTTTTTTCTTACATTTACAGCATGGTTCTAAACGTTATTTGGCTCGTTTTCTTTTTCGGTGCATTTATCGCGTGCATCGTCCAGTGGCTCGCTTTCGGCGATACCGGCATTTTCAACAAGGCCATCCTCGGCGCATTCGACATGTCCAAGACAGCATTCGAAATCGCCCTCGGACTCACGGGCATACTCTCGCTCTGGCTCGGCATCCTCAAAATAGGCGAAAAGGCCGGCGCCGTCCAGATTCTCGCCAAAATCGTCCAGCCGCTCTTTTCACGGCTTTTCCCGCAAATCCCGAAAGGGCACCCCGTCGTGGGCACCATGCTCATGAACATCAGCGCCAACATGCTCGGCCTCGACAACGCCGCCACCCCGATGGGCCTCAAAGCCATGTCGCAGCTTCAGGAACTCAACCCGAACGAAGACAAGACCGTCGCGAGCGATTCGCAAATCATGTTCCTCGTCCTCAATGCCAGCGGACTTACGCTAATTCCTGTCAGCATAATGACTTACCGCGCACAACTCGGAGCAGCAAACCCGAGCGATGTATTCCTGCCGCTTCTTTTATCCACATTTTTCAGCACAATTGCCGGCATTTTCGCCCTCAGCTTTTTCCAGAAAATCAAGCTCAAGGACCCCGTCACCGTCGCATGGCTCGGTGGCATCAGCGCCTGCGTCATCGCCGTGATGTTCTACTTTAGCCACCTCACTGCCGAAGCCATCGGCACCACGAGTCTTTTCGTCAGCGGCGTTGTCCTGTTCGGCATCATCGTCGCATTCCTCGCCCTCGCCTGCTACAAGAAGGTACAAGCCTACGAGGCGTTCGTCGAAGGCGCCAAGGAAGGATTCAACACCGCCGTGATGATTATCCCAAACCTCGTCGCTATTCTCGTGGGAGTCGCCGTATTCCGTGCAAGCGGTGCGATGGACCTCGTGATGAACGGGATTTCCGGCCTGCTCGGCCTCATCGGAGTCGGAAATGATGTCGTCCCGGCCCTCCCGACCGCACTCATGAAACCCCTCAGCGGTAGCGGTGCCCGCGGCATGATGATCGACGCCATGAAGAACCTGGGCCCGGACAGCTTTGCCGGACGCCTCAGTTGCATGTTCCAGGGAGCCGCCGATACGACATTCTACATCATCGCCGTCTATTTCGGTTCCGTGGGCGTCAAAAAAACACGCCACGCAGTCACCTGCGCCCTCATCGCAGACATCGTCGGAGTCATCGCCGCCATCGTCATTGCATACATATTCTTCCCGCCTATACACTAGCGAAGAGTGCGGTTGCATACGACCTCGGTGTTTTAATAATAAGAAAAAGTTACATTTGATTTTTTTTGTAACGTTTTTTGAAAATTTTATTTACATTTAGAAAACAATTCGGTGTATTTTAAGGATTTAAGGTTTAGGGACTAGAATGGACTTTATCATTTTTAGCAATGAATACAAACATTTTAGAGACGCAATTTTAGATAATATTCCCGACATAAACGGGATGACAAAGCGTATCAGTTCCGCAATCCCCCCCATCTGTCGTATTTTAAATGTCGGTTTCATCAGGGTTAAATTAGTCGCCCCTTCTTCGATTATTGACAAAAAGGGTATCATCGGTGAAAAAATTATTTACGAAGACCCGAACGGATATGAATACGCACCCCTAATCCAAACGTACCGCACCGGTGAAAACGGCATCGTCACTATCGAAGTACGCGCCGTAAAAAATCGCAAGTTCATCAATAACGAAATCCAGGCAGTAAAGCTCATCTGCGATGACTTGTTCATCTTTCTCGGGCGAACAAGACTCATGAGCGCAATCCACCACGCAAGCCAGACGGACGCCATGACAGGCGCCCCCAACCTGCCCCAGCTAATCCAACTCGGCATCGGACTCAAGGCTTCCAAGAAACTGCAAAATTATACCGGTCTTTTCATCAACCTCAAGAATTACAAGTATATCAACCAGTCCAAAGGACCTGCCATCGGCGACAAGGGAATCATAGCATTCGCCAACACCGTCATGGCAATGTGTCACGATGACGAAAAGATGGCCCGCCTGGGCGGAGACAACTTCTTCATTCTCGTCAAAAGAGAAAACAAGGAGAAGTTTATCCAGCGCCTTTCCCCCCTGCAGATTACGATTCCGTTCCCCCAGGGCCAACCCATTTCGCTGAACATCCACTGTCGCATTGGCGTCTATGACGTGCAGCCCACCGACACGATGAACGAGGTGATGCACTGTGCCTCCATCGCCCTAGACGAAGCTAGACGGCACCCCGGAAACGACGTTGTCTATTTTGCAAAGCCGATGCTCGATACCGTCTCGCACGAAAAAGAGATTTCATCGCTTTTCCACGAGGCCTTGAAGCGCCAGGAATTTGTCGTTTATTACCAACCCAAAGTGTCTGTTGACGACAAGACTCTATGCGGTTGCGAAGCCCTTGTCCGCTGGAACCGCAACGGGCATATCGTCACGCCCGGCGATTTCTTGCCCATTCTCGAAAAAGAAGCCTCCGTCTGCCAATTGGACTTTTACGTATTCCACAAAGTTTGCAGCGACATCCGCTCATGGATAGACTCTGGTATTGAACCCGTCCGCGTATCCTCCAATTTTTCAAGGTTGCACCTGAGCAACAAGAATCTTGCCGAAGATATCCTTAAAATCATGAAGGAATTCGACATCGACAGCAAGTACATCGAGATAGAACTGACCGAAGCCTCGGATTACGAAGACAAAGTCGCCATGCAAAAGTTCGTCAACCAGCTCCGCCAAAACGATATTTCCGTATCGATTGACGACTTCGGGACGGGCTATTCCACATTCAACGCCCTCAAGGACCTGAACGTCAACATTATCAAGCTCGACAAGTCACTCCTCGACAATATTGGCGACAGCAAGCACCACGACGAAGTTGTCATAAAGAACATGGTAAACATGATAAACGAGCTCAATCTCGAAGTCGTTGCCGAAGGTGTCGAGAACAGCAAGCAGCTGGACTTTTTGCAAAACGCCAAATGTTCAACCGTGCAGGGTTTTATTTACGACAAGCCTCTCACCAAGGAAGAATTCGAGTTGAGACTTTCCAACAAGATGGTGGCCTACCGTTGTCACGGCTAAAAGAACATCCAGACGGCCATCCACAGGACGATTAGTCCGAATTCAATTTCCCTCGAAATTTTTGCCATAAAGCAACAACCGAGCGCAATTTCAGCAATTGCGGCAAGGCGTATCCATGGGGCTTCCTCGCCCGCCTGCAGCAAAGAAACGCACCCGACTAGTTCCACCCACAGCCAGAACGTCTGCGCGAGCACCATGAACCGTCTGCGGTTTTCACGAAGGCGCGTCGTAAAAACGCAAAACGTGAGTGCCACCATGCGGAACGGATAGTTTTCCAACGTCGGGATGGCAAGATTCCCCACATAAGCTGTATAAAGGCAGCTAGTCATGACGGCAAGAAGCATCATGAGCGAAATACGGAGCATTCCTTTTTGCGTACAAAGGACGAACGCAAAAACCAAGCACAGGAGGCAAGCGACAGCATTGGCAAACAAACTCATTTGCGGCGACCCTCCCGATGTATTCTAGCAAATCCAAGATGGACAAGCGGTTGTAGGCACACGAGCACACAACTCACATAAGCGGCAAGGGGTTCGACAAGACGAATCCAGTCCGATGTAAAATAACCATAAGCGACCCCGACAAGAATTCCGCATAGCACGGGCAAACGCACCACCTTGAATTCCGGAGCAGAGAACGATGGGTAATACCTTTTTTCTTCTTCATCAAGATCATCGTCATCGGAATTTTCATCCACCTCGCCCATTAGAATTTCGTCATTTTCGAAGAACCGCGAAAGCAACAGACGTATCCCGAAAAATGCGGCCACAAACAAAGCGGCCCCCACAAACACCAGGCTCGCATCCGAGAACTGGAAATCCAGGAAAAAGCGGGATTCACGAGAGCACACCACAAAATCGCATTTCAGCAAGAAACCGAACAAGATGCTAAGCGCCACCATCAAGCGGCTCCAAAGATTTTCGCGAACCGCTTTGACAAACAGAAACTGCGGAACGACGCAAGCAAAAACAAATGAAGAAATACACCCTTCGCCCTTGACGAGAAGCATCCACAAGAAAAGTACAGAAATGAACCAACTGCAAAGCATCAGGAACCTTTCCGTACGACGATTGTAATAGTTTTCGAACGAAAGTAGCACAACCAACAGCGCAAGTCCCAAGTAAAAAATGCCGGAGACAACATACAAAGGGAATAACGCCCCCTGCCACATTGAATTTTCCGTAGCCGCATAGTCAAGACTAAGCACAGAATTCACCCAGAACACCGTCGGGAGAATAATCCACGCCAATGGACGCCGGATTTTCGACAGTTCCCTGCAAAGCGTGACGTTCTTAGCAGAATCTACGGCTACCAGATGCGCCACAAAAAACAAGAGCGAAATAAACCCGACAATCCCGATACCATAGACATCGCAATTCATCGTGATGGAATTCGAATAAAGCAACGAGATAAAGAATGCAACGGCAAGGCTACAAAGCGAGCTCAGTTCTAGCAAAAGCGATGTGCGCCGGTGGATTTTCACCTTCATGACAAGCAAGAACGCCGAAAGCAAAACACCAGCCTGCGACATTCCAAGCCAAAACACAAAGAGCGTCTTGGGAAAATTCCAGTTACCGTCGTGATGCCAAAGGAAATCAACGGAACCATCCCAAAACGAGCCGCCCACCGAAAGCAGGAGCAACAAGCACAACCCGATAAAAACTATAGTAACGACTTTGTTGTTCAAATTGCACGCCTCCGGCGCAGTTATTAGTTACTAGTTAGTAGTTACTTGATACTAGTTAATAGTTACTAGTGGTTGTGATAAGAACATCTCTAGTAACTAGAAACTCTGAACTATTAACTGCGGCGTAACCGCCCTAGTAACTAGTAACTTGGAACTCTAAACTACATCTATAATATATTTTTTTATTTTTATGTTCTGGAGAGTCTGATGAAAAAAATCCTAATATGTCTTGCAATTTTGGCGGTTTATGCGGCTGCGAACACGTGTACGGAGACTGTTTTTAAATACATCAAGGGAAGCCTTCTACCAAATTCCAAAGAGGCTTATCACGATTCCTCATACTTTTTAGAGAACTACGGTCACAAAAACGAATGGTCGCACAAACTGTATTACACTAAAGGGAAAATCGACAGCTTAGTCATGGACCCGATGGAAGAAGGTGATTCACTTCATGTTTCATATTTCTATTGGAATATAGACGAAAGTGCACTCAAAGGGAATACATCAGAATATATCATAACTCAAGAAGTATCAGGAGATACCATTATATTTACAGAAAAACATTATTCCAAAGATACTTTAGATGGTGCTCATATAACAAAAATGACTGATTCGTATATTTCTTCACGCGCCTATGAATACGACTCTTTTGAAGAGATATTTTTTTCCAACGACACGTTATACGACAAACGACTTTTTGATTACAGTAAAGACACCCCTAGACCTGGAACCTTATTTACCGTTGGGGATCCGTCAAATGACTTCAAGTGTTATGAATACGAAACCCGTGACGGGGAAACAGATCTTCGCGAAACTATAGAATACATCAAGACAGATAAAGGATTTAAACTTAAATATCTAGAAGAATCTTCTGCTGGATACTATTTACGTGAATTTTTCATGGTTAATCCCGAAGGTTCATCGGCTATCCGCAAACGGCGGCCGGCAGTAAAGATTTCACCGAAGGCACGCTACTTCGATTTACTGGGTAGGTATAAATTCACTAAATAGATTGCCGCGCAGCCTCCCACGCTTTCGCTCGAGGCATTTTCGGCTCGCAATGACGTAAAGTAAAATGAGCATTATTGAAATCATCATTATCGCGATTGTCGAGGCGATGGACTGCTTTGCGGTCGCCATCGCCACGGGACTTTCGAAGTCGGGAATCAAGTACAGCCGAGCCATGCTCCAGGCGGTGAGTTTCGGTGTTTTCCAGGGCGGTATGACGCTCCTCGGGTATTTCCTCGGAAGTTTCGCGGAACGCTGGTTCAATGCGGTCGGCACCCCGATTGCCTGCGCGATTCTTTGCATACTTGGTCTCCGCATGATATGGGGCGCGATTCACGGGGACGCCGGAGAAAAAGAAGGCGAAGAAATTGCGGCAAAGAACCTCACCATCGCGAACATCTTGCTTTTATCGGTCGCCACAAGCATTGACGCATTTGCGGTCGGGATTTCGTTTGCGTTCGTGAACGCGAACATGGTGTATGCTACATCGGCCATTGCTTTCGCGAGTTTCGCCATGGGCGTTATCGGCTACGAAATGGGCCGGCACGCCGCCAAGCGATTCAAGACGAGAATTCCCGAATTTATCGCCGGGGTTATCCTCATTGCCATTGGCGTGAAGATGTTCATTTAGTAGGAAGTAGGCGGTAGGAAGTAGGCTGCATGCTGAACATTACAGCCACAGTCATCCTCGAAGCGAAGCGTAGGGGATCCATATAGTACTGAGTTCTTTCTATATTACATTCCATGAGTGAGCAGAAAGATATCGACCGTACCCGCTATTTTGAGTTAAAGAAACAACTGGAAGAAGCAAGCCGTCTTTATTACAAGGACGGAGTCTCCCCCATGAGCGACCAGGATTTCGACTTTGGTCTCAAGGAGATGGAAGCGCTCGAAGCGAAGTATCCGGAACTGCGAGGCAAGGATTCCCTGACGCAGCGGGTTGGAAGCGACCTCACCAACGATTTCGCGAAGGTAGCTCATGCGGTGCCGATGCTCAGCATCGCGAACGTGTATAGCGAAGAAGAAATGCGCGAGTTCGTCAATGCGGCTGAAGAAGGGATTGCTAGTCTCGAGACTTCACTGGATCCTTCGCGCATTCGCGCTCAGGATGACGAGAAAGGCAGCGCTCAGGATGACGAGAAGCGCGCAACTTGGATTTGCGAGCGGAAGATTGACGGAGTGTCGCTTTCTCTCGTTTACGAGAATGGTCGTTTGAAGCAGGCGGCGACGCGTGGCGATGGCATCCAAGGCGACGACGTTACTTTGAATGCGCTGACCATCGCTGACATTCCCGAATATTTTGATGCCAAGAAATTGAAAATTGATCCGTCCGAAATTCCGCAAGGGACGTTCGAAGTCCGCGGTGAAGTGTATATGGAGCGCGAGGCGTTCGAGCGTTTGAACGAGCAGTTCATTCTCGAAAATAAAAAAACGTTCCAGAACTGCCGCAATACGGTTTCGGGTTCGCTCAAGCTCAAGAGCGTTGCCGAATGCAAGACGCGTCCGATGCGATTCTTTGCATACCACATTCCGCAGAGCAACAACAAGACTCACGAAGAAAACTTGAAGCAGCTCAAGCGCCTTGGATTCCACACAAACGATTACTGGACCGCTGACACGGTCGATGAAATCATGAAGATTTCGGAAGATATTGGCGCGAGCCGCGACAGCCTCCCATTCGACATCGACGGCATGGTCGTGAAGCTGAACGACCTCGCCATGCAGCGAGAACTTGGCAGTACGAGCAAAAGCCCGCGCTGGGCAATCGCATACAAGTTCAAGGCCGAACGCGCTTACACGCCGCTCCTTTCTGTCGAATTTCAGGTGGGCCGTACCGGTGCCGTGACGCCCGTGGCGAACCTCGCCCCCGTGCGACTCGCAGGCACGACCGTCAAGCGCGCCACCCTCCACAACTTCGACGAAGTGGCAAGGCTCGACTTGCACTACGGCGATACCATCGGCGTTGAAAAAGGTGGCGAAATCATCCCGAAAATCACCGATGTCAAACGCGAACTGCGCCCCGCCGGAGCAGCCCCCGTCGTAGCACCCGAAAAATGCCCCGTGTGCGGCGAGCCACTCACGCACATCGACGGCGAAGTGATTCTGCGTTGCGAAAACTTGCACTGCAAAGCGCAAGTGCAATGCTTGTTCGAGCATTTCGTAAGCCGCGAAGCGATGAACATCGAAAATCTCGGACCCGCGCTTATCGCAAGCCTCCTTGCAACAGGCAAAATCAAGCGAATCCCCGACCTTTATCGCCTCACGCTCGAAGACTTGGAATCGCAAGAACGCATGGCGAAAAAGAGCGCAAAAAACGTATTCGACGCCATCCAAGCCTCCAAGCAGAAAAGCCTCGAAAACCTGTTGCATGGTCTCGGCATCCGCTTTGTTGGCCGCACCAGTGCCCGTAACATCGCCAAGCATTTCCGCACGCTCGAAAAAATCCGCACAGCTACGGTCGAAGAACTGCAAAACGTGACCGACGTCGGCGAACGTATCGGAAAATCCGTCTATGAATTTTTCCACACGCCGCTCTACACGAACGAAATCGACGAACTCGTATCGCTCGGCCTCCCGACAGAATTCAAGGGCGTTGTCAAGACGTTATTCCAAGGGCAAACGGCAGTCATCACAGGGACGCTCCCGAACATGGACCGCGACGAAGCCCGCAAGCTCATCGAAGAGAACGGCGGTAAAGTGAGCGGTTCCGTAAGCAAAAAGACGAGCTGGGTCTTGGCAGGCGAAGCCGCAGGCTCCAAGCTCACCAAGGCAAACGAGCTCGGGATTCCCGTGCATGACGAAGCATGGCTTGTGGCGCAGATTGCAAACGCTGACGAAGCCGGCGACGTCCCCGATGAAAACGGCGCTCCCGCTGAAAATGAGGCGAGCAGCGTGATAAAGCCCGCTGAAGATCAAATGTCATTGAACATTTAATTCACTAGATGGGGCAAGCCCCAACCTCTTCGGCTCGGTCATAGCCATACAAGTATGGCTGCGACTCTCACCTTTTGAGGTTGTCTTCGCGCATTCGCGCTCAGGATGACGGTGGCTGCGACTCTCACCTTTTGAGGTCGTCTTCGCGCATTCGCGCTCAGGATGACGTTACAGATTAATCTTTGACGCAGCGGAGGCTGCATGTCGTGCGCGGTTCCTTCGCGACCGCCACCATATCCTTTCGACCCTTGATGAGAGGATAAAAGATTGGGTAAACCGTCTTCGATTGGTCCGTCACATCCGAAGTGCAGAAGAAGCCCGCATCCGCTTTGTCTGTATAAGTACCGTCAGCCATTCTGTACCCGAGCGGATATCCCGAAAAGCCATAAGTATCATCGTTACCCACATACGTCTCGTTCTTTTTCTTCCAGCCATCCTTGGAACCGAGAAGTCGCGTCACATTCTGTTCTGTAGCCCAAGTCCTGGCAAATGTGATAAGCGTTTCCCATTCCGCGCTAGACGGCACATGGAACCCGTCTGGGCAAATATTTTTCACCTTGGCGTCAGCCCCTATGTTTTCTTTCCACTGGTACAAACGGCCATAAGCACAATTTTCAAGACTGTCGTTGTAGCACCAGCTCGAATCTACCTCATAACGTAAGTTTTCCTTCATCCAGACTTGTGAGCCGATACCGATTGTTGCGTATTCCGCACTGTCGCGCTTATCAACAAACTTTCCGACAACAAGCGAATCCGTAGCGTACGACCATTTTACAGCATCACAGCGATACATGGAATTCTGATACTTAAAATACCCTCTATGACCGCTATTGCATGCAAATCCCATTTTCAAATCAAGATCCTTGGCGTAATCCAAATAACCATGATAGCAGAAGAAATAGATATTCGTGTCCAGAACGCCCTTTCGCAAATCGTCTTCATCATCGCCACACTTATTCGCCTTCCTTTCCCTTTCTAAAAAATCAGCGTCGCGGCTGGATGCGGTCGGAACCATAAAACGGCCATCATCACAGACAAACTCGGCTTTTGGATTTTTCGGGCTCTGCTGAATTTTACCGGTCGAATCGCATTTCATCCCTTGTGTGTTGTACGCGATGTACGCAGACTCCGTAGAAGAAATCCAATTATAGTAATCGACGCGGCCAGTATCTTTTTGACAAATGACATAACCAATCTTTCCCAAGGCTTCCATTTGCTGGACCATCCCTACTTTGGATGTAACACAAGCTATATCATTTATCTGATTCGCGCTAATCCATTTTCCTAACGTTGAATCATAGGCATAAGAAAACGTCGAATAATTGGCAGGTCTAACTTCTCCATCAAAACCAACGCCAAATTCGTACGTATCCTGGAAAACGAACCCTGGATTTAACCACCCCGTATCTTTTTTGCATTCGTACGGTCGAGTATAATAGTAGCTAATCGAATTTGAAACTTTTTTGATTTCACCATCATTTTTACTGGAACATTTGCCAAGGCCGTTATAACGACCAAATATTTCAGAGCTCAACTTTATTTCAAAAAGATTTTTGGGATTATTAGATTGGCCACTAAGATTGACTACCAACAGATCGGCATATTTAACTTTAAAAGTATCCACCTTAGCGGAATCCGTTTCGAGCATCCAGAACACAGCCGTATCCAATTCCGGCAACATAGAATAACGGGAACGAGGAAGACGAGATAGCATATCCGTGATAGCCTGGACAGTATCTTTTTCATTCCCCGAAATTTGGTTTGACGGTTTAATATCAAACGATGTCGAGAACAGATATTCCATCACTTCACGCTGGGCCACTTTTTGAGCCGAATCCGAAGACAATCCTTTTTTCATCAAATAAACAATTCTCTCATATTCAATATGCGTCATGTTATTGACATAGACTGTATCCGCTTTACTCAAATCGACAAAGCTCCAC
This sequence comes from uncultured Fibrobacter sp., assembly GCA_946415675.1. Lineage (GTDB taxonomy): Bacteria > Fibrobacterota > Fibrobacteria > Fibrobacterales > Fibrobacteraceae > Fibrobacter. The sequence continues at coordinate 42,596 of CAMKTL010000025.1, forward strand.
GTCCATTTTGAGCCTTTTTTGTTACTGACGCGCAACAAGGCATAAGGAGAGTGCAATGACAACTTTTTAAAAGTAAAGACATTCGAGTCCTTGACATCCGTGACAAATTCTCGACTTGTCAAATTCGCCGTGGAATCAAGTTCAAATAAAGTTACTTCATATTTTTCAGACCCGCTCTTGATATCTTCATAGCTAATCTTTGAGATAAACGAAGCAAATCCTGTTAAAGTTTTCGATTCATATCCAGATGTTTCGCCATCATCTCCAGAATCAACACCACTACCGCCATCATCGCTGCAAGCCACCATCGGCAAACAGACAAATACGCAACCCAGCAATGCAAAAGCAAGTGAAGATAATACTTTATTCATCGCATTCTCCTAAATCTACCTCTTTCCAATAATAACGGGACGAAGCCGTACATTTGTAACACGAGCCCCTACCCTTTCCATAACGCCCTTCCGTTTCTTGCATACAAGCCGTGCCAACGGCAACATCGGATTCCGTGGCTTTTGTCCAGCCCACTTCATGGTCCCATCTATAATAAGTGTCCTTACAGTATGTAGCCTTAACCAATTTGCCAGGAAGTGTGTCCGCCGCTATATTCTCAAGGTTTATCCTGTCGAGGCCGTAACAGCCGTTACTAGACCGCGTCCAACCCGAAGTATCGCAATACAAGAAGACGGTTTTGTTAGAAGCCGCCGCTTTGATTTCGTGATAGTTGTCCGAGCACTGTCCAAGATTGTACTTTTTCTGCCAAAGGTTATCCAAATATTTCCGGCCAGTGGTGAGGGCAGCCTTATAACCAAATTTTTTCGCATTTTCCTTGTACTTGAAGCAATCTTCATTATGGCTAAAGCCGTAAGCAATGCTCCAAGACGGAGTCATCATCGAATCCGTTATCACCTCTTGCTTCAGAAGATCTTCAAAAGACTGCGCCAAATAAAGGAAGCCTTCGTCAAGGACGGTCGCTCCCAGCAGATAATAATTGTCGGCCTGCTCCGTCGCAAGATTCAACTTGTTAAAATCCCGTTGCAACGAATCAAGCAAGAAAAAATCAGAAAGTTCTTTTTGCAGCACACTCATCGACGAATCAAAAGAAAGCCCGCGGTCCATATAGAGCTTTAGCCGTTTCGCCTGCATGTGCGTCAAAAGGTTCACACTTATGGTATCGCCCTTGCGGATATCGGCATAAGCTTGAGCTTCGCGCCTAACCTGAGACTGGTTAGGACCAGATTCATAGCAAAGAGGATTAGCAGCACCGTTTACCTCGATATAGACATACGGCTGCGTCAGTTTGACATTTTCAAAAGAAAAACGTCCCGAGGAGTCATCCACCGTGGTATGGTACGCATAACCGGTTAAAGCCAAAGTGCTATCGACTTCCCGCAAAACGACTTCGGAACCCACATTGTATTGTCCGCGATTGACAAAGCCGACTATGGTTCGCGCAGATTCAACCGCAGCATCACCAGGCTTTGCGATATTCGCATCCGACGATTCATCATCACTACAAGAAGAACAAACTGCGCACAGCAAGAAGAGCGCCACGACCCCAAAAAACGGGGTTCTCTCAAAAGTCTTGTTCATAAAACAACCAACAACTTAGCTAAAACAACGTTGTAAATTATAGAAAAACATCCAAAAAGAAACAGGCGTTCCACCGCCGGAACGCCTGAAACTGTTTTTTGAAATCAAGATCTAGCACAGCAAAGCTACAATCTTCCCCCTTCAACATGGGATGACTCTCAAACCAGTTTATTTTTCAGAATCAAACTTGGCCCTCAGCCCTCGTTTGTATTCTACAAAACAATATATAACATATTTTTTAACATAAATCAAACTTTATTGTATTATTTTTGAAACATTTTGGAATATTCGAGCAACGTGAGTTTGCCTAAAATACCATTTTTTAGTAAATTTACGCGCATGAAATCAGTACCTATAACGCTCCTGACCGGTTACCTGGGAGCCGGCAAAACAACTCTCCTCAATTACGTTCTCAACAACCAACAAGGTTATCACGTCGCCGTCATTGTGAACGACATTGGCGAAGTGAACATTGACCAGACTTTAATCGAAAAGGGCGGAAACATCACGAAGGAAGACTCGGGCAAGGTTGTCCCGCTTTCGAACGGCTGCATTTGCTGCTCTCTCAAGACCGACTTGATCGAACAAATTGCCGAACTTTTGGAAATGGGCAAGTTCGACTACATCCTCATCGAAGCGAGCGGCATCTGCGAACCGATTCCTATCGCACAAACGATTAGCTTTGCAGGAAGCCAGCTCCAAGCCCGTGACGGTCGCCCTCTCGCCTGCCATTTGGACAACATTGTGGCGGTCGTTGACGTGTTGCGCCTCGCTGACGAATTTGCCGGTGGCGAAAAGCTCCTCGACGAAGACCTCGAAGAAGAAGACATCGCAAACTTGCTCATCCAGCAGATTGAATTCTGCAACACGATTATTTTGAACAAAGTCGATGCGCTGAGCAAGCACGACTTGGAACATGTGAAGGCTGTCGTGAAGGCTTTGCAGCCGACCGCCAAGATGATCGAGACGAACTACGGCAAAGTCGAAATGAAGGACATTCTCGACACGAAGCAGTTCGACTTCAACAAGGTCGCCGAATCTAGCACTTGGGCCATCAAGCTCAACGAAGAAGGTCACGACAACCCTTCGACTGGCTCAGGGACCGACCACGATGATGACGATCATGACCCTTCGACGGGCTCAGGGACCGAAGAACATCACCACCACGATCACGACGAGCACGAAGAACACGAGCACCACCATCACGACCACGATGATGACGACCACCCTTCGACAGGCTCAGGGCAGGCACATAAGCATCATGACGAGCATGATGATCATAGCGAATGCGACCATGAACATGGCGTTTGCCACTGCGGCCACCACCACGACAAGGACCATCCGCACGGCGACGAATACGGCATCAGCACGTTTGTCTATGAAGACCACCGTCCGCTGAACCGCGAAAAATTCGAAGCGTTCCTCGACGACTATCCGACAAGCATCATCCGCACGAAGGGTCTCCTCTGGTTCAGCGATGAACGCAGCGAAAGCTACTTGTTCGAGCAAGCTGGCAAGCAGGCCTCCGCCCAGAATTTTGGACGTTGGTTCGCCGCCGAAAGCGAAGCAGAACAAAAACGCATTCTCGAAGAAAATCCGCAACTCCAGAAAATCTGGGACGAAAAGTACGGCGACCGCATCATCCGCCTGGTGTTCATTGGCCAGCACATGGACAAAAAGAAGATTATCCAGGTGATGAACGATTGCTTGGACGAGTAGTTTGCGCTTCGCGCAGTTATAAGTTACTAGTTAAAAGTTACTAGTTACTAGATTGTAAGACGAGAATCCCTGCGATTGGAAAGTCGCGGGGATTTTTGCATATATAACTCTTATATCTCACCGCCGCAAAATAGCCTTTACCTATAACAAAACCCTGTTTCAGAGTAGTTTTATAGGATTTTTTTTTGAAAATTTTAGACAGACCCCTTGCCATGTGTAAATTTGATTGATATTTTTGTGGCATGATGAATTTCGTAACAAGTGCAACTTTCAATCGTCGTTGGTGGCGCGGACTCTAACATAGAGCCCGGTATTTGTTACAAATCACCCAAGATTTTTAAGCAAAGGCTTCCGGACTCACGGAGGCCTTCCTTTTTACCGAAAATTGACGAAATCCTCCGGGACTTAAAGCCTTTGTGAACCTTAAACGAAAAGGCAAACAAGTTTTAAACTAGAGGATCAAAATGACTAAGATTACCCATATCACCGAACAACCGGGTTACGCTCCGCGTACTGACAGCATTTATGTTGCACTCCCCGGTGAACGTTACACCCCGTTTTCACTCGCCAAGAAGCTCGGCGCGAAAGCCATCTTCGAATCGGCCAGTTTCGACCACGGTCGCAGCCGCTATTCGACTTTGATGGTCGATGAAGGTTTCCGCCTGCGCCAGAACGACAAGAACGTGAGCATTGTTGTAGATGGCAAAGAAAGCGAATTCTTGGCAGAAGGTGATGGAGATATTCTCGACGCACTGCTCAAGATTTCTGCAGAAAACACGGTGCCGCCTAACCAGATTCCTATCCCGTCTTCGGGCGTGGGCTACCTCGGTTACGAATTCTGCGCCCGTTGCGATACGATTCGACTCGCACCGCAAGTTGACGAACTCAACATCCCCGAAGCGGAATTTTTGGTGGGCCACATTTACATTGTCTTTGACCACTTCACCGAAAAACTTCATTTGTTCGCCCTGAACTACGAAGAACACCAAATTGACTTGAAGGCCGCCATTGAAAAGGTGAAGGCCCGCCTCGCCGACCTGGACTTCAGCTACCTCGCCCCGGAACAGCAGTACGGCAAGGGCATCACCATGACCGACCTGGAACAGTCCCGCAAGGAATACACCGAAAAAGTCGAAGCATTGCAGAAGCACATCATCGCCGGCAACATCGTGCAGGCCGTTCCGTCTCGCCGTATCCAGTTTGCAAGCGACATCGCAGCACTCGACATTTACCGCCGCCTCCGCACAGTGAACCCGTCTCCGTACATGTTCTTCCTCGATTACGGCACGCACCAGTTCATCGGAGCATCGCCGGAGAGTTTGATTCGCGTGCGCGAAGGCATTGCCACCATCCACCCGATTGCTGGTACCCGCCGCCGTGGCAAGGACGACGCAGAAGATGAAGCATTGATGAAGAACTTGAAGGGCGACCCGAAGGAACGCGCCGAACACTTGATGCTTGTCGATCTAGCCCGTAACGACCTCGGCCGCGTCTGTGAAGCCGGCACCGTGGAAACGACAAAGTACATGGAATGCGAAAAGTTCAGCCACGTGATTCACCTGGTCTCTGACGTACAAGGTAAAGTTTCCAAGAACAAGAAGGCCATCGAAGTGCTGCGCTCCAGCTTCCCGGCCGGTACGGTGAGCGGAGCTCCGAAAATCAGCGCCATTGAAATTCTTTCTGGCCTCGAAAAGGTCAAGCGCCGTTTTTACGCCGGTGCCGTAGGTTACATCGAATCCGACGGCGACTTGGATTTCTGCATCGCCATCCGTTGCTGCCTGAAGCAGGGCAAGACCATCAGCCTGCAGGCCGGTGGTGGCATTGTCGCGGCCAGCAACGCCGACCGCGAATTTGAAGAAACGAACGAAAAATTGGGTGCCATCCGCGCCGTGCTCGAAGGAGAAAACTAAGATGATCGTCATTATCGATAACTACGACTCTTTTACTTACAACGTCTATCAGGCGCTGGCCAAGATTACCACTGAAGAAATCCGCGTGCTCCGTAGCCGCGAATGCACCATCGCCGACATCGAAAAGCTCAACCCGAGCCGTCTCATTGTGAGTCCGGGCCCGGGCCGCCCCGAAGACGCCGGCATCTCCGTCGAAGCCATCAAGCACTTCGCAGGCAAGCTCCCGATTCTCGGCGTGTGCCTCGGCCACCAGGCCATCGGTTACGCCTTCGGCGCAAAGATTGTGCAGGCCAAGTTCATCAAGCACGGCATTGCCGAAGAAATCGACCTCGACGGCAAGGGACTTTTCCGCACCATCGGCAAGAAAAACATCTTCACGCGTTACCACAGCCTCGTCATCGACGAAGCGACTCTCTCCCCGGATTTCGAAGTGACCGCCCGCGCCACCGACGGCGACATCATGGGCATTCGCCACAAGACGCTCCCGATTGAAGGCGTGCAGTTCCACCCGGAATCTATCGCCAGCGGCCGCGCCGACGAATTCTTCAAGGCGTTCCTCAACTACCGTCGCGAACCGCTCGACATTCGCGGAATCCTGAACACGCTTACCGCAGGCAAGGACTTGACCCGCGAAACCGCCGAAATGTTCATGGAAGACTTGACCGACGGCATCATGGACGAACGCCAGATGGCCGCTATCCTTACCGCACTTTCCAGCAAGGGCCCTGTTACCGATGAAATCGCCGGTTGCGCGAAGGTCTTGAGCAGCAAGAAGCGCAAGTTCCCGTACAGCGGTGATGAACTCACCGACATCGTGGGTACCGGTGGCGACGGCAAGGGCAGCTTCAACGTGAGCTCGCTCTCCGGCCTTATCGCTGCAAGCTGTGGCGCCAAGATTGCAAAGCACGGCAACCGCGCTGTTTCCAGCAAGTCCGGTGCCGCTGACTTCTATACCGCCGCCGGCTTCAAGCTGGACATGACTCCGGACAAAGCCGCAAGCGTCATCGACAAGACGAACTTCGTATTCCTCATGGCTCCGGTCTATCACAGCGCCATGCGCTTTGCCGGCCCGGTTCGCGGCGTTCTTGGCGTAAAAACCATCATGAACCTGCTCGGCCCTCTCACGAACCCGGCCGAAGCCAAGTACCTCATGCTCGGCGTCTATAGCAAATCAATTCTGGAACCGTTCACCAAGGCAGCCAAGTCCCTCGGTGCCAAGCGCGTGATGGTCGCCATCTCCGACGACGGCTACGACGAAATCTCTCCGTGCGTCCCGACGACCATTGCCGAAATCCTCGAAGACGGCGAATATCGCGAATACCGCATTGACCCGAAGGAATTCGGCGTCCCGGCGGTAGATCCCGAAGACCTCGCCGGCGGTACAGGTGTAGATAACTTCAACCTCGCTCTCGACGTGCTGAACGGCAAGGGCCGCCCGGGCATCAAGTATGCCTGCGCCCTGAACGCTGGTGCCGCCCTCTACATCAGCAAGAAGGCCGCAAGCGTCAAGGAAGGCTTCGACAAGGCCATGAAGGCCATGGAAGACGGCTCCGTGCTGAAGAAAATCGAAGAAGTCAAGGTCGCGACGAATTCCTAACGTCATTCTGAGGACCCTGCAGGGGGACGAAGAATCCAGGCCTGGAACCTTCACCCTGACAGGCTCCAGGATGACATAACGCAAAAACGCTCCGAGAATTCGGAGCGCTTTTCGTTTACGGTCTAAAAGTTTTTAATGCAGCAATCGTTCGGGAGATGAGGTCGTTTAATTCCCAGCCAAGGATATTTGCGCCGCGTTCAATGACTTCGCGAGAGCAGCCTGCCGCAAATTTCGGGGACTTGTACTTTTTCAAGACGGATTTCAGTTCCAAATCCTGAACGCTCTTGGACGGACGCATCAAAACGACCGCACCAATCAAGCCCGTGAGTTCGTCAACGGCATAAAGCACTTTTTCCATTTCGTGTTCCGGCTTGACCTCCACCGTGATGGACCAACCGTGGCTCGTTGTCGCATGAATCAGCTCTTCCGAAAGGCCCGCCTCTTGCATCAATTCGCGTTCCTTGATGCAATGCTGTTCCGGCCACAATTCAAAATCAAGGTCGTGCAAGAGACCGACAATTCCCCAGAATTCTTCGTCTTCGCCGTAACCTAGTTCACGAGCAAAGTAACGCATCGTATTTTCTACGATTTCGCCATGTTCAAGGTGGAACGGATCCTTATTGTATTTCTTAAGGAGTTCAAGCGCTCCTTCGCGTGTAATATTTGCTGATAATGCCATGGCTCGAAATATAAGAATTTTATGGGGATGATTGGCAGCATTCGCCCACGGATTTTTGCGCGTCATAAAGCAAAATGCGGCGTGCTATAAATTTTTCTAATTACTGATAATTGCTTATTTCGATAGACACCCCGCGCACACCAAATTACTAATAAATTAATTCTATTATACACAATATTAATTAAGTATTGGACAAGGTAATAGTTGCGTTCTATATTTTCGCCGTACAAATAGAATTATTCAAGAGCAAATATTTTGCTAAAGAAGAGTTTTTAAAATGACAAAGAATATATCAAAAAAGAAAATTGAATCCGCAAAAAACACCACAAACGTTAATGATCCGAGCACATGGAATTTTGCAACAAAGTGTTTACAGGCGGGTTGGAAGCCCAAGATTGGCGAACCACGCGTACTCCCGATTTTCCAGTCCACGACTTACAAGTACGAAGATGTTGACGAAGTGGAACGCCTCTTTGCACTCAAGCAATCGGGTAATAAATATACCCGCACAGGGAACCCGACCGTAGCGGCATTCGAAAGCAAGATTACGGAACTCGAAGGCGGCGTGGGTGCCGTTGCAACCGCATCGGGGCAAGCCGCAGTTTTCCTCGCAATATCGAACCTCGTGAAAGCAGGCGACCACATCGTTGCAAGCAAAACCATTTACGGCGGCAGCTACACATTGCTCAGCGTGAGACTTTCCAAGCTCGGCATTGAAACGACATTCATCGACCCGGAAGATTCCATCGCAGAACTCCGCAAAGCTTTCCGCCCGAACACCAAGCTCATTTTCGGCGAAACGATTGGCAATCCCGCCTTGGGCATTTTAGATTTTGAAAAGTTCTCCAAGCTCGCCAAGGAATTTGACGTTCCGTTCCTCGTTGATAATACACTCGCAACGCCATTCCTCGTGAAGCCTTTAAAACTCGGCGCAAACGTTGTCATCCATTCCGCAACAAAGTACATCGACGGCCATGCCGTTGCACTCGGCGGTGTCATCATAGACGGCGGCAATTACAACTGGGAAAACGGAAAGTTTCCGGACCTCGTGGAACCGGACGCCCAATACGCAAACACATCCTATACTCAAAAATTTGGCCGCGCCGCATTTATCGCGAAAGCCCGAGCTCAATTCTTGCGCGATTATGGCGCCGCATTAAGCCCGTTCAACGCATTCCTTTTGAATTTGGGCCTTGAAACGCTCCATTTGCGAATGCCGCAGCACAGCAACAACGCACTCGCATTGGCTGAATTTTTGTCCAAGCACCCGGCCGTAAATTGGGTCAGCTATCCGGGACTCAAATCTAGCCCTTATTTCAAGCGCATCCGCAAATACTTTGATTACCAAGGCGGTAGCGGCGTGCTCACATTCGGTCTCAAGGGCGGCAGAGCGGCCATTCGCTCGTTTGTCAAATCATTGAAAGTCGCCGCCTTAGTCGTTCACGTTGGCGACGCCCGCACAAGCGTTTTGCACCCGGCAACAAGCACACACTCGCAGCTTTCGCCGAAGGACAGGCTCGCCGCAGGCATCCCCGAAGATATGATCCGCGTATCCGTTGGCATCGAAGACCCGCACGACATCATTGCAGACTTTGAACAAGCTATTGCTGCAAGCACCAAAGGAGGTAAATAATGAGTATAATTGTAGATGTCAATAAATACCTTGCACTGAACAGTGCGCCAAAGCACATCAAAGATTACCTTTCTATTGAAGTTGCCGATCACGCTTACTTGCCTAAAACAGAAGATATCAAAAGCGATTGGGTTGCCTACATTGCAGCCCCCGCATTCAAGCTGATTCGCGAAAAATTGGGTCACGACATTGATTCATTCGTTTCCATCGGCACAGGTTCTGGCATTGACGTATTGACCGGCATTGAGCTTTTAGGGGCAAAACGCGTAGGCTTCACGGATTTGCAAAGAAGCGTTGTCGCCGCCGCTGCACAGAACGTTAGGAACAACTTAAAAAGCAATAACATCGAATTTGAATTTGGCGATGGCGACCTTTTGCAACCGCTCCAAAACGGCAAACGAAATTACGATGTCATTTACGAAAATCTCCCCAACGTGCCGCTCGCAAACAACACAAAGATTGAAGACAAACGCAATAGCGGCCATTACTTGGAAAAGCGCGAAGAAGCAATCCCCGAATTCGTTCACGAGCAAATGCTCGACTTGCATTATCTTGCACTCAAGCAGGCTCGCGATTACTTGGCAGAAAACGGCGCCGTCTATTCCACGCTCGGCGGGCGCGTTCCACTCAGCGCATTCATCAAACTCGGAGAATTGGCAGAATTCCATTCTGAAATTTTCACGTATTCTTGGAAAGTCCAGGCCGAGCCGGAAGATGTGATTTCGGGATACGCCGCACAAGAAAAAGCTGGCCTCGGCCCTTTTAGATTCTACCGTGCCGAAGACTTGCAAAAAGCATTCGCAAACGTTTCCGTCAAAGATTCAGGCAGTCGCGCGTTTGAAATCGAAAAATCTCTAGACTCTGTAAAACTTACAGCAACCGCAGCATACGAAGCATTCAAAAAAGGCGAAGTCATCGGCCATACCGTCGCCGTGTTAAAATCTAGCGTGGAATAGGGATGCTATGAAAAATGTTATTCAAAATTTAATTGAAGAATCCCAAAAGTTTTTTTTCAAGAGAGCCAAAATTGACGATAAAATCGGGCTCGAAGCCGTCAATTTCGCAGTCCGAGACATTCCAAAGCCAATTGGAAAATTTGAAAAAAGCGACTCGCCGCTAATCCGCTACATTGGAGAAGCTATCAAGCACGGGAACCCTGAAACTGCAGATTTGCTAAAAGCTTTGGAGCCCGCCCTCCCCTATTTGCCGTGGAAATACAATTACGAGCCGCGCCCCGACATGCCTGATTTGGCCGATCAAATGGGATGGGGAGAAATTCTCGGCCCAGAAGCGCCCTACCACGATGAACATTTTTGTTTCGGCTTTACGCTCCTCGGTAAAAACACCTTCTACCCCTCCCACTTGCACCCCGCCACAGAACTTTACGTTATTTTATCTGGACACGCCATTTGGACACTAGACGGAATCTCAAAAGTACGCGGCCCCGGTGAATTTGTATTGCATCCATCCAATCACGTACACTCCATGCAGACCGAAAACGAACCGATGCTCGCACTCTACACGTGGAGCGGTAATGACGTCAAAACTCTTTCGAAATACGTGTAAATTGCTACAAAAGGTTAAATGTCACTAGAAATTGCACTTTCATTTTTACTTTATGCGTTTGTCTCGGGAATTACTCCAGGCCCCGCGAACCTCTGCTCGCTATCGGTAGCGATGGGCTGCGGGAAAAGTGTAGCCATAAAGCAGTGGTACGGACTTTTCACCGGATACACAATCGTCTCGCTAGTATCTGTTTTTATAGTTTATTTTATCAGTAGTGCATTTGAAAATTTCATCCAGGTATTTGCTTTCGTCGGAGCAATTTACATTGCATATTTGGCAATCAGCCTTTTAATTCAAGCGTTCAAGCCACTCGAAGAAATCCGCAACAGCCGCACAACCGGCAGCTTTCGCACCGGGCTCTTTGTGCAACTCACGAACGTTAAAATCATGGTGTTCTGCCTCACGGCAATCACAACCTACATCCTCCCCTACCACCAAGATTTTCCGCACTTACTGCTGTTCGGCATACTATTGCCGCTTACAGGCCCCATCTGCAATTTGGCGTGGCTTTTCACAGGCGTTCTACTGCAAGGGCTTTTCAAAAAACACCACAGAATATTCTATACACTTATGGGACTCTCGCTACTGTATTGTGCGGTTGGAATTGTGAGATAATTTTTCATTTGCCTTTTGCAAGCCCAAGAATTGGACATTCCATCTTTTCCCTCTTTATCGCATGATCTTTATGCAAAGCTAAAATAACATCCAAAAATGACAATACCAACGAGAAATACTCTTCCGTTGCTCAACTTTTTATCAAGATCGGAATAAGTCATAAGGATTCTTTAGCCTAACATATATTTTTATAAAAAACAGAGCAAGTCCCTAAAAATTTTTCAACAAGACCTTACCTACAGACGAAATAGTTTTATACTTTCAAATTTCGTTAAAATCCAAACATTTTACCAATTTAAAAGGATTAAGGTGAAGGTGGGCTTTTTAAAGTTTTTCGTCGAGTTTTTGCATCAATTTGTGGGTTTCGATAAGGATGGCGATGATTTTGCGGTAGTGCGAGATATCGTCGTATGTGAGGGTTCGGTTTTTGCGGTCCTTAAGCCACTTTTGGGCGGGTTGATAACCGCCGATGTAGAAATTCCATGCTAAATCAGGAACATTCGCAAAATACTGCGTCTTGTTGATATAGACCTTGCCGCAGTTGTCATTCCCGGCTTGACCGGGAATCTCCTTTTCATACTTAACATCTGTTACGACGTTGTCGCCTTCGATGTCGAAGGAGGTTGTCTGCGGCGGGATTTCTTCCATCAGGTGCAATTTGCGGAGTTTGTAGCCAACGGAAACGATGCGTTCGAATTCTTCCTTGTTTTCGGGATAAGGAATACGAGGGAAATCGATTTTCAAGAATTCCTTGTATTTTTCACGATAGGACGGAGTATGGAGAACGCCGTAGATGTAATCAAAGACTAGTTCTGGAGTTGTTTTGAGTTTAGTACACTTGTCTATTTTACGCCAGATTTTTTCGTCAAGGTTGGGCTTGTGAGTTTCACCGAGTTGTTCTTCACCTTCGGTAGGGTAAATATAGAGAGGGAAGAAATATGGAGTTCCATTTGTTGTCGCAAAGAATCGGTCTGGAATCAACCGATTTACACACAGAACAAAAGAATAGTCTACATTATTGGAATATTGCCTACTTAATACAAGCGCAAACGATCCTTTTAAAATATGTCTAGACTCTGAAAAACGAGGGTATCCCATTATCCCATTTGTTTTTCCTGTATAATTTGTATATCGAACATCAAATGGCTTGTAAACTATTCTATTAGTGATATTTTCATTCTTTATTAAATCGTTTTTTGCAGAAAGAATTTGCCAATCTCTACCATCCTTTACATTGTATTTTCGAGCAATATCATCGGCAGGCATGCTAGTGAAATCAATTCTTAAATTAGCAGATTCTTCTTGGTTGAAGAAAATATTTAGAGCATCTCTTTTTGTTTGAATTCCCGAATTACAGATTTTTATCAATTCGTCAACCTTAAATCCACATTCGTATTCCTCTTGAACAGAAAAATCTTTAGGCACAAAGAAATACTGTGGTGCTTGCGGATTGAGTTCATTCCAAGGAATATCGTTGAACGAGGTCTTAGCAAGAAAATCGTATTTTTCAAAACGTTTACCGAAGAGCTCGTAGTGGTAAACTTTGGCTAACGAAGAGGGAGATTCCCGGTCAAGCCGGGAATGACAAGATGAATCATTTTGAACATCATTCTGTTTTTTCTTAACAAAGATGTTTATGCTTACGCCTTGCATGATATCAAAGACATTTTCATCTTTACCACCATTAGGCGCAGCTTCTTTTTTTCGTGTATCACCATGTAAATTCAGGACGTAAATTTCATCATAAGTTTCCATCAAATTTTTTCGCATCTGACGATGCGTTATCCCATCAATAAAACTGTTATTTGAAATATACGCCAAAATTCCTTCGCCATTCTTTTCCACGAAATAATGACCGAGACGAATAAATTTGATATAATCGTCATCTAGATTTATCTTTTTCTCATTCAGATTTTTCTTATAATCTTCCAATAGGGTTTGAATCCAAGCGCTTTTATTGCTACTGCTTACACTATACGGCGGGTTGCCAATCATCACCATCACGGGTGTATCGCGCTTGACAAGGTTTGCCTCGTTCGCTTCTTGTGCAAGCCACTGTGCAAACAATGTTCCTGTATCGTGATCACATTCTTCAAGAGAATTTGTCAAGAAAATGCGAAGTCGCTTATCCTGTTTTGCCTTGTAACCTGTCTGCGCCAGTACCATGTCCAATTTCAAGTGGGCAACGGCGTATGGAGCCATCATGAATTCAAAGCCATTCAAGCGCGGGAGCAGGTGTTCTTCCACATAGTTTTGCCAAGCACCTTTCTGGTTCGCCATTCCAGAATATATCTTGCGGACCACTTCGGCAAGGAACGTTCCCGTTCCAGTTGCAGGATCAAGAATTTGGACTTTATGGTATTCTCGCGTTTCGTATTTCTTGTGGTCTT
>CAMKTL010000026.1:0-55976 GCA_946415675.1 uncultured Fibrobacter sp.
ACTATGTCAACACTCTATGAACAGAAATTTTCCTCGCCGGGGACGGAAAACGGCTGTACACTTCACTTCGTTCAGTGTGACGAATGAAAAAAGGCGACCCCGCAACCCCGGAACTCGTCCGGGACAGGCTCAGTGCGGGGTGACATAAGCAAAAAAACGACTGGACCCTGCTCCTTCGAACCTAAACGATACTCGCCACTTTAGTGGCCTAGTAGAGTTATGCTCTTTGAGTATAATTCAACTAAGGCACTAAAGTGCCAAGTTTCATATATCACTTCGTTCAGGATGACGGGCTACGAGAAAACAAGGGTGGAACGTGAAACGAAAAACTCCCCGCATTCGCGAGGAGTTTAAAACAACATATTGTAAACAAATTAGTTCGTTTTGCAGCCGTTCGGGAATTCAGCCGTCAGGCATTCCTGTTCTTCAAGCGGATCGCCTTCCTTGTAAGTGGACCAGTCATCATGCCACTTGAAACGGTTATCCTTTGTTGTGTTTATTCTCGTCTTGTAATGGTCGATAAGATACTGCGGGCATTCCACCTCTTCGATATAGTAGGTCGGATTATCAGCCGCCATGAACCAGTCCGCAAACCAATGGCAACCACGAAGCAAATTGGGGAAACCAGCATTGGCAAATGCAGCGTCGCACATGTCCCTAATGCATTGCTGATAAACTGCAAGCGTATTGTCATAACCGTGCTGGCTCTGGCATTCAGTAAGGAAGCCGCCAAAGCCTGCACCCCATTTGATGTTCTGACCATTAACCTGCGTAGAGAGCGCGTCAAAGGCACCCACGCCGCCACCCGGGACCATCAAGTCAAACTGGCCAGCAGGCAAATCGCCAATACCGCCACCAACATCATGACCGATATTGGAAGCCATCACAATCATATGCTTGCCCTTGAGAGCCTTATGCGTTTCCTTCGGGGCATTGTTGCCACTTGCATCCTTGAAACTGCCATCATACTGCAAGTGGAAACACTTTCCGCATTTTCCATCAGCAGTTCCAGCAACGTAACCATAAGAAAGATTGTCGTTCACGGCAATAGGGGCCATGTCCGTACACGTGAACACACCCTTCGCCTTGGCGTTACCGCAAGCATTATCCGTGCCTTCGTAACCAAACCAGAACTGCTGAACGGCATGACCGAGCGTGAACGTCGGGACTTCCACGTCGTGAATATTGCAGTTACGAGCGGTCGTCAAGCCTTTCTGGTAGGATTCTTCAGAAGTCGTATCGGTCTTGCCTTCCTGACCATCGCTAATCCAGGAGCAGTGCGGTTTGCAGGCATCCCAATAACGCGTATTCCAGCCGCGCTTTGCCGTAGCGCTGATGTCCTTGGTATATTCAGCAGGAGGCGGGCCGTAGGATTCGAGCGTCGGGAAACCATCAGGACCAAGTTCAGGACCTTCCGAACTGCTGGAGACTTCAGCAGCAGACGACGCAGGCGTATCGCTGGATGTCGGATTGACTGCAGAACTCAAGCCCGGATTGGAATTGCTCGAAAGCGGAGCTGCCGCACTGGAACCCGGAACAACAGCAGAACTCAAGCCCGGATTGGAGTTGTTCGAAAGCGGAGAAGCCGCACTGGAACCCGGAACAACAGCAGAGCTTAAGCCTGGATTGGAGTTGTTCGAAAGCGGAGCTGCCGCACTGGAACCTGGAACCAAGTTCGTCGATGAAGACAAAATATTCGATTGCGTGGGAACAACCGGAGTAGAAGCATCATCACCACAACCAAAGATCACGGCTATCGCAGTTGCTGCAATCATGGCTTTAAAAATATTATTCTTCATATATCCTCATTTTAAAACAACCCAAACATCGGTTTTCTCTTAAAAATAAGTTTTAGACGGCTTTTTTCAAAGTAAAACCAACTTATATTATCATTAAATGTTCTCTAAATGTGCTCAAAATCAACAAAAAAGGCCGCACAAAAAAAGGCTCCACTATCGTGGATGCCTTTTTTTGAGTTACTAGTTAATAGTTACTTCGCCCTTCGGGCTAGTTACTAGTAATTGCAATAAGAAAATCTCTAGTAACTAGTAACTCAGAACTGGTAACTATTAATTGCGCAACAGCGCAATTAATCTCTGAACTTCACCTGCTTGGTGCCTTCTACGACTTCACCAATCTGCGTCCACTTCTCGCCCTTGGCTTCGAGGTGAGCGACGACTTCGGCCTTGTCTGCCGGGTCGATGAACACGAGCATGCCCATGCCCATGTTGAAGGTGGAGTACATCTCATCTTTTTCGACAGAGCCAGCCTGCTGGATGAGCTTGAAGATCATCGGAGGATCCCACGTGGTGCGGTCGATGATGACATCTACGTTGTCCGGGAGGATACGCGGGATGTTGCCCTGATAACCCGAACCCGTGATGTGAGCGAGACCCTGAATCTTCTTCTTGTTGCAGAGATCGATGAGGCTCGGATAGTAGCTGCGATGCGGCATCGCGAGCGCTTCGCCAATAGTCTTGTCCATGCCATCGACCAGCGTATCGACCTTGTAGCCCGCCACATCGAACAACACTTTACGAGCAAGCGAATAGCCGTTCGTGTGAAGACCTGTAGAAGGGAGACCGAGGATGATGGTACCCGGCTTAATCTTCTTACCGTCGATGATGTTTTCGCGTTCCACCACGCCAACGATAGTACCAGAAATATCGTAATCGCCCGGACCGTAGAAGCCCGGCATTTCGGCAGTTTCGCCACCAATCAGAACTAGATCGTTTTCGCGGCAAGCCTTCGCCATACCGGCAACAAGCTTGTCCATGACGCCCGGTTCGAGACGACCCGTAGCCACGTAGTCGAGGAAGAACAGCGGACGAGCACCCTGCACGAGAATATCGTCGCAGCAGTGGTTCACGATGTCCTGCCCAGGCAGTTCATGCGTACCCATTTCGATATCGACTTTGAGCTTTGTGCCCACGCCATCCACGGAACTCACGAGGACAGGGTCCTTCATGCCGAGATGGTTCAAAGTGAACAAGCCACCGAAGTTGCCCACGTCACCAAGAACGCCTTCATTGAAAGTGGTACGTACGGATTTCTTGACACCGACCATTGCCTCGTCGGCACGTGCCAAGGAAACTCCTGCGTCTGCGTAATTCATCTTTTTTCCTTTGCCCCTTAAGCGGGCTGCGATTCGGCCCTATTTACGGGCACTTTGTTTTTCATCAATATTTCTGAGTGCATCAAGGATGAGGCTTGTTGTATCCGTCATCTGGCTGATGTTCACCACATCCGGCATCACATGCGTATCCAGCTTGAACAAGGTTTCATCGCCCCACGAAAGCAATTTTTCCAGAGCATCCGGACCTGCAAGTTTGCCGCACTTGGCACAGCAAATTCGTCCATCCTGGAAAGCGATGAAGCCAGATTCCCCGGCACATTCGAAAATGACAGTCCCGGTAATGCGGCTTTTTTCCATCGTCTGCGCAAAATCAATAAACGGAAGTACCTTCGCCGAAGCCAAAAGCGACAAGCGCTCGAACTCGTCAAACGCCTCGTTCTTTGCACGGAGACGGCCAGCCATCACTTTATACAGGTAAACCACGATGCTCGGATTCTTGTCCAGGAACTTCACGAATTCTGCCTTCGGAATATGGAGAACCGTGCAACCATCCTCGGAGGCGATAACCGTATTGCTGGTCGGTTCGTTGCACAAGATGGACATTTCGCCAAAGCAGGAGCCGCTTTCTAGAGTCGTGAGGGAACTATAATGGCCGTCAGAAAGAATCTGACCGCAAACCGTGGCACGCCCACTCTGCAATACACAGAAGGAATCGCCCTTGATACCGCCCTGGATGATAATTTCGCCAGCATCATACTCGCGAATCTGGGCGTTCAAAAGCAAATAGTCCGCACAATCCCTTGGAACCAGTTGCAAGAACGGAACACCAAGGTCATATTGGGCAGCAATCCAATCTCCAATACCTGTATGTGACATCATATTAGAAATTATAAATATTTCTATACCATTTGTAATTCGTGTCCAAGGAATTTACCCCCGGAATGGGACCATTTATGCAATTTGCAAAATTCCACAGAAGCTCCGCCGGTCGCGTAATCGCCCCCTCGTAGAAATCGTTCCCCGCATGGGGCCCCTTGCGCCCGTCATTCTGGAAAACCATTTTTTCCTTGAACGCCTTGATATTCTTTACGCGAGGTTCAAGCGCCACAATCTCGTCGGCGGTCCCAAACGCTGACGGATTCACCCATATGTCAACGCTATCGGCAAGGGCATAGACCTGCTCGAACGAAAAAGCAAGTTCGCGGGACGTATCGGCAGACCACAAGTAACAGCCTCCCGCGTCACGGATCAAGTTGGCGGTAAAGCTTCTGCCTCCAGGTGCATGCCACACGCCACCGTAGGTCATACCGGCGAGGACGCGAGGGCAGGATTTAGTTACTAGTTCCGAGTTACTAGTTACTAGTGAATTAGGAATTGGATGTTTAGAGTTAGACGAGAGACGTGGTTCGGCAGGCTCACCGACCTTGACGAGAGACGAGAGTTTTTTTTCTGAATTATTGTCGGGGGACACCCCCGCAACGCCCCCGTTGCGAGATGCAGAATTTGCAATCAAGTCCCTTAAGGTTTCGTACAAACGCTTTTCATGTTCAAAAATCGAATCGGCAAGCGGGCGGACGCCAAACAGGATTCCGTACAATTTAATCCATTCGAGTTTCGCAAGCGGGCTTTCTTCTTGCCACTCGGACGTAAGCATCAGCGGAAGGCTTGTTCGCGCAATTTGTTCATAATTATCGTAATCGCCTCCCGTGGTAAAGTCAAGTACCAGGTCCGGCTTGAGCGCCATGAGCTTTTCCAGGGCACCCGCATCGTAACCGATACTTTCGACAAACTCAGAAGCCTTGCAGGAATCCCGTCGCGTCCGGTAGTAAAGGACGCTATCGACAATGTACTGCCCATCCGAGACGCCGACAATCTTGTCTCGAAGTCCAAGCCGGAGCATGAAACCGACCTGCGAAGTCGAAAGCGCCGCCACCCGTTTGAGCGGTACACGCAACACGGCCGCCGACAGCCACTCCTCCGGGAACCCCCGACGGCGTAAATCGGTCCCAAGCGCCGAAGCTGCCGAATCCATCATCACGAACTTGTGGACCAGCGTATCCTTACCGATGACAGAACGTAAAACGGCAACATCGACTCCGCACAATTTCCCCATCGAAAAGTAACTACTACCAATATTTTCGAACTGGACCGCCTCGGTGCATTTCGGGACGTTAGCCGTTTCCGGCTCACTGCGGTTACAGCCCGCAATGGAAATCACGCAAGGCAAAATGGCGCAAAAACCCCAAAACGGCACTCCCCGACGCCAAAAACGACGCAAATTCGCCAAAAAATCAAACCACAGCCCTCGGAACGGATTCACAAAAGAGCCTAATTTATTGATTTTCAATGATTTGTAACAAAAATGCATGCACAAAACCGGAAGATAATGTATTTTATTGCTTGACATAATATTACTTTCGGAGATTCCTACTAGGAGAGAGTCTTTATGAAGACAAAAATAGCCTCTTTAATCATGGCAGCGGTGTTTGGCGTTCTCGCATTTGCTACCAATTCGTCTGCAGCCGACGAAGGTTTTTACGACAAGGACCACATCCGTGGTTTCATTTCCTTCGGTGCTGACTTCCGCGGCATGATGCCCGGATTCAACGACTATATCAACAACGTCGCGTTCACGACCAGCGCACTCCAGTCGCCATCAAGGGCTGATACAGCGTTTTTCTACGGACCTGCAAAGAACAACTACAAGAAGTTCAACAAGTTCTATCCCGGACTTCACTTCAATGTCGGTGCCCAGTACAAGCAGTTCCTGACCTGGATAAACTTCAACTTCATGATTACGCAGACTTCTGAACGTCCAAAGTCCAACATGGTCGCCTCAGACACAAGCGGCAACACGATTACGGCTCCGCTCTATGACGCCCGCTGGTTCGCCTACGGTGCCGAGTGGATGTTCGGCTGGAAGACCTTGGGCGAAAACGCATTCTTCAACTTGATTCCGGCCGTGGGTATCGGTTTCAACATGATGAACGTCCACTTCACCTCGAACTACGTCATCTTTGACAACACCAACAAGAACGATTACACCGTCATGCGCGACCGCTACTACAGCACGATGGCCGCCTCGTTCAACGCGGAACTCGAAGCGAGACTCCAGTTCGAACAATTCTCCGTCGGTCTATACGCCGGTTACCACGTCGTTCGCTACAACGAGTTCAACGTCGAAGGCACAGACCTCAACACGCGAATCAACAATACCGACAACGACGGCGACACTTGGTTCGTCGGTCTCCGCTTCACCTGGACGTTCCTAAGCCTCTGGGACAAGAAGCAAGAAGACAAGATTTAAAAAGAACAAACTATTCTTTTAGACGAGCCTCGCCAAAGCGGGGCTTTTTTCATACCCAGACTTCTTTTTGAACCCGCCCGTCTCGTCCAGCGACGCGATGACATTTTTCAAGTAAGTGCTCCACACATTCCCCCGATGAGGATTGTAAGGCAACATGAACAAATTCCTTTCCGAGTGGCGTTTGGGCGGATACTTTTCAGCCACCTCTTCCATGGCAACGTAATAGCCGCTCATTTCGCGCAAGCAAGAATCCGTCCGCCAATAAACAGTCATCTGGTCCTTCTCGTACATAAAGTTCCATCCCAAGAGAAGCATCGGAACTCCTTCCCTTTTCAAGCGTTCCGGCAAGGTCGAGTATTGCCCTTGCGTACTCAACAGCACAAGAACATCAATTTTATGGTAATACGCAAAAAGGGATGCATCTTCGACCAACTGCATGTTGGGCCCCACCCTTTTTACATTTTCTGACAAGTTATAATGAAATTCGATACCGGCACGCGAAAGCTGTTTTTCGAAACGGTCCATGCCGTTTCCGAGCGAAGACTCGGCGCGATCGACTCCTTTAACATAGGGATGATAATAATGCGACTCGATTTCAACGGGGCAGCCTTCGCTACCGAAGAGCCTCATGGCGTAATCCCGGACCCATTCTTTGAGCGCCCTGAAATCCAAACGCGAATGATACCTGTGATACCTTAAGTAGTACTCGTTGACCTTTTTAAGCGTATAGCCGTCCAAAAAGAAACCAACTCGTAACACGGACAATTTGCTCGACATAAAGCCTCCTGATTTTTTGCGTGCTTCTATTTATTAACACGCTTTTTTGCCGAGTTTGTCCGGATATTTTTTGTAAAAAAATTTTAAGAGACCTGCATATGCAATCAATACAATACAAGCTGATCCCGGCACAAGGCCGGGATGACATGAAAAAACAAGGCCGGGATGACGTGAAAAAAGATAGGATTTAGATTAAATTACGGTCTTTGAGATCGTCCATGAGTGAACTGGGCATCCACTTCTCAAGTTTTTCGTATTCAGTGTCCTTGAGCTTATTACGTTGTTCGTCAGCCTTGGCCTCGTTGCCGGCATCATGATAAATGCGGATAAGATTCAATACCGAGCACCAGTAGCGAATAGATTTCCCTGTGCGCGAGAGGTAATCGGCGGCACTCTTCTCGTAAGCCGCGGCGGCTTCGCCATAACGTTTGAGTCTGTAGAGCATGTCCGCCTTGATTTGGAACATAATCGGATGATTCGGAGCTTTTTTAAGCCCGAGTTCGGCAAGTTCCAAACCCTTTTGATAATCCTTGCGGTCGTAGTATATCCAAATGAGCGGTGTCAAGAACAGCGGCCAGAAACGTTTCGACTTGAGAGACGCCTCATTAAGCGTTTTAAGATACGCGTCGCGATTATCCGATTTAAACGGGAGCCATCCAAAGCTGTCATCTACAAAGTAAGCATAAACGGCATAAAACGCCTGCGCTTCCAATTCCGAGGATTCCTCGAAAAGTTTCGCTGCCGAACGCGTCTGCATCGCGCCCTTGACTTCATGGCCCGTTTCCAAAAGAACATACCCGATTTCGTAATTGCGGAGAGCGTCCCAAAGCCCTTCGGTCTTGCAGGATTCCAGATTCTTCGCAGCCGCCTTCAGCGAAACGGTATCGCCCTTGTCGTCGTACAGGCTTACGCGAATGATGTTTTGGAAAAGGCAGCCCACACCGTCATTTTCCAGGCGGAGCTTACGCGCCAAATTGAACGCCTCGACATAGTCGAGTTCCATTGTCTTTTGCGTAATCTGTTCTGCGAGCGCATTTTGCGATGGAGAAAGAGCAAAAGAAGGCCCATCGGCAAAAGCCAGACCACATACCAAAAAACACAATGTGATTATTCTCGAGAACATTGATTCCAATTTAGAAACTTTTGATGTAGCGCACCACATTCCATTTTGGAATATGGCAAAACTTGCCTATTTTTGTAAAAAAATGTATAAATACAATAGATGTTAATAAGAAATAAACATCTTATCAACATCTAAGTAAACGTTTGTTAAACTAAGTGGTTGTCGCAAGGTCACTTACAAAACAAACAGAACAACTTGCCAGATAGCCTTTGAACTGGAGGATACCATGAAGTTGCTCCACAAGACGCCAAAAGCCGCACTCTATTACCTGTTCCACCCCGGTTTCCAGACCTTCAAGGAACGGATTAAAGACGAACTCACTTCGACAAGCGGGATAAATCTCGATGATGTCGTCGATGATTCGAATCTCTATGCTTATTACCAGCAAGGCGAATCGGCGGATTTCGTCGCCGCCTGCATCTCCGCGGCCAGCTGCTAGGAAGACCGCAAACGCGGAGCAGCACGTGCGTGCCCTCGCCATTTTCTATATTCCCCGTCATGGATAGAGCACGCCGCCGCAAATTTGGACAGAACTTTTTGGATGTCGAAACCGCCACCGCCATCGCAGGCGACTTGCCCGCGGAAGCCCACGAATTCGTTCTCGAAATCGGCCCCGGTCACGGAGCTCTTACGGAGCACTTGCTCAATCGCGGGCTAGAACTTACCGCCGTCGAAATCGACGAACAATGCGTCGAAGTCTTGAAAGAAAAGTTCAAGGGACGCGAAAATTTTCACATTGTAAACATTGACTTTTTGAAGTTTGACCTGCAGGCGTTTTTGGACGCTCACGAAAAGCCGTGGGTTACCGGCAACCTGCCATACAACGTAAGCACAGCAATTATTGCGGGACTGATGCCGCGATTGCACTTGACCAAGGGCTTTATGGGAATGGTGCAGTTCGAAGTCGCCGAACGCATTTGCGCCGCCCCTTGCAGCAGCAATTACGGAAGCCTTTCCGTGCTCGTTTCCGCTTTTGCCAACACGCAGATTTTGCGCAAGATTGGGCCGGAGCATTTTACGCCAAAGCCGAATGTCGATAGCGCCACGATGCTTTTGACACCGCGCGAAGACGCCCTCCAGGCGCCCGATGGATTCTTTGACTTTGTCCGTACCGCGTTTACGCAAAAGCGAAAGACTCTCGCCAATTCCTTCGGACGTAATTACGACAAGAAGAAAATCCAGGCGACCATCGAACTTTTGGACTGGCCCACCACCATCCGCGCCGAAGAACTCAGCCCCGAGCAGTTCTTGAATTTCTACAAAGCATTTAAAGACACATCAAATGAACCGCAATGGCAATAGGAACTGTGTAAGGTGATGCCCGCTCAGTGGCGGGCATGACAGTCACACTTCGTCATTCCCGCTTCCTAGTCATTCCCGCGTCCTTGTCATTCCCGGCTTGACCGGGAATCTCCCCCCAAAAAAAAGAAAAATGAAAATCAAAATTCTCATCGACAACATCAGCGGCTACGTTCGCGACATTCGCAGCACTGACAACGCTTCGTCAAAGCAATTAAAAGGCGAATGGGGTCTTTGCGTCTATACGGAATTCAACGGCAAGCGCATTTTGCTCGACACAGGAGCCTCCGCGCAATTCGCAAAAAACGCCACACTCATGGGGATTGACCTCGCTGCAATTGACGCGGGCGTCTTGAGCCACGCGCATTACGACCACGCAAACGGCATGCAGGAATTTTTCAAGCGCAACAGCAACGCCAAATTTTACCTGCGCGATTCCGCCCGCGAAAACTGCTACCATACGCACAAATTCCTAAAATTTTTCACGTACCAAGAATACATCGGCATCCGCAAAGGAACGCTCAAGAAAAATGCCGAACGCATCGTATTCGTCAACGATGATTACGAAATTTTCCCAGGCATCACCCTCGTCGGGCACAAGACTCCGAACCTCGATGAAATCGGCAAACGTGCCCACATGAGCGTCAAGGAAAACGGCAAATATCGCCCCGACAGCTTCGACCACGAACAAAGTCTAGTCTTCGACACGCCCAAAGGCTTGTTCATCATGAACAGCTGTAGCCATGGCGGTGCCGACAATATCGTCAAGGAAATCGAAGCGACATTCCCCGGCAAACAAATCTACGCCATCCTCGGCGGATTTCACCTATTCCGCACGCCCGACGACCGCGTGAAAGCATTTGCCGAACGCCTCCACGAATTAAACGTGCAAAAAATTTATACAGGGCATTGCACCGGGCAACGCGCCTACGAAATTCTGCACGATGTACTTGGCGACAAGGTCGAACAAATGCACACCGGCATGGAAATTGAAGTGTAACCCCCCAAAAAACAGCCAAAACAGATTAATTATTTCAAACAAAAGCAAATCTATTTTTTATTTATTCTAATTTTCCAATTAAAGTAGATTTCCCTTAACAAGGTATTACCCATGAAAAAATTTCTTATAGTTTTAATCGTCCTCTTCGCCACCACTCTGTCCTTTGCACAAGATCAAGCACACAAGCTTAATATGGACAGAGGCTTCTTTACAACCGACTACACCATCGACGGTCAAGAAGTCGATTGCGATGCTTTCGAACAAGAACTTGCTAAAGTTCCAGAAGCAATCAGCAAATGGAACACCGGTAATGTTTTGAGATACACATCATGGGGCATTGCTGGCGTTGGCGGATTCATTATTGGCTACAACATCGTCCAAAGCCAAAATCCTGCCGCGGAAGACCCAAATGCTTACAAGAGGTATTTGGGATTAGGCGGAGCCATCATTGTCGCCGCGTTTGTCATGGAGTATATCGGCAATTCCAAGAAAGATGGAGCGGTAGAACTCTACAACCAAAAAATTGGAACCATCACAAGCAACGACTCATTCAGCATGGGAATTGTTCCGACCGAACAAGGCGGCATCGCCCTTGCATTCAATTTCTAAAAAACTGAATTTTAATATATATTAGCCATGAAAAAACTTTCCTTAATTCTCATTACAGTATTTTGTATTTCATGTTCTGACGATACAAGTTCGCCAAATGATTTATGTGACGAATATGAAACAACATTAAATGATTTAACTGAATTAAGAAATTCATTTTTAAATAGATTTGCAAGTGTTTGCAATAATGATGAAAAATGCATTGAAGCACTCAAAACTAGTACTTCTAATAGCCCTGAATGGACTTTTGATGATATAGAGAATAAAATTGAAGAAAACAAACAAAAATTAGAAGAGTGCAAAAAGTAAATTACACCGGGTCGTTCACCGGTTTACTATAATCGCGTTCGCCAAACAAAGCCGTTCCCACGCGAATCATCGTGGAACCTTCTTCGATGGCGACTTCCAAATCGCCGGTCATGCCCATCGAAAGCTGGTCGAACTTCGCAAAGGCGCCACCTTTCGCAAGGAACTTCTGTTGCAGCCCACGCAAGAACGCAAAGCATTCGCGGGAATCTTCGGCAACGCCCGTATTCTTGCCAATCGTCATGAGACCGCGGAAACGCAAATGCGGAAAGTTTTCGCACTTGCCATCGACAGCTGCACCCGCGCGGGCTTCAAGGTCGTTCAAGAACGCTTCAGCTTCGTGAACATCCAGCCCGCTCTTCGTCTCTTCTTCGCCAGCATTCACCTGGAATAAAATATCAAGAACTTTGCCCTGGCCATTTGCAGCCGCTGCGCAGACTTTTTCGAGTTTTTCCACCGCTTCGATACTTGCAATGGAATGGATGCAGTCCGCCACGAGCGCCGCCTTCTTGAGTTTGTTACTTTGCACCGGGCCAATCACGTGGCAACGCACACGGCTTCCGTCCTTTGCCGTGCGCGGTTCAGAAAATTTGAGTTCCGCTTCTTGCACGCGGTTTTCGCCAAAATCCGTAGCGCCCAAAGCAATCGCATTTTCCACAGCTTCTGCCGGGTGGAACTTGCTCACCCACACAAGCTTAACCGATTCACGACTGCGGCCCGCAATCTTGCAAGCCTCAGAAATCCTTGCTTCGAGAGCTGCAAGGTGCTCGCGCATTTCATCAAGTGTGAATTCCATAGTTTTAGTAGACAGTTAGAAGTAGACGGTAGGAAGTAATCAGTAGTTAGGTAATTCAATTTTCAGCTAAAAGATAATAAATCGGCAAGAAGCTATAAATTAATTATACCAAGCAGTATAATACCAAATGGTATAATTATTACTCCATCCCACCTAATTTGATTATATTATAAACCATGCGAAAGATTTTTTTGTTCCTACTGTTTTTTGCCTCGTTCGCTTCGGCCGGTTTTTATTTTGACCTATCACTTGCCCCGTGTCTTAGACATCTTGAAGCCACCCATATCAACAACTCACAAGATTATTGGTCACACAAAGATTATCTCGGCTACAATGGCGTAGGCGGCTTTGTTTCAACGCGTTTCGGCGGTTTAATCAAGGGTGTTGTCGCCATTTACGGGAATATCGAACTTGAAATAACAAAAGGGGATGTCAACGGCTGGAACAAGAAAGAACGCAGCCATTCCGTGTCTGGCAAGCGTCCTGGTTCTGCTTTCTTCGGAATGGGCCCAGGAGTAACCGTTTATCCATTTTTCAAATCATCTGAAAGCATTCAAAACTTTTATTTAACGACATCAATGAATATCGAAATCGGCGGTGGCGGCAGCATCGGTCTTGCTGGTGGCAACTTTAGATTTGAAACAGGCTATTTGTGGCAAACATCAGAACGATTCTATTCAGGTATCGCCATAGGCACCGACATTCTCGCTACAGTAGGCTTAGATAGTCATATAAGAGACGAAAAAGGTTATTCCATTTGGCTTGGATTTAAATTTATTCGCAAATAGTTCATATAAAGAAAAAAGCCCGCACAGTTCATCACTGAAGCGGGCTATATTGTTTTAAGAGATTCCCCCACATCCCCGTCAAGCGAGGACAAATCAACGGGAATGACAATCATGAAAAACTGACCCCGGAATAAATCCGGGGTGACAGTGCAAAAGCCGGGGTGACAGCGTGTGCACCGGGATGGCAAGGCGATTACTTACTTTTTGGCACCCGCCTTTTTCGCAGGCTTTTTCGATGCATTTTTCTTTGCTTCGGGTGATTCGGCAGGCTCATCAACCTTTACGGCCTTTTCGTCTTTCGCTTGGCCCGCGACCTTCGGCACTTTGAACAAAATCTTCACGATTTCGTCGATGTGCTTGTGGGTGAAAATCTTGAGACCTTTCTTTGCCGGTTCCGGGAGTTCCGCCACATCCTTCTTGTTACCTTCGGGCAAGCGGAGCGTTTTAACACCAGCAGCGAGCGCCGCAAGAGCCTTTTCGTTGAGGCCACCAATTGGGAGGCAGGCGCCCGTAAGGCTTACTTCGCCCGTAAACGCAATATCCGG
Source organism: uncultured Fibrobacter sp. (assembly GCA_946415675.1). Classification (GTDB taxonomy): domain Bacteria; phylum Fibrobacterota; class Fibrobacteria; order Fibrobacterales; family Fibrobacteraceae; genus Fibrobacter. The sequence goes on from CAMKTL010000026.1 coordinate 13,627, forward strand.
TGCAATCGGCTGCTTCGTAAACGCACTCAAGAGGCAGAGCGTAAGCGCGATACCTGCAGAAGGTCCATCCTTCGGCACAGCGCCTTCCGGCACGTGAATGTGGATGTCGGTCTTTTTCACAATCGCGGGGTCGATGCCAAAGCGATGCAAGCGTTCACGAACAAGCGAAACAGCAATCTGTGCCGATTCCTTCATCACATCGCCAAGCTTACCGGTCAAAATGAGTTGACCTTTGCCGCTCAAGAGCATGCTTTCGATAGGCAGAATTTCGCCACCGACGCTTGTCCACGCAAGGCCAGTCACAACGCCCGGACGGCCCGGTTCCGGTAACTGATTGTCCAAGAATCTCGGCGCACCGAGATAATCGTGCAAGACCTTTTCCGTAATTTCGGGTTTAATTTTCTTGCCCATCACGATTTCTTTGGCGCGATGGCGTACCGCATTTTCGAGAGTGCGTTCAAGTTCACGCACGCCCGCTTCGCGGGTCCAGCCACGCATCACGGCGTTAATCATTTCATCGCTGAAACTCACCTGCTCGCCTAGCTTTACGCCTGTGCGTTCGCAAATACGCGGGAGCAAATACTTACTTGCAATCTGCAATTTTTCGTGCGGATAGTAGCCCGGCAGGCGGACAATTTCCAAGCGGTCACGGAGCGCTTCCGGAATTTCCCCTTCGCTGTTGGCCGTTGCAATAAAGAGCACACGGCTAAGGTCAAGCCCCACTTCCATGAAGTGGTCCGTAAAGTCGTGATTCTGCTCCGGGTCCAGAACTTCGAGCATGGCACTTGCGGGATCGCCTCTGAAGTCGCTTGCCATCTTGTCGATTTCATCGAGCAAAATCACAGGGTTCATGCATTTTGCACGACGCAACGCATGGATGAACCGTCCAGGCATGGCACCGATGTAAGTACGGCGGTGACCACGGATTTCGGCCTCGTCACGCACGCCACCAAGCGTAATACGAACAAAGTTACGCTGCATGGCAGCCGCAATCGATTCCACGAGCGTCGTCTTGCCGACACCTGGAGGGCCAACGAGGCAAAGAATCGGAGCGCGGCGTTCCGTACCGGTAAGTTTCAGTACGGCCACGTATTCCATGATGCGTTCCTTGACTTTATCCAAACCGAAATGCTTGGAATCGAGTTCCGCCTTCACCTTCTTCATGTTGAGAACGGTATCAGTATAAACGCCATAAGGAATGGAGAGGAACCAATCCACGTAATTACGGCTTACAGCATATTCCGGGGACGTGGGCTGCATCATGCGCATACGCACGATTTCTTCTTCGAGCTTTTCTTCGATTGCCTTGCTGAACTTTTTCGCCTTGATTTTTTTGAGCAGCTGGTCGGGTTCCGAAGAACCTCCGTTTTCGCCATCCAGTTCATCTTGCAATTGGCGGATCTGTTCAGAAATAAACCATTCCTTCTGCTGCTGCGCCATCTTCTGGCGTACGTTCTGCTGCACACGGATAAGCACATTCTCGTTATCCTGCGCCACCTGCATCAAGCTAATCAAACGTTCCGCAAGCGCATCTATCGAATCCACTTCCAAAAGCGCCTGCTTCTCGGAAAGAGAAATCGGCAAGAACGGAATCATCCCGTAAAAGGCGTTGATGTGGCTATCCATCGTAAAGAGCGCCTCGACCATGCCTTCTGCAATATTCCTATGCATTGCATAATCGCGGAACATATTCAGCACATCTTCGAACTTACCGCATTTATCTTCGGCCTTGATGAAACGTTCTCTCGGAGAGACCGTCACCTGCAAAAAACCATCACGCAAAATAATCGAACGGAGATCCACCACGGAATCGCCTTCCAAGACGACCTTTACACAGCCGTTCGGGAACGGCGTCACATTCGCCACGCGGGCAATGACGCCCACCGTGTAGAGGTCGAGCATCGGATTGTCGAGCGACTCCTGCTCCACGTTTTTCTGGGCGACCAAGATAATTTCGTTATTATGGTTCTCGGCAAATTCAAGGGCACGCAGAGACATTTCGCGGCCCACCAAGATGCGCCTCGTCGTCAGCGGAAATACAACAGCATCCCTCAACGGGAGCAACGGATACGTTTTGTTAAAATCAAAAGCCATACTATAAAATTAGTAAACCTCGCAAAAACGCGAGGTAATGTAGTTGTCTAGGCGACGTTAGTCTTAGATTTCTTCGCAGTGCCGCCACCCGAAGAAGGTTTAGAATAAAGACTTGCCTTGACCATCTCGGTCGTGAGGGTCAACTTCTTTTCGCCGGAGCCCGGCATCTTGAACATCGACTGTTGCAAAACGCGTTCCATCACGGACCTGAGGCCGCGCGCACCCGTCTTGCGGGTCATCGTCTCGCGGACGATTTCCCTGAGGGCTTCGTCTTCGAATTCGAGCTTGATGTTGTCCATAGCGAACAAGCTCTTATACTGCTTCACGAGAGCGTTCTTCGGCTGCGTCAAGATGTTCATAAGAGCGGTTTCGTCGAGTTCTTCGAGCGCAACGGCAATCGGCAAACGGCCGACAATTTCCGGAATGAGGCCGAACTTAATCAAGTCTTCCGGTTCGAGCTGTTTGAAGAGTTCGCTCAGGCTGTTTTCGCTCGCCGTGTGGATTTCGGCACCAAAGCCCATGCCGCCCTGGTTCACGCGCTGGGAGATAATCTTGTCCAAGGTTTCGAAAGCGCCACCGCAAATGAAGAGGATATTCTTCGTGTTCACCTGCACGAGCGGCTGTTCCGGATGCTTGCGGCCACCCTTCGGCGGGACGGATGCAACCGTACCTTCCAGGAGCTTCAAGAGGCCCTGCTGCACGCCTTCACCGCTCACGTCTCGAGTGATGGAAGGGTTCGCGGTCTTACGAGCAATCTTGTCGATTTCGTCGATAAAGATAATGCCGCGTTCAGCTTTGGCCACGTCATAATCGGCGGCCTGCAACAAACGCACGATGATGCTATCGACGTCTTCGCCCACGTAGCCTGCTTCAGTGAGTACCGTCGCATCGGCAATCGTGAACGGCACGTCCAGAAAACGGGCCATCGTCTGCGCCAAGAGAGTCTTGCCCGAACCGGTCGGACCGACCAAGAGCAGGTTCGACTTTTCGACATCGACATCGTCCTTGGACTTGTGCGTCTGCTTGTAGCGAAGTCGCTTGTAATGGTTGTAAACCGCCACAGAGAGCGCCATCTTCGCACGGTCCTGCCCAATGACAAAATCGTCCAAGTGCGCCTTGATTTCAGTCGGGAGCGGAAGCGGCTTTGTGGAAATTTCCTTCGCTTCCTTTTCCTGTTTCGTACGGGCCAAGTCTTCTTCCAGGATACGGCTGCACATGCGTATGCAATCGCTGCAAATATACGCCCCTGCACCGGTAATCATCTTTTCGACTTGTTCCGCCGGCTTTCCGCAAAAACTGCAACTTACAGCCGGGTGGTTTTTCCCACTACGATACATTAAATACCCTCTTTACGCGGCACAAAAATTTCATCGATGACGCCAAAGGCCTTCGCTTCTTCCGGGCTCATGTAAAAATCGCGGTCGGTCTTTTCGCGGACTTCTTCCACCGGCTTGCCGGTATGCTTTGCGACGATTTCGGTAAGGGTATCCTTCGTGCGGATAATTTCCTTGGCGGTAATCTGAATATCTGTAGATTGTCCGGTAGCGGCACCCGACGGCTGGTGCAACATGATGCGGGAATGCGGGAGCGCATAGCGCTTGCCCTTGGTGCCCGCGGCAAGGAGCACGGCGGCCATCGAAGCACAACTGCCGATGCAGATGGTCGCGATATTCGGGCGAACATGCTGCATGGTATCGTAAATGGCAAGCCCTGCCGACACGTAACCGCCCGGGCTGTTGATGTACAGCGTGATATCCTTTTCCGGATTCTCGTATTCGAGGAAAATCAGCTGGGCCATGACATTATTTGCCACTTCGTCGTTAATCGGCGTGCCCAAAAAGATGATACGTTCCTTGAGAAGTCTGGAATAGATATCGTAAGCGCGTTCGCCGCGCCCGGTAGTTTCAATGACGGTAGGGATGAGCATTTAGTCCTCTTATTACTTTGTTTCTTCTGCTGCGGGACGGATACCGACGATGAAGTCAGCGGCAAGCTGGAAACGAAGTTCGTCGCGGAGCTGGTTGATGCGACCAGACTGGCGGAAGTGAGCCTTCAAGCCTTCGAATTCCACATGGTAAGCCTTGGCCATCTGCTGCAAGCGTTCGTCAACGAGAGCCTGCGTCGGCTTAATCTTTTCTTGCGTGGCGACGAATTCGAGAATGCGGTGCTTCTTGATTTCGCGGATAGCTTCGCCGGAGAGTTCATTTATCTGTTCTTCGGTCGGTTCGACAACGTCCTTTTCGCTCTGGGCATTGCGGTTGAGCGTCCACTTGATGAGGTCGTAGATGCGGGCCTTCGGAACTTCGAACGGGTTTGCTTCGATGAGCTTGTCGATAGCTTCGTTGATAGCCTTGTTCTTGGCAGCGTCCTTCTTCTGGGCAGCGAGGCTTTCGGCGAGGTTGTTTCTCAAGTCTGCTTCGTCCTTTACGCCAATCTGCTTGCAGAATTCTTCATCCAAAGTCGGCGGAACGATTTCGCGAACGTCCTTGATTTCGACATTGAACTGAGCCGTCTTGCCGCGATAGCGTTCGTCTTTGTGGTCATCCGGATACTTGAAGTTGATTTCCTTCTTGTCGCCGGCCTTCACGCCCATGAGACCTTCGTCGAATCCCGGAGAGGCGGATTCACCGAGGAGAGAACGGAATTCCTTGTTTTCCGGGAGTTCCTGCTTTTCACCGTCAATCACAACTTCGATATAGTCGCCAACGACAACGTCGCCCTTCTTGGCTTCGCGGTCAACATGTTCGTCCTTGCTCCACATCTGCATGAGGCGGTCGAATTCGGCCTGGACTTCTTCTTCGTGGACAGCTGTAGCCGGAACGGTGATGCCCGTGTCAGCGTAACCCTTGATATCGATTTCCGGATCAATTTCGACTTCGACCTTCAGTGTGATGTCGTTCTGTTCGTCGTCCTTGAAGTCCTGGACCATCAGCTTGCCAACCGGAACGATGTTCGCCTTCTTGAGAGTATCCTGAACGATAGAGTTCACGACTTCATCGACAGCTTCGTGACGGATGGAGGGTCCGAACTGCTTCAAGATCATGGACTTCGGCACTTGGCCCTGGCGGAAGCCCTTCAAGGCGACCTGCTTCTTGTACTGAGAAAGCTTCTTTTCGAACGGAACCTTGAGATCACCCTGCGGGATTGTAATTTCAAGGGTGCGCACGGTTGCGCTTGTTTCTTTGATTTCAGCGGACATATATACTCCGATAGACGGTTGTTTAAAAGGTGATAAAAAAGAACTGCGAGGGGTGGGAGTCGAACCCACACACCGAAGTACCAGATCCTAAGTCTGGCGCGTCTGCCAATTCCGCCACTCTCGCGATTTCAAGACCAAAGATACAAAAAATGCAAAAAATTTTTTTGTTTTTTTCCGTTAAATAGGCTTTTGCAACAGCTAGAAATTACCTTTTTTCTATTACACCATAAAAACGGGACGGGTAGCGCTTCGAAATCAAGCCTAGCTTGTTCAACACGCGCAACGGGAACATCAACAAGAACCCGAGAGGACCGCTAAAGCAATCGCGCAAGAGCTTTATACCCGCCCCCGGGAAAAGGCAGTCCCCCATCGTAAGGCGGTATTCCACACCAAGGCCATCCAAAAGCTGCTTCAGTTCGTCGTACGAGAAATGCCACAGGTGGTCGGAGACCGCAACGTGCGCATACGAGAGCCCGCATTCGAACAAAGTCTTAAAATCGTTCGTGCACGGGAGCGAAAACAGCACGCGCTTTCTGGCCGCCCCGATAGCGGACTTCAGAAACTCCGCCGGATCCGGCACATGTTCCAGCACCTCGATCATCATGACCGTATCGGCAAGATTCTCGCCAAGCGGTTCGCTCGGTTCAAGTAATTTCGTCTTGAGCCCATTCTGTTCGGCGACCGCAAGCGATTTCTCGTTGATATCAGCAACAGTCGTATCAAAGCCGGCCTTTTTCATTTCGAGCGAGTAGGCGCCTTCGCCCCCGCCGAGATCGAGAACCGATTCCCCGCGAATTTCTTTCAGCAAAAAATCAACAATAGGCTTGTGAGCCTCGCCCGGCTTTGCCGGCGGCCCCGGCACGAAAAAAGAACTTTGACCTTGCAATTTACCCATGGTGCAAATATATAAATTATCTTTACAGCAATGTTCCAGGCGTTCCGCAATATTAAAATCGGCGTATTCATCGCATTCGTGAATCTCCTTATCCAAGGAATCTCTTTTTTCGTACAGAACTTTATCGCGAGAAACCTGGGTACCGCCTCTTACGGGCACTTCGGGCTTTTGCAGACCGACTATTCGATTTTCTGCGCCATCGCCGACTTTGGCATGACCACCCTCATCCTCGCGTTTTTCGGGAGCCGTGCCACGAGTGGTTCGCTGTTCAGGAACATTCTCCAGTTGCGACTGTTTTCCGCTGTGGTAGCAGCGCTCCTCATGGTCACATTCGCATTTGTATTCCGCTATAACCACCCGATTTTCTACGGCGAGCTGATTTTCACGTTCGGGCTCATATTCCAGCATGCGTTTTTCGACTGGTACTTCATCTGCGGAAAATTCTGGAAGCGGCTGTTCGTCTCGAAGCTGCTGCACACGATTTCGTATTCCGCCGTCATGGGGCTGACACTCCTCTACTTTAAAGTGGACCGCATCGAGTTCATCGCGCTTGCGATGGTCCTTGCCGCACTCCCGGCGTTCTTCTATGGAGTCACGCAGGCATTCCACGCGCACCTCCTCAAAATCACGCGACGCACGTTCCGCTTTATCGCACTCATGATCAAAGCGGGCATCCCGTATGCCATTTCGAGCTTTGCCGCATTCGCCTACTTGCCCATCGGCCTCTACGTCGCCGACAAGTTTGCAAGCGCCGAATTCCTCGGCTGCTACAACTTCGGGCACAAGATTCTCGTACTCTGCTCGGGCATCATGGTTCATTTCATTTCGTCGAACCTCATCACGCTCCACTCGACGCACGACAAGAATCTCCACCTCAAGGACATCGCCATATTCACGCTGTTCATCGCCGTATGTTCATCGCCCTTGTGGCTTTTCCCCGATTTCGTCCTCAAGATTCTGTTCTTTGCAGCCCCCTGGACCGACGCTACGTTACAGACTAGTGCAAGTATTTTACGGATACTTTCGTTCTCGCTCATTTTCCAGGCAGCACGCACCACGCTCATCTCGACACTCCTCAAGGAGCACGCGACACGCGCCTACGCCATCATGGTAAGCATCGGCGGAGCCTCGAATATTATCGCTTGCGGCCTTGCCGGAATGTATCTCGAAAACGCCATGATCCCGCTATTCGCCCTCACCGGCGATTTGGTGATTACCGCAATATTATTCGGATACTTTATCCGCAATAAGAGAATGAAGTGGTAAACACGCGTCATGCTGAGTGGCACCAACCACGAAGCATCCAGTGCAGTAAAGTGTAATTTTACTGGATCCTTCAAGGCTCCGCCTTTCAGGATGACGTCAGGACCTTCCCCATCCGTACGCATTCGAAGGCGCCACTTTTCACGACGTCACTGTCAATTAATTTGTACCCAAGTTTTTCGTAGAAGCCGACTGCTTCCAAGCGGCTGTCGATTACAATTTCGGTATAGCCACATTCCGCAATCCACTTTTCCGCTTCATAAACGACCTTGGCACCCAATTTTTGCCCGCGGTATTCCGGCAAAACGACAACGCGACCAATCGTCGCACACTTCGTACTGAGTTCGTAAAACCGGCATGTCGCCACAGGGTATCCGTCATCCAAAAGCACAATGTACTTTGTACCGTCGCAATCGTGCTCGTCGAATTCTTCTCGCAGCGGAATATGGTGCTGACGATTCATCCCCTGGATGCGTACAGAATACGCACCGGCACGTTGCCATTCCTCTGTAGCACGGAGAACTTTAATATTCTTAAGTTGATTTTGCATATACTGATATTTTTAAACAACTTAATTATCTACTCTATATCGAACATTTTTGCAGGAAGGATATGCCTGGCCCTGGCAGATACGATTTCCATCACGACGGTACTTTTTTCGCCGCTCGGTAGCGTGGTTGTGATTTCCGTTTTCTTCAGCGTCCCAGGAAGCGTGCAGGACGCATCGCAATATTCCAGCGCAATTTCGGCAGAGGCTCCGTTCACGACGGTGTTCATCTTGACTACGCGCTTGACACTCTCGGAATAGAACAATGTAGGCCTTGAAGCATCCTTCGGGACAAGTTTCCAAAGATTGCCCGACTTTACGGGAGCGTTGTAGTCCGAAGCTTCACCCATCTGGCTTGTTACATCCGCAGGGTTCTGCCTCGGCATGTTCTGCGCAGGGAGCGTCTGCCCAGACTTCAAATCAATCACTTTCATGCGTCCGTTGTTCTGAATCATCTTCATATTCATCATGCTGGATTCGATTGTCGTTATTGATTTATCCGGTCCAGCACTGATTACAGACGAATTCACCGTCTGCGATGCCATTCCCGGCAGTGTTACTGTAGTCTTCATTTTCATTTCGCAAGTATCCGGGAAGGCGGACTTTTTCTGGTTGTTGAAGACCGTGTTTGCATCCAAGGCAAATGCAGACGACATAAACATCATGGAAAAGGTAATCAATTTTACAAATTTACTCATAATAACGTTCCTTTTTTAAGGTGATCCCGGAACGGAGTCCGGGATGACATTTTAGAGACTAACTGCATTTTACAGCAAAGATAATAGTTTCGTCGATTTAATCGCACCGTTCACCCGTAACATCAAATAAGTCCTGTTCAAGTCTATACCGGTCCAGTTGACATGGATAAACTGTTCACCTGGAGCTAGCGTTCCCGCATAAAGGTTCCTTACCGGAACACCGACAACATTCACTAGTGAAAGCGAGATGTTAGTATATTGCGGCAAGCTGATTACAAGTCCGTCATCTGTGCGATGAATCGGAATCGCATCATTTTTCGGCGTAAGCCCTATATCCGGCGTTCCAGACGAATCTGCCGTACAGCCGTTACAAGCTACAGATCCAACAATATTCGGCCAGACCGGTTCATTGCCATAAATCCTGTTTCCAAGCGAATCAAAGACATTCACCCCGACAGCCTCGACCATGTTCCATCCAAGACCTATACTGCTCGGATCATCGGAGCCGTTCCAGATATCGTTCCAATTTTCGCAGTGGAGCGCAATCTGTGCATTCCTGTTCCAGGTGCCTCCCGGAACAAGCGGCTTTGACGCATGCATCGCAACCTGCCAGCGTCCATCGCCAATATTTTCAACACTTGCAGTCACTCCGTCCGGCAAGACATAGGCATTGAACTCCGGAGCAAGCCCGCCTTCAAGGAAGAAGTAGTAACGGACATCGTAATTTTTCAGTGTTACGTTGCCCACATTCTCAACCTTCATCTGGATTTCACTCGCCTGGTTGTCATTGCGCGTCTCAGCAGCATAAACACGGGCTTTGACCTCTATAGATATCGAGTCTTCCATTTCGACGCACGAACCGCCAATTAAACGTTTGTCGGAATCCAAAACAATAATTCCGTCATCTTCGACAAAGTTTGCGGAGGCGTTTTCGACAAAGGACGGGTCATCGTACGGATTCCACGGAGTCCAAGCTTCGTCATGCACACCGAAATGCGGGCCGTCACCATTGAAAACCGTTCCTCCAGATGGAATAACGCCGTTAGCGAACTTCCATTCCACGAATCCCGTATGCGCACTTTCGGAATGCACGGCAAGCCCCACAGTATCGCGTGGATAGTAAGCATGGACTTTCGCCATCGAAGATTCCTCGCCACGGAAATAGTAGCGGACGGAGTATCCATGAACTTGCGCATTCGACACGTTCCTCAAGCGAACCCGCGGTTGCAGGATTTTCTTGTCAGCAAAACCTTCGTAACGGACAAACGTCTTTATTTTGCGTTCAGGATTCTCCAAGCCAGAATTCCAAGCAATCGAAGCAGGCGAGACGTTCGCAGTGACAAGGGCGAAACCGGCGACTTGCAGCCCCTCGGGCGCTTCGAGCGTTACCGTGTGCATCCCGGCAGAGAGATTCATGGAAATATCCGAAACGCCTACGGTCCGCCAGACAGGAGACACCGAAATGCGGCCTGCATAACGAACGCCCGCCGACGGCGAAACAGACACTTCCGCAGATTGGAGCGCTGCCGACCGTACATACATCATAACTTTGTACGTTGCAGCTTTTTCGATTAAAGCATTCAACGTCAACCTTGCGCTATCGCGAGAGGATTCAAAGTACCGGTTGCCTGCCACGGCACAGGAGAATTCCGGTTCAAAGCCATTACCTCCGTCAACGGTTATCATCGGAACGGTAACAATTTCCACAATTTCGGGTTCAGCGACCTTGTCATCGACCACGGGCTGCGACAGCGCAAACACTTCCCCAGCCGACAATGCTTTCTTGTACATCCGCATGTCGGCAATGTGACCGACAAACGAATTTTCGCCATCGGCACCGGCCGAGAAAATTCCATCCAGTTCGCGTTCCAGCGGTTCAGCCGAAGCAGATTTCATAATTTCACCGTTCACGTAGAAATTCACTTCGGAAGAATCCACGGTCACCACGACATGCGCCCATTCCTTCGCGACAGGCAAGGCGTTGTCAGGCGTTTCCCAAGTACGCGAGCCCTCGCGGAGCCGCAACTTGCGGTTATGCACAAGCAGTTCCATTTCAAGACCGCCAACGCCCTTGAAACCAAGTACCCTGTGCCATCCGGCAGCTCCCGAATAGCCGACCTTGATTCTCGTTTCGAAGGAATACGAACTGGACGTCCCGAGACTGATATGACCAGCACTAGGCACAATACCGGAGGCTCGGTCATCGAGCGTCGAGAAATAGACGCCAGCATCGCCCATCCACGGAGACTTTACAGAATCAAGGTTCAGATGGTGACCTGTCCCTACATATTCGTAAGCGAGTTTTCCAGAGCCTTCGCGGGATGGATACCAGAGCGCAAGTTCTGTCGGGTACTGGTAGAGTTTTCCCGATTCGTACGTTCTCTCGGTGTGATTATGCCCGAAATCTTCGGCACGCACTTCAAGCGAGAACTTGCAGCCGCCGCACCGGGCAAGTTCACTGCGGGTCAGCCTGACTACCCCCGTCACGTTCCCCAACGAATCCGGGAGCAACACGAGCGGAGTGCGGGATGCTCCGCCAAGTTTCGTAGAAACAACGACCTGCGCGACACCCGATTCAACGTCACGGACATTCGCATTTACCGTAAAGATACGGTCAAGCGCATCTTCACCGGACAGCACCTCGAACGAACTCATTACGGGTCGTGCCGAATCCGTACGCACGGCAGGCCCCGCAAGTTGGGCATCCTCGCCCAGCACCGAGACTCCGACATAGCGGGATTCATAACGGCCGGGAGCGACAGTCCCTACCACGGAACCGCCAACAAGCCGTTTGCCATCGTAACGAATCGTGTCAGGAATCTCGCCGCGGATTTCGGCGACCAGCGAATTGTCCCTGTACAGCGAGAGCGTTCCGTAGCCCGGATGATTGCACCAGGCACCGTACGCGAGGTATCCGTTGTCTATGCCCATCCAGAGCGAATCCGACGGTACATGGCATGCAAACTGGGCAGGCACGGTCAATGCCTTCGCGACCGCCGGAGCGAACATCTCGGCAGAATCCGCCATCGCAAATGCGAACACGTAATTCGTATCGATTTCTGCGGCACGCGTCGGCAACGTCACATGGGCGATTCCGTTCGAATCGAGCGTGAACGGAAGCTGCGCCATTGGCGTCAGGTCAGTGGAATCGTTCCACAGCGAGTCGTCATCCACGTACAAGTTAAACAGGCCTACCCCGTCAACACGGACTTCGCGTTCTGAAGTTTTTGCGACGGCGGGCAACACTTCAAGGCCCATGTAGCGCATCGAGGCCGCAAGCGTGTCCATCGTAACAAAAACGGAGAACGTTTTCGTCTCGGCAGAAATCAGGACGTAATCCCAGGCAAGTTTTTTATCTGTACAACGAGGGTTAGTTTCGCCCACACTGTGACATTCCAGCGTATCTGTTCCGTTCACGTCCATAACCGGAGCGCCCTGCGCATCCAGGAACCCGTACAGCGATTTTTCAAGCGGAACAAACTCCTTGCGGTCAAAATCGACCTTGTACAGACGCAGCGTCTGCGGAGTCACGTTCATGTCTATCATTTCCTGCCTGGAAATCTGCATCTGGATTCGCGGAAGGTTATTCGTGTCATTGAACGTCATCGAAGGCAGCACTTCCATCACGGGACCCGTCAGCGCCATGTTCTTGAACACGCCGAAGCCATAATCCTTCTGGACATTCACGGTACGCACGGTAAAGTCGTCGGCGTTTTCAAGAGAGCCCTGCGGGAACGAAACCGTGAGTTCCCCGTACATGGACTTCACCACGCCGTTATTTCCGGGCTTGACATTCGAACCCACGTACATGTTGAAGTGCATCACGTTGGTCGGGTTCACAGACGCTGCATTTCCATCCCCATTCCACGTCAACAGGAATTGCGTATGGCCCTGCAATTTATTCACGTTGAACCATGCCAGATGACAGGTGCCGTCCATGTATGTCTCGCAGTCGGAAGCAACCTTGAGCGTGTCGGTAATGGAATAATAGGTCGAGTTGTTCAGGTACGAAAGAGAATAAGTCTGGTTCGGAGTCAGTTTTCCCCTGATTTCGACAATTTCCGGCGGGCGCGGCGGGATGGCGCCCTTGAATACGACATGACGGTCCAAAGAATCCCGGTTCCCCGAAATTTCAAGAAACGGATGCTCAGAAAAATCAATCTGGTAAAGTGATGCCGATTCCACAACGGGATTCTTAATCCACGGATTGCGTACAAGAGAATTCGGATGGGCCACATCAGCAACGCAATACAGGGCCTTGTCGCAACTGTTCGCATCGGGATTGACACGATAGACATAGATATCCTGCAAGGAAATTTTATCGCCAGGACGTTCCAATACGGTTTTCGTAGAGTCGTTGGAACGGCGGTATGCCACCGTATCGTTCCAAGGACGCGCGTTCACGTACAGCCTCATGGCGGAACTGTCATATACAGCATTGCGGTCCATGACCATGGAATCAAGATTCACGCGCTGGATATCGACACCTGCTCCCGCATATTCTTCCTTGAGTTTTTTCAGCGAGTCAAGAGGGATAAAGAACCTACCCGACGCAGAATCCCCAGTGCCATCTACAGAGAAATTCTCAGGATTGATGTAGTAACTCAACGTAAAGTCATTGCTATTAAGTCCCACATTTGTCTTGTTGATAGCCATCATACTATCGACAAAATGCGGCCTATAATAGAAATCGGGCGAATTGACCGGATTCCTGATATAGTGCATTGAAGATTGCGTCGAGTCCGTCAAGAAGAAATATTTCCAAAGACTGTCGTTGTTGCCGTAGTCGTTGAAATAGAAGTGGACCTTGGAACCCGAACCGTAGTATTTGTAACAGACACTGTCTTTGTCTCCTTGGGACATCTTTCTGAAGTATTCGTATGTGGCGGAATCAGAACAACTACCCTTGACGGAATCACGCCATGTCACAGTATCTGCCGGATATGGGATAACCATTCCGCTAGCCTTGTCCGCTTCGCTCCATAGACGGTTCATGCCCACGAAGAAGTGAACATTACCGTGCTTGAAAACAGGCGTTTTTACAGTTGCCTGACCTTCACTTGTTACACGAATCTGGCATGGATGGCTAGCCTCCGTCTGCATCACGAATTTCGAAGAGTCAATGACGCATCCCAAGGAGTCCAATGGATTTGCAAGGTCTCCTATGACCTTCGCCACGAAATAGTGGGTTGTGGTGTCATGTCCATAGAATTTCAGTTCAAAATTGGACGAATACATGAAATCATTACTTTCGTCATCAAAATTGAACGCATTGGAACTCTGAAGAGTATCGACAGGAAAGAATATTAGATGCTGCACCTCATACGGGGTAAGCATACCATACTCCGGCTGAAACCTCCACTTATTTCCATCAAAGTAACCTGAAATACTATCTCTATTGTGAATGATACCCTTTACTGCTTTCCAATATCCGTCTTTCTCCTCTTCATTGAAAATGGTTTGATTCGTTTGGTCAAAACGGATTGTGCGGTTGACAAGATTGTCCATACCGAAGGGTGCGTTCCAGTAGGAATCGGGAATTTCGAGGGTCATGCTGAAATGTTCACGTGTCCAAAAACGAGCTGGATTATAATCTGTTATCGTGGTCCAATTAGAAAAAAAGCGGCTAGTTGCAGATGGAGTAAAGATTATGTTGAATAATCGTAAATTTGGATTATATTTTTTATCGGATGTTACACATACTGAATCAAGATATCCACTCGAAGAATCCACTTGACAATTAACATCTTTATTATCTGATGTTAAAGGAATAATCTTATAGTCCTTTTTTGGACAAAAATACTCCGCCATGCAAGCATCATCAATATTTGGTAAAATGCGCCAAACACGATATAAGGTCATCAAATTCGATTTATTGCACGCAATCGCTGCTTTTTCAAATATGCTATCAGGATAAGATCCTATAGAGTCCCATTCCACACAACGCCCGGGATCCGGAATCGGATATCTATCCGGTCCCTGTTCCAGCACGTTTTCAATGTTCCATTCGCAATGACTTTTTAGTGTTTCAAAAAGGTCATTTGTAATATTTTTTGCTGTTTTTACAGATCCACCAAGTTGTTTCCACCATTTTTTAGAACAAGCTACAACATCTAAATAAGCCGTCGCGCTATCAAATTCAAGAAAACCAAAATTAGCCATTCCTGTATCGAATACAATTAGTTTGCTTCGATTTACCTCATTAAACAAGGCTGTATCTAATTTATAAAAATCAACATTTTTTTTAGTGCTATCACACGAATGTAATGGACCATTACAGTCATAAAGATTAACCATCCTATTATGCAACTTCGAAACTATAATCATCTCTAGCGTATCCCTATGGCGCTTGATGCCGAGGCTAAAGCGTTCCGGGCGGAAACCAAGAATCTTTTGAGTTCCCGACACCGTTCCGTTTACATTGTATGCTCTATAACGCAAGGTATCCGGCAAGTACCACCCGCTCATGTTCGCCATGACAAGGTAATCGGCATACGGTTCATAGACGTACCGACCGTCAGCCTTCTCTTTGGCTTCGGCTACAAAGAAGCTATTCTCACTTGTAGTCTTCGGATTATCAGGAGTCTCGTCGGACACATTCTCTCTTAACTTCAAATTGAATGTCGAAATTTTGGTCTTGGATGTATCAGAATTTACTTCAAACTTTACATTGTAAGTCCCCGGTTGAAGTGGCATTCCTTTAGAATCGACGGCTAACCATTTTATGGAATATGCAGAATCGCCAGTGTGCGCTCTCAACGTGTCATTCAAGAGTTCCTTGATTAAGCTGTCCGATTCGAAAATGCTTACCCGCACATGAGCGTCCGCATTCTTGAGTCCAAAATAAATTCTCATGGAATCGAGTTCGTAAATAGGCGTATCGGACGCACCCGCAGACGATGTTCCTGAACCAGATTTTGCAAGCAGCACATAATCTGGCAACGAGCTAGCCACAACTAGTTCAGCCCCTTTCTGCTCGACTCGGAGTTTTTTCTCGACAACAGTCACGTAGGGGTTGTCCAGAATATTCTCGGTCACTTCCGCATACAACGTTATGTCGCCGGAGGGGTACGCGCCCGACGTGGCGATGCCATTCCAGCGGTAATCAAATCCGTACGCGTTCGGATTCACGGTCCAGCCGGTCATAAGCGGCGTGACAAGCGAATCCACATGTTCGACCCAGTAAAAGCCGGGTTTTGTACTTTCGCCAAAATAGACCGGAACGTTCAACGTGGTGGTATCCGTCGCATCCTTGCGTTCTACATACACGCGGAAAGCTTCGGACGATTCCAGAACGACTTCACCTGAATCTTTCGTGATGGTCATCGTGCTGTCGATATACGCTGGCGGCATCCACTCGGGGTAATCGGCCAGATAGGCATTCGTGGCGTTTGCAATCGACGAGAAATCGATCGGAGAAAGTTCCGTCAAGCAGCCGTCCGCAAGCGACTGGTTCGCGTCGGCACTTTTGCAGGTTTCGCCGAACTTTGCGGAGTTGTAACCGACCTTGAGATTTATCTTGTCCAAATTTTTCCATGCGAGGTGATACTTGCCGTCTTTTTCGTAGAACCAGATTGCGGTATCGGCAGAGGCGGTGGGCGTTCCGTAGTAAGGATTGTAGAAGACCTTTTCCCTCGATGCGTCGAAGATGCCGCGGTGTTTGGAATCTTCTGCATAAACGCGAAGCATGTAGTTGCCGTTGAACTTGTTCTTGAGGCGGACGGAAATATCCACGGGGCCGTCGCCGGTCTTGAAGGTGGTCACGTCGGAGCCGTTGCGGGTGATGGCGAACTCGACTGCGGGCTTGCTATCGTTTGTGTCGGGCGGGATTACGACAAAGTTTGTAGTGGTTGCGGCCCAGTCGTCGCAGGTTTCGCAGGAGGCTATGGCGAGTTCGACCGTGATTTTAGCCTCGCTGCCGAAGCCGTCATTTTCAAGATAGCCAAGAACGCCTTCGGTGCCTTGCGATATACGGGAAACATTGTCCGCACCCGTGGAGCGGTTCGCGGCAACGACCTTTACCTTGTCCGTTCTCCATGTCGTGTCGTTACCCACGCGGTAGCGGAGGCGATAGACGGACGAGAGCGAATCTGCGGAACTCGTCTTGGGGGCGATTCCCACGATGGGGATGAAACTTTGGTCGCTCTGGATGGAGTCCGCCTGCGGATACGTTATTTGCGGGATGCGTGCGCCCACGTGGAAAAGGTCCGTGCGGACGGAGACGTTGCCGGCGGCATCGACGCAGGCGGCTTCGAGGTAGCGGAGGCCGCGGGCCGTATCGACGGACGTTTTCGCGATGGTGAAATTCACCGTGTCGTTGGCGAGGAGCTTGCGTTCGCCCTTGTGGATTTCATGCCAGGAAGTGTCAGCACCGCCGAGGACGCGGTAGCTGCAGTGCATGCCGGTGCGGTTCACGCCAATGTCGGCATTTTCCGAGAGCAGGATTGTCGCGGAGAAGTCGCCATCCTTGTCCATATACACGAGATGGTCGCTCGTGAGACCGACAATCTGCGGGGCGGTGCGGTCAACGCGGACGCGTTTCGGGACGACATCTTGACGGACGTTTTTCGCCGCGTCGCGGAGGATTGCACGGACGCTGTATTCGCCGTCGGCCATGCGAAGGCCCGCCATTTCGGTCCACGTGCCGGACGATTTTCCGCCCAGCGAGTCGAACACCCACACGGAATCGCCAGCACGGTCGATGACGTTCGTGTCGGGAATGTGGACAAAGTTCCAGCCGACGGTCACGGCGGCGGAATCGAGGCCGTTCAGGGAGTCCATGACCGTATAGCCGATTTGCAACAAGCTGTCCTTGGAAATATAAGTCCAGTCGGCGTTGCGGGCAGGGCGATTTGCACGAAGAGCGTCGTACTTGCCGGACAAGTTCACATTGGTTCCGTAATTTACCGTATCGGCGGCGGTGACAGCCCTTGTCTCGCGGAACGTGAACGAAGGTGCGGAATGGTCCACGCGGAACTCGGCGAAGATTGTCGTATCGTTCAGCGAGTAAGGCGCAATGGCGCTCCAGATTGCAGTGTCCAGCGGATTCGAGAATATATTATCGACAAGGCGGTTCATCGCATTGTACGCATCGAAATTCGGGACGGCATAATCAACAGCGTAAGCTGCAATGCGGTAGAGACCGTTACCCATGGAATCGCGCTTGCCCTGCGGAACTTTGTCCCAAGCGATGGCGAACTCGTTCGAGGCCACGTCATAAAGCGCTGGGAGTTCGGCGTACTTCGTGAACGTCGCCTGCGAACCGCCCGACGGCTGGCCGTTAGCCTTTTCGAGCGTCCAGCGCATCACGCGGATGTCGGAGCCCTTCGCGCTGTCAGCCGGATTAGCACCCACCCACTTGAAGCGGGTAATGAACATGGAGCTGTCGGGATTCATCATCGCATCCGACGTAAGCGTAAACGCCGGAGCCGTGCGGTCCACAACAAAGTGCACCTCGTAGCTGTCGGTCTTGCTGGAATCCTTTTCGTTGTTGTTCACGACGGCATCCACGACCCAGCGGTAAGCACCTTCGGCAGGAGCTGAGATTTTCTGCTTCGAGGCGAACACGGCACTCGATCCACTTGAATCAAGTGTCATGACCATGGGCAGGGAGTCGCCGACCTGCGCAGGCGTGCCGAGCGGATCGGAGAAAATCCCGTCCTTCGCACTACGCACCCGAAAACCCTGATAATCCAGAGCCGACACATAAACGCCGAACCCGTCGATGGCATTTAAAACAACATCGTGTTGCGGCCATGTCGGCTTGAGCATGTTGTCCGTAGCCTTGAACAGGTAATAGAACCGCTGCGTGTTCGAAAGCCCGATCTTGTTCACCATCGAAATCATGACGGTGTTCTGATTATCTTTTTGGATGCTGGCCAAATTGCCGAAATACTTACGGGCGTTGAAATCGAAACGGCCGTTCTTCTTGATAGGGTGAGGAACATAGCCCTTGTCGCCAATCGTCGTATCGGGACTGCCCCAGCTATTGCCAAGCAGACGCTTATACACAGCACAGGCATGCGGGTCGTCCTCCGCCTTAGAAATATCGCACTCCCATGCAACTTCTTCGTTGCTATTGAACGTCATCTTGATTTGACGCATGCGGTGCGGCATCAGGTCATCCACGACAAAGGAATATTTCTCGATGAAACCTGTCGCCACGATATCGGGCACATTATAACGTTCCACATGACGGATAGGAACGCCTTTCGGTGCTGGGTCGCCATTGGGTTTTAGACCGTCCACGCGTTCCCAGCGGTCCACCTTCACGCCCACCTTGTACCAGTCCGATTCCGACTTAAACTTCAGCGGACTCTTGCGGAACTCGGAATACTTCCGTTGTTCAAAAGTGCCGTAATAAACGGAGTCGTAAACAACCTTTCCCGAGGAATCACGCACAACATTTCCCGCCGAATCCGTCTTAGCAACAGCAGCATTATAAACAGGAGTCTCTTTCATTGTCACAGGATCTATAACAACAGAATCGCGGCTGCCATACAGGCCCACTTCGCACAAGGGTTCTTTCTGCAAGCTGTCACTTTCGAAATAGCAGTTCGGATTCAGCGACGAATCTTGAGCAAGCATGCCCATCGTACGGGAATCATTCAACGCCAAGTTCACGAAAGGACGCTCGTAGAGGAAATCTTCCATGAGGTAAGGGGTGTATGAAGATGAACCTGATTTAATCGGGGTAAATGAGTTCTTTTCACCATACCAGTCTTCCAAATTTTTCTTGTACAAAGGCATCATATGCGATTCGCCTAAATCCGAAGCACCTAGAATTGCCGAAGCCAAAAACATTTCACCAATGGAGAAAGCGGTTACAGAGACAAGGCTTGCACGGGCTGCTTTTTTAATCGCTTCATTCGGAATAAAAGACATACCAACAAAAGCTATCTCAAATGCAGAAAGAGTATAGTTAAATGCAGACAACCCCGCTTCACTTGCATATTTTGCAGCATTAAAAGTTGATCTTTTTACATCTACATTAGGATCAATTAGCATCGAAGTATTCAATCCCAAACCATTAGAAGTTTCCACAAGAGATGAGCCATGATCTTGTAAATTAACTCCACCTAACAAGCCTAATACAAGCCCTGTAATAGAATTTGTATTATTCACCTGTCCTGAGCCGCCGCCAGCTACTTGAGCACCAACATTGACAACAGCTGACGTAAGAGCTTCTGGAACAAGCCAGCTAACCGCATTTCGCCAAGACAATTTTGGATCAGTAAATGTCATGCTATTTTTACCAGCCAGCAAACGAAACATGGGCATAGAATCAGCAATAAAAGATTTTTCTTTCAAATCCAATATATTTATAGAATCCTTACATGCATCCTTTTCTTTTCCATGAGGATCAACATAACATACTAAAGGGTCATCTTTTTTATAATGCTCAAGTTTCAAAGTTACGAATAGATCAACTAAAAAGTTAACCGGAGTCAAAGACGCTGTCGTCAAAAACAAGGCATTCATCGCAAATTCCGACCCACCTAAAATCGACAAAGCAATTCCTCCAAGTCCTGCAGTAAAAAGAACCTGCGTAATAGTTTTTCCCGCACTTTCCCACCCATCCATCATTCTCAATTGCATGTTCAACGCACCAGTTCCTTCGTGCGGACTGTCAAGAGTTATAATTTTGTCTACATCACCATTGTAAAAGTCACCTTGCACATATTCTCGAGAAACAACCCCTCCCATAGAATGACCAATAAGAATATAGCGTGACGCCAGTTGACGGTAGAGGTCGGGATTTTTGCGGATTGTATCAAGAGCAACCTGCCCCACATACAAAGAATCTATTCCGTTCTTCCTCACTTTAAGTGTTGACTTCACTTCTTGAGCTTCTTCCATCATAGCTCGGCGATGCTCAAACCCCGTCATACGCCAAGATCTTTTTCCCAATTCAACAGCATTGTTTACCGAACTATTTGCGGGATTTGAAAAAGAACGCCACTGATATACATACGAATGTTTTGGATGAACATCACTTGTATCCATTTCAGGTTCGTCTAAAACTTTAGTCGTAAGCCAATGTAAAAGCCGAGGGTCTTTTTTATCAGGAGCTTCATAATAACGACCTAAAGCAGCTCCATTATCTAAATTCGCTTTTGCATAATAAGCCTCAGCAGTTTTATTCGTATCAGTGATATCAAGAAATCCTTGATCTGAGCCATAGGCTCCATGCAATAGCATTACATTATAATTTTCAATGGATTCCATCGGCTTGGGAATAGACCAACAAACGCTCACAACAACAAATAATATAAATGTAAACTTTTTCATTTTCTTTCCACTTAGAGATTAATATTTGGCAACAACTTCTTCATCTTGATAAAACTTTAATTCGTTACCATACCATATAATATCAGAACAAGTAATTTTATCATTATCTATGCTACAAATGTTTCCACTCATTTTAATCATATTCCCCCAAAAACCGCCAATTGCAAATTTTCGAGGAACATGAATCGTATCATTTTCATTTTTAAAAACAAGGCTATTTCCTTCTTTACGATCTAAGAGTATGCAATACACATCATTTCCCCACGCCCTCACATCATCGCATTTCTTAATCCACTCCAAATCCTGACCAAGCCGTTTGTAGGCTAGCGTTCTCGCAACTGTATCCAAAACCGCATATTGGCAACTATCACCAGCAGCATTCAAAGATTCATCACTGCGTGCAATAAATGTCCCATTTAGCCATTGTTTTACAGAACCTATTCCAAATTCAATAGAACACCCTTCCGTTATCTTTTTCAAATTTATCAGATGCTGCGTTTCTCCCACCTTCCATAGTCTGATAGAATTCGGCACGTCACCACCCCAAACAATGGAATCCGTCATCTGTCCACGGAACGCATTCGTCGTATTTTTATCATCCAATTGCCCACACCATCTTGGTCCATCTTCCTGTACACGGTAATTATACACGCATAGCCTTTCATGACCCACGCCAGTTACATCCCAATATGGTTCAAAAACTCCCTCGTGGGATTCTACCCAATTTTGAAAATCCCCCACCATAACAAGCGAGTCATTAACAAAACCCACAACCTCAGCACCACCAAAATGTTCCCATTGGAATTTGTCTTCCGAGCACCCCCACACGCCTACGCATATGAGAGCTGTCATCGCAGCACCAATCAGTCTAAAAAATCCACCCTTCATAAAATCCCTCCCTTGCCGTTTTCAAACAGACAAGAAAATAAATATCCAAAATAAATATAAATAATAATTCAAACAAAATTAAATAAGAGATTTTGCCGACAGCCCATCCCACCCAATGTCAAATTTTTACTCTACAGCCTCAGCTATACATGTTATTTTATGTAAACTTTCCATTGTAAGACGAAGAGCGGATCCCTCACGCATGCTTTTCTTTATCAGCATGTTCAACGCCCCCGTACCTTCATGAGGAGAATCGAGCGTAATCACCTTGTCAACCTCACCATGGTAGTAATTGCTGTTCTGAATCCATTCACGAGAAACAACACCACCCATAGAGTGACCAATAAGAATGTAACGGGAAGCAAGTTGACGATAAAGGTCAGGATTTTTGCGCATAGAGTCAAGGGCGACTTGACCATGTAAATCCTTTGTCGTATCAAATTCATCTATGGAAAATCTCGCTTTTACCTCTTGAGCTTCTTCAATCATCGCACGTCTTTTACTAAAGGGCGTTCCCGGCAAATGCCACATTCTATCGCCCAACTCAACGGCGTTGCTGTCGGAACTGTTAGCTGGATTGGAAAATGAACGGTATTGATAAATACGTGACACCCTCTGATTCGTTGGATAATCTTCTTCAAAAATTTTTGGACCTAGCCAATACAATAAACGATGCGGGTCCGTCTTTTCTGTTTCATCATAACGTCCGATTTGTGCACCATTATCCAGGGGTTTTGTAGCGTAATACGCTTCATCAAGTTTGGCAGGATCAACTAGTCCGCTTAAAAAACCTTGGTCGGAACCATAGGCTCCATGAATCAAAAGAACGTTATAGTTAGTCGCCGATTCCATCGGCTTGGGGATAGTCCATCCTGAAGTAGCAAACAGAAATAAAATAAACAAAAGCTTTTTCATACTACTTTTCATATGTTATGTAATTTCCTTTACCATCACCAAATGTCACTCCTACAGAACTAAAACTAGTAAGTCGAATAACATCACCTTTATCCTCATACTTACAAAGAGTTCGGTAAATATTTAGATAATCCCCCAAAAAAGAAACAGACGCATAATTTCCCAATTTATATTCCTCACGAAGCATCACATTCTGTACAATTCCATTTTCAACCAAATAAACATCATAAGAATTTCTATCTAAGACCACACAATACACATCTTTGTCCCAAGCTCTCACGTCATCACATTTTTCAATCCACTTTAAATCGGCATCTAATCGTTTGTAAGTCAGCGTATTCAACAGCGTATCTAAAATCGCATATTGGCAACCACTCCCACCAGCATTTAGCGTTTCTTCCCCTAACGCAATAATGGTTCCATTTAGCCATGGTCTTAACGCTCTAACGCCATAATCCACATCGCAGCCATCCTTACCCACACTCACACCCTTAACAACAGGCACTTCACCCAATTTCCAAAACGAAAATGAATTCCTACCGTTTCCGCCCCAAATCACGGAATCCGAAAGTTGCCCTTTTACGTAGTCGTAAACCTCTGTCATATTATCCAAAGTGTCTGCCCAACGAGGGCCATCTTCCTGAACCCTGTAATTAAAAACTCGAAGTCTCTGCTTTCCTGTTCCCGTTATTTGAGACCCGTTGGCAAGATCCTGGTTCCAATACTGAAAATCATAGACAATTACAAGAGAATCATCTATAAACCCAACAACTTTTGCATTTCCCTTAATATAATGTCCTGTAAATTCCTTTTCGCCATCTTCACGAAGCAAGTCTCCGCACCCCCACATGTACACGCATGCGAAGGCGACAGCTAATACCGCTTGAAACTTTTTAATTCCACCCTTCATAAAATCCCTCCCTTGCCGTTTTTTAGAACAGACAGGAAACACAAAAAATTATTCAATATAAATATAAACAAAGCGTCACACAATGCCAAGTAACATTGTATAAACTTTTGATAAGTACATCAAAAAAGGCAATACCTGCAACACTTCGATAAACTCACTTCGATTGAACTCAGCGCATGCAGCGCATCGCAAATGCAGCATGACAACTAAAACACACGCTTAAATGGCATCGACAATTTTGCCGACAGCCTCATCCTAACTAATAGATCGAGGAAAGAGGACAGAGTAAGCAAAATTTGTGCGAAAAACGGACAAGTCCAAGGGCATATATCACCCTAAAAAACATTATATGTCATACCCAAAATTAGCTGGATCCTATCGGCCTTCGGCCTCCAGGATGACAGTAAAAAAAACTGTATAGATTCTCTACACAAGAGCAATTCAAGAAATAATGGTTTCCCTCCCTTCGGTCGAGAATGACGGCTTCGAGGATGACTCAAAACACCTAGCCAAACAACGGCAATAAAAATTCATAAATACAGCAGCCTAATATGACGATTAACAATAAAATTAAAAAATGCCGCCAACTGAGCAACATAACCACACAGTCTATCAAGAAATCGATAATATAACTCATAAGTTTTACCTAGCGCTACTTCACATTCAGCGTTTGTTCAGAACCATAAGCTCCATGCACCATCATCACATTGTAATTCGTAATACTTTCCATGGGCTTTGGAACAGACCAACCCACGATGGCAAAAACCACCAATAACAACAGCACCTTTTTCATAATTTATCCTATTAAATATTTAATTCAAATCAACTATAATTTCACCATTCTGATAAAACTTTAATTCATTACCATACCATATAATATCAGAACAAGTAATTTTATCATTATCTATGCTACAAATGTTTCCACTCATTTTAATCATATTCCCCCAAAAACCGCCAATTGCAAATTTTCGAGGTGTGGGAATTGTATCATTCTTGTTTTTCAAAACATGGCTATTTTCCCCTTCATCATCAAGAATTACGCAATACACGTCCTTCTCCCAAGCTCTAACATCATCGCAATTTTCAATCCATTCTAAATTTTTCTCTAGACGTTTGTAAGTTATCGTTTTCAACGACGTATCCAACACCGCATACTGGCAGCTGTCTCCTCCTGCATTTAATGACTTTTCATTACGCACAATAAATGTTCCGTCTATCCATTCCTTTACAGAATTTCCTCTAAACACAATAGAACACCCTTCCAAATTTCGATTTAGATTTATTGTATGAGGTTTTTCGCCTATTTTCCATAAAGAAATTGAATTTTTTCGTTGTACATACAGATGCCCCCAGATTACAGAATCAGAGAATTGACCATCCCACATACCATTAGTATAACTTCCAGTCAAAGAATCACACCACCTTGGGCCATCTTCTTGTACGCGGTAATTATAGACACATAGCCTTGCGTTTTCACAACCTCTATCATCATCTGAACTACCATTAGCATAATTGGTATATTTACTCCAACAACGGTAATCTTCAACCATTACCAAAGAATCATCAACAAAGCCCATCACCTTGGCTCCACTTCGTTTTTCATCCCACTCAAAAGTAGTTTCCGAGCACCCCCACATGCACACGCATGCGAAGGCAACCGCCAAAACAGCGAGCAACTTTTCAAATCCAAAATTGTTCATTTTGTTTTCCATAAGAGAGCCTCCTATGTTTAAAATATTTCTATTACAAATTTATATATAAAATGTGTTATAGACTTCACTGGATTGACGGCTGCGCCGTCCGAGGCTTCGGCTCAAAAATAGGTCTGCAAGCAGCCCTGCTTTATTCGCCTTGCACTCTTTTCTTCCGCCTACGGCGTCAGGATGACGGCAAAAAAGGAGATGCCCGATTGTCATTCCGGACTTGTTCCGGGACGGGCATGACAAAACACTAAACTGTTTTCTCTTCTACTTCGCCGACGACTTCAGGGTCAGCGGGCAATATTGAACGCGAGCCGCTGCTGACAGTACAGACAAAGAAAAAAAACGACATCCACACCCAGTACATACTTTGCTTGTAACCCGTCGTAAAGTTCCAAAGAATAATCCACATCATGAACGTCGCCGTCAGCAGAAGTATAAACGGGCTTTGGGCCATGGCCATTCTATGGTAGCAAAACGTAAAGAGTACGCCAAAGAAAAACGGCAAAAGAAATATCCCCGGCAACCCAAAGTCCTTGTAGGCATCCCACAAATAAGGAATCGTATTGAGCCCGGTATATTTCACCACGCTCTCGTTATACGGTGTATCCCAGCCAAAATTCTGCTGTATTCCATCGCCGATGTGCATCAGGTGCGTAATGCCGAAGAACGCATCGATACCGTACGTCCAATCGTGTTCGTGAATGTCGCTTGTACGGTTGAACGCGTAATCCAGATTCCAGTAGTTGTTCGCCACGTACTTGTACGGGAGCAGCGCTACTTCTTTCGCAATCCTGCTGTCGGTGATGTCGGAATTGCCGTACTGCCCTTTAAGCGATGCGACCGCCACAAAGAAAATACAGACAAATACAGTAACCACGGCCAGCGAACGCCACGAGAAACGCCCACGCAGATAGTTGAACAGAATCATGAACATGCCGAGGCAAAGCATGTTGATGCCACGGCTCGGGTATGTAGCAAACGAAAGGAGAATCGTGAACACCACCATGAACCGCGAGGCATAGCGCACCCAGCGCACCGGGTTCATGGACTTGAACGACGCTACTGCAAAGAGCCCGACAACCATCGCTCCCGAGGTAAAGAAGTCCGCATACTTGAGCACGTCGTTATCCTTGCCAGAGAGCCACTGCGAAGGGTTGTCCGTCAAGAGCACCAGGTTCCCCGCTACAGAAATCACGCCGAGCACGCCCACGAAAAAATATGCGAACGCCGAAAAACTGAGGAAAAAATGACAGACCCAGTTATATTCGCCATGCACCGATAGTTTATCCTGCAACGGTGGACCGCCACTCGAGCGCCACGCAAAGTCCGTCACGTAGCAGCCGACCAAAAAACAGAACATGCCGCCGCCCCACACAAGCCATGTCGAATAGTTGAAATCCGACATCATCGGCAAGAACTGCAAATAGGATACGCCGAGCATAATCATCTGCACTAGAAAGTACAATGTCGATGGGCGAAAAAAATCTTCCTTGAAAGAAGAAACTAGAACAAGGGCCACTATGGCGAGCGCAAACATCACGCTTGATTCAGGATAAGCGAATAATGCGTCCATAGGGCGAACACCAGAAGTTATTTACGCCAGAAGAAAATTTTCTTGACGAAGAAATCCCATTCGGCAGCAGTCTTGCTGTTTGTGCGGCTTTCCGAGCGCATGTACTCCACTAGATTGCAGAGGAGCGTAGCAAAGAAGAACGTGATGAATACCGTAAACACAAGAAGCAGACCGCGCTTCGGGGAAATCTTCTTGTCGTTTTCCCAAGGCGGTTCAAGTACGTGGAGGTTTGTGAGCATTTTGGCTTCTTCCATGCGCATCTGTTCGCTCTGCTGGCGCAACACCTTGTACATCGCTTCTTGGATGCGGATTTCGGCTTCGCGTCTCAAGTACTCCGAATAAAGTTGCGGAGACTTCTTGAGTTCCATGATACCGATGTCGCTGTGCTTACCCTTGAGCGTTCCTCCAAGGGCGGAATTCATTCCCTTCATTCTCTTCGAAAGTTCCTGATAACGCTTGCTGTTTTCACCGCGATCAAGCTTCTCGAAGTTCATTTCCATGTTCACTTCTTCACGCATGGCCTGCAGTTCACTCAAATACTTGATGGTCGCTTCGAGCTGCACGGTCGGTTCATACACGTTGTTTGTCACTTGGAAATTGACGAAATCCTTGAGCAAGGAATCTAGCGCATGTTCGCAACTGTCAAGTCTGGACTGGAAATATTCCCTGGACTGGCGAGCCTGTCTTGTCTTGAATGCGTTGAAAGAAGAATCTGCCTTTTCAAGCATAAACTGGATGACTTTCACAGCAAGCTTTGGGTCCGTATCCTTGTAATAAAGGGAGAACATCTCTTCCTTGTTCATCTCCAGGCCGAAGTTCTTGCGGAACTCCTTGAGCAAGTCCGCATGGAACTTGCCCTTGAACTCGTAATGCCTCGCCAGGTCAAACTTGTCGATGACCATGTTGTGCAGTTCCCAGGAATTGAGAATCGTCCACACGGCGTTCGCATCCTCGCTAGTCTCGGATAGGCCCAAGAAAGAAGTCATGCCAGATGCACCGCCCAACATGCCGCTCAATGCACCTGCCATGGATTGCGTCGATGCCGGCGGGGTGACAATCGCCGATGCCGCATACTTGGGCTTCACGACCCACATGACCATGACAAAGACGACAATGGTTGGGATAAGGACAAACGCAGCAACAAACTTGAAATGTTTCAAGTCGTTGTTCAGAATCCGCAGGCAGATTTCAACAAAACCGATTGGCTCTTGCTTTTCCATAAATTACTTGTAGTTGACGTAAATGATGAACGCAGAAGAAATCACACTCAGGAGGGAGGCCATGAACAAGGTAAAATCCTTGAACGATTCGTAATGACTCTTCGGGATTTCAATGTAGTCGCCCGGCAAAATCGGGTCTGTCGCGACGTTGACCGAGATAGCCTTCGGCGTCGTTCCGCGCCAGACCTTGACCTGATTCCATGAACCCGTTATCGTGTTTATACCGCCGGACGAGATATAGTCGATAGCATGCCATGTCGGGTTGTAGCCGTAACGCCCGATGAAGTTCACGGCGCCGCCCACATAGACAAACAATTCCTTCACGAAAAACTCGATTTCCGTATTCGGTGCGACAGTAGTCGTCTTCATGTCGGCAAGCGTAATCCAACGTGGATCCTTGTCCGGCTCGCGCACGCACACAGCCTTGTAGCCCAGGTTGTGCATCCTGTTCGCCCCCGCAAGGTCAAAGTAATCCTGGAGCGTCCTGTCGGCACGGTAAGCTACGCTTGTCCTGAATCCAGGGAACATCAAGGTGACGTTATCGCCCATCGCAATAAACGGGACAAAGACCTTGTCGCCCTGCTCCAGCATGACGTCCTTCTCGAAATCGCCGTTCGTCGTCATCGCCGTGAAGTTCACGTGGATAGTGTCCTTGCCGCGGATTACCTGCACGTCTTCGGTATTCGCGTTCGCCAGCGGGTTGCCGATTGCACGGATGAACTGGCTAAGCCTTGTCTGCGGATCGACGATGTGCTGGCCGACCAAGCCGACAGCGCCCATCGCGTTCACGCGGAACTTCTTGAGGGCGGCAAGCTGCACAAAACAGAACTCGCGCTTGTATTTTTTCGAGACCAAATCCAGAATGAGTTTCTGCGCTTCGCCGAACGTCTTTCCGCCCACGTTGACAGCGCCGCATTCCTCGATGGCCACGCTCCCATCCGGATAAATCTGGATAGAAAGGTACTTGTCTTCGAGCATCAAGTCCAAGAAATCGCCAGGCCCGAGCACGTAACTGGAATCGACGGCCATTTCGGCGTACATCGGCGTAAGCGATGCGGCGCCACGCGTCGATGTTCCTTCGCCAAGTACATAGCCCTTGCTAAGACTCGAATTACCGAACATCGATTCCGAAGCAAACACGCTTGCACATATCAAAAGAAGATAGGCTAAAAAAGCTCGCATATTAAATCAATCTACACTTGAGATAAAGACAACTAGGTCATATAATAATACAAAAAATCAAACGAAACAACTTGAAAATAAACGTAAATAGTTGGCAGAACGCGGTTAACAAAGGGTAGCGCTAGTTGGTAGTAAACAAAAAAGGACCCGGAAATAACCGAGTCCCTTTTTAAAAGCGGTTTGACCGTTAGTTAGCGGACTTGCCTTCGCCTTCGACCATGTCAACAGCAGCATCAGCCTTGGCAGGTTCAGAAGCCTTCTTGGCCTTGGCAACGATTTCGTCTTCGACGAGACCGATCATGGCCATTTCAGCAGCGTCACCGGCGCGGTTCGGACCGAGCTTCAGCACGCGAGTGTAACCGCCGTTGCGGTTAGCATAACGCGGACCGATTGTGTTGAACAAATCCTGGAGAACCTTCGGGTCCATGATGAAGCGGGCTGCTTCACGACGGGCAGAAAGGTCACCCTTCTTTGCGTAGGTAATCATGCGTTCCACACAGCTGCGCACAAGCTTAGCCTTGTGAAGAGTGGTACGCACATAGCGCTTGTTCTGATCCGATTCCATGCCCTTACCGATGATGGAAGTGGTGAGGGCGCGGAGGATGGCACGCTTGTGTTGGGCGTTAACACCCAGTTTCTTGTTTTTTACACCGTGTCTCATGTTTAATCCTTCAAGTAATCATCGACGTCCATGCCAAAGGAGAGGCCCATCGACGTCAACACCTCGTTAAGTTCAACCAAGGACTTCCTACCGAAGTTCTTGTATTTGAGCATATCGTTTTCCTTGTTGCGTACAAGTTCGCCAATGGTATGGATGTTCGCCATACGGAGGCAGTTGCTGGAGCGAACGGAGAGTTCCAGATCGTCCACGCGCATACGGAGGAGGTTAGCGATACGCTGACGTTCTTCATCCATTTCGAGTTCTTCGGGGCTTTCGAGATCGCCTTCGAAGTTGATGAAGATTTCCAAGTGATCCACGAGAAGCTTTGCAGCGTATGCAAGAGCGTCTTCCGGATCAATGGAACCGTCTGTCGTAATTTCAAGTTCCAGACGGTTGTAGTCCGTCTTCTGACCAACGCGGGTATCGCTGATGTGCATTGCGACTTTCTGAACCGGGTTGAAGTTCGCGTCCATGGCGATAACGCCAATCGGAGCGTCCTTGTCCTTGAGTTCGTCGGCAACAACATAACCACGACCGCAGGAGATCTTCACGTCCAGCGACAGAGAAGCGTTGCCGTTCAATGTCGCAATGTGAACATCCGGAGTCAGGATAGTGACATTGGGATTGTCCATAAAGTCCTTGGCCGTGACTTCGCCATCACCGGACATGTCCAGGTGAAGGGTTTCGTCGTGATCAGACAGGAGCTTTACACGGATGCTCTTGAGGTTCAGGATAATGTCGGTGACATCTTCCTTCACACCCGGAATCGTCGAAAATTCCTTGTCAACGCCTTCGATTTTCACGGAGACAATAGCCGCACCCTGCAGAGAGGAGAGGAGCACGCGACGGAGAGCGTTGCCGAGGGTGATACCCCAACCACGTTCCAAGGCTTCTACGACAAACTTGGCGTAGCGACCATCTTCGCCGGTTTCCACTTTCTGGAAGCTGCGCGGCATCTGAAGTGATTTCCACATCATTGGCGATACCTCTTTGGATTAAATTCTTCTCTTCTTTTTAGGACGGCAACCATTGTGCGGAATGCCCGTCACGTCTCGAATAGAGAGAACTTCGAGGCCCGCATTCTTGAGAGCGCGGACGGCAGATTCACGGCCGCCACCAGCACCCTTAACGCGAACGTCCACCTTGCGCATACCGAGGTCGAATGCCTTGTGGGCAGCGGTTTCAGCGGCAAGCTGGGCAGCAAACGGCGTGCTCTTGCGGGAACCCTTGAAACCGGAGTTACCCGGGGAGCCCCAAGCGACGACGTTACCGCGAGCGTCGGTGATAGAAACGATTGTATTGTTGAAGGAAGCGAACACGCAGGCGATGCCCTGGATGTCAATACGCTTCTTGCCCTTCTTGACCTTTTCTTCTGTAGCAGCAGCGACCGGAGCTTCGGCAGCGGCAGCAGTTTCCTTAATTTCTTCTTCAGCCACGATGAATCTCCTTACTTCTTCTTGTTAGCCACAGTCTTCTTGGGGCCCTTACGAGTGCGGGCATTGGTACGGGAACGCTGACCGCGGACCGGGAGGCCCTTGCGGTGGCGGATGCCGCGATAGCAGCCAATATCCTGCAAACGCTTGATGTTCAAGGTGATTTCTGCGCGGAGCTGACCTTCCACAGAATATTCGTCTTCGAGGAGATGACGAATCTTACCTTGTTCTTCTTCAGTCAGGTCGTCACACTTCTTGTTCTTGTCGATGCCCAGCTGAGCACAGACCTTGTTAGCGGTGAACAGACCGACACCATAGATTGCCGTCAGACCGTACTCGACGGTCTTGTTTTTCGGTAAATCGACACCAGCGATACGTGCCATACGATCTCCTTATCCCTGCTTCTGCTTGTGACGGGGGTTCTTCGAACAGATGATACGCAATACACCCTTGCGACGGATGATCTTGCAGTTTTCACACCTGGGTTTGATGGAGGCTTTGAGTTTCATAGGTTAGACCTTCTTTTGATACCTATTACTTGTAACGGTAAGTGATTCTCCCACGATTGAGGTCGTAGGGAGAAATTTCTACCAACACTTTGTCGTCCGGCAAAATTCGGATGAAATGCCGACGCATCTTTCCTGAAACGTGAGCGAGAATCTCGTGGTCATTTCCAAGTTTCACACGGAAGAACGCGTTGGGAAGAGCTTCCAACACAACACCTTCTACCTGTATTCCTTCTTCTTTAGCCACTAGGACGCCATCCTGCCGCGAATGCGGCCATGCTTGAGGAAACCTTCATAGTTCTTGGTATGCAGTTGGGCTTCGAGCTGACGAAGCGTATCCAACGCCACACCGACCACGATCAAGACCGAGGTGCCCCCAATATAGAAACTCATATTGAGTGCGTCTTTCAGGTGAAGCGGTCCCACGCTGATTAAAGCGAGGAACAGGGACCCCGGAAGAGAAATTCGGGTCAAAATGTAGTCAATATACTCTGCAGTTTTCTTGCCAGGACGGATTCCCGGAATAAACCCACCACTTCTCTTGAGGTTTTCGGCAATGTCGTTAGGGTTGTACTGGATTGCCGTGTAGAAGTAGGTGAAGAATATGATGAGGAGAGCGTCAATCACACTGTAAGAAATGTGACCCGGGATGAACATGGCAGCAAAGGACTGCATCGCGGAGACGTTCGGGAACCACGACGCGATCATGGCCGGAATGAACATGATGCACGAAGCGAAGATAACGGGGATCACGCCAGCGGTGTTCACCTTGAAGGGCAAATAGCTGGACTGACCGCCCATGACCTTGTTTCCGACAGTCCTGCGAGGACTTTGGAGTGGAATGCGACGGTTCGCCTGCTCGACGAAAACGATAAAGCCGATAATCACGACCACGATCGCCAGGATGAAAATCTCGATGGCGAGCGGCTGGATCTCTTCTCTAAACATTTCCAGTTCGGCAAAGAAAGCCCGCGGAAGGCCTCCGACGATACCGGCGAAAATGATAAGCGAAATACCGTTGCCCACACCGTGCGAAGTAATCTGTTCGCCCAGGTACATCACGAGCACCGTACCTGCGGTGAAGGTCAGGGTAGCAAGTAAACGGAAGCCGATGTTCCCCGCACCGGTAGCGAAGTCGTCCGCGAGGACGGAAATGCCTGTACCGGCAGCGGCGGAACCCACTTTAAGGGAGGAAAGCCATACGGAAATGCCCCATCCCTGCAAAGCGGCAAGAACCACCGTAAAGTAACGGGTGTACTGGTTCAGCTTGGCGCGCCCTTCCTGGCCTTCCTTCTGTAGCATCTGGATGGCCGGGATAACAGAGCCCATCAACTGGATGATGATGGATGCGCTGATGTAGGGCATGATACCCAGGGCGAAAATCGTCGCTTTCGCAAACGCACCGCCCGTGAAGGAGTCGTACATGCCGAACAAGTTGTTCGAGTTCTTGAAGTACTCCGCGAGGACCGCGGCGTTTACTCCGGGGATAGTGATGTGCGCACCGATGCGGTAGACGATGAGGATGCCGAGCGTGAAGAGCAGCTTCTTGCGCAGGTCCTCAATCTTGAACGCATTGATGAACGCATCTATGGCTTTCTTGAGAGCTTCCATTAGACGATCTCGACTTTGCCGCCAGCAGCTTCGATGAGGGCCTTGGCCTTCTCGCTGATGGCGTTAACCTTTACGTTGATAGCCTTGTCGATAGCACCGAACGCGAGAACCTTGACCGGCTTCTCGATGTTGCGGATGAATCCGAGGTCGAAGAGGACCTTGGCGTCGAATTCGGTAGCGGAGACCGCTGCGAGACGCTTCAGGTTCACGATCTGGAATTCGATACCGGCGTGCTTGAAGCCACGCTTCGGGATGCGACGGTGGATCGGCATCTGGCCGCCTTCGAAAGCGACACGGCCGGCCTTGGCACTCTTACGAGCGCCGGCACCCTTCTGGCCACGACCAGCGGTGGTGCCCCAACCGGAACCCGGGCCACGGCCAATGCGCTTGCGCTTGACGACCTTGGCTTTGCCAGGATTGAGAGTATTGAGTTCCATTATTAGATCTCCTCGACCTTCACCATGTCACGCACGGCATTGATCATGCCCTGGATGCTGGGGGTCAAAACGTGTTCAACAGATTGTCCGATCTTGCGGAGACCGAGGGCCTTCACGTTGGCGCGATGCACCGGAAGGCGACGGACGGTACCCTTGATCAAAGTAATACGAACTTTCTTCATGGTGTATTACTCCTTAGGCTTCAAAACCGCGCAGCTTGGCGCAGTCCTGCTTGTTCATCTGGGACATCAGGCCTTCGAGGCAAGCGCTGACAACAGTGCTCGGGTTGGAAGAACCGTGAATCTTGGTGAGGATGTTGCGCACACCGGCCAGTTCGAGAACGGCACGGGCAGCGGCACCGGCGATAACACCAGTACCCGGAGCAGCCGGCATCAAGAGGATGCGGGTTGCGCCGCTCTTGACTTCGATGTCGTGGGGAATGGTGCCGTCGAGGAGCTGCACTTCAACGATGTTGCGCTGGGCGGCTTCGGTGCCCTTGCGGATGGCTTCGGAAACTTCCTTAGCCTTGCCGAGACCGACACCGACCTTGCCGTTCTTGTTGCCAACGACAACGAGAGCGGAGAAGGACATGCGGCGACCGCCCTTGACGGTCTTAGCGCAACGGTTGATGTGTACAACCTTGTCTTCAAATTCAGAAACTTGAGCTTCGCGTTCCAAAGTGTACCTCACTAGAATTTGAGTCCGCCTTCACGAGCTCCCTCAGCGAGAGCCTGAACGCGACCGTGATAGATGTAACCGCCGCGGTCGAAGACCACGGATTCAATGCCCTTGGACTTGGCGACTTCAGCAATCTGGAGACCGAGCTGCTTAGCCTGCTCCGTCTTCGTCGTTTCACCGAACTTACCCTGGAATTCCTTGGAAGCTGTGGTGAGCTGGACGAGAGACTTATTGTTTTCGTCATCAATAATCTGGGCGACCATGTGAGACAAGGAACGGCGAACAGCCAAACGAGGGCATTCTGCAGTTCCGACAACAGACTTGCGCACACGTTCGTGGCGTGCGATTCTGGACTGGATTCTTTTCTTAGCAATTGCAGTCATAGTTTACCCTTATTTACCTGTCTTCTTACCTTGCTTGCGACGGACAATTTCGCCTTCGTACTTGATGCCCTTGCCCTTATACGGTTCAGGCTTGCGGTACTTGCGAATTTCTGCAGCAGCTTGGCCGACCTTCTGCTTGTCGATGCCGGAGATAGTAATCTTCAGCGGATCGACAGCCTTCAGTTCAACGCCTTCCGGAGCCTTGAAAATCACCGGATGAGAGAAACCGAGGACGAGGTTCAAGTCCTTACCCTTCTGTTCAACGCGGTAGCCAACGCCAACGATTTCGAGAGTCTTCTGGAAACCCTTGGTGACGCCTTCGACCATGTTGTTGACGAGAGCGCGAGTGGTGCCGTGCATAGCGCGGGTGAACTTTTCATCGTTCGGACGGGAGAAGGAGAGCTGGTTGCCATCGAGCTTGATGGAGATCAGTTCATGAACGGTCGTTTCGAGCTTACCCTTCGGGCCTTCCACCTTGATGTTCTGGCCGTTGACGTCAACCTTGACGCCGGCCGGGATATTGATAATAGCTTTACCGATACGGGACATCTTTACCATACCTTTGCGATGACTTCGCCACCCACCTTCTGTTCGCGGGCTTCGTGGTCAGTCATGACACCTTTAGATGTGGAGATGATAGCATAGCCGAGGCCGTTGCGGACGCGCGGGAGCTTGGCCACGTCAACGTAGTGACGAAGACCCGGCGAAGAAACGCGCTGAAGGCCCTGGATAGCGGATTCGCCCTTCGTGTAGCGGAGGAGGACCTTGAGGATGCCCTGCTTGCCGTCTTCAACGATGACGAACTTTTTAATGAAACCTTTTTCCTGCAACACGCGTGCAATATCACGCTTCAGATTGCTGGCAGGAATGTCCACCACGGGGAGCTTTGCCGCAGAGGCATTGCGGATACGGGTGAGCATATCGGCGATAGGATCTGTCATTGCCATGAGTATACTCTCCTTACCAAGACGACTTTGTGATACCGGGGATTTCGCCGGCGAGTGCCATTTCGCGGAAGCAAATACGGCAAAGGCCAAAGCGGCGCATAAAGGCGTGCGGCCTACCGCAACGCTTGCAACGGTTGTACCCACGAACGGTATATTTCGGAGTACGCTTGCATTTTTCAATCATTCTTCTGCTTGCCATGGTATTACCTTACTTCCTGAAGGGGAGTCCAAGTTCTTCGAGAAGGGCACGGCCTTCGTCGTCCGTCTTGGCGGAAGTGACGAAAGAGATGTCCATACCGAAAGTACGGGAAACCTTATCGATATCAATTTCGACGAAGATCGTCTGTTCCTTGATACCGAGGGTGAAGTTGCCCATTCCATCGAAACCACGACGGGCGAGGCCACGGAAGTCGCGGACGCGCGGGAGGTTGATGTTGATGAAACGGAAGAGGAAGTCCCACATGTTGTCGCCATGGAGGGTGACCTTGGCGCCGATTCCCAGACCTTCGCGGAGGTGGAAGTTAGCGATAGCCTTCTTGGCGGTGGTGACGACGGCCTTCTGACCGGTAATGGCAGTGAGAGTGTCGGCAGCTTCGTCCAGAATCTTACGGTTCTGGGCAGCGGCGCCCACGCCCATGTTCACCACGATCTTTTCGAGACGCGGGATTTCCATTACGTTCTTGTAGGCAAACTTTGCTTGCAAGGCCGGAACGACTTTTTCGAGATAGAATTGCTTCATCTGGTTCATGGTTACACAGCCTTTCCAGTCTTGACACTGGTACGAACGCCCTTCTTACCCTTCTCGCGGACGATGCGGGTACGGACAGGCGTGTTGCCTTCGAGGAGCATCACGTTGGAAATGGCGATAGGCATTTCCTTCTCGATGATGCCGCCAGTTTGATTGGTCTGGGACGGCTTCTCGTGACGCTTGCAGACGTTGACGCCCGAAACGGTCACCTTGCCATCCTTGACACTGATCACGGTGCCGGTCTTGCCCTTGTGGGCGCCGGAAATCACCTTGACGTTATCATTCTTCTTGATGTTAGCCATTAGAGAACCTCAGGTGCGAGGGAGATGATCTTCATGTATTTCTTGTCGCGGAGCTCACGAGCCACCGGTCCAAAAATACGGGTTCCACGGGGTTCGCCATCCTTGTTGATGAGAACCACGGCATTGTCCGAGAAACGAATGAACGTTCCATCCGGACGTGCGATTTCTTTTGCTGTACGGACGACAACGGCGTCGGCCACGGAACCCTTCTTCACCTTGCTCTGGGGGATAGCGTCCTTAACGGCTACCTTGATGACATCACCGATGCTAGCATAGCGACGGTTTGTGCCACCCAAAACACGGATGCAGGCGACTTCCTTGGCACCACTGTTATCGGCCACGACGAGTCTGGTTTCTTCTTGAATCATATTCGCCTTACTCCAAAACGATTATTTCTTCTTTTCCACAATCCGAACCAGGCGCCAGCGCTTGGTAGCGGAAAGAGGACGAGTTTCCATGATTTCCACCAGGTCGCCTTCGCCCGCTTCGTTATTTTCGTCGTGAGCCTTGAGCTTCTTGGTGGTGGTCATGATCTTGTTGTACATGGGGTGACGCTTGCGGTTTTCAACCACAACCGTGATGGTCTTGTCCATCTTGTCAGAAGAGACGACACCCTGCTTGACTTTACGAAGGTTTCTATCCATTTCCTGCTCCTGCCGGCTTATGCCTTGGCCTTTTCGCTGAGGATGGTCTTGATACGGGCGATGTCCTTGCGGGTCGCACGGATCACAGAGGGTTTTTCCAAATTACCGAGCTTCGCAGTCATGCGGTAATTGAACAAATCGAGATTCAACTGAGCCAGTTTTTCCTTGAGCTGGTCAACGCCCAGTTCTTTCAATTCACGTGCTTTCATTAGATCTCCGATTCTTCGATGATTTTGCACTTAAGGGGGAGCTTCTGAACTGCAACATGGAGAGCTTCCAGTGCAAGTTCACGTTCGACACCACCCATTTCAAAAAGGATGCGACCCGGGAGGATGACGGCTGCCCAGAATTCGACGGCGCCCTTACCCTTACCCATACGGGCTTCTGCAGGGTGACGAGTTACCGGCTTATCGGGGAAGACGCGGATCCACACGCGACCACCACGCTTGATCTTACGAGTCATGGCGATACGAGCAGCTTCGATCTGGCGAGCGGTGAGCCAGCACTTTTCGAGAGCCTGGATACCGAATTCGCCAAAGGCGATATAGTTGCCACGAGAGGCGACGCCCTTCATGCGCCCTTTCATCTGCTTACGATGTTTTGTTCTTTTAGGACTCAGCATAATTACTTCTCTCTCTTGTTGTCGTTCATGACGTCCTTGCCAATCTTTTCACCGTGCATGATCCACACCTTGATACCGATGGCACCATAGACGGTCTTAGCGATGGCAGTTGCGTAGTCGATGTCAGCACGAAGAGTGTGCAGAGGCACGCGGCCTTCGGCATACTTTTCAACGCGGGCGATTTCGGCACCACCGAGGCGGCCACCGCACTGCACCTTGATTCCTTCGACGCCCATGCGCATAGCGGACTGGATAGCGCGCTTCATGGCACGGCGGAAAGAAATACGCTTTTCGAGCTGGCGGGCAATGTTTTCAGCGACGAGCTTGGCATCCGTTTCCGGACGCTTGATTTCGTGGACTGCAATATAGATTTCTTTACCGGTGAGGAACTGGAGTTCGCCCTTCAAACGTTCCAATTCTTCGCCCTTCTTACCGATGACGATACCCGGACGAGCGGTAAAGAGGTTCACGTT
This sequence comes from uncultured Fibrobacter sp., assembly GCA_946415675.1. Classification (GTDB taxonomy): domain Bacteria; phylum Fibrobacterota; class Fibrobacteria; order Fibrobacterales; family Fibrobacteraceae; genus Fibrobacter. The sequence continues at coordinate 52,450 of CAMKTL010000026.1, forward strand.
CACCTTCTTGACGGTACGTTCGATGCCGACCTTGGAGAGGGAGGCATGTTCGAAACGCTTCATCAGGTAGCGACGGAGCACGATGTCTTCATAGAGAAGATCGGCAAAGTTGTCTTCGGCATACCACTTGGATTCCCAACCGCGGATAACGCCAAGACGAAGACCATTGGGATGAGTTTTGTGACCCATTGTTATTTCTCCTTGTCTGCGACGACGACGGTGATGTGGGAGAGCGGCTTCTCGATACGGAAGGCGCGACCCTGGGAACGCGGGTGGATACGCTTCATGATGGTGCCACCATCAGCAGTGATAGTCTTGACCACGAGTTCCTCGGCGGAAACCGGGGCGGCAGACTTCTGCTTGAAGTTGGCGACAGCGGACTTGAGGGCGTTCTCGACGAGCGGGGCACCCTTGGTCTGCGTGTGCAGGATGGAGAGCATCGCGAAGGCTTCGTCGACGGACTTGCCACGGACGAGGTCGACAACGCGACGGAGCTTGCGAACGCCGTAGCGGACGTTTTTCACTTTAGCAACAGCTTGCATTATTTCTTGCCTCCAGCAGTTTCGGTCTTGCGATGGCCACGGAACGTACGAGTCATAGCGAATTCGCCGAGCTTATGGCCAACCATGTTTTCGGAGACATAGACCGGCAGGAACTGCTTGCCGTTGTACACGGAGAACGTAAGTCCGACCATGTCCGGAACGATTGTGGAACGACGGGACCAGGTCTTGATCGGCTGCTTCTTGTCGGAGCCAGCCATAGCCTGGGCTTTGCTGAGAACGTGGGAATCCACGAACGCACCTTTCTTAAGGGATCTAGACATGAATTAGGCCCTCTTCTGACGATGACGTACGATGAACTTATCGGTACGCTTGTTGTTACGAGTTTTGGCACCCTTAGAGTTCTTGCCCCAAGGAGAGCACGGATGACGACCACCAGAGGTACGACCTTCACCACCACCGAGGGGGTGATCGACCGGGTTCATAACGACACCACGGACGGCCGGGCGCTTGCCGAGCCAGCGAGAGCGGCCTGCAGAACCCGAGGATTCATTCATGTGATCGATATTGGAAACCTGGCCAACGGTAGCGAGGCATTCTTCCGGAATGTAGCGGACTTCGCCACTCGGAAGCTTGACCTGGCAGAGCTTGCCGTCCTTGGCAACCAGTTCAGCACCGGCACCAGCGGAACGAGCAATCTGGGCACCCTTGCCCGGCTTCATTTCGATATTGTGGATAACCGTGTTCAGCGGAATGTCGCGGAGAGGAATTGCATTACCTACGCGGAATTCGGCGCCTTCACCGGACTTCAGCACATCGCCAACCTTGATGTCGGCCGGAGCGATGATGTATGCGCGCTTGCCGTTTTCGTACTTGACGAGAGCGATGCGAGCGGTACGGTTCGGATCGTATTCGATTGTTTCGACAGTGCAGGAGAGACCGGCAAACTGACGCTTGAAGTCGATGATACGATACAGTTTCTTGTGACCACCACCACGACGACGGGAGGTAATTTCACCAGCATTGTTACGGCCGGAGCTACGCTTGATACCTTCGGTAAGCGGCTTGTACGGCTTTTCGGCAGTGATTTCCTTGCGGTCACCAATCTGCTTGTAACGCAGTGTCGGGGTAATCGGGCGATAAGATTTCAGACCCATGGTTATACTCCTTCAAACTCGGCAATCTTTTGCCCGGCCTTCAACGTGATGTAGGCCTTCTTCCAGTTCGGTTTCTTGCCAGCGACCATGCGGACGCGCTTGATCTTGCCGCGGTTGATCAACGTGTTGACCTTAGCGACCTTGACATCAAAGCGCTTTTCGATAGCGGCCTTGATTTCATCCTTGCTAGCGTCCATGGCAACCTTGAACACGTACTTATGCACATCGGTACGGCGATTCACCATGTTCTTCATGGTTTCTTCGGTGACGTGCGGAGCAACGAGGATTTCACGAATTTCTTTCATTAGCGGCCTCCTTCAAGTTCTGCGAGAGCAGCCTGGGAGATGACAACGTTGTTCGCACGGACGATGTCGTAAGTATTGACATCTTCAACGCGGGCGCAACGGCACCAAGGAATGTTGTTGGAGGAGAGGTAGAGGTTTTCGTCCTTAGCGCTCACGACAAACAGAGCATTGCGCTGTTCGACGCCAGCCTTATTGAGGACAGCGAGGAGATCCTTGGTCTTCGGGGCGGCGAAGCTGAGGGCTTCGAACACGAGGACCTTGCCTTCCTGGGCCTTTGCAGCGAGTGCAGAGTGGAAAGCGATCTTCTTGACCTTCTTGTTTACCTTTTCGAAATAGTCATGAGACTTCGGACCGTGAGCCTTGGCACCACGAACCCACACAGCAGAGGTGTTCTGGCCGGAACGAGCGCGACCCGTACCCTTCTGCTTCCACGGCTTCTGGCCACCGCCGCTGACTTCGCCCTTGGACTTAGTCTGGGCAGTACCCTGACGGTTGTTGTTCAGGATAGCCTTGATGTGGAGGTACATGCAGACCTTGTTGACTTCCTGGTCGAAGAGAGCCGGGAGCTGGATATCATTCTTAAAATCGCCAGTAGCGGCGAAAAGCTTTGCACTAGCCATTAGTCTTTCCTCACCACGATGATGCTGTTCTTCGCACCCGGGACAGCGCCACGGACGAAGATCAGGTTGCGGTCGCCATCAACTTTGACGACCTGGAGGTGCTTCACGGTCACTTTCTTATTGCCGTACTGACCAGCCATACGCTTACCCGGGAAAACACGACCCGGATAGGAGTGAGCGGACGTACCACCCGGTTCACGCATATTGTGCGTACCATGGGAACGAGGACCGCTGTGGAAACCGTGGCGCTTGATCGTGCCAGAGAAACCATGACCCTTGGAGATGCCGGACACGTTCACCGTCTTTGCATCAGCGAAGTCGGCAGCGCCGAATTCCTTGCCAACCGGCCAGGATTCGAGATCAGCGACATCAAATTCGGCAAGGTGTTCGCGGACAGCGACATCAGCCTTCTTGAAATGGCCGATTTCTGCCTTGTTGGCACGCTGTTCCTTCTTGAGACCAAAGCCGATCTGGACAGCAGTGTAGCCGTCCTTTTCTTCTGTCTTGTGGGAAACAACCACGCACGGACCGGCTTCGAGAACCGTGACAGGGACGCATTCGCCCTGTTCCGTGAACACTTGGGTCATTCCCAACTTCTTTGCGAGAATACCGTTCATTGTTATTAGACCTTAATTTCGACTTCAACGCCTGCCGGCAAGTCAAGTTTCATGAGGGAATCTACAGTTTGCGGCGTAGCATCAAGGATGTCGATAAGACGCTTGTGCGTACGGGATTCGAACTGTTCACGAGAAGTCTTGTCAATATGCGGAGAGCGGAGCACCGTATATTTCTGGACCTTCGTCGGGAGGGGGATGGGACCCGCGATACGAGCCCCAGTGTTCTTAGCTGTATTCACGATATCTTGAGCAGAGCGGTCGATCATACGATGATCGAAGCTCTTCAAGCGAATACGGATGCGTTCACCAGCCATGATTATTCCTTACT
>CAMKTL010000027.1:0-50471 GCA_946415675.1 uncultured Fibrobacter sp.
TCGCCCGCGCGATTGAAGCCGCCGGCGGTGTCGCGAAGGAAATGAACACCATCGCGGTCGATGACGGTATCGCCATGGGCCACGACGGCATGCTCTACAGCTTGCCCAGCCGCGATCTGATTGCGGACTCCACCGAATACATGGCTAACGCCCACCGCGCCGACGCCCTCGTGTGCATCTCCAACTGCGACAAGGTGACCCCGGGCATGCTCATGGCCGCCATGCGCCTCAACATTCCGGCAATCTTCGTCTCTGGCGGCCCGATGGAAGCTGGCCACGTGACCACGAAGGACGGCAAGGACCGCGCCCTCGACCTGATTGACGCCATGATCGATTCCGCCGACAGCACCATCAGCGACGAAGAAGTGGCCGCCATCGAAGCGAACTCCTGCCCCACTTGCGGTTCCTGCTCCGGCATGTTCACCGCAAACTCCATGAACTCCCTCACCGAAGCGCTCGGCCTTAGCTTGCCCGGTAACGGCACCATCGTCGCTACCCACGCCGAACGCAAGAAGCTGTTCGAAGCCGCCGGTAAGCGCATCGTGGAACTCTGCCACCAGTATTACGATTTGAACGATGAAAGCATCCTCCCGCGCAGCATCGCCACGAAGGACGCCTTCGAAAACGCCATGCGCCTCGACATCGCCATGGGCGGTTCCTCCAACACCGTGCTCCACTTGCTCGCCGTGGCTCAGGAAGCTGGCGTCGACTTCACCATGAAGGACATCGACCGCCTTTCCCGCAACACGCCGTGCATCTGCAAGGTCGCCCCGACCGTCCACAACATTCACGTGGAAAACGTGAACCGCGCTGGCGGCATCATGGGCATCCTCGGTGAACTGGACCGCATGGGACTCCTCCACAAGGACGCAAAGACAGTCCACGCAAAGACCATGGGCGAAGCGCTCGAAGCAAACGATCTCAAGCGTAACCCGACTGCCGAAGCCAAGCAGCGCTACCTCGCAGGCCCGGGCCGCAAATACAACCTGGTCGCTTTCTCGCAGAACTTCATGTACCCGGACCACGACCTCGACCGCGCTAACGGCGCTATCCGCGACGGCGAACACGCCTACACCAAGGACGGCGGCCTCGCTGTTCTGTACGGTAACCTCGCTGTCGATGGCTGCATCGTGAAGACCGCAGGCGTCGATGAATCCATCTTCAAGTTCACCGGCCCCGCTGTAGTGTTCGAAAGCCAGGAAGATGCCGTGAAGGGCATTCTCGACCCGAACGTGGTGAAGGCTGGCGACGTGGTCGTTATCCGCTACGAAGGCCCGAAGGGTGGCCCCGGCATGCAGGAAATGCTCTACCCGACCTCTTACCTCAAGAGCCGTCACCTCGGCAAGTCTTGCGCCCTCCTCACCGACGGACGCTTCTCCGGCGGTACGAGCGGCCTCTCTATCGGCCACGCTTCTCCGGAAGCCGCCAACAAGGGTAACATCGGCCTCGTGCACACGGGCGACGTCATCGAAATCGACATCCCGAACCGCAGCATCAACGTGCAACTCACCGACGAAGAGCTGGCCGCCCGCCGCAAGGAAATGGAAGCCCGCGGCGCCAAGGCATGGAAACCTGAGAACCGCGACCGCGTCGTGTCCAAGGCTTTGCAGGCTTACGCCGCGATGGCTTCTAGTGCCGATAAAGGAGCTGTTAGAGACTTGTCTCTGATTGGAGTGAAATAAACCCGTGAGCCGTAGGCGACTCGTATTAACGAGTCGTCGAAGGCGAGAGCGAGGCGAGGTCGTAGGTTCTTATTTGCGATAGAGCCGAGCGGTCATCATAGGGTGCCGTGCGTGACCTCAGCCTCATTGGCGTGAAGTAAAGAAGGGAGATTCCGGCTCGGAGGCCGGAATGACAATGCCCGCCGGAGCCTGTGCTGAGTACAGTCGAAGTAAGCGGGCACCTCCTTTTTACATACAAAAAACGGCACCCGCAGGTGCCGTTTTTTATTCCATATAAACGTATAAACAAATTTTAGACAACAGTCAGAATATCAGAGAATCCCGTCACCTCGAAAATTTCCTTGATTTCTGCGCAGGCGTTCTTGATAATCATTTTACCTTGCTTGTTCATAATCTTCTGTGCGGCAAGCAACACGCGCAATCCCGCCGAAGAAATGTACGTCAGCTTGGCAAAATTAAATTCCAAGTTGGTAACTCCCGCCAATTTGCCTTGAATTTCAGATTCAAGCAAAGGAGCAGTCATCGTATCCAAACGTCCCTCTAAAGCAAGTGACATATTAGAAGCATCCACATTTTTTTCTATTTTCATTCTAAGCCTCGTTTTTTATTTGTTCTTAAAATCTAAAATAAGTTAAGCAAGTTTTTTAACTACAGTCAAGACGTTCTTGCGTCCATCACGTTTATACTCAACGCCGTCCATGATTTTTTTCACCAGATAAATGCCTAGTCCACCAATCGGCCGGTCCTCGGCCGCGAGAGTCACGTCCGGGTCCGATTTCTTCAACGGATCGTACTCGACACCCTCGTCAATAAAGGTAAGCTTCGCGGTCAGCACGTCCTCGTTCACGTTAAGGATTAGCTTCAAATTATCCGATCCAGAATAACGAACAACATTGCTGAACAGTTCATCAATCGCAACTCCAATCTGCATGATTGCTTTCGGAGAAGGATTGAGCGGTTCCAAGGAATTCTCAACAAATTCCGTGAGAGTCCTGACATTTTCAAACTTTGAATCTACGACGATTTCTTTAACCCAATTTTGCATATTCCCAGCCAATAATTTCGCAATTCATATAATAATTATACATTTATATCATTCTATCTGCTCATATTTTTTTGAAAACATTTCTCAAAACAAGTCGAAAAAGAAACAATTCTATATTTTGCTTGTATGATCAACACTACCCTATGCTACATCGAGCAAAACGGCAAATACCTGCTCCTCCACCGCGTCAAAAAAAAGAACGACATCAACAAGGACAAGTGGATTGGCATCGGAGGCAAGTTCGAAGAATGGGAATCCCCTGAAGACTGTATCCGCCGCGAAGCCCTTGAAGAAACAGGACTTACGCTAATCCGCCCCAAGTACCGCGGTATCGTCACGTTCATCAGCGACGGCATGAACGAAACCGAGTTCATGCACCTCTTTACGGCGACCGAGTTCCAAGGTTCGCTCAAAGACTGCGACGAGGGCGTTCTTGAATGGGTAGATAAACAAAAAGTCCGTGAACTGCCACACTGGGATGGCGATTTGATATTCCTCGCGCTTCTCGAACGTGGTGAGCCCTTCTTTTCACTGAAACTGACATACAAGGGGAACGTGCTTACCGAGGCATTGCTCAACGAAAATCGGGTAACTTTGAACCAGTTTCTATAAAAATCCCGATTATCCAAGATTTTTTTCGTAAAAAAAACGGTCGGGGACTTACCAAACCGGGAAAAATAAAGCATATTTATAATACTCCAAACCAACCCCAGACTCGGCAAAGCTAGTGATCCTCACGCATTGCCGAGTCGCTTTTTTTTAGCGCGAAAGTGCCAATCTATTCACTCGTCTAAAAGCTACCACTTAGCAAGGGCGTTCGAGACAATCAAATCTTGGAGCTTTTCAATCGCACGCGTCTGACCATGGCGGTCCTCGGTCTCATTAGCTTGTACGTCATAGACGCCATCGGCCGAGAGTGACTTGCTTTCGTAGATAATCCGCTCTTTTACGTTGTCATAAAACTTGACTTCGACGCGGATTGTGACGCGGTACGTTTCTACGTCGCTGTTGCTGTTGTAGTTCTCAGGCTTGTTCGTGTAGCTGAGCAACGTTATATAAAAATCGGCACTGGCTTCGTCATTCACGAGGCGCACGCCACCCGCATTGCGCTTGAACATATCGACAACGGCTGTATGAATGTTGTTTGCAAGCACCGGGTCAAGAGTCTTATCTTCGACTTCGTGGATATTGACCGTCTTGATGTGGCTCGGGAGCGTACTGGCGGTAAAGCTGTAGCAGCCGGACAAGACGCCCGCCACAAAGGCAACAGCAACAAGCCAAAGCACACGAGAGATAAGCCTACGAAAAAGCATGGTGTAAATTTATAAAAAACCGCCCCCGACAATGAGGCTAGGGTGACAAGAACAAGTCGAAAAGCTCTCTTTAACATGTCATCCCGCACACCGTTGCGGGATCAGCTGTAACTGTAAAAGAACGGCAATGAGGCCAGAGTGACAAGTGTAAGCGATAAAAGGCTCTCCACAAGGGAGAGCCTTTAAAAAAGAGAGTCTTTAAAGTATGAATTCCGTTAAATCTTAAAGCGAGGTCTTGAACGTCCTAGAGCCGACCTTCACGATATACACGCCCTTAGCACCCGTATAGACCTTCTGCGCACTTCCGAGAGCGCGGGTGGAACTAACAACGTTGCCGAGGCTGTTGAACACGGTGATGGACTTGCCCTGAGCATTGGCGACTACGATGTAGTTGTCAGAGGACCTATATACAGAAACAAAGCGCAAGCTCGGATCCATGGGCAGGGCTTGCGTGCCTGACGAACTCACTCCAAAATGGTGACCGGCTGAAGAAGACCCGGCTGTAGCGCTGGAAGACGAACGATGGCTTCTACTGGAAGAAGACACAGCCGGACCAATCTGGCCACCGCTGCTGGAGGACTTCGCGGCATCCGCCGAAGAGGCGACTTCGCTGGAAGAGGATTCAGGCTTGCTGGCGCCAATAGGACCATCCAAGTCATAACCCTTCACGAAATTCCAGATATCGGAAACATCTGCCTTGGAAGGGCTATGCTGACGGCCCTCGAGTTTCAGGTGCTTCACGTAGATGCCGTTTTCGCACGGACCCCAAGTGTAAAGCGTAGCCTTGTTCTCGCTGTTCGGATGATTGTTCTCGACTTCCGCCTGAGACGGGCACTTGAACTGGTTGCGGTAATTTTTCAAGTTATTTTCAAGACCATCATAGCCCACCACGTTGTCGCTGGTTCCATGAGTATGGAAAATAGGTACCGGACGCTGAGCCGTGCCTGCACCCATCATCAGGTAGCCGGAGCAGGGGGCAAAGGCCGCAATCTTGTCGGCAATCTTACCCATGGCATGGTAAGAAAGCATACCACCCATGGAGAAACCCGACATGTACACGCGCTTGGTGTTAATCTTGTAGTCCTTGGCCAACTGGTCGATAATCTGCGTAATCCATTTGGTATCCTGGTCACCGCTGATATCCCAGGTACTGTAACCCGTTGCGCCCTTGGGATAGGCTACAACAAAGCCCGCCGTATCGGCGACAGATTCCCAGTGGGTATTGGACTGCTGGTAACTGGGGTCCTGGTCCATACCATGGAAAGACATGAGCAACGGACTATTGTCTGCAAGATTGGACGGAGCATAGACATAGACTTCTCTGCCCGAAACAGATATCTTTTTGTAGTCGTTGATGGATTTTCCGCCGCCACCGCCGCCCCATTGTGCGAAAGAGAAAGATGTGGCAACTAACAATAATAAAGGAAGTTTCATTTTTGTACTCCTCGTTTTCCTTTGTTTATTTGCCCAATGTTCTCTTCTAACCTTAACTGTAAATCTATATTCAAAAAAAACGGAACAACATGTCCCGATTAAATAACGATGTAAAGACAAACAACAGTTACATTAAGTAATGTTTTTTTAAGTTATCAGTTGATAGAACTTAGAGCTTAGCGGGGCTATCCTGAACAGCGTTAGTCATTGGTCGATGGTCATTGGTTTTCATTACATTTTTTACTGCCTACTTCCTACTTCCTACTTCCTACTTTTCTATCTTTTCCCGCGTAAAATTTTCAACCGAGGCATAAAATGCTTGACATCAAGAAAATCCGTGAAAATCCGGAATACTATATTGCTGAAACCGAAAAGAAATATACGACCGTAAGCCTTCGTGACGTGCTCGCCGTCGATAACGAACGCCGCCCGCTCCTCACCGAAGTCGAACGCCTCAAGAGCGAACGCAACGCCCAGTCCAAGCGCATTGGCGAACTCAAGAAAAAGGGCGAAAACGCTGACGAAGCCCAAGCCGCCACACGCGAACTCGGCAACAAGATTGACGAACTCGACAAGAAGCTCAAGGAACTTGACTACAAGCAGACCGAAATGCTCATGCACGTTCCGAACATCGCCCCGCGTTCTCCGGAAGGCAAGGACAGTTCGGACAACGTTGTCGAAAAAGACGGCCCGATTCCGTTTGACTACTACGTGAAGAACGATGACTTCGCCCGCATTGACCACAAGACTCTCGGCGAACGTCTCGGCATTTTTGACTTTGAACGCGGCGCCAAGATTTCTGGCAGCGGCTTCCCGGTCTATCGCGGTCTCGGTTCCCGCCTCGAACGTGCCCTCATCCAATTCTTCCTCGACGAACACATGAAGAACGGCTTCGAAGAATTCACTCCGCCGTACCTGGTGACCCGCAATACCATGCGCGGCACGGGCCAGCTCCCGAAGTTCGAAGAAGACATGTACCGCTGCGACAAGGACGATGACCTGTTCCTTATCCCGACTGCAGAAGTTCCTCTGACCAACCTTTACGCCGGTGAAGTGATTCCGGAAACCGAACTCCCGAAGCGCATCTGCGCCTACTCCGCCTGCTTCCGCCGCGAAGCCGGTTCTTACGGCAAGGATACCCGCGGTCTTCTCCGTCTGCACCAGTTCAACAAGGTGGAAATGGTCTACTTCGCCCATCCGGAACACAGCTACGAAGACCACGAGGAACTCACCCGCTTCGGTGAAAAGCTCCTGGAAAAGCTGGGACTGCCCTACCATCGTCTGGCCCTCTGCAAGGGCGACCTCGGTTTCGGTGCCGCCAAGTGCTATGACCTCGAAGTCTATGCTCCGGTCGAAAAGAAGTGGCTCGAAGTCAGCTCCTGCTCGAACTTCGAAGACTACCAAGCTCGCCGCGCCAACATCAAGACGAAGATTGGCGGCAAGAACGTCTATCTCCACACGCTCAACGGCTCTGGCCTCGCCACTCCGCGCGTGATGGTCGGCATCTGCGACAACTACCAGCAGAAGGACGGCTCGCTCAAGATTCCTGAAGTGCTGCGTCCGTACATGGGCGGGCTTGAGTTTATTAAACCGAAGAAGTAATCACGTCAATATCATCCCGCACTCTGCGTCAATGTCATCCCGGACTCTGTTCCGGGATCACCAAAAACTTTCAGCAAGTCCCCACGGACTTGCTTTTTTCATTGCCTCCGAACCGTCACCCCGGCCATCGTGCCGGGGTCGCCATATTCCTACAATTTTTCCAGTTTTTCATAAACATCATACAGCCTCTGCACCCCGTTCTCCAGTCCGTAATAATGCTTCACATACGGCACCAAAAGCGCAAAAAACAGCACATCCAGCAACATCACAGGGATTTCAGGCATTACAACCACAAAAAGAATCCCGCCTACGGTCAATAGCGCAAACAAAATCATCACAAGTTCGTGAACCAGGCGTTCATGCTGAAAAAAGCCGATATGCGTCCGCACCGACAGCAATTGCTCTGCCGAGAGCGGCTTCCCCAGCGCAACTATTTCCAAAAGTTCGTTTTCGTAATCCTTCAACTTCTTCAGCATACCCTAAATATAAAGATTTTTCTGACTAATACTTAAATTTTCCGCTTATTAAAAAAAATTTTTTTCAAAAAAATTAAGCCATTGCAAAATAGAATGTTATTTTAAAGACATGGAGGAGCTTCAATTTACATCTCTACCGGCAATGTTCTTCGCGAACTGTGACCGTTCCGATTTTAAAGGATGGCATCACCGTAAAGACGGCGACTGGAAACTCTATTCAAAAAAGACACTCAAGGACAACACAAAAGCCTTTGCACTTGCGTTAAACGCACTCGGATTAAAAGAAAAAGAAAGCGTCGGGATTATCGCACCAAGTTCGCCGAACTGGCTTATCGCCGACATGGCCATCCAGCTGAATCACGCTTATGTCGTTCCGCTTTTCCCGAACATTTCGTCCGAAAATTTCACATACCAAAGCAGCGATGCCAACATCAAGATTCTCGTCATCAATTCCATCGAAGACTTGGACCTTCCGCTCCTCGACACATTGTCCATTTTCAACAAAATCATTTGCATCGACAACGAATCGTTTCTACCATCAAACGGAATTTATTGGGATGACTTTATTAAAAATGGATACGAGATTCTAGCCGACAAAGAACAAGCTAAATGGATTGACAAGCAACTAGAATCGATTCAATCCGACGATATTTTCAGCATCATCTATACCAGCGGCTCCACGGGGCTACCCAAAGGCGTTGAACTTACCCATCGGAACATGTTAATACAAATTCAGAATCTACTTCCGATGTTCCGCTTCAACAGCAAAAAAGATTCGAGTCTTTCGATTCTCCCGGTAGCGCATGTTCTCGAACGCATGGCGGTCTATTTCTACATTTTTAGCGGAATCCCGATTTATTTCGGAGACAATCCCCAGAATCTATCGCACATGCTGCGCGAAGTTCGCCCCACAATCATGATTGTCGTCCCCCGCATTCTCGAGCGACTCTACGAAAGCATGACGACATCTGCCGACCGAGCCAAAGGACTCAAGCGGATACTCATCAAGCATGCCATCAAGATTGCCAAAATAAAAGACCCGAACAAGCCTCGGTGCCTTATACACAGATTGCTCAACCTTTTCGTCTATAAAAAAATGCGCGATGCAGTCGGTGGCAACTTTCGCATGATTATTTCGGGCAGCAGCGCATTAAACAAGTCCATTTTGCGTTTTTTGCTAAACATCGGGCTCCCCGTTTTCGAAGGCTACGGCATGACGGAATGTTCACCGGTCGTTTCAGCAAATTGCGAACAAAATATCAAAATCGGTTCCATCGGCAAGGCTCTTGCCCATCTCGAAGTCAAAACAGGCGAATGTAACGAAATCATGGTTCGCGGCGAAAGCGTTTTCAAAGGCTACCACAACCGCCCCGATTTGAACGCGCAGGCATTTACCGCAGACGGTTTTTACCGCACAGGCGACCAAGGCTATTTTGACGAAGATGGTTATCTGTACTTCACCGGCCGCATCAAGGAACTCCTAAAAACGAGTACCGGAAAATACGTGAGTCCAAACCCCATCGAACTTGAAATCATACGCCATCCACTGATAGAACAGGCCTTAGTCATCGCGAACGACCATAAATTTGTTTCAGCAATCATTTGGCTAAACCCTGTAGGCGCACGCCGAATGCTCAAACCGCAAAACGAAAACTATTCTATCCAGAATGCACTGGAATCGCCTGTCATCCGCGCTTCTATCCAACGCCATATCGAGCTCATCAATAAGAAACTAAATCACTGGGAACAAATTCGCAAATGGACTTTAGTCGGTGACGAACTCACCATTGAATCCGGACTTTTGACGCCCACATTAAAAATTCGGCGCACCGTTGCAGAAAAACGATACGCCGAAGAAATTGAAAAGATGTATCAACAGTAGGAAGTTAGAAGTAGGAAGTCGGAAGTTGAATAATCGCTGCGAAGCAGCCTAACCAAAACTTCCTACCGTCTACTGCCTACTTCCTACTAAAAGTGGATCACGCGGACCTTGATGACCTTCTCGAGCTTGGAGAGCTTTTCGATGATGGAGTCATCGACCTTGCTTTCGACGTCAACGAGGTTGTAGCCGATCTTGCCGTTGCTCTTGTTGCTGAACGAGGCAATATTGATGCCTTCGGCGCCGAACACCTTCGTGATTTCGGAAATCATGTTCGGAACGTCCTGGTTGATGACCACGACGCGGCTCTTGACGCCAGCGTGCGGGTGATCTACGAGGGCCGGGAAGTTCACGGAATTGCGGACGCAGCCGAATTCGATGTAGTCCTTCAATTCTTCGACGGCCATCACGGCGCAGTTTTCTTCGGCTTCTTCGGTAGAAGCGCCGAGGTGCGGGAAGCAGGTCACCTTGTCGTTCTTGATGAGGTCTGCATCCGGGAAGTCGCAGAGGTAGCCCTGAAGGGAACCGGAAGCGAGCATTTCGTTGACCGGAGCCATCTCGACGATGCCACCGCGGGCGAAGTTCATGATGTAGCTGCCCTTGAAGCCGGCGAGGTTCTTGCGGTTGAGGAGGTTCTCGGTCACGCCCTTGATGAACGGAACGTGCACGGTGAGGAAGTCAGACTTCGCAATCACGGTGTCGAGGTCGGCAATTTCAACCTTGTTGGAAAGTTCGTGCATGTTGGCGGCGTTCGGATACGGTTCGTAAGCGATGACGCGCATGTTCTTCCAACGGGCATAGTTGGCGACGAGCACGCCGATCTTGCCGAGACCGATCACGCCGAGGGTCTTGCCAGCGAGTTCCATACCGGCGAACTTCTTCTTGCCGCTTTCGACGGTCTTAGCGAGGTCCGGATCGGTGGTGTCGAGGTTCTTGACCCAAGCAGCGGCCTTGTCCACGTTACGGACGGCCATGCCGAGCACGGTCATCACGAGCTCGGCAACGGCGTTGGCGTTTGCACCCGGGGTGTTGAACACGCAGATGCCCTTTGCAGAAGCCTTGTCGATGGTGATGTTGTTCACGCCAGCGCCGGCGCGGGCGACAGCCAGCAGGCCGTCAAAGTTGTCGGTATCAACCTGGGCGGAACGCACCAAGATGGCATCCGGCTTCTCGACGGAGTCGGAAACCTGGTAGAACGAGCCAAACAGGCTCAAGCCTTTCTTGGAAATGTTGTTCATCGTCTTAATAGTTGCCATTGTATTGTCCTTTGTTTAAGTTAAAACTTAGTTGGAAGTAGGAAGTTAGAAGTAGGAAGTTGAATAATCGCGGTTTCGCCGCCAAATTTATTCTGTCTACTTCCTACTGTCTACCGTCTACTAAATCAAGGTTCTTGCCACCTGCCTCTTTCTTTTATCAAATTCACGAGTTCCTCGATGGCGTCCTCTTCGGGGATGTTCTTCTTCACAGCCGTCTTGCCTTCGAACAGCGTAATGCGGCCGGGGCCACCGCCCACGTAGCCGAAGTCGGCATCGGCCATTTCGCCCGGGCCGTTCACGATGCAGCCCATGATGCCGATGGAAATGTCCGAGAGGTGACCAAAGCGGGCCTTGATCTTGCCCATGACTTGCTGGATGTCGTAGAGGGTGCGGCCGCAGCTCGGGCAGCTGATGAAGTTCGTCTTGCTGCGGCGGCAGTAGGCGGCCTGCAGAATATCGAATGCAAGGAGCACGCTTTCCTTCGCGCCCTTGTAGCCGTCAATCACGACGGCATCGCCAAGACCGTCGGTCACGAGGCTTCCGATATCGGCAGACACGCGGAGGGTTTCTTTTTCGGTGTCGCCGATTTTAGCGTAAAGCAGAATGGGGTCTTGACGCTTCGCCGACTCCAGAGCCGCTGCCAAAGCGCGCACGCCGGAAACCATCTCGGCTCCGGTATAGCAGAACACGGAACCTGCGGGCACGCTCGCCGGATTCGCGGCGAACCCCGCGATGTCCATCGCGTCCTTAAACTGCACCACGGGGGCGGCATCCAAGCTCGGCAGCGCAAATTCCGCGTTGCGGCGTTCGCCCGTCAATGCAATCGCATCGGCCTTCATGCCGACCTTCACGGGATTGCTGCCGCCAATTTCCACGCCGGAAATTTTCGCGACAGAAGTGGCACGGCGTTCGTAGTGGTACGGGTCTTTTTCAAGAACCGGCACTTTGTAGGCCGTCGGTGCAGCAGGCAGAGCGCAAGCCTTAATCAAATCCTGCGCCACCGGGACTTCGGCCACCGGGTCTTCCGTGAGCGACACGCGAATCGTATCGGCAAGACCGTCTAGCAACAATGCGCCGATACCCGCGGCCGACTTGAGTCGTCCGTCGGCACCCGCGCCCGCTTCCGTCACGCCTACATGGAACGGATAAGGCTTAAAGTGTTCCTGCTTCAAGCGCGCGGCAAGCAAGCGATAAGCAGCAATCGCCACACGCGGATTGCTTGACTTGAGACTCAAGACAACCTGGTCAAAATGTTCGGCTTCACAAACAGCCAGATATTCGACAGCGCTTTCCACCATGCCTTCCACAGTGTCGCCATAACGATAAATCATACGGGCCGAGAGCGAACCGTGGTTCACGCCAATGCGAATTGCACGGCCCAAGCGCTTTGCCTCTTGCACAAACGGCGTAAACGCTTCTGCAACCTTTTCCTTGCCCTCGTCAAAAGACTTGTCCGTCTGCTGATCCAGCGTCAAAATACCCGTATCGACAAAATTACCCGGATTGATGCGGACCTTTTCCACCCACTTGAGCGCTTCGAAAGCCGCCTTCGGCTGGAAATGGATGTCTGCGGACACAGGCACAGTGCAACCCGCAGCACGCACGCGTTTCATCACCTCTTCGAGGCCCTGCGCATCTGCAAACGTCGGAGCCGTAATACGGACCAGGCCACAGCCCACCTTAGCAAGCGCCAAAGTCTCAGCCACCGTCTTTTCGACGTCTTTCGGCTTGGTGGTAGTCATGGACTGAACTAAAATGGGGGCGTTGCCCCCAATCAAAGCCTCGCCTACGCGGACTTGTATAGTTTCCCTGCGAACCGCATTGAAGCGGTCAGCGACATACGGAAGTGTCGTAAATTCTAGCATGTCGCAAAAATAAAAAAAAGCTCATTTTGCGGCAACCAAAATCAGCCAGTTCAAGCCTTTTCCGCAACGGTCTTTTCCGCCTCCCATTCCTTTCTATAATAAGCTTCCAGCTCTTCGCGGCTTTGGTCAAAATACTTCTTAAGGCTCGGATCGAAATGCTTACCCATCGAACTATCGATAATATCATAGGCCTCTGCAAACGAGAACGGCTCCTTATAGCATCTCTTGCTCACAAGTGCGTCATAGACATCGGCTATCGCCATCACGCGGGCTTCCAGCGGAATACTCTCCCCCTTCAACCCATACGGATAACCGCTGCCATCCCAACGTTCATGATGGCTCCCGGCCATATTCTTCGCAATTTCCACAAAGAATTCACTCTGGAAATTCGAAAGCAAGTTCTTGATGATGATAGCCCCCTTTTCGGCATGAGTTTTCATCTCGGAATACTCCGCTTCCATAAACTTGCCCGGCTTGCAAAGTACATAATCGTCAATAGCTATCTTTCCGATATCATGCATCGGCGCAGCCGCCACCATATCCTCATAAAATTCTTTTGAATAATTCAAACTCGGATCTTTCTGCATCTTGGAAACGAGAATGCGCACGACTTCCTTTGTCCGCCTGATATGCGCCCCTGTAAACCCGTCCTTGTTATTAACCATTTCGGCCATGCCGACAAGCATCTGATTCTGGAAAAGTCGAATCTGGTCCTTGTTGTTCTTGATAAGCGCCGCAAGTTCGGTATTGTTGGCATCCAGTCTTTCGATGTAACGTTGTATGTTGGTTTCATCTTCTATACGGAACAAGAAAATCTGCGTCTTTTTGTTCTGAAGCACATTCCTCATCACAGCCTTGTAGAAATGATCTTTGTACGAGAACCGATAAACCGTGTCACCA
The DNA here is from genome assembly GCA_946415675.1 of uncultured Fibrobacter sp. Lineage (GTDB taxonomy): Bacteria > Fibrobacterota > Fibrobacteria > Fibrobacterales > Fibrobacteraceae > Fibrobacter. The sequence continues at coordinate 13,453 of CAMKTL010000027.1, forward strand.
CTCGACCCTTTCAACAAGTTCATGCCTCTCCTGAATATCCTGGCAATAGCCACCTTCCGCGGCAAAATGTGATCCACACGGCAATTCAATAATTCCGGGAAAAACCGAGTCGCGATATCGTTACAGCCCAAGTAAAGCCCTTTCGGAGAAAAAGCCAAGTAAGCGGCCGTATTTTCTGCTTCAAGCGATTCAAGGACGGTATTCATCACGTCGTGCATTTTGACTAATGCACAAATATAGAGCAAGACCAATTCATCAATCAAATAAACAAGCGGCATCAAGAGCGTGTCATTTTCCATATAGCGAGCCACGATAAACAAGCCTATGGAGAAAACAGCCAAGATGGCAATGGCAAACAACGTTCTATAGCTCACATTGCGTTTCTGTTTTTCGGCAAGGACTATAACCACGATATTTGCAATAACGTAAGAATACAAAAGGATATTCCACAAAACATGCCCCGGTCCGTACGTCGGCATGTAACTGCCTAGTCCGTTAAGAACAACATATCTCACCGATTCGTAGAATATGTCGCTAAAGCCAACCGTACACGAAAGCGCGAACACGAGCGTGCTGTAAGCAAACAAAATCAGCTTCACCCACCTCGGAACATTAAACGAGCACAAGCGGCAAATCAGCAAGAACAGCAAAAGCGGCAAGAAACACGAACCTAAATAGCAAACCTTATTCGCAACAATAGCCCCTTCGATTGTCGTCGAAAGCGCAAGGAACAAATGTCCAAAATCGGCAAGGACTATCGAAAAGAAAAAAGCCGTAAAAAAGGTATTCAATGGCCTGCGGTAAAAGCAAGAGAGCAAGCAGGCGTTTATTCCCGAAAACACGCACATTGCAATCAAATAGTAAATAACAAACATAGCTATCTCGTCAACAAGTTCAACAAATTAATGATCCACAGAACAATAATATTCCATCAACTGATCTTGGCAATTCAAGAAGCAATCCTTCAACTGGGGGTCGAACTGTTTACCCATCGAAGCCAGTATTACGTCGCGGGCCTCCCTAAACGACATACGCTCCTTGTAACAGCGTTTACTCACCAAAGCGTCATAGACATCGGCAAGAGCCATGATTCGCGCCTCCATCGGTATATTCTCGCCCGAGCGCTGCTCCGGATATCCAGAACCGTCCCAACGTTCATGATGGTAAAGCGCAATGTTCTTGGCCACGTTGATAAAATAATTGTCTTTCACATCGGAGAGGAGTTTTTCGATAATGTTAGCCCCCTTCTCCGCATGAGTTTTCATGACTTCAAAATCATCAATATTGAAACGGCCCGGTTTACGCAATACGGCATCATCAATCGCCACCTTGCCCAAATCGTACATCGGGGCTGCAGCAACCAGAACGTCGAGGAATTTATCAGACAAATTAGCGCCCATCGTCCGCATTTTCGTCACGAGAATTTTCACGACTTCGCTTGTGCGCTTGATATGCCCTTCCATGTTTCCTGCACGGCTTTCGGCCATCTGCGCCATACCGACAATCCATTTCTCCTGTACCGAGAGTTTTTCGCTTTCGGTCTTCTCCATGTTCTTCTGCAACAGGGAATTGTTGCGTCCCAAGGCATCGATATATTGCTGTTCCTGCGTATTATCCTCTATCCTGAACAAAAAAACATTTTTCCCATGGACCTGCCTCAAGACCTTCACTTCGCATTTGTAATGTCGGCCCGAATAACTAAGCTCGGTCATTTGACAATAATCCGTCAAAATTTTGGATTTACTGTACTTATCAATCCAGGACATAAAATTCCGCTGTAAATCCGTTTCGCCCTTCAAGCGGGCATCCACCCTCATATTGATTAGTTCCGGGAAAAACTCCATCGCAATCTTATTTGCTCCCAAGTAGGCGCCATCAATCGAGAACGAGATATAGGCATACGAGTTTTCCGTCTCAATTGATTCAATCACGCAGGCCGTAATATCGTACCATTTTACGTTGTCGCAAATATAGAGCAAGATAATTTGGTCAAATACAAACACGCATGGCATAACCAGCATGTCGCATTCCAAAAAGCGAGCCAAAAAGAAAGATAAAATCGTCGCAATTTCGCCAACAATCATCGCCGTTATATTCTTGAGCGAAACCATTTTCTGGCGTAAAATCGCCCTAGCGATAATCCAGATGTCCAGCAAAACATAGCCGATTAAGAACCCATTGAATATGGCGTGTCCCCAACCGTATGTCGCAACATAGTTGCCAACGCCACCACGAACAACATATTCTACCGTTTTGTAATAGGCCGGAAAATACCCCACCGTCATGGACAACGCGCAAACGCCAAAGCTCATGATAACGAGGAACAAGCTCAACCATCTAGGAACCTTGATTTTGCAAATTTGCAAAAGAGCAAAGAACATGAACATCGGAAGGAACGAAGCGCCAAGGTAGTTTACCTTATTCGCAATAACAGCCCCTTCCACGGACTCCGAGAAGCCCAATAGCCAATGTCCAAAGTTCGCTACAAGAATCGCATAAAAAACGTAATAGACATAATTATTACGCTGGTTCTGATAACGTAGCGAAAGAACCGCCAAATTGACGGCCGACAAAACAAACATCAATGTTAAATAAATGTAACCCATATCCACAACTGAAGCTTTACTATAAAGCTAATCTATTTTTACACAAAAAAACATGCAATCCCCTAAAAAAGTCTTTTTTTGTACAAAAAACACGACAATAGCAAAAAAAGAAACGCATAACTTATGCCATGCGTTTCTTTTGATAAGCTAATACAGATTAGTCACTGTGACTATGCTTCTGCCGGAGCTTCTGGAGCGGGTGCTTCCGGAGCAGCTTCTGCAGCGGGAGCCTCAGGAGCCGGAGCGGCCTTCGGAGGGAGCAAAGCCTTGATAGAGAGCTTCACCTTGCCCTTCGGGTCAACACCGAGGCAGAGCACTTCGACTTCGTCACCCACGTGAACGACGTCTTCGACCTTATCGACGCGGTGGTCGGCAAGTTCGGAGATGTGCACGAGACCGTCGCGACCCGGGAGGATTTCGACGAATGCGCCAAACGGCTGGATCGTCTTGACCTTGCCCTTGTACTTGCGGCCCGGTTCGGGTTCGGCAGTGAGTTCTTCGATCATACGGCGGCAGACTGCAGCGGCCTTGCCACTGGGGGCGGCAATGTCGATGTTGCCATCGTCGTCGATGTTGATCGTGCAACCCGTCTGAGACTGCATGCCCTTGATCACGGAGCCACCGGAACCGATGACGTCGCGGATCTTGTTGGTCGGGATGCGCATCTTGATCATGGTCGGAGCCTTCTCGGAAACCTTCGGACGCGGAGCGGCGAGGCCGAGTTCAGCCATCTTGCCCAAGATGTGGAGACGGCCCTGACGAGCCTGTTCCAGAGCTTCACGCATGAGTTCCGGCGTAATGCCGCGGATCTTGATATCCATCTGGAAGGCAGTGATACCTTCGGCAGTACCCGTCACCTTGAAGTCCATATCGCCGAGGTGGTCTTCCGTACCGGTGATGTCGGTCAAGATCTTGATCTTGCCGCCTTCCTTCACGGAACCCTTTTCGGAGATGAGGCCCATGGCGACACCTGCGACCGGAGCCTTGATAGGAACGCCAGCGTCCATCAAGCTGAGGCAGCCACCGCAAACAGAGGCCATGGAAGAAGAACCGTTGGATTCCATGATTTCGGAAACCACGCGGATGGTATAAGGGAAGTCTTCCGGGAGCGGAAGGACAGCGGCAAGGGAACGTTCGGCCAAGTGACCGTGACCGATTTCGCGACGAGAAAGACCGAGCTTCTTGCATTCACCGACGGAGAACGGCGGGAAGTTGTAATGGAGCATGTAGCTCTTTGCGCCTTCGCCCTGCAAGCTTTCGAAACGTTGTTCGTCAGCCTTTGTTCCAAGCGTACAAATGACGAGACCCTGGGTTTCGCCACGCTGGAAGATTGCAGAACCGTGAGCACGCGGGAGCACGCCCATTTCGATTTCGATCGGACGGACTTCGGTCGTCTTACGGCCGTCGAGACGCACGTCTTCGTTCAAAATCATTTCGCGCATTGCAGTGCGTTCGAGGTCGCTAAAGATGGCCTTTGCGTCAGCAACGAGGGCTGCATCCTGAGCATCGTCCTTACCGACGATAGCGAGGATACGTTCGTCTTCGAGCATACGGGCACAGAGGTCTGCCATAGCCGGATAGAAGTCCGTCTTGACCATGTTGGAGTGGACGTCCTTGTTCAGTTCGTCCCAGACAACTTCCTTGACTGTAGCGACGAGCTTGTCATGTTCTTCACCGACAAACTTCGGCTTGAGTTCCATCTTCGGCTTGGAGCAGCGTTCAACGAGCTGCTGCTGGGCCTTGCACATTTCCTTAATCACTTCGTGACCGGCGAGGATAGCGCCAATCATCGTGTCTTCGGACACTTCGTAAGCACCACCTTCGACCATGCACACGGAGTCTTCCGTACCGGCGACCACGAGGTCTAGATCGGCCACGGCAACCTGGTCGTAAGTCGGCATCACGATGTTCTGGCCATCGACCACGGCCACGCGAACGGCAGCCACCTGCTGTTCGAACGGGAGTTCAGAAAGACCGATGGAAAGAGATGCGGCGCTCACGCCAAGAACGTCCGGAGCGAACTTCTTGTCGGAAGACAAAACCTGAACGATGACCTGGACTTCACGAGTGAAGTTTTCCGGGAACATCGGACGAATCGGACGGTCGATGATACGAGCAGAAAGAATTTCTTCATCGCTCGGACGACCCGGTTCGCGCTTGCTATAGCCACCAGGCAGGCGTCCGGCAGCGTAAGACTTTTCGCGATATTCAACTGTCAGAGGGAAGAAGTCACCATCCTTTTCTTCACCGTAGCAAACGGTAGAAAGGACAAACGCGTCCCCCATCTTGGCGACAGCAGAACCACGTGCCTGCTTTGCGATACGGCCAGTTTCAAACGTAATCACGCGACCATCGGGAAGGTTTACAGACACTTCCTTCGGGTCGAGCATCTTGCCGTATTTAGCTTGATAAGCTTCTGTTGACATAAAAAATCTCCAATACGAGAATTAGCCGCGGAGACCGAGTTCCTTGATCAATGCACGCTGGGCGATAATGTCCTTTTCGCCGTAGTACTTGAGAAGGTTCTTGCGCTTTGCAACCATCGCAGACAGACCGCGGAGAGAATGGAAGTCCTTCTTGTTGGTCTTGATGTGTTCGGTGAGGTTCTTGATCTTTTCCGTGAGGATTGCGATCTGGACGCGGACGTTTCCAGTGTCCTTTTCGTTAGCACCAAACTGAGCGGTGAGTTCTGCAGCTTTTTCTTTAGTGATAGTAGCCATTGTAGCCATTCCTTTTTTGTTTTTGTTTCATTACATGTTTTTGTCCGAGTTTACTGCTCTAGCACCAGTGGAATTGGCGAATCTGGTCACAGGACCCAGGCAAAAATGCAATTTGAGAGCATATATAGAAAAATAGTGGTTAGTTAATAGTTAATAGTTATTAGAAAATGCAGGAAAAAGGGTCTTTTTAACTGGATTCTTCCCCTTTCAGGGTCAGAATGACGTCAACACAATCGTCATCCTGAACGATAGTGAAGACAACTCAGAAGGCGAGTGTTGCGACCATGCTTGCATGGGCATAACCGAGCCAAAGAATTGGGGCTTAGCCCCATCCAGTCAATTTTCCAAGCCCTTGTCTTACTGCTCTACAAGAATCTCGACAGTACTTCTTTCAGCTTGTTGACGTTCACTGGCTTTGCCACATGCTCGTTCATGCCCGCATCCAGAGCTGCCTGCCGGTCGTCGGCAAAAGCGTTCGCCGTCATAGCGATAATCGGAATCTTCGCCGCAATCTCGTTGCCAAGCATACGAATCCGACGGGTAGCCTCGTAACCGTCCATAATCGGCATCTGGACATCCATCAAAATCAGGTCGCACATGCCGGGCTGTACATTTTCCATGTACTCCACGGCCTTTTCGCCGTCACAAGCCGTCACCACCTGGATTCCGCAATCTTCCAGAATTTCCTTGCCAATTTCGCGGTTCAGTTCGTTATCATCGACGAGCAGCACCTTCTTGCCGTTAAAGCCCACGCTATTATCCGAAACCGAGGATTTCGCCTGCATCGGAGCAAAACAACACATCAACGAATTTTTCGCATCCGACGGGAACACAGGCTTGCTCAAAAAGTTGTGGACACCAACCTTCAAGGCCTTGTCTTCAATATCCGACCATTCATAAGCCGACATGACAATCACCAGGACATCTTCGCCAAGCATTTTGCGGAGCTTCTTCGTCGTCTTCATGCCGTCCATATCCGGCATGCGCCAATCCACCAAGAAGGCATCATACGCAAAGCCGTTCGATTGTGCCGCCTTGACCCGCTCCAAAGCATCCGTACCGGAATAGCTGCAATCCGCCTCGATTCCAAGGCCACGGAAAATATACGTGATACTCTTGCAGCAGTCCACGTCATCGTCGATAACAAGGATTCTCTTGCCCTCAAATTCCTTGACGCGAACTTGTTTCTCACTTTGGTTCACAAGCTTAAACTTGAAGTTCAAAGCCACATCGGTTCCTTGATCCAATTTGCTCTTGATATCGATGGTTCCATCCATCATATCGACGATGTTCTTTGTAATCGACATGCCAAGGCCAGTCCCCTGGATTCCCGAAACCGTCGAGGAATTCACTCGCGTAAACGCATCGTAAATTTTCGGCAAGAAGTCTTCACTCATGCCAATTCCCGAGTCCTTGATTCTGAATTCAAAAGCGCCATAGCCCGGCTCCGACAATTCCTTCTGCTCCAGCGAGAACCAAATGGAACCACCCGCCGGCGTATATTTAATCGCGTTGGAGACAACGTTCAAAAGGACCTGATTCAAGCGGAGTCTGTCACAGACAACATCTTCGTTGGTGATGCCAATGCTGTTGGCATAGAACTGCAACCTCTTCGCATTAATATCCGCCTGCACAATATCCTTGAGCGTGTGGATAATCTCTGGAAGATGTTCCGGCTTTTCATTCAAGCTCAACTTGCCCGACTCGATGCGGCTCATGTCAAGCACGTCATTGATTAGCGAGAGCAGATGGTTCGACGAAAGCTCAATCTTACCCAGGAAATTCCTGACCTGCTCCTTGTTGCCAATATGCATCGTCGCCAATTCCGTATAACCGATAATCGCGTTCATCGGCGTACGAATATCGTGACTCATGTTGTTAAGGAACATCGTCTTCGCCTTAGATGCGGACTTTGCCATTTCAAGGGCCCGTTCAAGAGCGACCTGCTGTTCCATTTCCTTGCGATAAACGGCATCGTTATTGAAGACACCCACGAGCATGCGATGGGATTTAGACCAGTCACCCATCTTCGTCACCTTCATGCGGTACCACAAAATCTGGTCGGATATCACGCAACGGTAATCAATATAGAACGAATTTTCACGATGCAAACGGGCAAGAATCGTTTCGCGGTCAAGAGTATTCGAAACATGGTTCCGGTCATCATTATAAACAAACCTACAGATTTCACCGTCCTTACTCTTAAAGAAATCAATTCCGTTGCCATCGTGTTCGTCCACAACTTCCTTAAACTTGCCACCCTTTTCCGAAACGCTGAAAAGTCCCGTATCGATATTGACGTCGTAAACCGTTTCAAACTGGTCCGAAAGACTCACGATACGTTCAATATTCTCTTGATGTTCCATTTCGGCCTTGTACTGGGCATCAACTTCCACAAAGCCCACTGCGACCAGTTTTGGCGGAGCATTAACCGCTTCGGCCTTTGCAAACACCAAGCGGGTATATTTATATTCACTTCCGTAAAGGTGTCTGAACACAACCGCAAAACGCTTCTGGTGAGCAAGCTGCTTCGCGACAAACGATCTCGACGCAATCCCCAAAAGCAAATCCCGGTCATCAGGATGCACCTGTTCCTGGACAAACGCCTTGAACACATTCTCCAGTTTTTCGCTCGAAGCAATCAGGCCTGTTATAGAATCTTTGAGTTCTTTGCTGACGGTAATCACGCCACTTGAGCCATCGTCAAAATTGAAGAAGAACAGCGACGAATAAGCTTCCGAAAGAATGTCGATAATCTCGAGATTCCGTTTCAGGTTCGCCTGGATATCCATCTGTTTCTTGATTTCTTCATCGACGCTATGCAGGCCAAAGACAACTCCCTTGATGTTGCCGAGCTCATCCTTATCGGCAATCATCTTCATCTGGTAATAAACTTCATTCCCTTCCTGCTTGATTCTAAAATTCACATGCTGAATCGGCTCATCCTTGAGGCTCGAAATAAGCCTATCACGATTTGTTTGTTCATAGAAACTGGGCTTGTCAAAATCACACACTAGATACTTCAACAACAAATCCATTCTCTTGGAGAACTGCTTTTCAGAAGACCATCCGGGAAGAGACTTCAAGAGTACAGAACTAGCGCGATAAGTGACAACTACATCTTGCGACGAATCTTCACCAAAAGTCACATAGTTCACAAAGTCAAAATCCGAAGCCAGGGACTCAATCACCCTATTGTTACGATCCATTTCTTGACGTTGCGCAATAGCCCTCATCACTTCGGAATCGATATTTTCAACAGCCACGATGACATGATTCTCGTCATCATTGGATTTGATGGCTTTCATCCTGTAAAATTGCAGAACGCCGTCAATGACAAGCCTAAAATCTATAGCGGCACTTGTATTTTTTTCGAGGCGCCTGAGGAAGGCTTCCTTTTCCATAAAGTGCAATACGATTTCGAGGTCATCCGCATAAAGGTTCCGGCGCAAGCTTGCAACCGTCTCCGAGAAGAAATCTCGACCGCTTATATTTTCGTGCAATTTATCCATGAGCGTATCAGCATGGAACATGTCGAACGAATCGTCCAAGACGTTCACGTAAAAGATGCACTCATAGGTGTCACTCAGGGCATCCGCAATTTCGGAATATTCGCTGCGTTCCTCTTCGACCATCTTGCGGGCAATCCAGACAATGCGAATAAGGTACAAAAGGATTACAAACAGTTCAAGTGCAGAGACCCCGATATAGAACATGCGAATTGAATCGACACGGGAAAAGGCGATATTTTCGTTTACGGACAAAATTAACGACCAATATCCACCGAACAGCGGCAATACCACCAGAAGCTTATCTTCATCTGAAGATTTTTCCTCAAAAGACAAATGGGTCGGTTCGCCCTTCATCACGTTTGCCACCCACTCTTCTAGCGAATACCCGACATTCGGAGCCAGAGACTTGACAAACTCATTGAAATTTTTCCATTTTCCCGATTTTTCGACAACAAATGAACCGTCCCTACGGTCAAAAATCATCACCGAAGCCTTTCCCTTAAACGCATTCGTTGCCATATAGCCATACAGCGAATTAAGATCGGACACCGCCGAAAGCATGGCAATGACCTCTCCTTTATGACGGACAGGCACAAATTGTTCAAAAACAACCCTTTCTTTCTGAACAACATCGTAATCCACCTTTGACATGTACGGCTTAGGCGACAATATTTTCTTATAGTGCTGCACATTCAAGGAATCAAAAAGAACCCCGTTGTCCGCGATGATATGCCCGTCAGGCAAGTACAGGCGTGTGGCGGAGGCAAGCGGCCCTATACGCGAACCGCGAATCATTCGCACCATGCTTTCGGACAGAAGGTCTTCTTCCATACCCACCACGGTAGAAATATTGGTCAATGCGCTTAAAAGAGACCTCCCCAAAAAGAACATTTTCGCTTCGGAAGCGTAAGCGATTTCATCAAGAGAATCCCAACTATCGTCTATAGCCTGTTTGTTAATGTACAAAAAAGAAACATTTGTTACAATAAACAGGAACGCAACAAGAAGCAGAGAAACAACTAGATTTCTTTTAAAAAAGTTCTTATCCATGGTGTCTTGGAAACATTTCCCGATATATTATACATTTTACAACTGTAAAATTAAGGTTAAAAACGAAAAAAAAAGCTATTTAACCCAGCTATTCACCACAATCGTGCTTTTTTTCACAAAAAAATGTTTCCGAGCAAAACAAATCTTTATACATTGACAATATGAAAATATTAACAAAAATGTTCCTCCTTTTGGCTTTCCTAGCCACATTTACATTTGCCGGCACCACAGCCGTTAACAACGATTCCGCAAAAGAAGCAATAATCCCGCAACTCAAGAAAAAACAAGCTGTCTGGATTAAACTAGAAGGGGATGTCGATCCCGCTATGTACGAATTCTGCGCCCGTGCCATCGGTGAAGCTCTCGAACAGGCCCCGGACTATATAGTCTTTGAAATCAACACGTTCGGCGGTCGCCTCGATGCTGCGTTCGACCTCGTCGATACCATCATGGCCGTCAAAGGGCCCGAAACAATCGCCCTCGTGAAAAAGAAAGCCATCAGCGCTGGTTCACTCATTGCGCTAGCCTGCAAAAAGCTTTACATGCTCGAAGCGACCACAATCGGCGACTGCGCCCCGATTGTGCAAGGCGGCGACGGCACCCCGCAAATCGTCGGTGAAAAAATCCAATCGCCCCTCCGCGCCAAGTTCCGCAACCTGGCACAACAGAACGGCTATCCCGAACTGCTGGCATCCTCGTTTGTCACGCCGGAACTCGAAGTGCTCGAACTCACGGCTACACTCGACAAAGATAAGCCAACGCAGCGCGATACAACTCTCATCATCGAAGGTAAGAAATTCGCAGTCCTGGACAGCGCCGAAAAGAAATTCTGGGGCGCTCCCAAGATTCTCGTGAAAGAGGGTGAACTCTTGACCATGACCGACAAAGAAGCCGAAGAGCTCGGATTTTCTAAAGGCACGTTCAAAAACCGCGAAGACTTCGAAACCAAGCTTGCCATAGAACGCAAAAGCGAAATCGAGACGAATACCGGAGAAAAAATCGCAAGCGCCATCGCCGCCATTTCGGGACTTCTCCTGATTCTCGGGTTCGGCGCCCTCTACATCGAATTCAAGACTCCCGGCTTCGGCATGTTCGGCATCACCGGCCTCATCCTTATCGGCATCGTCTTCTTCGGGCAGTTCGCCCCGCAACTCGACGGCTACTTCCCCGCCATCTTGCTCGTCGCTGGCGTGATTTTGTTCCTCGTCGAGATATTCATCATGCCAGGAACGTTCCTTTTTGGCATCGGCGGTATTGCCTGCATAATTATCGCCCTCATCATGAGCTTTGATGCCGCGAACATCCCGGAATATGTCCCGGAAGCGGTCGAAACGACATTCGACGCCACACCATGGCTATTTGGGCTATTTTTCGTTATCGGTAGCGCTGCCATAGCGCTTATCATCCCGATTGCCGCAAGCAAGTACCTGATTCCGTTACTGCCCGAAGGCTGGACGCCCATGCTCAAGACAGACATGGAAACAGCGGTCTCCCCGACCGAGGACATACAAGTTGTCTCCATCGGAGACATCGGCACCACCAAGACGTTCCTCCGCCCCGTAGGTCAAGCATGCTTTACCATGCCCGACGGCAGCACAAAGCTCTTTGACGTACAAACTCATGGAGAAATCATCGAAGCTGGGCAAAAAGTCAAAGTAGAATCCGTACAGGAAGGACATATATGGGTAATTCTAGACGAAAGACGAGAGACGAAAGACGAAAGATAGTTCAAGTCTGATCGTACTTTTTTCAATAAAGATTAAAACAAAAACACATAACTTGGAGAAAAACAAATGGATACTCTTCTTACCATAGGCATCATCATTGCCGCCATTGTCATCATCATCATCCTAGCCTTTGTCGGCAAGTTCATCGGTCTTTGGCTTCAAGCCTTGTTCTCCAAGGCGAACGTGAGCATTTTCCAGCTCATCGGTATGCGCCTGCGTAAGGTACCGCCGCAGATTATCGTCGAAGCACGTATTCTGAGCTGCAAGGCGGGTCTCCCGGTCGATACGAACTTGCTCGAAGCCCACTACCTCAGCCGTGGTAACGTGCTCCGCGTCATCCAGGCGCTCATTGCTGCCAACAAGGCGAACATCAAGCTCGACTTCAAGGAAGCCGCAGCCATCGACCTTGCCGGCCGTAACGTGCTCGAAGCCGTGCAGATGTCCGTGAACCCGAAGGTTATCGAAACCCCGAAGGTTTCCGCCGTGGCTCTTGACGGCATCCAGCTCCATGCTGTGACCCGCATTACCGTGCGTGCCAGCATCCAGAAACTCGTCGGTGGCGCCGGCGAAGACACTGTCGTCGCCCGTGTTGGCGAAGGCATCGTCAGTTCCATCGGTTCTGCAAAGAGCCACAAGGACGTGCTCGAAAACCCGAACATGATTTCCAAGAAGGTGCTCGCCTCCGGCCTTGACGCCGGTACAGCATTCGAAATTCTTTCGATTGACATCGCCGACGTCGATGTGGGCCAGAACATCGGCGCCATCCTCGAAACCGACCGCGCCGAAGCCGACAAGAAGATTGCACAGGCCAAGGCGGAAGAACGCCGCGCCATGGCTTTCGCCGCCGAACAAGAAATGAAGGCCAAGGTGATGGAAATGAAGGCAAAACTCGTCGAAGCCGAAGCCCAGATTCCGATGGCCATGGCATCCGCCCTCCGTGACGGAAAACTCGGCGTGATGGATTACTACAACCTCAAGAACATCGAAGCCGATACGCAGATGCGTAAGGAAATTGGCTCCGCTCCCGAAGCTAACAAGTAAAATATGATTGGTGAATTTGTTGGTGGAATGCTGACTGAAATTGCAGCGGGGATAGTTCAAGGACTCGCTGATGAAGGCATTTCCAAAATAAAGGACGCATTGTCGCCAACATATAAGAATCCAACAGTTCCCCCCAAAGCTGTTAAAGCGAAGCATGCAAAGCCAGAAAAGAAACCCTACGTCAGCCGGGACAAAAGGCGCGAAAGGAATCTAAAAAAGAGGCTGGATTTGCAAAAACGCCGAGCGATAACAAACAGCGAAGGAGCCTAAATGGAATCATTACTCATATTCATTGCGATATTCGTCATCGACGCTCTCATCAAGCGAGCAAATGCGAAGAAAAAAGCCGAACAGGAGCAGCAACGCCATGCTCCATCGGCCGATTCAACGCAAGAGTTCAACGAAGAGCAAGATGATGAAGATTTCGACGAACGTGCAGACGATCAAGCAGCGCCCAAGCCGTATGTCGCTCGCAAATTGCAAGAGTACATCAAGCAATTTGAAGCGGCACAACGCGAAGCCTCGCAAGGGACGCTTGAACCCGCCATGCCGCCCCCTGTAAAGTTCAACCAAGATGACCCGTATCAACCACACTCTTTGCGCGAACTAGCCGAAGAAGTCATCCTGTCCGACGTCATCGATGCCGAATATCTTATGGATCAATTCGAGATGACCGAAGGCGAAGCTATTTCGGCACTCAACGAGCTCGAAAAGTTCAGAGTCATCGGACGCGACATGGGTGACGGCGAGCACGACGTGCTCGTTCATGACTCCTTGGAACTAAACAATCTGTTCTCGCACGAACCGAAAGAAACGTTTAGCAAACCTGAACCGAGCGTCACGCCCGTTCCCGCACGCGCAACAAGCCCAACCGCAAACGACAAGCAGAGCCAGCTGAAGATTCTCGAAGAACGCGCCCGCAAGGCACGCGAAGAGGCCGCAGCGGCATCCCGCCAAAGCGACCGCGAAAACGGCTACACTGGCGAGCAAAACGGAATTGCAGACCCGCTCAACAAGCGCACAGCCGTGCGCTCGATAAGCAGGGAAAGCGTCCGTCGCGGATTCATATGGGGCAAAATCATCGACGAACCCCGATTCAAGCGCCGCTGGTCCCCCGCCCATCGGTAAGCGTCTGTAATCTAGACGCGTAAACTGTCATCCCGGACTCCGTTCCGGGATCAGTTGTTTATCGCCAAAACCGGCCCGGGATCAGTTGTTACCGATACCGGTACAACCAACATGACAATGCAAACACAAAACCCCCGATCTTTCGATCGGGGGTTTTGAGCTGCTTCACTTGGACTCGAACCAAGGACAACGCGATTAACAGTCGCGGGCTCTACCAACTGAGCTATGAAGCATCGACGCACCCAAATATAGATGATTTCTATCCGTTTGTCAAGTCATGACAGCACATAAAAGATAACGCATAAAACCAAAACACCCCGGTCTTTCGACCGAGGTGTTTTGAGCTGCTTCACTTGGACTCGAACCAAGGACAACGCGATTAACAGTCGCGGGCTCTACCAACTGAGCTATGAAGCATCGACGCGGTCAAATATAGATTATTTGCGAAAATCGTCAAGGGTTCGCCGTAAAAATTTTCACTTTTTACAGCTCGCGACTTCGCATCAACGCAATTTCCGATGCGTATCCCGGCAACTCGTTCGGCGTTTCCAAATAGAACGGAAGATTCTTCAGCGCCGGATGATTTACGACATTCACAAGCGCTTCCAGACCAATGAAGCCGCCACCGATGACCTCGTGACGATCTTTGTGACTGCCCAAAGGATTCTTGCTGTCATTCAGATGGATTGCACACAAGCGATTAAGCCCGACCACCTTGTCGAATTCCTGTAGCACATCATCCAAATGATTGACAATATCGTAACCACCATCAAACACGTGGCAAGTATCCAGACAAACGCCCACCTTTTCACTAAGCTCTACGCGATCAATAATCTGACGCAGTTCCTCGAAAGTCCGCCCAACTTCGCTTCCCTTCCCTGCCATCGTTTCCAGGAGCACTTTCGTCTTGAGATTCTTGTGCAAAATGTTATTCAAATGTTGCACAATGAGTTCGATGCCCACTTCAACACCTTGCTTGACATGGCTACCCGGATGGAAGTTGTACATCGCTTGCGGAAAGTGGTCCATGCGGAACAAGTCGTCCTTCATCACGTCTTGCGCGTACTGCCGGAGAGATGGATCCGCGGCACAGGCATTTAACGTATAAGGCGCATGCGCCAAAATCGGCGCAAAGTTATGCGCCGCCATTAACGCGTTCAAAGCAGCGGCATCAGCCTTATCAAAAGGCTTTGCAGCACCGCCACGCGGATTTCGCGTAAAGAACTGGAATGTATCGGCGCCAATCGAAAGGGCCGCCTCGCCCATCGCCAAAAAACCGCTAGACGAAGAAAGATGACAACCGATATGCATGTTTAGAAGTCGTAGTTGAAAGAGGCCGTCCCGTAAATATCCCTGTAATCCTGAGATTCATTATCCGGGCGGTAACTAAAGAATGTACCAAAGGTCCATTCCATACTGAGCCTTTCCGTCAACTGGAACTTTAGACCCATAGAAAGATCCAAATCCATTTCCATTTCATCAACAGTCTTGCCTTCTTCTTTGCGGCTCATGAAGTTCTGACGGACGTCAGCATGCAACAGCAAGTCCAAAAACTCAGGATTCAATACAAAGGTCGCATCTTCCAAGAGACTCCATTCAAACTCGCTCATGTCGTTTGTGTTATACGATCTATAGCGAGGCGTCACGGAGAATGTGTTACGCCATCTTTCAAGCGTTGTCGTAAGCGTCACCGGATACCGCATTTCAAAGAAGTCGCTACCATGGAAGCGATAACCAAGAATCCCATAAGTTTCATCAGAAAAATCGAAACCGTCCAGCAAGTCATCTTGATTGAACTTCGACAAGTCCGTACGGAACGTCCAGATACCACCAATCTTGAACACGTTCTTCGGGAATCTAAACGTAGCCCCCAGTTCAAACGTATGCTTCAACAAGCGTTCGTCAAACTGTGTTGCCAGGTAATCCTCATCCTGCAAAGCGACGTACTTCGCCCAACGTGCAGAGTCAATTTCAATAGTGCCGTCATCCGTATCCAATTTGAGGGACTTTTTGCCTTTCTGCTTAGCAAACCAAGGGTCCGAATAAATTCCAGAAGAGGCAAAGAAATTACCATAGAGCCTCTGCGAGGTGCTACGCGTGCGGTAATTGAGAGAATAACGAGCAACAAGTTCCACGGAATCACGAATCTTGAACGTGTTCTTCAAGTCAATATCGTGATCGTAGAGAGTTCTAGATTCATCCTGTTCGTGTTTTTTGAGCCAATCGTCATCGGCTCCCGGCAAAAGCCCGAGCTTGGAGCCTTCAGCAAAGCCGAATACGTTGTACGCATCGCCGCTACCAGAAACATTTTCGATATTCAACTCATAGCCAAAGCCCAACTGCCAGAAATCCTTAATTTTCTGATCCAAGTTGGCACCCAACAAGCGAGAGTTCTGCAACATATCCGGCGAACCGGCGCTGTAGTAATTGCGACCCACGATGCGGAAATAAGCGTCAATCTCCGTTGAATTGCCCTTCCAGTTATAAGAACCCGCCACCGCAAGATTCTGGGCAGTCCAAGCATTCTCGTCATCGTCGTTTTTCTCATTATACTTTTTCAAAGCATTACTCGCCTGCTTTAAAATATCCTTTAATTCTGTTCTCATCTCAGAAACAGACATATCCGAATTTTCGCCAAAAATGAGTTCCAACGCAGCACGGTCCATGCGATTTACAAGCGAAGGATTATTCATCAGACGACGAAGCTGAGCAAAATTCGAAACATCAAGCCCAGCATCTTCGAAGACCGAGTTCACGGCACGGTGCATAGACACATTCACTGTATCTGCGCCACCGAAACCGAGCTGAATGTTATACGAGCCACGGCCGCCAAACACCTTGCCATCGACATTGCCAAAGAACGTCTTGGAAGAGAACATCGGATCTGAAAGAATCACGTTCTTCATCGTTCCATCGCGCAAATACGGGTCTTCCAGATAGTCCTTGCTGCCGATAAAGCCTAAGGTCGCACTGACATTTTTCGTGGCATTCAAGAGGGCCTTGCCGCCAACAACCATCTTCTGGGCTTCAACTTCATCAAGACCGATATACCAGTTATACTGGTCTGGATCCCTTTCGTAAGGCAACTTCGGCGCACGGTTTTCACCGCCAAAAACGCTGAGTACAAACAACGGACCCGCTTCCCTGTTTAAGCCCAGGTTCAAGTCATAACTAGCGCCAAGGACATCGATTCCAGATAAATACAAATCATTGTCCGCAACGAACATATCGCCTAAGATAATCTTCTGGTAACGATCCTCATACAAAGCCTGCACAAACTTGGGATCAAAATGATTCCAGCTATCGCTAGAGGCATCCAACGTAAACTGGAATTTTTTACCCGTCGGAGACTCCATCTGGAGGAACGCATTCAAGCCCCCATACAAACCCGGAACCTTGAAGTAATTCCTGTACTTGTCTCCCGGCTGGATTGTGTCCTTGCCGCTCACATAGATATCACCGGTTTCATTCTTTTGTGTAACAACTGAATGATATCCCAATTCAGCACTAACGGAGCCGCTGACAGACCAAGAAGAATCAGACTGAGCTAAAGCAGGTATTGCGAGAACAGAAGCGAAAGCGATTCCACGAAGCATTATTTATCCCCATATACCTTGTAAGTCTTAACAGTGTAACCGCTCTTATGAACTACTTCTATATCAAAGCGGTTCTTGATGCCTCTCTTAAGCTCAACCGGGATTTGATAATCGAGATTCTGAATCTGCGATAGACGTTCCTGCAATATGATTTTGCCGTTTTGTTTTACAACAACCTTGTTCAATACAATCGGATCGTTCTCAGGCAAACGAATCTGGAATTGCAATGTCTGAGTAATCACGTCTGCGGCTTCTGGAGGCGCAGGAGGTATCGGCATTTGAACAGTTTGGGGGCCGAAAACCTTGACAGAGAACGGCTTCTTCGGGAAGCAACCCAAGGTCTGTTTGACGCTGTTGCGCCCAGCTTTATTTTCAACAGCAAATTCATACTCATGAATACCGCTACGCAATTTGACTTTTTTTGCTATATCGCGCTTGACATTGACATCCGAAATCGAAGTACCGTCCATCAAGGTGACCAACCTCGTTTCTACATTCTTCATCACTCCAGACACATTGACATTTGCAACGCAACGCAGGGAATCGTAAGAAGAATATGTGATTTGCGGAGGCAGCACAACATCTCCAGAATCCGCACCCCCCGAAACCGCAGCGGCACTTTGCTCCTGGAACGATTTATCAGCCGCTTCTGCAGCAGCGACCAGTTCTTCCAAGGACTTTGTCGTATCGGCAATAAGGTCATTCAAGACCTTGGCAAAGTCCATATTCCCCGAAGACTTCAAAGACAAAACGACAAACCGACCTTTGCCAACCGCCGTCTGACCTTCTACGACAGTTACCGAATCGCCATTGTTCAAACGAACTGCAAGTTCACCGTTTTTTAGCCCGGCAAAGACAACTTTGTCGTTACCGCCAATGACGCCCTCCGTACCACGAATCGAAGCCGCAGCCGTTCCCGTACTGAAGTTCACATCGTGACCCTTGTTCTTCTGGACCTTAAAGCCCATATATCCCTTCTGAATATCAAGCTTTATTCTAAAAGCACCAGTTTCGTCTTTTTCAACAAGGTTGTTGATACTGACAAGAGAATTTTCACCGATAGAAAACGTGCTGTTGTTTTCCTTCAGTTCCAACCCCACTGAACCGCCATCACCAGTCTTAAAGCAATCCAGCTGACGGAAAGTTCCCATTTTAACCTCGTTCCATTTTGCGTCTTCGGCACAGCTGCCGGAGCTCCTGAACGCAGGATTGGTTACAGCACGGATAGAACCGACCTTTTCGCCCTTGGGTGCCGCGAATATTGCGGTAGGCACAACTAAGGCCAACAGAATGCAAGATAAAGACAGATGCTTAAACATAAGACCTCTCCAATTTACTTACAATAATTTAACTTTTTTGTAAGAAATAAAATTGAAAAAATGACGGACTTGACAAAAAACACATTATCCGCCCGCAAGCTTGACCGAATAGCCCCTTTTTTCAAGCTCTGTTTTTAGAATATTACGCTTGTCGCCCTGAATTTCGATGCAGAAATCCTTGACAGAACCGCCAACACCGCATTTTTGCTTTAAAGAGCGTGCCAAATCCTTCATTTCGTCTTCTTCAAGCGGAATACCCGTAACGACGCTTGCCATTTTCCCGCCACCCAGGCGCTTGAGCATAATACGCACGACGCCATCGCCCTGTGGGCGTACCGCCTTGGGCTTTTCTTCCCTGATTCTACCAATACCACTTGCAAAAACTAGCGTAGAACGTTCTTCGATTCCCATGGGAGACTCCTTTTGGAGTAATATAGTTATTAGTTACTAGTTACTAGAGATTGCGAAAAGTCCCGGTCGTTGACCGGGACTTTCTTGCATTCAAGTTTTACTTCTTAGACGACTTCTTCGAGGATTTCTTAGAAGTGTTCTGCAAAGGCCTTTCGTTGCCATGCAACACCGGACGTCTATAACCGAAGCGCGTCAAGAGTTCGTCGCTGGACTTCAGCACATCGCCCACCTTGGCAGAGTTTTCGTTAATCGGCGGCACCATGCAGCGGAGCTTAGAACGAATATCGACCTTGGTCTTCACGATGAACGGACCGGTACCATAGAGACGACCACGAGTATCCCTCAATTCACCGTTCATATCAGGCTTCATTTCGAAGAAGAACTTCACAAGACCAGCCTTATCGACATAGTCCGGATCGTCAACATCGTAATCGAAGCTGAACTTGTCAATGAACTGACCACCCGTCGTATAGAACCACAAGGTCACGTGAGCGTTAGAAGAATACAATGTCATCTTGCTGAAGTTCTTGCTCTTGCTCCATTCCTTCTGGAATTCATCAGAGCAGTATTCCTTCACGTATTCCTTGACTGTAATCTTCTTGGCATCAGCAGCATCGACTTCATCGAGAACCACCATGTCGCCGTTAATCACGATATCGTCCAAGGTTGCAAGACCGCCAACAGACGTTGCAATCGGCAATCTCGTATCAATCTTGATTGTCGGACCGAGGTGGCCTTCGTAACCCGGGTACGGTTCATCGCCAGAGCCCTTCTTTGTGTCGTCATTGCTAAAGCCCTTGACAACTTCCTTTTCCTTCTGAGAAGACGGATTCAAGATGCTTACTGCATAGGACTGATCTTCTTCAGGCGGGTTGCTAGAATAGTACTTATCGACAGAGTCAATCGAGACGAGAATCATCGGCTTTTCGAGGTCGATATTGACATCCTTGGCCTTCTTCATCATGATGCTGACTTCGGCAACCATTTCGTTACCAGCCTTGTCGCGGTAAATACGCTTGATGGTATTCACGCCCTTGTGGAGGCTTTCGAAGTTCAAGGTATCCTGCTTGACGCAGTTATCCTTATCGCCATCGATAGAAATGCACCAATCGACATCGACATAGTTTGCATAGACAACGTCGTTTTCGGACGGCGAAATAATCTTAACGAACGGTTTGATTTTGTCGAGCACCATGAACACGGACTTGTCAGCAGAGTTGCCATACTTGTTCGTGTAAGTGTAAGTCACGAGATAGCCCCTGTCGCCTTCGTCGTTAGCCACAATCTTGCCCTTTTCGTCGATGACGTAAGAGACCGTAGCCTTGTTGCCTTCGACACCCTTGGCATCGTAGGTCACAGTGAACGCGCCAACGCCAGTCTTCAAATCAACTTCGTCGCTATCCTTAGAGTCATCCTTCTTGCTGGAACTCGAAGAATCACCCTTCTTGCTAGAGCTAGAGGAATCACCCTTCTTGCTGGAACTGGAAGTCGGCTTGCTCGAGCTGCTGCTCGGGACATCAATCATCAAGTTACCTTCGGAGTCACCGTACAGCATCTTGCCCGTTTCGGCATCGGCCTTGTAGGAGACAACCACGTTCTTGCCTCTCACTTCGACCGTAGTCGATACTTCAATGACCTCGGTCATCTTCTTCTGGCCATCTTCGCCGACAACCGGAACCTTGATGATGTTACCATCGCTATCGACGTTGTAAGAGATGACGACGTCATGACCATCAACAGTTTCCTTGTAAGAGACCACAGTCTTGTTGTCGTTGACCGGAGTCGTGGAAACACCCGATTTCGGATTCTTATCCAGAGACGGCTGAGATCTGGACACGTCAACGAGCGTCTTGACGGCCTTATCCGGAACGGCAACCGTGTCCAGAACAACCGTGACATTGAACGTTTCCGTGTATCCGGAGACGGTGTCCTTCACCGTAACCTTCACATCCTTGTCCTTCTCGTTCACGTAGATGGAGGAGTCCTTCTTATCAACCTCTTCGACAACGGTAAAGATGTTATCAGCAGTAACCTTTGTCTTCGGAGCAAACACATCGACAACCGGAGAAGCCTTGCTGAAGCACACTTCGATAGTATCAGCACCAGCAATATCCTTGCTCGGATCCTTGAAGGTCTTAATGATTTCCTGGCAGCCTTCCTTCAGGGTATCGAGGCTAGACTTGGTCTTGCCATCCTGCTTCCATTCCACCAGGATAACTTCCTTGTTCGTGTAAATCGTTTTATCCTTGCTCGGATTCAGATACACGGAATCGCCAGCTTCGACACGAGTAATCTGGACATCGGATCTTTCGATGACATTGCCCACATTGACCGTGATATCGGTCGTATCGCTGAACTCGCCATCCGTCACATAGACCTTGATGACATAGGACTTTTCAGATTCGTAGTCAAGTTCACCCTTCAAGACAACGTCACCATTAGTCTTGATTTCGAACTTGTCATTTTCTTCGACCGGGTAGAACTTCAAGTCTCTGAAGTCAGGATTCTTCGTATCCGGATCCTTAGCCTCGATAGGACCTTTCTTGGTTCCCGGCTTGGAATCTTCGGGGAACTTGAATTCCTGCGGAGTAATCTTCGGAGCCTCGTTCTCGTCAACGACCTTAATGACGATATCGCCGTCAGTTTCCATGCCATCGATATCCTTGACAGTCACCGAGATGGTGAATTCCTGCATCTTTTCGTAGTCGATTTCAGCGCCATCCTTGACCTTGATTTCGCCGCTCTGAGTTACAGTCACGTACGGATTATCTTCGGTCAGTTCATACAGGAGTTTGTCATCATCGCCATCCGGGTCCTTAGCCTCGATAATACCGATAGACGTTCCACCGTCAGAATTTTCCTTGACCTTGAATTCCGTACTTGTAATTTCCGGAGCCTTCGGTCTGTTCTTAATCGTAATAGTAATAGTTGTCTTAGTCGTAAGCTTCGGATACGTCTTGCTATCCCTATCCGACAACGCAACATCCAACGTGTATGTGAGCTTTGCATCGTTCTGGAAGTCAAAGACCTTCTTCGCCTTGATCTTACCATCTTCGGTAATATCAAACGCATCCGTATCTCCACCCACAACGCTGAACACGTTATCTATAAATGCCTTAGAAGTGTCGATATCATCCGGATAGAGTTTACCGACAACATCACCGACCTTGTTCCTATCGTAGAACGAGAACGTCTTGTTTCCCGAAATAATCGGCATTTCGTTCACGTCAACAATGTTGATGGTCTTTTCTACCTTAGCGGTAAGATTGTCAGCATCCATCACTTCGACCGTGATTTTGTGAACATGCTTATTTGTTTCGTAATTGAGCTTGGAAGCATCCTTCACAACAAGGCAGAGACTATCCTTCTTCATTTTGGCATCAAATATGCGGTCTGCATCCGTATTGCCAATATCCGTCACGTAAGCAACGAGAGTTGCAAGCTGTCCCTTGTCTTCATCGCTAACTTCATAGCAAGCGATTTCGAATCCAGTCGGCGTATTGTTGTCAACCGTATTTTCAGCAACATCGTATCCCGGCTTGCCATCATCCTTGATAATAGGCTTATCCGGGTCATCTATGATTTTGATAGTAACAAGCGTTGTCGCCGTGTAGTTTTTAAAGCCCTTATCTTCACCGTTATCAGTAGCCTTAGCCCAAACCTGATATTGATTCTTCTTTTCGAAGTTCAAAGTCTTGGTCGCCAAGAAAATTTTACCATCGTCTTCGATTTCAAAGGGAGCTGTATCTCCAGAACCGGATTCGTAATCCGAAAGTGCATACGTGAGCTTACTCCATGTATCTTCATCGTCGGCGCTGACCGTACCGACAAATTCACCCTTCGGAGCATTCTCATGTATTTCGAACACGAATTCCTTCTTTTCGTAAGTCGGAGCATCGTTCACATCATTAATCTTGATAGTCACGTCAATGTAGCTGGAAAGCGTCGGATCATCGCCGTCCGTAGCCACAACGCGAACAGAATATTCCTTCTGGACTTCGAAGTTCAAGATGCTATCTTTTGCCACCTTGATTGTACCAGTAGTTTTATCAATTTTAAACGACTTATAGTCGTCAGCATCAATATCCGTAGCTGCAAGCGTATAAGTCGGCTGCTTGCAAGTATTGTCCTTGCAATCGTCATCCGTAGCTACAACAACACCAACCTTCGTATCCTCCAAAGTATTTTCATCGACTGCGAGAGCAGGCGGATTGTCCGGGAATTTCGGAACTTCGGGCACATCAACAATTTTAACCGTTACAGGGACCTTCACTGTAAACTTTTTGTCTGTTACAACAGCATTGAACGTATAAACAGACTTGGTTTCGTAATCAAGTTTTGCGTTACTGATGGTAGAAATTTCACCTGTGCTCGTATTGATATCAAACTGAGCTGCATCCGCACCTTCAAGCGAGAAATAGAGCGTTCCAAAACTCGGATTATACTTATCCGGGTCCGAAGCCTTTGCAACGCCAAGCGATGTCGCCATAGTGGTGTTTTCCTTGACGTCGAATTCGTAAGAATCCTTCTCAAACGCAGGTTCTTCGTTCACGTCGTTCACACGAATCTTGGTTGTCTTACTCGTCGGAGTACCGCTACCATCATTAATGGTCAGGGTGACATCGAAGATGGCATCCTTTTCTGTAGCCTTGTAGAGTTTTTCATAATCCAAGTCCTTCTTTGTCTGGATAGCAAACGTCGTTAAAAGACTGGCATCGGTACTACCGACCTGAACTACTTCAAAAAGCGTTGCAGCATCAAGAGCTGTAGAGGCACCATTATCTGTTATGGTAATCTTCAACGCATCAACATCGGCCTTATCTTCGTCATAAACGACAATTTTGTCTGTAAATTGAGACGGAACAGCGACATTTTCATCAATCTCATAAAGGTCAGATAAAACCCTGAACTCGGACGGACGGTTCACATCCGTAACCTTAATTTCTACAACAGCTTCATCCGCCTGAGACGGTTGCCCAACGGCATTATCCATGACCTTCACTTTGACCCTATAGAGATCCTGCTTTGTTGCACTAAGTGTTTTGCCTAGAGCAACCGTAAAAGCGCCCGAATAAGGATTGAGTTCGAACGGGAAATCCGAGCTTCCGTTTACCGGGATCACTTCTTCAATCTTATAAGTCAGCTTGTCGAATCCCAGCGGATGTATGCCAACGCCGTAACTATTATCCGGATCGGTCGCTTCGACTTTACCGATAGGACCATCGGCATTCGTGGCAGTCTCAGGCACTTCAATCGAACTGGTTTTGATTTCAGGCTTTTCGTTCACATCCGTTACTTCAATATTTCTTGTAATGTCGATGGAAATTGAATTGCCACTTGAAGTCGTTCCTACGGCTTTTACGACAACCGTATATACATTATTCGGATATAATTTTTCAAAGTCAAGATCTTCTTTTTTCTTCACAGCAATCTTGCCGTTTGAAGCACCAATAGAAAATAAGTCCATAGCATTTTCACTTGCAACATTATCTATTGTAAATATAGGGTCATTGACATCATTTTTCGCCAATTCCTTTTTAACGTCATCATTTTCCTTAAAGTTATCAACAACAGTACTTGTTGCAGTATTTTCCTTTACTGTGGCAGCACCATCCGTATGAGATGTAATTGTCGGTTCTTTAATGTCATCAATTTTTACAGTAACAAGAGCATCCACAAAGAATTTACCATCAGAAACATTAACATAGAACTCAAAAGTGCGCTGGCCAACTTCATAATCAAATTCGGTATTGGAATATAATTTACCGTCTTTCTTGCCTACAGTAAAACTCTTGGCATCTGCAGCGTATGTTCCTGTATTCTTATTAGAGGACATTGTGTATGTCAAATCACTAAATGCAGGTGTATAGATATCAATATCCGTTGCCATCACTTGAGCCTGTTTTTTACAATCGCGGAATACAGCTCCATCAGCCAAATCATCGTATTCTAGGCATACAGGGCTTCCTATCGGTAAATGTTCCTCAAAGTGGAACGTTCCGCCAGTAGCCGTAAGCGTTTCATTGACGTCAATTACAGCAATCCTTGTCGATACAGGATCAGTAGAATGGCCCTTGGAATCCGTCACTGTAATGGTCACAGGGTACGTAGCATTGCTGCCATTATAGAGGGCTTCGTAATCGAGCAACGCCTGGTTCTTGACTCGAATTGAGACTGTTCTTGTACCGGCATTATTGTTCGTTTCCACAAGTTCAAAGATATCAGCCATCGAAGAAGCAGTCGTATTGACTGCACCCGTCAAATCACCTTTCAATGTGTACGTCAGAGTTTCAAAAGAACCGGAGATTTTGTCGTTGTCAAAGACTTCGAACGTACCAACAACAGTACCCTTAGCTTTATTTTCTTCAACAGAATATTCTCTCTTCACAACAGGCGGCGAAGGTGGTTCATTCACGTCGGTGAGGTTCACGGTGATTGTAGCCGAGGCATCACCACCTTGGCCATCAGAAACGATGACTTTGAATTTCCAGCTAGTCTTTGTTTCGTAATCAAGACGACTTCCATCCGAGACAACAAGCGTTTTCGTTCCATTCGAGAACTTAAACGGAACATCTTCCGAAGGAGCTACAGTAAACGACAAAACATCGCCATCCGCGTCAGAAGCCTTGACATCGCCAACGGTCTTGCCACTAGGCCAGTCGCTACCATCAGCTTGCTTTTCAGCAATCGTAAAGGTTTGGTCGTTAATGACCGGGTCATCGTTTTCGTTGGCAATCTTGACCGTAATCTTGAACTGTCCAGAAGTAAGCGGACCCGCGATTTTCGTCGTTTCAGTAGCAGCGTTGTCGGTAACGGTCGCATAGACGACGTATTCCTTCTTGACACTGTAATCCAAAGTCGCACCTGTCTTTACTTTGATCGTAGCATTTTGGTCGCTCAGTTTAACGATTTCAAACGTGCTATTGAAAGCCGTGTAGTCACTACCCGTAACATTCACCAATGTATAAGTATAAGTATCCTTGTTTCTTTCATTGGAAACATCGGTCACTTCGATGGGACCACCAGCCACAGAATGATCCAGTTCGTTCACCGAGAAGTTCACATTTGCTGCAGAAGGCTTGTCATTGACCGGGATAACATTCACAGTAGCCGTGTATTCCGTAGATGTGTTACCACCAGCAGGGCCATCACCGACAACTTTATACTTGAAGGTAGCGTAATTATTACCAAATTCATTGGCTGCAGCCTGGTACGTAAGTTTGCCAAGATCGGCAACAGCAACTTCTATACCCGAACCAGCAGAAGTAATTTTTGTGCCATTTAAAAACAAGGAACCCTTATTCGGAAGGCTGGTTATAATAACAGAAGCAAAATTTTGTGTAGCATGCTGGAACTGGAATTCAGCTTTAGTGAATGTATGCTTTTCATCTTCATTAACATCAAATTTAAGGGCAGTCTTAACCGTCGGGAATTCATCGTTACTTACAATGTAAATTTTGTATCCAAGACCGTTTTCATAATCACTAGATAATTCAGCGCCTTCAATATTATTAACCTGGAACCACAAAGCTTCATCATTTTCAACAAGGCCATCAATCAAAGGCTTGAAATAGATTCCTTTAGCCTTTGTTTCGCCTGCTGGAATTTTTCCTTTTCCAACCTTCTTACCGCATATAGGGAAATCATGATCAGCATCGGCCTCAGCAACATCCTGATATCCAGCGTATTTACCTTCGACACCAGTTGCGGATTGGAATTCAAAGCAATAATCAAAGGTTACTTCCTTTTCAGATTCACCATCCAAAACGATGTCAAGAGTGTACCAAGATGTGCTTTCCTTTAGTTTCTTTGAGTTATTATCGACAACAAGCTTTGGAGTCGGATGAACGGGTGTAAAAGTAAAGTTCTTGGCATCAATTTCATTACCGATAACAATTTTATTTGCAATAAATTGACCAGAAATAATCATATTGCATTTCATAGTAAGCGTACCATTACTAACCAGGGTACCCATAATTTGAACGTTATCAATATTTTCGAAAGTAATGTCACCATCGACATATATCACCAAGTTGCCTTTATATTCCGAAGGAGCGAGATCCTTGCCAGCGACAGGATCACGGACCACAATTTCCGGATGTGTTTTCAAATTCAGGCTCTTAGTAAAGATACGTGCAATTTGCTTTTCAGGGATTGAAATAGCGAGACGACTATCATTTTGGAAATCAATAGAGCTATAATACAAGTCACAAGTACCACCAGAGCATGCAGAACTTACATCAAGAAGCGTTCTTTTGTTAGAATTATTACCTACAGAGAGAGATCCACCCCATGTAACGCCACTCAAAGTCGGAACCTTAATGTTCGAGCGATAGTCCGGAATAATCGAAGGATCACATTTACCAGTCGATGCAGTCATGCTACAAGTCTGGACTCCATTACGGACTATAGCTCCATTTGAACCGCCCACACGAACAGGGCCTGTCAAAATTTCAAAATTCTGACCTCTATTGGTAATGCTGCCACCAACAACAATAGGGCCATCAAGCCATCCGCCATCACCCACTGAAGAGAGATTCTTCACTGTACCTACAGCACCAAGCGTCAACAAATCGATGTCTGCAGGATAACTCATTGTAGATTTATCGAAATACTTTGGATCGTAAAAACCAGGTCTGTTACCTAGTTCAATACCATTAGTACCCCAAAGCTTATACTGGGTCAGGTAATTCCAGTTGTTAACATCGGTTTTAGGATCCCCAAACGTCAATGGAGCGACACCAGATTGTGCCATCGACGAAACCACACCTGCCAAAACCAGGGCTGCAGCTTTAAGACTTAACTTGCCTAACCACATATTTTACATGCTCCTTTTCTCTGGCAAATCGTATGCATCCAATCTGCCATATTTTTCCCCAAACATCCAGGTACTCTTTCTATAAATATAATAATGAACGGAAAAATTTCAAAATGCTTTTTTTCCAAAAAAGTAAGAAAAGAGTAGTATTTTATCGTTTTTTTAAGTTAGCGTTTTTTGTAGGTGTATCATGCGTGTTATATATCACATTAAAGCTGGTGACGGGAAAAAAAACAGACCCCGGCACTCTGTGTGACTCGGAACTTTAGTTCCGTTTACAGTTCTTCTATGATGAATCAGCCACCGATGTAACTTGCACATCCATAGAAATTTTAATTTCGTTATGGATGTAGCTGGGTGCTGAGGCCGGGGTGACAGTAAAAAAGGCCGGGGTGACAGGTGGTGGAAGACATAAAAAAGGAGATGCCCGCTCGGAGGCGGGCATGACAGTTTTTATTAAAAAGTTATCAACACTTAATGCTTTATTTATCCACAGGGCGGCGGTAGCCGAACGACTTGAGAAGTTCGTCGCCGGACTTGATGACGACGTTCCTCTTCTTATTCGCCTTGTTCTCTTCGTCAGGCCTTGTCGGGAGGTCGCAGCGGAGCTTGGAACTCATCTTGACTTCGGTCTTGAAGAGGTAGGCGCCGGTGCCATAGAGGCGGCCATCCTTCGTCCTCACGTCGCCGTTCTCATCGGGTTTCATCTCGAAGAAGAACTTGAGGAGGCCAGCTTCGTTGACGTAGTCCGGGTCGTCAAGGTCGTACGTAAAGGTGTAGTAATCAGCAAACACGCCCGTGTTCGAATACACCCAGACATTCACCCTGATGGTCGTCCAGTAGAGGTTCATCTTGCTGTAATCCGAGGTCAAGGACTTCTTGAACTCGTCCGTGCAGTAATTTTCGACGTATTCGCTGACTGTGACCTTGCGGCTGTTGTCGGCATCCACGCCGTCCAGCGCAACCAAGCCGCCTGCGCTGATGATGTCATCCAGCGTAGCCAGTCCGCCGAGGGCGTTCACGACAGGCACGCGAGCATCAACCGTGAGTGTCGGTCCGAGGTGGCCTTCAAGTCCCGGATATGGTTCCTTGCCAGAGCCATCTTCCGCTTTGTCCTTGATTCCAATAACGGTCTCGGTCTCTGCTTTTTTCTTGTGATTGTAGAACGTCACGCCGTAGGTCTGATCTTTCTTTGGCGGTTTGGACTTGTAGAATTTCTCGACAGAATCGCGATCGACGAGCGTCACCGGCTTTTCGACGTTGATGTCGATGTTCTTGACGTTCTTGACCATCACATGTACAGAGTCGCGAGACCTGTTGCCGGCCTTGTCGCGGAACTCACGGACAATCGTGTTCACGCCGTTGTCCAAGCCCTGCACTCTAAGAGTATCTTGTTCGACACCGTTGACGGTCCATATAACTTCAGCAAAGTTAGCAGTAAGCACGTCGTCTTCGGACGGAGACTTGATCTTTACGGACGGTCCCTTCTGGTCGAGTACGATTAGCACGGTCTTCTTCGAAGAGTTGCCGAATTTGTTCACATACGTATAACCGACGTTGTAACCGACGTTTCCTTCGCTGTTCTTCGCAATCTTGCCTTTTTCGTCCAAGAAGTACGAGACCTCGACGGTATTGCCGTTATTGTCTTCGTAGGTGTAAGATACTTTGTAAGAACCGAGCACATCATCGCCCTCGGCAGAAAGCACAGACTCGCTATCCGTGAGGCCGGTGCTCAGCGAGACGCGTTCGCCCGTAGATGCATCCGCAAAGTACGAGACGGTCACATCCTTGCCGTCAATCTTCGTGGTGTAAGAGACTTCGATAACGGCGATGTCCTTCTTTTTGCCCGAAGCAGTCACCACAGAGCGCTTGACGTCCTTGCCCTTCTTGTCGGTATAGTAAGTAACAGTCACTTCGTTGCCGTTGACGGTTTCCGTATAAGAATTCTTCACATAATCGCCGTTTTCCGGAACAGACGTAATCCCGGAAGCAGGCTTCTTGTTGCGTGCAACTTCTTTTTCGGCAATGTTTTTCACGTTCTTGAAGTCACTAGAAGGCAGAGAGACCGTATCCAGCGTCAGCTTGACCGAGAAGTCCTTGGATACATTGGCTGCGGTATCCGTGACAGTCACCTTGATATCGTTCTTTACTTTGTTCACGTAAATAGCGCTATCGGCCTTTGTCGTCTTTTCAACGACGGTGTAAATGTCTTCGGCAGTGACCAGTTCGCCATTGGCAGAGACCGTCACAATCGGAGCAGCCGTGCTGTAGCAAATGATAACCGTATCGGCACCCGGATCGTTCTTGGTCTTGTCTTGGAACGTCTTGATGATTTCGTTGCAGCCGTTCTTGAGCGAATCACGGCTGGACTTGGTCTTGTCATCCTGTTTCCATTCGACATCCACGACATCCTGGTTCACAAAGATTGTATCGTTTGTGTTGAGATAGATGGAATCCTTGGTCTCGACACGAGTGATTTCGACTTCGGACTTTTCATAGACGTCAATTACTTTCACGACAACGTTCTTTGTCGAAGTAAGCTTGCTGTCATCCTTGTCCGTGACGCGCACAGTAATCGTATAGAGAGAGTCCGCTTCGTAGTCAATCGGCTTCATGAGAATGGCATCGCCATTCGGCAAAATCTTGATGACATCGCCCTTGTCCGTATTTTCATAGACATTATTGCGGAAGTCAGGATTCTTGGTATCCGGGTCATCCTTATCTGTCTTGACCGTGCTGAACGGGTCGTTCACCGCCTGGTTTTCTCTCACGTAAATCGTATCAACGCGGATAGACGGGGCTTCGTTCACGTCGATGACTTTGATGGTAATCGTCGTATCGCCAACACCTTCAGCATCCTTGGCGCGGACCCTGATAGAATAAGATTCCGTCGTCTCAAAATCCAAAGGTGTGGCCACCGAGAAGAATCCCGTTGTCGAATCCAGCTTGAATTCCTTGGTTTCACTCACCTCATTGTTTCCATCGAGGATGAAGAAACTGAGTTTGGTACCCGAACCCTCGACATTGTCCACTTCAAGAGCTTTCTTGAACGGGGTTCCCACGGAATCCGTTTCAGGAACAGTATAAACAAGTTCAGTAAATTCATACACGTTCATGAGTGCAACCGTGACGGTTCCCGTAGTCGAAAGCGTAGCATCATCGACATCCTTGATAACAATGTTGAGCTTGTACGTTTTCTCTTCTGTTTCATAGTCGAATCTGCGAGTCGTCGAAAGTTCGCCCGTAATTTCGTCGAGGTAGAAGCCCAAGTCTTCGCAATTCAAGCATTCGAACTTGTTATTGCGGAAGCCCGAGGCCGTATCCAAATCGTCATACGTGAGCGAGCCAATCGGATAGCCCTTCTGATTTTCGGGGAACGTAAGCGTCGTATCCACAAAGACGGGCTTTTCGTTCACGTCAATCAGCTTGATAATCACGTTGGCAGTATCGGTCTGCACAACCTGGCCAGTGACACCGGATTCATCGGAAGCAACCACCTTCATGGTATATTCGCTCTTTGTTTCGTAATCGAGGACAGCATCCTTCGCGACTGTAATGACACCCGTATTCGCGTCAATCACGAACGACTTGGTCGAATCAAGCAGTATATAGGTAATCGTTGCACCGGTCTGTGAAGTTTCCGCATGAATCGGATTGTCCATATCGACTTCCGTCGGGGAGACAGAATTTTCGGCAACCGTTCCGTTGTACGTCTTGAATTTAAATTTCGGACCGTCATCGACATCCGTCACCTGGATAGTGAATTCCATTTCGTCGTAGAGGTCAGGATAGACAAGATTCCCATCGGCATCCTTCGTGGCATCGCGAACTTTCAATGTAAGCTTGTAAGTATTCTTTACCTCATAATCAAGGACAACACCCTTCTTCGTATAAATCACACCCGCAGGCGTCACGTCAAAGATATCGGAATCACCACCAGCGACAATGACTTCGTTTTTCGTAAAAGAGCCATCGGTATTGTAAGTATCAAAGTCTGCAAACTTAGCTGTATCGCCGGAGAAAAGCTGGTCTTCAGCAATCTTCAAGACATTGTTGCCATCAGACTTGCCGGTAAAATAAGGAGTTTCGTTGACGTCCTTGATTTCTATGGGGAAATCGCGATCGTCGCAAAGCTGTAAAGAACCAGTCTTATTATCGCAAATTTCAACTGTAATTACAAATTTGCTCCCTGAAGATTTCCATGCTTCGTAATCGAACGGATCTACGCCATCCTTCATGGTTACAAAGCCCGAGTTCTCATCAATATCAAATAAATCTTTTGCAGAACCTCCCGTAATGGAGAACAGAATATCATCACCATCTTCGTCTGAAGCAAGAATCTGCCCCGCCGTTGCATTTTTCTCATTTTCAGGAACAACAAGCGGAGAAGGCTTCGTGCCTGTAAATTTGGGCGGTTTGTTGGTGGCATCCACAAGCTTTACTGCAATACCGCCATCGAACGCACCGCCAGAAATAGCGGCTCCATTCAAGTTCATAATCTTGAAAACCATGTATTCGTCACCTTCAACAAGATCGTCTTCGACAACACTAATGTAGAACGGGTCTGTCGGTTTACGAGTATCCTTTTTTATAACAACATGCTTTTTCTTACCATCCTTGCAGAACGGCATAAAATGCGGATCATTTTCATCCGCCGGATTATCGGCTAAATCTTTTGGCGAAGCAAAGGTTTCTGAAACACTGCTCTTGAACTGCGAATATTTACCCCCAGTCGTATCCAAGTCTATACCGAAAAACGCTAAGCAATAGTCAAAAGTCACTTCGGTATGGGCGATATCCGTCAGGTAAAACTCCATGTCATACCAATGCAAACCATGTTCAACAGAGCCCTTTTCTTTGAATTTGTCCTTTGCAAAAACATCGGTCTTGATTTCGGGAGTGTTGAACGGGACATAGTGGAATTCACCGTTGAAGTCCGATTCGAACTTGAGCTTTTGACCAGCAATCAACTGGCCTGCAATACTGAGATGGTCTGCAATGAGGAAATCGTTTGTTGTAATAAAGGTTCCCTGGAATTTAGCACCTGCAGTTTTGTCACCACCAGTTCCTATAAAAGGCTTCCAATCAACACGGGCTGTCGTATAGAACAAAAGATTACCGGCATAATTAGAATCTGCTACTGGCGTTACGTTAAGTTTATCCAGATTGACCCATACATCATTACCATTTCCGTCATTTTGAATCCAATATGGTTTATCTTCAGATTGTATCGATATTCCATTTGAATTATAATTTGGTTCATTAAGATTTTCCCACATTTGAGTACTTTCATTCCAAGTAGCATTGTCATTTACGATAGCAACCTGGATTCTCAAATTGTTGGCAGAATTTTCAAAATTAAAGCCATCCCTAGAGAAAATACGGGTCAAACGCCCCGTTTTTTTATTCGCATTATGTTTTTTCGCAGGCATCAGGATATAAATAATTTCGCCTTTCGATCCACCGGCCTTAACATTTTCTACAAACTTGTCATACCAAACTTTTTTGGGACTTTGTTTCAAATCCGCATCTGTTACGGGAGGGACATGAACAAAGACAATCTTTCCAGAATTTCCACTAACATCTATAGCAGGCCCCCAATTCGTAATATTTTCCATTAAAGGAACGGAAAGTTTCTTTTCAGGTTGAGGAACATCGTCGGTAGGGCAATTTTCAAAATGGCCATCAAGACCGCTGCCATCATTATTGAATAAATCAGGCAAACCAGGAACTATCCTACCGGGATTGCTTGGGTCTGGCATATCCTTGTCCCAGTCTGCATAAATTTTTCCACCACTCTTATGAACGTTCGCTATAAAACGTTTTGTCACCGTAACAGCATCCCCTTCATTATTGGCATTTCTATTGGGATTTGTTAAACGATTTGGACCAGGGAAATCAATTTGCCCATCAAAACAATATATACCTTCATACTTAGCATCTGTAGCATTATACCAATTTGCAAGCTTCAACCAACTAGCACGCACAGGTCCTTTAAACAAAGTATCAGCCATTGCTCCGCCACCATTATAACCAAAATCAAGATTATTACCCGAAACGATAGGACCACCTAATGTATGCCCCCCGTTATAGAACATGACATCTCCCTTTGCCGTACCGGTATAGCCGCTCGGTTCAGCAATCCTAAAGCCACCCTTATTAAAAATAACGGAATCGGTTCCCCAAAGCTTATACTTCATAAGCTCGTTCCACAGGCGCTGGTTTTCTGTTTCATCCGTAACGGCGGCACCATCCACAACAAAATAGAGTGGATCCATTAACACGGTATCACGTTCAACGGCAGGCTCAGTCGATTGAGCCGAGGCTGGCACAACATACCCAAATGCCAGCAATAAAGAACCAAGAATGGTTCCGAATGTAAACTTTCCTTTTTTCATAACATACCCCAACTATAAAAACAACAAACCCGAAACACCTACTACTGAATATAGTAACATTTTTTTAACAGTAAAACATTAGTTACGAAGATTTCGCGAAAAAAGGTACAAAAACGAGACCATTTTGCCCACTTTCGTGTAAATTATCACAAAATTTGTATTATATAGGAACAATTTGTTCCACATGAGTTCAAAAAAATCCTTGCAAAAAACGAATTCTGATTCTATATTTGCGAGTCCTAGGCCCTGCGCAATGATTATTTGCGGGCAACTCGCCAGGGCGAAAGCAGCAACGGACTTGCGGATCTTTATGTGCTCAGGTAGCCTAGGATTTTTTATATTGCGCCCGGCCAGGGCGTTTTTTATTTAAAGAATGTCACTGGATTCTTCGCTACGCTCAGAATGACGTTGCATCAATCCACTGCCTACTAACCACAGCCCACTAATATCATGATTCTTTGGACGATTCGACATACAAAGCCTTACAATCCTAACGATGTTTGTTACGGGAGACTGGACTTCGATGTCTCCCCCACGTTCGAAGAAGAATCCGACGGCGCTATCAAGGCGCTTCTTGAAGCAAATGCCAAGCCGACGCGCTTGTTTTCGAGCCCGCTTATACGTTGCCTGAGGCTTGCGGAAAAGGCATCCGCGGCCACCGGTCTAGCCATCGAGAAAGAACCAGCCATCATCGAGCTCAACTTCGGCACTTGGGAAGGTCAAAAGCTGACAGCGGTTCCCCGTTCGGAGATGCACGCCTGGATAAGCAACCTCCGCGGGTACCGGTTCCCCGAAGGCGAGAACTTCTACGATATCGACGAACGCGCCGGGAAATTCCTCGACTCGCTCCCCGACGAAGGCGAATTCCTGTGCATCACGCATGCGGGAGTAATCGCCGCATTGCAGCATTCGCGGTGCGGACTACCGGACGAGGTCTTCGTCGAGGGAATGTACAGTTACGCCATGGTAACGAAGTTTGAATTTACTCGTAACGAAGACGGGAAGTTCTACGGAACGTTTACGAAGCTGCACGACGGCATACCGATGCCGAAGCTGAAAATGGGCGTTTAGACAAACGATTCATTGACTGGATCCTTCCCCTCTTACGAGGGTCAGGATGACGTTGTTAGCAGAACAACTGTAAAAGTGTACCGTGTAAGGGGCCCCGTCCCCATACGCGGATTATGACAACATAAGTGCCGACGCAGGAAGCGTCAACCACGAAGTAGTCAAAGAGTACAAGTCAGGGGTGACAAAGTAAGCACTAAAAATCAAATGACATGACAGCCTGGGCGCCGCCATCGAAATTTGGAACAAGCGCTAAATGCAGGGGATTATCAAAATCGCTCAGGAGCGCATCAACAGCGGCATCGGCAATAGAGTATAAATAAATTAACACTCCGCCCCAAATATACGTGTTGCGGTTTTTGCGGTAATATGTCACGCGCTCAGTGATGCGGTCGTATTCTTCGGACCCCAGGCTTTCCTTTTCGACCAAATGTTTACGGTCAAGGTAATAGTTGACCATGTTCTGCGAAGTCCAAACACTCACCGCAGCCCCGAGAATTCCCATATAGACCAGGCCCGCCTTGCCAAAGTCTCGATTGAAAATCTGGCCACCTCCCGGCAAAAGGGCCCAGAGTACCGCAGTTTTCATATCGCGATATTCGTTACTTCTGTGATTGTTGTTGTACCAAATGCCAAACGTATCGAACATGCCATAAAGGTGAATCCCGATAAGCCATGCCAGTTCCGCCTTGCGCACGTCTTCCTGTTCCATTTTCTTGTCGTTCTGCGCGCGTACGCGTTCCAGGAACTCCAATCGTTTGTCGTGATAATACAGGACGCTGTCACGAGCCAATCCATTTTTGCGAGCTTCCAAAACCTTCGTTGTAAAATAGAGAACTGAATCCTGGAAGGGTTGAGCACGCTCCAACAGTCTATCCCGCTGGAAAGACCTGTTGAAAAAGATGTCGTATATCAGCAAGCCTTCAATGCCTGTCAGAAACCCGCCACGGACATAATGCTCCGTGTAATACTGGCCGCCACCGGGGAGCAGGCTAAAGAGCATGGCGTACTTGAGGGAATTGCGCTTTGTCGGGATGTCCCATTCGTTCACGGGGAGCGTGTCGATGGCGACAATGCCCGTCTTGCCTTTGACTAGCGGAGTCGTCGTTGTTTCAAAATCCACTTCGGGAGGCTCGTCCATCGCCACTTCGTCCTCGGATTCTTCGTCCGGTTCCGGTACTGGCGATTCGTTTTCGACGCGAGCGGAATCTACCAAAGAATCTGCCCGTGCTACACTATCCACTACGTTTTTCCCTTGATTCAAACTATCGGCAAAAACCGATGCCGGAGTCTCAGCCAAAATGGGCACGCACATCAAGAGAAGTGCTATTATGGTGGATTTTAGAGTCATTTGCGGCGAATATAGAAAAACGCAAAGAAACAGGCGGGTCAACGAAATGAAAGTTATTTACTTTTTGCAACGAAAAAAAGAATGCGTTTTTGCAAAGGGGGATGTATCTGTAATTGAAACTGTGTAAGCTGATCCCGGCACAAGGCCGGAATGACAACGCTATGAGAACCGTTACTGGATGCTTCGCTATGCTCAGCATGACGACGCTCAAAGGCCGGGATGACAACGCTATGAGAACCGTTACTGGATGCTTCGCTATGCTCAGCATGACGAC